>NZ_JBVIYK010000004.1:342709-571633 GCF_055592645.1 Streptomyces sp. NPDC041108 | reverse complement strand
ACGCCCGGTTACATTCCGAACCCGGAAGCTAAGCCTTACAGCGCCGATGGTACTGCAGGGGGGACCCTGTGGGAGAGTAGGACGCCGCCGAACAATCTTTGAAGGACCCCTGGTCACCAGCGTACAGCTGGGACCAGGGGTCCTTTTTTGTTTTTCCGGAGCGCGCCGAGTATTCGGCTGCGCGAGAATGACTTGCGGTACCGAAGACAGGAGTCACCATGTCCACCAACTCTCCCGACGATCGACCGGAGCGCGACCAGCAGCGACGGGACAGTGGTGATCGTGGTGGCTATCGCGGTGGGGCGCGTCCGACCAACGACCGGCGGGACAACGACCGTGGCGGCTACGGTCGTCGGGACGACCGTCGTCCCGACGACCGACGTGGTGACGACCGTCGCAGTGACGATCGCGGTGACCGTGGCGGTTTCCGGCGCGATGACCGCCGGGACGACCGTGGTGGCTTCCGTCGAGACGACAACCGCGGTGAGCAGCGCGGCAGCGGCGGTGGCTTCCGGGGACGGGACGACCGTGGGCCTCGCCCCGCGTTCCGGCGCGACGACCGCCCTGCGGGTGCGGGTCCGCGTCGTGACGACCGCGATCGCGACCGTGGCTTCCGCCGCGACGGTGACCGGCCGGCCTTCCGTCGCGACGACCGCCGGGACGACCGCCGGGACGACCGGCGTGACGAGCGTCGTGGTGATGACCGTGGCGGGTTCGCGCGTCGCGACGATCGTCCCGCGTTCCGCCGTGACGACCGTCGTGACGACCGGCGGGACAGCGGGGACCGTGGGGGCTTCCGGCGGGATGACCGCGGGGGCAGTGACCGGCCGGCCTTCCGTCGCGACGACCGTCGGGACGACCGCGGGGGCAGTGACCGGCCGGCCTTCCGTCGGGACGACCGTCCCGCGCGTCCCGAGCGTCGTGAGGGTGACCGTCCTTCGTACCGTCGTGACGACGACCGTGGTGGGTTCCGTCGTGACGACAGCCGTGGCGGGGAGCGCGGCGGTGGCTTCCGCCGAGACGACAACCGTGGTGGCGACAGTCGCGGTGGCGACCGCACCGGCGGCTTCCGCGGACGCGACGACCGAGGCCGCGACGACCGGCGCGGCGACGACCGGGGTGGCCGTCCGCCGTTCCGGCGGGATGACCGGCGTGACGACTTCCGGCGGGACGACCGCGGGGGCAGTGACCGGCCGGCCTTCCGTCGCGACGACCGTCGGGACGACCGTCCCGCGCGTCCCGAGCGTCGTGAGGGTGACCGTCCCTCCTACCGTCGTGACGACGACCGTCCCTCCTACCGTCGTGACGACGACCGTGGTGGGTTCCGTCGTGACGACAGCCGTGGCGGGGAGCGCGGCGGTGGCTTCCGCCGAGACGACAACCGTGGTGGCGACAGCCGCGGTGGCGACCGCACCGGCGGCTTCCGCGGACGCGACGACCGAGGCCGCGACGACCGGCGCGGCGGTCCTCGTCGGGACGATCGTGGAGGCCGCCCCGGCGGGTTCCGTGACCGGGACGACCGACGGGGCGGCGACGACCGACGCGGTGGCGGCCGGTTCCGTGACGAGCGGGACCGGGACCGGGAGCCGATCAAACGGCTGCCGATCCCGGAGGACGTCACCGGCGAGGAGATCGACAAGGACGTACGGCAGGAGCTGCAGAGCCTGCCCAAGACGCTCGCCGACGATGTCGCCAAGAACCTCGTGATGGTCGCGAGGCTCATCGACGAGGACCCGGAGGGCGCGTACGGCTACTCCCGGGTGGCTCTGCGGCTGGCGTCGCGTGTCGCCGCCGTGCGCGAGGCGGCCGGCTTCGCCGCGTACGCCACCCAGAAGTACAGCGAGGCGCTCGCCGAGTTCCGGGCGGCCCGGCGCATGACCGGCAACGTCGACCTGTGGCCCGTCATGGCCGACTGCGAGCGTGGTCTCGGGCGGCCCGAGAAGGCGCTGGACATGGCCGGGGCCCCCGAGGTTCACAAGCTGGACAAGGCCGGTCAGGTCGAGATGCGGCTCGTGGCGGCCGGTGCGCGGCGCGACATGGAGCAGCTCGACGCGGCCATCGTGACCCTGCAGAGCCCGGAGCTGGCCTCCAGCTCCATCCAGCCGTGGACCGCGCGTCTGCGGTACGCGTACGCCGACGCGCTGCTCGCGGCCGGACGTGAGGGCGAGGCGCGGGAGTGGTTCGCGAAGGCCGTCGAGGCCGACAAGGACGGCAGCACGGACGCGTCGGACCGGCTCGCCGAGATGGACGGTGTCGAGTTCGTCGACGCCCTCGGTGACGAAGAGGGCGGGAACGGGTCCGAGGGCGACGAGGCGTCACAGAGCGTCTCCGCCCTGGACGACGAGGCCGACGAGGCCGTCGATGCCCGCCAGGACGACAGCCTGGACAGCGGCGGCGACGAGGACGATGTCACCGACGAGGACCTGAAGGACGACGTGTCCGGCGACGTCATCACTGTCCAGGACGACGAGAACGACGAGAACGACCAGCACGACCAGCATGACAAGGACTGACGTCCGGCGGTGACTGTGAAAGGGCGGGACCCCGTACTGACGGGGTCCCGCCCTTTCGTATGCCGTTGTCCCGGGGCCCTCAGAGGTCCAGCGCGCGCAGTACCAGCCCCGACGCCGGTTTCGGGCCGAACGACGTGGACTTGCGGGGCATGGTGACGCCCTGGCGGGCGAGGTCGCGTACGACCTCCTCGCGGACCGGGTGCATCAGGACGGCCGTACCGCCGTCGCGTTCGGCCTTCTCGACGGTCGCGGCGGTGTCGTGGATGTAGGCGACGTGGGCCGGTGAGTCCTCGGGGATACGCCAGACGTGGTCGAGGAGGGTCGCGTGCAGGACCGTCGCGTCGAGGGTGCGCCAGGCGGCCGGGCGGTCGGCGGGGATCGTACGGGCGAGCAGGTCCGGGTCCGGGCGGTCGGCGAGGTGGAACGAGCCGTCGCCCGCGAGGAGGAAGGCGTTGCCGGCGGCGGCCGCTTCCGCCAGGGCTTCCAGTGCCTCGGGGAGCGGGGCGTCCAGTCGGCGTACGCGGAACCGGCCGTCCAGGGCGGCGAGCGCGTCGGAGAGCGGGAGCCGGTGCAGGAGGCGGTGGATCGCGCGGACGCGGAGCGGGTAGCGGGCGGTGTCCACGAGGAGGACCAGGCCGTAGTCCCAGGGGCTGGGGGACGGGTGCTCCGCGCGGAGCCGCAGGTAGGTCGCCCAGCGGTGGTGGCCGTCGGCTATCAGGGCCTGATGGTGGGCGAGGTCCGACTGGATCTCCGCGAGGTCGGCGGGGTCGGTGACCGCCCACAGACGGTGGCTGAAGCCGTCCTCCGTGGTCGTGGCGAGGAGCGGGGCCCGTTCCGCCGTCCGCTCGACCACGGCCGTCGCCCCGCCCGCGGCACCGTCGCCCCGGTAGGTGAGCAGCAGGGGCTCCATGTTGGTGGAGGTGGCGCGCATCAGGGCCGCGCGGTCCGCGATCACGTGGGGGATGACGTCCTCGTGCGGGAGGACCACTCCGGCGTCCGCCTCCGACAGGCGCAGGGCGCCTATGAGGCCGCGCTGGAGGATGCTGCCGTCCGCCTGCTCGTAGACATAGAGGCCGGGCTCGCTGTCGGGGGCGAGGACGCCGTCGGCGAGCCAGCGGCGCAGGGTGTCCGCCGCCTGTTCGTCGCGGGCGGCGGGTGTTCTGGCCTGGGGGAGTATCAGGCGGACGATGTTGTACGGATCGGCGGATTCGAGATGGAGCAGACCGTCCGGCCGTACGACGACGTCGTACGGCGGTGATGTCACGGCGGCCAGGCTGCCGACCCGGTCGGGGTCGTAGCGAAGCCCCCGGAACGGGGTCAGTTCGAGGCCGCTGCGCGCCGGGGTCTCCTCCGCGGGACCTGCGTAGTTCATTGATGCATCGTATGGGTGTCGGTGCGGTGAGGGATGATCGGGGAAAGTGACCTGACCGAATTGTTGACCCACCGGGGGATCGCCCGGGCAGCACCGGGAGATTCCCGGGAGGCCGCGGGACGATCGGCCCGCCACCCACGGGTGACCGGCCGGCCGGTGGACCGAGCGAGGAGCGGAGTGCGATGAGCCGGACAGTCAGGACGCGGCCCGACGGCAGTGGGCGGGCCCTGAGCGAGGCGTACGACACGGCGCTGCTCGATCTCGACGGGGTGGTGTACGCGGGCGGCAGTGCGATCGCGTACGCCGTGGAGTCCCTGGGGACGGCGCGCGCGGGCGGGATGCATCTGGCGTACGTCACCAACAACGCGCTGCGGACGCCCGACACCGTGGCCGCGCACCTCACCGCGCTCGGCATACCGACCGTGGCGGGTGATGTCATCACCTCGGCGCAGGCGGTCGCCCGGCTGATCAGCGAGCAGCTGCCCGCGGGTGCGCGGGTGCTGGTCATCGGCGGCGAGGGGCTGAGGGTGGCCCTGCGTGAGCGAGGTCTGGAGCCGGTCGAGTCGGCGGACGACGATCCGGCGGCCGTGGTACAGGGGTTCGGCGGGCCCGATCTGCCCTGGGGGCGGTTCGCGGAGGCCAGCTACGCCATCGCGCGCGGGGTGCCGTGGTTCGCGTCCAACACCGATCTGACGATCCCGAGTGCGCGGGGCATCGCGCCGGGCAACGGGGCGGCCGTGCAGGTCGTGCGGATCGCGACCGGGGCCGAGCCGCAGGTGGCGGGCAAGCCGTTGCCCCCGATGCACCGGGAGACGATCCTGCGGACCGGTGCGGAGCGGCCGTTGGTGGTCGGGGACCGGCTGGACACCGACATCGAGGGCGCGTTCAACGGCGAGGTCGACTCGCTTCTCGTGCTAACCGGCGTGACCGACGGCGCACAGCTGCTGGCCGCGCCCCCGCAGCACCGGCCCACCTATGTCGACGCCGATCTGCGGGGCATGCTCACCGGGCAGCCGGAGGTCGTCGAGGCGGGCGCGGGCTTCCGCTGTGGTGGGTGGACGGCGACGGCCGGTGCGGAGCGGCTGGAACTGGACGGTGAGGGCGAGGCCCTGGACGGGCTGCGAGCGCTGTGCGCGGCGGCCTGGACGGCTGCCGGAGAGGGCTCGTGCGAGCTGGACGGGGGGAAGGCGCTGGCCCGGCTGGGGCTGTGAGTGCCCGGTGCCCCGGTACTCGGCGGTCACGAGGATTCGCCCGTCTGGTGCGGGGCACCCTCCGTACGACCTGAGGGGCATCTTCCCTATGACCTGAGGGAAGCCTCCTCCGTACGACCGGAGGGGCATCCTCTGGGACGGCCCTCGCGCCCGGTCGCGTCCGCGGACGCGACCGAGGCGGAAAGGGAGGATAGGCTAACCTAACCGGGTGTTGGTCGACAGTCCTCCTGAACCGAGCGCGGAGACCGCCCCCGCGCCATCGAACCGCCGGGCGGTACGAGCCGTCGGGCTCCTCGTGTCCCTCCTGATCCTCGTCGTTGTCGCCCTGGCGAGTATCGCGATCGGTGCGAAGGAGCTGTCCTTCGGGCAGGTCTGGCACGGGTTGTTCGAGGACACGGGGACGTACGGGGACGCCGTCGTCGGGGAACGGATCTCGCGCACCCTGCTCGGACTCCTCGCGGGCGCCGCGCTGGGGCTCGCGGGGGCCGTCCTGCAGGCGCTCACCCGCAACCCGCTGGCCGACCCGGGACTGCTCGGCATCAACGCGGGCGCGTCCGCCGCTGTCGTCACCGCCATCACCTACTTCGGCGTCACGTCGCTGAGCGGGTACGTGTGGTTCGCGTTCGTCGGCGCCGCCGCCGTCGGGGCGCTGGTCTGGTTCCTCGGCGGCAGCCGCGGCGCGACACCCGTACGGCTCGCGCTCGCGGGCACGGCCGTCAGCGCCGCCCTCTACGGTTATCTGCAGGCCGTGATGATCATGGACGGTGCGGCGCTCTCCAAGATGCGGTTCTGGACGGTCGGTTCGCTCGCGTCGGCGACCGACGAGACGATCACGCAGGTGCTGCCGTTCCTGGCCGTCGGCACGGTCGTCGCCCTGCTGCTCGCCCGGCCGCTGAACGCGGTGGCCATGGGCGACGACACCGCTCGCGCGCTCGGCGCCGACCTCAACCGCACCCGGGTGCTCTCCATGGCCGCCGCCACCATGCTGTGCGGCGCCGCGACCGCCGCCTGCGGGCCGATCGTGTTCGTCGGGCTGATGGTCCCGCACGCCGTGCGCTCCTTCACCGGGCCCGACCTGCGCTGGATCCTGCCGTACGCGACCGTCCTGTCGCCCGTGCTGCTCCTCGGCGCCGATGTCGTCGGCCGCATGGTGGTACGGCCCGCGGAGCTGCAGGTCGGCATCGTCACCGCGATCCTCGGCGGGCCGGTCTTCATCTTTCTCGTACGACGGCGGAGGACGGCGCAGCTGTGAAGACGCAGACCAAGAGGAAGCCGCAGGGCACGAAGAACCCGCAGGGCGAGAGGAACACGCAGGGCGCGAGGGAGACAGGGGGCGGCAGGCCCGCCGGGCGCGACCGCGTGGTCCGCACCCCCGGTGGGCTGTCGCTCCGGCTGGACGCGCGGGCGTGCGCGGTCGTCGCGCTGCTGCTGTTGGCGGCGCTCACCGCGAGCGTCGTCCTGATCGGGACCGGAGACTTTCCCATCCCGGCCGGCGACGTCCTGAGGACGCTCCTCGGCAACGGCGACCCCGGCCAGGAGTTCATCGTCCAGGAACTGCGGCTGCCGAGGGTCCTGGTGGGGCTCCTCGTGGGGGCCTCGCTCGGGCTCGGCGGGGCGCTGTTCCAGTCCGTCTCCCGCAATCCGCTCGGCAGCCCGGACGTGCTCGGCCTCTCGCAGGGCGCCACCGCCGGCGCGCTGGTCGTCATCGTGCTGTTCTCCGGCAGCGCGAACCAGGTCGCCCTCGGCGCGCTCGCCGGCGGACTGGTCACCGGCCTCGCGATCTACGTCCTGGCGTGGAAGCGGGGCGTGCACGGCTACCGCCTCGTGCTGGTCGGCATCGGTGTCTCCGCGATCGTCACGGCGGTCAACGGCTATCTGATCACCAAGGCAGACCTCGTCGACGCGGCCCGTGCGGTCGTGTGGATGACCGGCTCCCTCAACGGCCGTGACTGGGCCCAGGTCTGGCCGCTGCTGATCATGTGCGCCCTCCTCGTGCCGCTGGTGCTCGGCAACGCGCGGGGGCTGCGGATGACGGAGATGGGCGACGACGTGTCGTACGCGCTCGGGGTGAGCGTCGAGCGCGTACGGCTGCTGCTGATGGTGTCGGCCGTGCTGCTCACCGCCGGGGCCACCGCGGCCGCCGGACCGGTGAGCTTCGTCGCCCTCACCGCGCCCCAGCTCGCCAAGCGGCTCACCCGCTCGCCCGGCCCGAACCTGGTGGCCGCGATGTGCATGGGCGCGACCCTGCTGATCGTCGCCGACCTGGCCTCGCAGCGGGCCTTCGGCGCCGACCAGCTGCCCGTCGGCGTCGTCACCGGCGTGCTCGGCGGTGTCTATCTGCTGTGGCTGCTGGTCACCGAGCGCAAGGCCGGACGCATATGAGGCCGGACGCGTATGAGGCCGGGCGCGTATGAGGCCAGACGCGTATGAGGCCGGGCGCACATGAACGCCGGGCGCACATGAACGAGAACGACCGCGCGTCGGCGCACGCGAACGACAAGAGGAGCACCGTGAACCGCCTGTCCGCCGAGAACGTCACCCTCGCCTACGACCAGCGGGTCATCGCCGAGCAGCTGTCGGTGGAGATACCCGACCACTCGTTCACCGTGATCGTCGGTCCCAACGCCTGCGGCAAGTCCACGCTGCTGCGGGCCCTGTCCCGGATGCTGAAGCCGTCCCAGGGGCGGGTGCTGCTGGACGGGCAGGTCATCCAGTCGATGCCCGCCAAGAAGGTGGCCCGGACGCTCGGCCTGCTCCCGCAGTCGTCGATCGCGCCCGACGGCATCACCGTCGGCGACCTGGTGGGCCGGGGCCGGTACCCGCACCAGGGGCTGCTGCGGCAGTGGTCCGCCGAGGACGAGCGGATCGTGCGCGAGTCGATGGAGTCGACCGGGGTCGCCGAACTGGCCGACAGGTACGTCGACGAGCTGTCCGGCGGTCAGCGCCAGCGGGTCTGGATCGCCATGGCGCTGGCCCAGCAGACCCCGCTGCTGCTGCTCGACGAACCGACGACCTTCCTGGACATCCAGCACCAGATCGACGTGCTCGACCTGTGCGCCGAACTCCACGAGGAACAGGGCCGCACCCTGGTCGCGGTGCTCCACGACCTCAACCACGCCGCCCGCTACGCCACCCACCTCATCGCCCTGCGCGACGGCTCGGTGATCGCCGAGGGCGCACCCTCCGAGATCGTCACGGCCGAGCTGGTCGAGGAGGTGTTCGGGCTGCGCTGTCAGGTCATCGACGACCCGGAGACGGGGACACCGCTGGTGGTGCCCGCGGCACGCGGGGCACGGGCCGGCGCCGGGCGGATCGTACGGGCGACCGCTACAGCAGCTTCCTGAGCTGGAGCAGGTCCCGGAAGCCCGCCTCCAGCTTCACCCGTCCCGCACCCCAGGCCTTGGCGAAGTTCAGCTCGCCGGCGACGAGGGCCACCAGGTCGTCGCCCGTCATGGCGAGCCGGATCTGGGCCTTCTCGGCCGGCGGGCCCTGAAGGGTGTCGTGCACCTCGATGCGTCCGTCACGCATCCGGCCCACGAAGGTGACGTCGAGATCCTTGACGTGGCAGCTCACCGAGCGGTCGAGGGCCGTCGCCTCGCCCACGTGTCCCTGGGCGCCTGCCATGTTGTCCGAAAGCTTTTCGAGTGCGGCGCGGCACTCCTCAATCGTTGCCATCGCGGTCGACGGTACCCCAGAGCTTCGCGGTAGCGTCTGGGCATGAGCGACTCTTTGCCCGAGGTCGAGGCCGGGTCGGAAGCAGCGGTTCCGGCGGCGGGCGAGTCCGTCCCCCAGCCGGAGCCCCGGGTCGCCGAACCCGGGGACGACCCCGCCGGCCCGGCCCCGCTGAACGTGCCCCGCACCGCCACCGGCCACCCCGAGGTCGACGCCGCCCTGGAGCGGCTGGCCGACGCCGACCACCTCGCGACCGACGGCCATGGGGAGGTGTACGAGGATGTACACCGGGGGCTGCGCGACGCGCTCACCGCGCTCGACGCCCGCCCGGGACCTCCGGTGCCCCCACGGACATACGAGAGCAGGAGCTGAACCCACCGTGGCAGGAGTCGCACGCCGCCGTCTGGACGCCGAACTGGTCCGGCGGAAGCTCGCGCGGTCGCGTGAGCACGCGAGCCAGCTGATCGCCGCCGGGCGGGTCACCGTCGGCAGGACCGTCGCGACCAAGTCCGCCACCCAGGTGGAGACCGCCGCCGCGATCGTGGTCGTGGCCGACGACGGCGACCCGGAGTACGTGTCCCGGGGCGGGCACAAGCTCGCGGGCGCCCTGGAGGTCTTCGTCCCGCAGGGGCTCGCCGTCGAGGGGCGGCGGGCGCTGGACGCCGGTGCCTCCACCGGGGGCTTCACCGACGTACTGCTGCGCGCCGGAGCCGCGCACGTCGTCGCCGTGGACGTCGGATACGGACAACTCGCCTGGACTCTGCGCAGCGATGAACGCGTCACCGTCAAGGACCGTACGAACGTACGCGAGTTGACGCTCGAAGCGATCGATGGGGAGCCTGTGGATCTAGTCGTGGGGGATCTGTCCTTCATCCCGCTCGGCCTGGTACTGCCCGCGCTGGCGCGGTGCGTGAAGCCGGACGCCGATCTGGTGATGATGGTCAAGCCGCAGTTCGAGGTGGGTAAGGAGCGGCTGGGCAGTGGGGGAGTCGTACGGAGTCCGGAGCTGCGCGCCGAGGCGGTGCGCGGAGTGGCCCGCCGGGCGGGGGAGTTGGGGCTCGGGGTGAAGGGTGTGACGGCCAGTCCGCTGCCCGGACCGTCGGGCAATGTCGAGTACTTTCTGTGGCTGCGTGCCGGGGCTCCCGCGCTGGACCCGGCCGATGTCGACCGAGCAGTGGCGGAGGGGCCGCGTTGACTCAGGACCGATCGCGAACCGTTTTCCTGCTGACCCACACCGGGCGGCCGGCGGCGATCCGCAGTGCCGAACTCGTCGTCAAGGGGCTGCTGCACCACGGCATCACGGTGCGGGTCCTGGAGCACGAGGCCGAGGACATCCCCGTGCCGGAGGAGGTGGAGCTCGTCAAGGAGGCCACCCCGCAGTGCCTCGACGGGTGCGAGCTGCTGATCGTCCTCGGCGGTGACGGCACGCTGCTGCGCGGCGCCGAGTTCGCCCGCGCGTCCGGGGTGCCGATGCTCGGGGTCAACCTCGGCAGTGTCGGCTTCCTCGCGGAGGCCGAGCGGGACGACCTGGACAAGGTCGTCGACCGGGTGGTGACCAGGGCGTACGAGGTCGAGGAGCGTATGACCGTCGATGTCGTCGTTCACCAGAACGGGGACATCGTCCACACGGACTGGGCGCTCAACGAGGCGGCCGTGCAGAAGGCCGGCGCCGAGAAGCTGCTGGAAGTCGTCCTGGAGATCGACGGCCGGCCGGTGACCGGCTTCGGGTGTGACGGGATCGTCCTGTCGACGCCGACCGGGTCCACGGCGTACGCGTTCTCGGCGGGCGGGCCCGTGGTGTGGCCCGAGGTCGAGGCGCTGCTGATGGTGCCGATCTCCGCGCACGCGCTGTTCGCCAAGCCGTTGGTGACCTCGCCGAACTCGGTGCTGGCGGTGGAGGTCCTGCCGCACATTCCGCCGGGAGTGCTGTGGTGCGACGGGCGGCGGACCGTCGAACTGCCGCCGGGGGCGCGGGTCGAGGTGCGGCGGGGGGCGGTGCCGGTGCGGCTGGCGCGGCTGCACCACGCGTCGTTCACGGACCGGTTGGTGGCCAAGTTCGCTCTGCCCGTCTCCGGGTGGCGGGGGGCTCGGCACTAGCTCGGCGGGGCCGCACATCGGCACGGCCCCGCGTCCCTGAAAGGGCGCGCTGTAGCTCTCCGGGGTGACATTGGGGACGGGGGGCGTCGCACTTCCCTCTCCGGACCTCGTATGGTCGTGTCCGTGTTGGAGGAGATGCGGATACGGTCGCTCGGAGTCATCGACGACGCTGTCGTCGAGTTGTCGCCCGGCTTCACCGCCGTGACGGGTGAGACGGGCGCGGGCAAGACCATGGTGGTCACGAGCCTCGGCCTGCTGCTCGGCGGGCGGGCGGACCCGGCGCTCGTGCGGATCGGTGCGAAGAACGCCGTCGTGGAGGGCCGGATCACCGTGCCGGAGGGCGCGGCGGCGGTCGTCCGGGCCGAGGAGGCCGGGGCCGAACTCGACGACGGGGCGCTGTTGATCAGCCGTACCGTCTCCGCCGAGGGACGGTCGCGGGCCCACCTGGGCGGGCGTTCGGTGCCGGTGGGTGTGCTCGCGGAGCTGGCCGACGAGCTGGTCGCCGTGCACGGGCAGACCGACCAGCAGGGGCTGCTGAAGCTGTCCCGGCAGCGGGCGGCGCTCGACCGGTACGCGGGGGACGCGGTGGCCGTGCCGCTGACCAAGTACGGCGAGGCGTACCGGCGGCTGCGGGCCGTGGTCGGCGAACTCGACGAGATCGTCACCCGGGCGCGCGAGCGGGCCCAGGAGGCCGACATGCTGCGGTACGGCCTCGACGAGATCGCGGGGGTCGAGCCGCGGGCCGGTGAGGACGTGGAGCTGGCCGAGGAGGCCGAGCGGCTCGGGCACGCGGAGGCACTGGCGTCCGCCGCCACGGCCGCGCACGCCGCGCTCGCGGGCAACCCCGAGGACCCGGAGGGCGTGGAGGCCGCCACGCTCGTCGCGGGCGCGCACCGGGCGCTGGAAGCCGTGCGGTCGCACGACCCGGCGCTCGCGGCGCTCGCCGAACGCATCGGGGAGATCGGGATCCTCCTGGGCGATGTGGCGGGGGAGCTGGCGGGGTACGCCGACGACCTGGACGCCGACCCGCTGCGGCTGGCGGCCGTGGAGGAGCGGCGGGCCGCGCTCACCGGGCTGACGCGGAAGTACGGGCAGGACATCACCTCCGTGCTGGCGTGGGCCGCGGAGGGCGCCCGCCGGCTCACCGAACTCGACGGCGACGACGAGCGGATCGAGGAGCTGACCGCCGAACGGGACGCGCTGCGGGCGGAACTGGGCGGACTCGCGCAGGCCCTGACCGACGCGCGGACGGAGGCCGCCGAGCGGTTCGCCGCCGCCGTGACGGCGGAGCTGGCCTCGCTCGCCATGCCGCACGCGCGCGTGTCGTTCGAGATCCGGCAGAGCGACGATCCCGAGGGAGTCGAGGTGGACGGGCGTACGGTCGCGTACGGGCCGTCCGGGGTCGACGAGGTCGAACTGCTGCTCGCCCCGCATCCGGGGGCGCCGCCCCGGCCCATCGCCAAGGGCGCGTCCGGCGGTGAGCTGTCGCGGGTGATGCTGGCCGTCGAGGTCGTCTTCGCGGGCACCGACCCCGTGCCGACGTACCTCTTCGACGAGGTCGACGCCGGTGTCGGCGGCAAGGCCGCCGTCGAGATCGGCCGGCGTCTGGCCCGGCTCGCCCGATCGGCGCAGGTCGTGGTCGTCACCCATCTGCCGCAGGTGGCCGCCTTCGCCGACCGGCAGTTGCTGGTGGAGAAGACGAACGACGGGTCCGTGACCCGGTCCGGGGTGAAGGTCCTGGAGGGCGAGGAGCGGGTGCGGGAGCTGTCGCGCATGCTCGCCGGCCTGGAGGACTCCCAGACGGCACGGGCGCACGCGGAGGAGCTGCTGGCGGCGGCCCGCGCGGACGCGTAGGGGCCGGGCAGCCGGCCGCCGCTTCGTCGGCCCTGGGCGAACAGGGCGGTGGAGACCGCGGGCAGGAGCGGTGCGGGAGTCGTGCGGAGGGGCAACCTCGTACGGGAGTTCACCCGTGTGGGTGACCCTGGGTCCGGGGTTGCCCGGCGCTCCGGCTTCCCGCTGCGTCCCGATGTGCCGGAACACCCTTGCGGCCTGGCATCCTTGGACAGGAGCGACGTAGCGGGACGTGCCGCGTGGACCGTACGGAAGGGCCTCGAACGGTTCACCCCCATCGGTGCATCCCCCCGTACGTCTCTTCGTGACCGTCCGACCCCGAGCCAGGAGCCCCGGCCACGTGAGCCACGTGAGCAGCCACTCACCGCACGGCCAGTCGCCGCTGCGAACCGTACAAGTGCTCGGCGGTGGCAGCGCGATGAGCAGTGCGCATGTGCGGTCGCTGGCCTCGGGGCTGGTCGCCCGGGGCGTGCGGGTCACCGTGTGCGCCCCCAGTGACGCCGACGGCCTGTACGACTTCACCGGCGTCGGCGCCCACCACGTCCACGTGCCCCGCAGCAGCGACCCCGCCTCGGTCGCCAGTCTGCGCAACGCCTGCGCGGACGCCGACCTGGTGCACGCGCACGGCCTGCACGCCGGTTTCCGCGCCACCCTCGCGCTCGGCCGGCGCACCACCCCGCTCGTCGTCACCTGGCACACGCGTTCGCATGCCGAGGGGGCGCGGGCGCATCTGCTGCGGCTGCTGGAGCGCCGGGTCGCCAAGGCCGCCGCCGTGGTCCTCGGGACCTCCTCCGACCTGGTCGACCGGGCCCGCAGCCGGGGCGCGCGCGACGCCCGGCTCGCCGCGGTCGCCCTGCCCGCGCCGCGCCGCGCCGGCGCCGTCGACGACCAGGACCGGCCCGCCTGCAAGGTCCGGGCCGAACTGGGTGCCACGGCACGACCGTTGCTCATCGCCGTCGGCGCGCTCGACCGCCACCGGGGATACGAGACCCTGCTCGACGCCGCCCGCGACTGGCGCGGCCTCGACCCGGCGCCGCTGCTCGTCGTCGTGGGCGAGGGGCCGCTGCGGAGCGTGCTGCAGCGCCGGATCGCGGAGGAGGAGCTGCCCGTACGGCTGGCCGGGCGGCGCGACGACGTCTCCGAGCTGATCGCGGCCGCCGACCTCGCCCTGCTGCCCGGCGGCCCCGAGGCCCGTCCCGTCCTCGCCCAGGAGGCGCTCCACGCGCGCGTGCCGCTCGTGGCGGCCGCCGGCGCAGCGGTGACCGACCTGGTCGGCGACGGCGCCGAACTCGTCCCCCACGGCGATGCCGGGGCGCTCGCCCGGGCCGTCGTACGTCTTCTCGACGACCCGGCCCGCCGTGCGCGGCTGCGGGAGCGGGGCACACGGCAGGCCGCCACCTGGCCGACCGAGGACGAGACGGTGGCCCAGGTGCTCAGCGTCTACGACGAGCTGACCCAGCCGCGGCCCCTGGGCTGACCCCCCACCCGCCCGGCACCGCCTCAGGAGACGTGTCGGCGGGCCCGCAGGGCCAGGCTCAGGGCCAGGACGGCCTGGGGGTCGTCCAGGTCGGTGCCGAGCAGTTCGCCGATGCGGGCGAGGCGGTTGTAGAGGGTCTGGCGGTTGAGGTGCAGTTCCCGGGCCGTCTCCGCCTTCCGGCCGGCGTGCGCCAGATAGGTCTCCAGGGTCGGCAGCAGCGGGGGCCTGGCACGGTCGTCGTGGTCGCGGAGGGGGCCGATCGCGCGGTCCACGAAGGAGGCCAGGTCGGGATGGTCGCGCAGCCGCCACAGCAGCAGGTCGATGTCGAGGCGCCGGGCGTCGTACCAGGGGCGGTCGGCCAGGCCCTGCGCGGCCGTCGCCGTCTCCGCCGCGTGCCGCAGCCCCGCCGAGGCGGCCGCCCAGCCGCCGGGCACGCCCACGACCACCACGGGCGGCCGCCCGCCCGGCCGCCGCATCCCGGCCCGCTCCGCCCCGGCCCGCAGCGCCGCCGCGGCCCGGTCGGCGACCGCCGGGCGCTCCGACTCCGCGCGCAGGCCCAGTAGCAGCGGGACGCGGCCCTCCACCGGGCGTACGCCGAGCAGGACGGGCGCACCCACAGAGGCCAGCTCCTCGGCCACCGCGCGGGCGAGGACGGCCCAGCCGCCCCCGTCGGGGGCCAGACCGTCGGCGAGCTTCATGACGACGGGGAGCAGCGGGCCGGCACCCGGCCGGAAGCCGAGGACGCGGGCCTGCGCGGGCGCGTCCTCGGCCCGGACGCGGCCCTCGGCGAGGTCGGTGAGGAAGTCGCCGCGTCCGCGCGCCGCCAGCTCCTCCTCCTGCCGGGCCTGCATCAGGACGACGGCGAGGACCCCGGCCGCGCGCTCGGCGGCCATCCGGTGCACGGGGGCCAGGGGGCCGACGACGGGCAGGAGGACCAGGCGGGCCCGTACCGATCCGGTGCCCGGACCGCCGCCCGGGACGTCGACGAGGGTCGTCCCGGCCGGGGGCGCGTCCTGGTGCCGGTCGCGCACCCCCTCCCACACCTGGAGCGGATCGGTGTCCGCCGGGCCCGCCCCCGCGGCGTACAGGAGCTGTCCGTCGGCGGTCTCCAGGAACACCGGATTGCCGCTGAAATCGGCCAGGATGTCGAGGACCTGGGGGATCCCGCCCCCGCCGAGCAGGGCCTCGGTGCAGCGGCGGTGCACCTCCTCGGCCTGCTGCAGGAGCGCGTAGTGGCCGTTGACGATCTCGGTGTGGATCTCCTCGGTGACCGTCACGAACGCCACCTCGCGGTGCAGCTGGACGAGGGGGAGACCGGCCGAGCGCGCCGTCTCGACGAGGGCGGCCGGGAGCCGGGCGAAGCGCGGGCCCAGTTCGACGACCAGCGCCGAGATGCCGCGCTCGGCGAGGGTCCGCACGAACGCGCGCTGGTCGGCGGGGCGGGTGCCGAGACCGTACCCGGTGGTCAGCAGCAGCTCGCCGCCCTTGAGGAGCGAGGCGATGTTCGGGACCTCGCCCGCGTGCACCCAGCGCACGGTCCGGTGCAGCCGGTCGGCGCCGGCCAGGACCTCCGGCAGCCCGCCGCGCAGGCCGGGCAGCTCCAGGGCCCGCCGTACGGTGATACCGCCCTGCGCCTCGCGGCCGTCACCTGGTGCGCGACTGTCACGGGTGTCCATGGAGCGGACGGTACCCGGTCCTCAGGCCGGCGGGATGTTGTGGTTGAAGCGGAAGACGTTGTCGGGGTCGAACCGGGCCTTCACCGCCGTCAGCCGCCGGTGGTTGTCCACGCCGACACCGGCCACCACTCGGTCGGCGCCCTCGTCGCCGACGAAGTTGAGGTAGACCGCGCCGGTGCTCCACGGCCGTACGTCGGCGCGGACGTCCCGCACCCACCGCACGCACCGCTCGTCGTCCGCCGGGTCCGCCCAGACGCCGAAGGGATGCACGACCCAGGGGGCGTTCCGGTACGGCACGGGGTACTGCGCGGGGCCGTCGGCGATCGCGCCGCCCAGCGGGAAGAGCACGTGCTGGGTGCCGGTGGGCACGGGCATCGTCCAGGCGCGGGTGGCGAAGACGTCCACCAACGGGTCCGGCAGACCGGTCAGATGCTCCGCCGACCAGTAGTTCCGCATGCCCGGCGGATCGTCGATCATGCACTGCACGTCCGCGTACGGCATCGCGCCGACGATCTCGGCCTCGTGCGCCATCGCCAGCAGCGGCTGAGCGGTCTTGCGCATGTCGTCCTCGGTGCCCGCGTACGTCAGCAGGACACCGCAGACCAGCTCGCCCACCAGGTGCCCGGGCACGAACTCCTCCGGCGGGCCGGTGAAGTACAGGACGCCGCCGCTCGCCTCCCGCGGTCCCGTCTCGATGACCTCGCGGTACATGCGGATCACCTCGGGGCCGTGTTCCGGGCGGTAGAGGAGGAGGGCAATGGCGAACGCGGGCAGTTCGTGCAGCCGGAGGGTGAGCGCGGTGGCCACACCGAAGTTCCCGCCGCCGCCGTGCAGCGCCCAGAACAGGTCCGGGTTCTCCTCGGCGCTCGCGTGGACCGCCTGACCGTCGGCGGTCACCAGGTCGACGCCGAGCAGGTTGTCGACGGCCAGCCCGAAGGTGCGGTCCAGCCAGCCACTGCCGCCGCCGAGGACGAAACCGCCGACACCCGTGGTCGACGCCCGCCCGCCCGTGGTCGCCAGGTGATGGGGCTCGGTGGCGCGGTCGAGATGGCTCATGGTGGCGCCGCCCTCGACCCGTGCGCTCATGGAGCCGGGATCGACCGTGACGGCGTGCATCCGCCGCAGGTCGATGACGAGCCCGTTGTCGTTGAGGGCCATGCCGGCCACGCTGTGACCGCCGCCGCGCACCGCGATCGGCAGGTCCAGGTCACGGGCGAAGCGCACGGAACGGATGACGTCGCTGTCGTCCGCGCACTGCGCGATCACGGCCGGACGCCGGTCGATCATGGCGTTGAAGACCGTACGGGCCTCGTCGTACCCCGGGTCCTCCGGCGCGAACACGTCGCCGGTCAGATCCTCGCGCAGCGCGGTGAGAGCCGCGCGCGCCTTCGAGAGGGGAGCCATGGCGAGCCGCCCCCTTTCGGTCGGGGGACAGGGCTCCTTCCAGGCTAGGCGGGGGCGCCGCATCGGGCCTGTTCGGGGGGACGGGCCCGAGGCGCGAGCGACCCGTACCGGCGGGCGCAAGCGGTTGCCGCACGCGCCTGCCCGCGCACGGGGCCGCCGCCACCCGCCCCGGTCCGCCGCCGTGCGCGCCGGACCGGAGGGCGCGCTCAGCCGCCGTACGCCCCCGAAGCGGTCAGCCGCAGGGCCGTGTCGATGAGGGGGACGTGGCTGAACGCCTGCGGGAAGTTGCCGACCTGGCGCTTGAGGACCGGGTCCCACTCCTCGGCGAGGAGCCCCAGGTCGTTGCGGAGGGAGAGCAGCTTCTCGAAGAGCTTGCGGGCCTCGTCCACGCGGCCGATCATCGCCAGGTCGTCGGCCATCCAGAACGAGCAGGCGAGGAACGCTCCCTCGTCGCCCGGCAGTCCGTCCACGCCCTCCTCCTCGCCGGAGGTCGGGTAGCGCAGGATGAAGCCGTCCGGGGTCGACAGCTCGCGCTGGATCGCCTCGATGGTGCCGATGACCCGCTTGTCGTCCGGCGGCAGGAACCCCATCTGCGGGATGAGGAGCAGCGAGGCGTCCAGTTCCTTGGAGCCGTAGGACTGGGTGAAGGTGTTGCGCTCCTTGTCGTACCCCTTCTCGCACACGTCCCGGTGGATGTCGTCGCGCAGCTCGCGCCACTTCTCCAGCGGGCCGTCCGCGTCACCGGACTCGATGAGCTTGATCGTGCGGTCCACGGCGACCCAGGCCATGACCTTGGAGTGCACGAAGTGGCGGCGCGGACCGCGCACCTCCCAGATGCCCTCGTCCGGCTCGTCCCAGTGGTCCTCCAGGTAGCGGATCAGCTTCAGCTGGAGGAGGGAGGCGTAGTCGTTGCGGGCCAGGCCCGTCATGTGGGCCAGGTGCAGGGCCTCGGTGACCTCGCCGTACACATCGAGCTGCAGCTGGTGCGCGGCGCCGTTGCCGACCCGGACCGGGCCCGAGTTCTCGTAGCCGGGCAGCCACTCCAGCTCGGCCTCGCCCAACTCCCGCTCACCGGCGATGCCGTACATGATCTGCAGGTTCTCCGGGTCGCCGGCGACGGCCCGCAGCAGCCACTCGCGCCAGGCGCGCGCCTCGTCGCGGTAGCCGGTGCGCAGCAGCGAGGAGAGGGTGATGGCCGCGTCCCGCAGCCAGGTGTAGCGGTAGTCCCAGTTGCGGACGCCGCCGATGTGCTCCGGGAGCGAGGTGGTCGGCGCGGCGACGATGCCGCCGGTGGGCGCGTACGTCAGGGCCTTCAGCGTGATCAGGGAGCGGACCACCGCCTCCCGGTAGGGGCCGTGGTACGTGCACTGGTCCACCCAGTCGCGCCAGAACTCCTCGGTCGCCCGCAGCGAGGGCTCGGGCTCCGGCAGGGGCGGGGGCTGCTTGTGCGAGGGCTCCCAGGAGACCGTGAAGGCGATCCGGTCGCCCGGCGTCACGGTGAAGTCGGCGTAGGTGGTCAGCGCCTTGCCGTACGTCTCGCACTCGGTGTCGAACCACACCGAGTCCGGACCGGCCACGGCCACTGTGCGCCCCTCGTGCTTGTGCACCCAGGGCACCACCCGGCCGTACGAGAAACGCATCCGCAGGGCCGAGCGCATCGGCACCCGGCCGCTTACGCCCTCCACGATCCGGATCAGCTGCGGGGCGCCGTCGCGCGGCGGCATGAAGTCCGTCACACGGACCGTGCCGCGCGGGGTGTCCCACTCGGATTCCAGGATCAGCGAGTCGCCGCGGTACCGGCGGCGGGAGGCCGTCGGCGGCTCGGCGTCCGCGGCGTGCGCGGGTCCCAGTCTCCAGAATCCGTGTTCCTCGGTGCCGAGCAGTCCCGCGAAGACGGCGTGGGAGTCGAAGCGGGGCAGGCACAGCCAGTCGACCGTGCCGTCCCGGCAGACCAGCGCCGCTGTCTGCATGTCTCCGATGAGTGCGTAGTCTTCGATGCGCCCGGCCACGTGCAACTCCAGTCGAACGGCCACGTCGTCGCCCCCCGAGGGGCGGTCGCTGTGCGGTGTGCGGTCAAGGGACCCATGGGATCGGCAAGGGAACCATGTTTCCAGAGTGATCCAAGGGACGGTGTCATGCGATGTCGCTCAACGATCCTCAACGCAAATGAGGCGGTCGTTGCTCAACGGACTGACGAGCTCTCGTGATTGCCGGAGACGGGCGGGGGTGGTGCCGTCGCGCCGGCCGCGCTCGGCAGCGAGTGTCCGAAGAGGATACGACGCAGCGGAGGGCTCCGCGTCCCGCTCCGGGCAACGCGAGTGGGCCGAACGGGTGAGCAAGGGGTGAAGGCCGTCCCGGATCCGCCGACGGCCGTACGACGAGCGTGTCGGGCCGTGCGCGGAGCGTGGCCGGAAGCGATCGTGTTCTGTCGCTGATACCCTGGTAGCCCGTGGACCGGTGGGCGCCCCACGCCGAAGATTTCGCACGAGGGACCCCCGAACCGCAGCGAAGGCACCCCCGACGGATGAGTTCGGGCGGCGGCCGACCCGCACACCGAACCGCGACCACGGGAGCCCCCTCTTGGCCATGCCGCCCGCTGCTTTTCGAAACACGACGACCAAGCACATCTTCGTCACCGGGGGTGTCGCCTCCTCGCTGGGCAAGGGTCTGACCGCCTCCAGCCTCGGCATGCTGCTCAAGGCCCGCGGTCTGCGCGTCGTCATGCAGAAGCTCGACCCCTACCTGAACGTCGACCCGGGCACGATGAACCCGTTCCAGCACGGTGAGGTGTTCGTCACCAACGACGGCGCCGAGACCGACCTGGACATCGGCCACTATGAGCGCTTCCTCGACCGCGACCTGGACGGCTCGGCCAACGTCACCACCGGCCAGGTCTACAACACGGTCATCGCCAAGGAGCGGCGCGGCGAGTACCTCGGCGACACCGTCCAGGTCATCCCGCACATCACCAACGAGATCAAGCACCGCATCCGGCGCATGGCCTCCGACGAGGTCGACGTCGTCATCACCGAGGTCGGCGGCACGGTCGGCGACATCGAGTCGCTGCCGTTCCTGGAGACCGTCCGGCAGGTCCGGCACGAGGTCGGCCGGGACAACGTCTTCGTCGTCCACATCTCGCTCCTGCCGTACATCGGGCCGTCGGGAGAGCTGAAGACGAAGCCGACCCAGCACTCGGTTGCGGCGTTGCGCAACATCGGTATCCAGCCGGACGCGATCGTGCTGCGCTGCGACCGTGAGGTGCCCGCCGCGATCAAGCGCAAGATCTCCCTGATGTGCGACGTCGACGAGGACGCCGTGGTCGCATGCCCCGACGCCCGCTCGATCTACGACATCCCGAAGACCGTGCACCGCGAGGGCCTGGACGCCTACGTCGTCCGCAAGCTGGACCTGCCGTTCCGTGACGTGGACTGGACGACCTGGGACGACCTGCTCGACCGCGTCCACAACCCGCTCCACGAGATCAACCTGGCGCTGGTCGGGAAGTACATCGACCTGCCCGACGCCTACCTCTCGGTCACCGAGGCCCTGCGGGCGGGCGGCTTCGCCAACAAGGCCCGTGTGAAGATCAAGTGGGTCACCTCGGACGACTGCCGGACCCCGGCCGGGGCCGCGGCCCAGCTCGCCGACGTCGACGCCATCTGCATTCCCGGCGGCTTCGGCGACCGGGGCGTGTCCGGCAAGGTCGGTGCCATCCGGTACGCCCGCGAGAACAGGATCCCGCTGCTCGGGCTCTGCCTCGGCCTGCAGTGCATCGTGATCGAGGCCGCGCGCAACCTGGCCGACATCCCGGACGCCAACTCCACCGAGTTCGACTCCGCGACCGCCCACCCGGTCATCTCCACCATGGCCGAGCAGCTCGACATCGTCGCCGGTGAGGGCGACATGGGCGGCACCATGCGGCTCGGCATGTACCCGGCCAAGCTCGCCGAGGGCTCGATCGTGCGCGAGGTGTACGACGGCAAGGAGTACGTCGAGGAGCGCCACCGCCACCGCTACGAGGTGAACAACGCCTACCGCGGGGAACTGGAGAAGAAGGCCGGTCTGCAGTTCACCGGAACCTCGCCCGACGGCAAGCTCGTCGAGTACGTCGAGTACCCGCGCGAGGTCCACCCGTACCTGGTCGCGACCCAGGCGCACCCCGAGCTGCGCTCCCGCCCCACCCGCCCGCACCCGCTGTTCGCGGGGCTGGTGAAGGCGGCCGTGGAGCGCAAGACCGCCAAGTAGAAAGCCGAGTGGCGCCTGAGCTGTACGGTGACCGGGGTGCGCGTCTTTCGGGACGTGTGCCCCGGTTTCTTTTTGCACGTGTGGGAGGACGACGCGACATGACGATCAAGGACACCGCCGAGCAGTGGGAGGTCCGGGCGAGCCAGACGCCGTTCGTCGGCAAGAAGACCTCCGTCCGCACCGACGACGTGGTCATGCCGGACGGATCGGTCGTGCGCCGCGACTACCAGGTGCACCCCGGATCCGTGGCGGTCCTCGCCGTCGACGACCAGGACCGGGTGCTGGTCATCCGCCAGTACCGCCACCCCGTCCGCGAGAAGCTGTGGGAGATCCCGGCGGGGCTGCTCGACGTGCCGGGGGAGAACCCGCTGCACGCCGCCCAGCGCGAGCTGTACGAGGAGGCGCACGTCAAGGCGGAGGAGTGGCGGGTGCTCACCGACGTCTACACCACGCCCGGCGGCTGCGACGAGGCCGTGCGGATCTTCCTGGCCCGGGACCTCTCCGAGGCCGAGGGCCGGAAGTTCGAGGTGGAGGACGAGGAGGCCGACATGGAGCTGGCCCGGGTGCCGCTGGACGAGCTGGTGCGGGGGGTGCTCGCGGGGGAGTTGCACAACAACTGCCTGGTGGTGGGCGTGCTTTCGCTGGTGGCGGCGCGGAGCGGGGGCGGGATGGAGTCGCTGCGTGCGGCTGAGGCGCCGTGGCCTGCGCGGCCGTTCGAGATCTAGTGTCCTTGGGGGCGGTCCGCATCGTCGTGAGCCGCCGGCCCGTGCGTGGCTGGTCGCGTGGTTCCCCGCGCCCCTGAAGGGCCGCTGATGCTCAGCTCACTTTGCCAGTCCTACGATCGTTTGATCCGATCGAGCGACCTCACCGCCCGGCTCCGCCCGGATCGTCGCAGAGCGTGAACTAGGCTCGGGAATCGCCCGCACCGGAGTCCCGGCGGGCTTGCTCGTGCGGTGGGACGGGAGAGTGGCCCGTGGCGGATCAGGCGGTGGACCTCGGGGGTGCCCGGGTGTCCGGAACAGGGCGGCCCCCGGCTGTCGAGGCCGCCCCCACGGACAGTCAGTTCCTCGGCAGGACACGCGAGTTGAAGGAACTGCGGGCCGACATCGGCCGGGCGGGGCTCAACACCCTCGCGGGCCGCAAGGCACCCCACGCGCGTGTGCTGCTCATCGCCGGCCGGCCCGGCTTCGGCCGCACCGCGCTCGCCGAGGAACTCGTCCGGCAGGTTACCGATGGTTACCCCGACGGGGTGCTGCGGACCCGGCTCACCGAGCCCGACGGCACCCGGGTGCCCGTCGAACGCGCGGCGCGGGAACTGCTCGGGGAACTGGGGCTGCCGGCGCCGGCCGGTGCCGACGAGGACGACCTCAGCGAGGCCCTGCGGGTGGCGCTGACCGACCGCCGGGTGGTGCTGCTGCTGGACGACGCGGCGGACGCCGAGCAGGTCGACGCGCTGCTGCCGGACACCCCCGACTCCCTGGTCGTGGCGGTCTCCGGGGGCCCGCTGACGGGCATCTCCGACGTCCGCCCGTGCACCCTGGGCGGACTGGACACCAAGTCCGCCGTGGAGCTGCTGGAACGCTTCAGCGGCTCCGTGCGCATCACCGTGGACCCGCGCTCGGCCGAGGGGCTCGCCGAGGTGTGCGGGGCCCAGCCCGCCGCGCTGCGGCTCGCCGGCGGCTGGCTGGCCGCCCGGCCCACCGTGGCCGTCGCCGACCTGGCCAAACAGCTGCGCGCCGAGGAGGACGACAGCCCGCCCCTCGCCAGGATGCTCAGGCTGGCGTACGCCTCGCTGCCGACCGCCGCCGCCCGGATACTGCGCCTGCTCGCCCTTGCCCCGGCGGGCCTGGTCGACCCGCACATCGCCTCCGGGCTCGCCGGCTGCTCGGTCGGCGCGGCCCGCACCACGCTGGACGACTTCGTCGCCCTCGGCTTCCTGCACCAGGCCGACGCGGCGCTCCCGCAGTACGAGGTCCCCGGCTGCCTCCAGCCGCTGCTGTGGTCCCTCGCCGAGAGCCAGGAGCGGCCCGGTGAGCTGCGGCTCGCCCGCGCGCGGATGCTGGAGCGGACGGTACGGCTGCTGCAGTCCTGCCGGGCGGTCACCGAGACCGACAGCCCTCAGGCCCGCGAGAGGCTCCTCGCCATGCCCAAGGCGCTGCGGTTCCCCACCCCCCGGGCCGCCGAGGAGTGGCTGCGCGCCCGCAGGCCCGCGCTGCTGGCCGCGGCCCGGCTCGCGGTCGCCGACGGGGAGCTGGACACCCTCGCCCGGCGGCTGATGTCCCAGCTGGTGCGGGCCATGGTCGCGCACTTCGGCACCCAGGCCGCGGCCCCCGACCTGTACGGCGTCCACGGGCTCGTCCTCGATGTCGCCGAGCGCCGCGACCTGCCCCGCGAGCAGGCGGCGGCCCTGCTGAACCTCGGTGACCTGGACGCCCGCACCGGTCGTACGAAGGCGGCGCTGGCCCGCTACCGGGCCGCGCTCGACGCCGGACGGCGGGCGAACGACCCGTACGCGACCGGCCGCGCGATGGAATCCGTAGGCGGCGCGCACCAGGAGCTGGAGGACTACGACCGGGCCGCCGACTGGTACGGCCGCGCGCTCGCCCAGCGGCTCGCCCGGGACGAGCGCGAGGACGCCGCCCGGCTGTACGGCCGGATCGCCACCGCGCACACCTACGCGGGCCGCTACGGCGAGGCGCTGCGCAACTGGAGCTCGGCTCTCACCGGCCACCGCAGGCTCGGCGATGTGGGCGGCCAGGCACGGGCGTTGAGCGAGATGGCGCGCGTCCAGGAGTACGCGGGGCGGCCCGAGGAGGCGCTGCGCACCTGCGAGGAGGCGGCTCAGTGGGCGCGGCGCGCCGACGACACCCGGCTGCAGGCCGCGATCCAGCTGCGGACCGCGGACACCCTGGAGCGGCTCGGCGACCCGGCGGCGGCCCGGCTCCACCGGGCGGCCGCCGAGCGGCTCCTCGACGAGGGGGCCCAGGAGCCCGAAACCCAGGAGACCGAGCCGGAACAGGACGCTAACACCTGCGAAATCCGTAGTGCATCCGCGAAAGATTGATGCATTGAAAGGCTAGACAGCGGGGAAGCCTTCATTAGACTGGCTGTGCCGCCGGTTCTCCTGCGGTGTCTCCCGGTGCGCTCCGATGCGTACGGGTATGTCCTGCACTGCGTGGGCATGTGCCGCTGTAAGGGCGAGCCCCCACACCCCTCCGAGCCAAGGACCGTGATCGACGTGAAGGTCGGCATCCCCCGCGAGGTCAAGAACAACGAGTTCCGGGTGGCCATCACCCCCGCCGGTGTGCACGAGCTGGTGCGCCACGGACATCAGGTCGTCGTCGAGCAGGGCGCCGGAGTCGGCTCGTCGATCCCGGACGCCGAGTACGTCGCCGCGGGCGCCGAGATCCTGGCCACGGCCGACGAGGTGTGGGCCACCGCCGACCTGCTGCTCAAGGTCAAGGAGCCCATCGCCGAGGAGTACCACCGCCTCCGCAAGGACCAGACGCTCTTCACCTACCTGCACCTGGCGGCCTCCAAGGAGTGCACCGACGCCCTCGTCGAGTCGGGCACGACCGCGATCGCGTACGAGACCGTCGAGCTGCCGAGCCGCGCGCTGCCGCTGCTCGCGCCCATGTCCGAGGTCGCGGGCCGGCTCGCCCCTCAGGTCGGCGCCTACCACCTGATGCGCGCCAACGGCGGCCGCGGTGTGCTGCCCGGGGGCGTGCCGGGAGTGCTGGCCGGCCGGGCCGTCGTCATCGGCGGCGGCGTGTCCGGCTGGAACGCCGCGCAGATCGCCATCGGCATGGGCTTCCACGTGACCCTGCTCGACAAGGACATCAACAAGCTCAAGGAAGCCGACAAGATCTTCGGCACCAGGATCCAGACGGTCGTCTCCAACGCCTTCGAGCTGGAGAAGGCGTGCCTGGAGGCCGACCTCGTCATCGGCGCCGTCCTCATCCCGGGCGCCAAGGCCCCGAAGCTGGTCACCAACGAGCTGGTCTCGCGGATGAAGCCCGGAAGTGTCCTTGTCGACATCGCGATCGACCAGGGCGGCTGCTTCGAGGACTCCCGGCCCACCACCCACGCCGAACCGACCTTCCCCGTCCACGGATCGGTCTTCTACTGCGTCGCCAACATGCCCGGCGCGGTGCCCAACACCTCCACCTACGCGCTGACCAACGCCACGCTGCCCTACATCGTGGAGCTCGCCGACCACGGCTGGGCCGAGGCGGCGCGCCGCGACCCCGCCCTGGCCAGGGGCCTCAACACCCATGACGGCAGGGTCGTCTACCGCGAGGTCGCCGAGGCGCACGGCCTGGAGCACGTCGAGCTGGCGTCGCTGCTCGTCTGACCCCTCCGGCCCGTCCGGCCCGCGAAGCCGTCGCGGCGGCCTCCCCGCGGAGGCGCCGGACGGCCTGGCGGCGGGCCGTCGACCGGCTGCTTCAAGTCACCTTTCGGTAAAAGGCGATACGTCAACACAGGTCGTCAACAGCGCTTTACCGGCCGGATCTTGCCCGACAAGGTCCGGCCGGATGTGTGTATGGTCACTTTGCGACACTCGCGCAACTCGCCTCGAACGTAACCGTTCGTATGTTTCGTGCACCGGTGAAACCTGCCGTGCGACGGCCCTACGCCCTTGACAGCCGCATGTTTCATTGCCGACACATCGGGCCGGGTCCGGCGGATTGTGTTGCTGCGGACCGCCGACACGCCATAGAGTCGCCAGCTGTCGGCATGGTGCCACGCTGACCTATCTAGAAGTTTCCTGGTCACCAAGGAGGTAAGACGACTTGTGAATGAGTCGACATTTACTCCCGGGGGTGGTCAACCAGGAATGCCTGCGCCGGTCTCGGGTCCCACGGGGTTCGCGGCTGTCGGCTCGGTCGCTGTCCGCACCTTCGCGGCCCACCAGAGTCCGCAGGCAACTCCGACAGCACTCCAGAGCATGGATGGCCAACACGTGAACGCCATGGCCGGCGACGGAAGTGGCGGGGTCCACAACCACTTCGCCGACTACGACGAGCTGCCCGACGGGCACTTCTACGACCCCGACGCCGAGTACGAGCCCGATCCGGAGTACGCGGCCACGCTCGCGCCCGACGCGGCCCGTCAGCGCCGCGAGCGCATCGGCCCGACCGGGCGCCCGCTGCCGTACTTCCCGATCCCGGGCCCGCTGACCGACCACGGTCCCGCGAAGATCATCGCGATGTGCAACCAGAAGGGCGGCGTCGGCAAGACGACGTCGACCATCAATCTGGGGGCCGCGCTCGCGGAGTACGGGCGCCGGGTCCTTCTCGTCGACTTCGACCCGCAGGGCGCCCTCTCGGTCGGCCTCGGCGTGAACCCGATGGAGCTCGACCTCACGGTCTACAACCTGCTCATGGAGCGGGGCATGTCGGCCGACGAGGTCCTGCTGAAGACCGCGGTCCCCAACATGGACCTGCTGCCGAGCAACATCGACCTGTCGGCCGCCGAGGTCCAGCTGGTCTCCGAGGTCGCGCGCGAGTCCACGCTGCAGCGTGCGCTCAAGCCGCTGCTGGCCGACTACGACTACATCGTGATCGACTGTCAGCCCTCGCTCGGCCTGCTCACGGTGAACGCCCTGACGGCCGCCCACAAGGTGATAGTGCCCCTGGAGTGCGAGTTCTTCGCACTGCGCGGTGTGGCGCTGCTGACGGAGACCATCGAGAAGGTCCAGGAGCGGCTCAACCCCGACCTGGAGCTCGACGGCATCCTCGCCACCATGTACGACTCGCGCACCGTGCACAGCCGTGAGGTTCTCGCGCGTGTCGTCGAGGCGTTCGACGAGCACGTCTACCACACGGTCATCGGGCGCACGGTCCGCTTCCCGGAGACCACGGTCGCCGGTGAACCGATCACCACGTACGCCTCCAACTCCGTCGGCGCCGCCGCCTACCGTCAGCTCGCCAGGGAGGTGCTCGCCCGGTGTCACGCCGAGTGAGTCTGCCGGGGGCCGACGAACTCTTCCGTACGACAGGGGGAATGGCGCTGCAGCCGTCCACTCCCCGGCGGGGGGCCAACGGGGAAGTCCGTGTGCCCGCTCCCGCCGGGGACAGCGACGGGGCCGCCGGCGCGGAGGACGCGCCGCCGTCGGTGCCCGTGCGCGGCGGCGACGGCGAGGGGTCCGAGCATGTGGCCGCGGACGCCGAGTCCGACGGTGAACAGCCGCGCAGTCGTTCCGCCGCCGTCGGGGCCGAGCGGGCCGGGGCCGCCGGGCGTCTGCCGAAGCCGCAGGAAGGTTCTGCCGCCGCCGCGCCCCGTAAGAAGGGGCGGGCCTCCGGGCGCCGGCCCAGTGGGCGGGAGCGGCACGACGAGAAGATCACGGTGTACGTCTCCGCCGAGGAGCTGATGGATCTCGAGCACGCGCGGCTGGTGCTGCGCGGGGAGCACGGGCTGGCCGTGGACCGCGGGCGGATCGTGCGGGAGGCCGTCGCCGTGGTGCTGGCGGACCTGGAGTCCCGTGGGGACGCGAGCATCCTCGTCCGACGACTGCGCGGGCGGTAGGGGTAGCCTGCGGGGGCTATGACCTCGTTCGACTCCTCTGGCCCGGCTTCCGGTGGTTCTGCCGGCCGTCGGCGTGCGCTGGGGAAGGGGCCTGGAGCCGCGCCCCCGGCCGCGCCGGCCGCGCCGGCCGAACCGGCGGAACCGGCCGACAGCGACGAGGCGCCGCCCGCCACCGCTACCGTCCCCGCCGAAGCCGAAGCCGAAGCCGAAGCCGAAGCCGAAGCCGAAGCCGAAGCCGAAGCCGAAGCCGAAGCCGAAGCCGAAGCCGAAGCCGAAGCCGAAGCCGGCAGCGGTGCCGTGCCCGATGCGGCCGAGCGGACGGCCGGTGACCCCGACGGCTCCGAAGACCCCGACGGCTCCCAAGACTCCGACGACGGTGTCTTCACGGTGCGGCTCGCCAACTTCGAGGGCCCCTTCGATCTCCTCCTCCAGCTGATCTCCAAGCACAAGCTGGACGTCACCGAGGTCGCGCTCTCCAAGGTCACCGACGAGTTCATGACGCACCTCAGGGCGATGGGACCGGACTGGGACCTCGACGAGACGACCGAGTTCCTGGTGGTCGCGGCCACCCTGCTGGATCTGAAGGCGGCCAGGCTGCTGCCCGCCGCCGAGGTGGAGGACGAGGCCGACCTCGCACTCCTCGAAGCCCGGGACCTGCTGTTCGCCCGACTGCTGCAGTACCGGGCGTACAAGCAGATCGCGGAGATCTTCAACCGCCGGCTGGACGAGGAGGCGCGGCGGTATCCGCGGACCGTCGGGCTGGAGCCGCAGCACGCGGAGCTGTTGCCCGAGGTGGTCATCAGCATCGGGGCGGAAGGATTCGCCAGGCTGGCCGTGAAGGCGATGCAGCCCAGGCCCAAGCCGCAGGTGTACGTCGACCACATCCACGCGCCGCTGGTGAGCGTGCAGGAGCAGGCCGGCATCGTCGTCGCGCGGCTGCGGGTGCTCGGGGAGGCGTCGTTCCGGGTGCTCGTCGAGGACACCGACGACACCCTCACCGTCGTCGCCCGCTTCCTCGCGCTGCTGGAGCTCTACCGGGAGAAGGCCGTGGCCCTCGACCAGGAGACCGCGCTCGGGGATCTGATCGTGCGGTGGACCGGCGGGGACGGGGACGCGGAGCCCGTGGTCACGGACGAGTTCGACCGGCCGCCCGAGCCGCCCGAATCGCCCCGGCCGGACCGGCCGGTCAAGGAGGAGAAGGCATGAGCGAGGAGAGAACCGTGGGGCCCGAGGGCGCGCGTAGCGTCGCCGGCCTCGACCTCAAGCCCGCTCTGGAGGCCGTCCTCATGGTCGTGGACGAGCCCGCGACGGAGGAGCATCTGGCGAAGATCCTGGAGCGGCCCAAGCGGCAGATCGCCAAGGCGCTCAGGGAACTGGCCGACGACTACGCGGTACAGGGGCGCGGTTTCGAGCTGCGGCTGATCGCCGGGGGCTGGCGGTACTACACCCGGCCCGAGTACGCCGCCGCCGTCGAACGCTTCGTGCTCGACGGCCAGCAGGCCCGGCTGACCCAGGCCGCGCTGGAGACGCTGGCGGTGGTCGCGTACCGGCAGCCGGTGAGCCGGAGCAGGGTCTCCGCCGTGCGGGGAGTCAACTGCGACGGGGTCATGCGCACCCTCCTCCAGCGGGGTCTGGTCGAGGAGGCGGGCGCGGAACCCGAAACAGGTGCGATCCTGTACAGGACGACGAACTACTTCCTGGAGCGGATGGGCCTGCGCGGCCTGGACGAGCTCCCGGAGCTCGCGCCCTTCCTCCCGGAGGCTGAGGCGATCGAGGCCGAGACCCAGGAAGCCGTACCGTCGTTCGATCCGGACGCTCCGGATTCCGAGGACGCAGACGACAAGACGGAACTTTGATGCGAAGCAGCAGCGGCAGGAACAGCAGCGGAAACAACGGCGGGAGCCGTGGTGGCAACAGCGGCGGCCGCGGCGGGAGCAGCGGTGGCCGCGGTAACTACCGCGGCGCGGGGAACGACCGCGACGACAGGCAGGGCGGCCGGCCGAAGAACCCCCGCCCCGAGGAGCGCCGCTACGACGTGGGCCCCGGCGCCTCGCCGGACGGACCGAAGTCGGGGCGCGGCGCCTCCGCGCGCGGAGGCGCGAAGGGCGGCCCCAGGCAGTCCCCGAGCGGCGGGCGCGGCCGGTCGGCCCCGGCGACCTCCCGCGAGTACGACGCGCGGGCGGAGGAGCGCAACCGGGAGCGGTACGCGGGCAAGAAGGACGTCAAGCTGCCCAAGACCTTCCCGGGCGCCGAGCAGGAGGGCGAGCGGCTGCAGAAGATCCTCGCGCGCGCGGGCTACGGCTCCCGGCGTGCCTGCGAGGAGCTGATCGAGCAGGCGCGCGTCGAGGTCAACGGCGAGATCGTGCTGGAGCAGGGCAAGCGGGTCGACCCGGAGAAGGACGAGGTCAAGGTCGACGGGCTGACCGTCGCGACCCAGTCGTACCAGTTCTTCTCGCTGAACAAGCCGGCCGGTGTCGTCTCCACGATGGAGGACAACGAGGGCCGTCAGTGCCTCGGTGACTACGTCACCAACCGCGAGACCCGGCTCTTCCACGTGGGGCGGCTCGACACCGAGACCGAGGGTGTCATCCTGCTCACCAACCACGGTGAGCTGGCGCACCGGCTGACCCACCCCAAGTACGGCGTGAAGAAGGTCTACCTCGCGCACATCGTGGGCCCGATCCCGCGTGACCTGGGCAAGCAGCTCAAGGACGGCATCCAGCTGGAGGACGGGTACGCGCGCGCGGACCACTTCCGGGTCGTGCAGCAGACCGGCAAGAACTACCTCGTCGAGGTCACCCTGCACGAGGGGCGCAAGCACATCGTGCGCCGGATGCTGGCGGAGGCCGGGTTCCCGGTCGACAAGCTGGTGCGCGTGGCCTTCGGGCCGATCACCCTCGGCGACCAGAAGTCGGGCTGGCTGCGCCGGCTGTCCAACACCGAGGTCGGGATGCTGATGCAGGAGGTCGACCTCTAGGGTCGCCCGTCACGTACGAGCAGGTGCCGGTCCCGGGTTTTCCTTCGGGGCCGGCCCTTTGCCGTTCCCGGTGCCGGTCTTGGCGTTCCCTTCCCCGTAAAAGGGTTGTGCAGACCCGCCCCGCCCTTTTATAGTCGTTATGACTATTAGTCATGGTGACCATAAATGAGGGTGGTGGAGATGAGCTCACCGGCGGGCTACGACAAGTACGCCTACGAACCCTTCGCCGTCACCGTCGACCTGGCCGTCTTCACCGTCCGCGCCGGGACCCTCCAGGTGCTGCTCGTCGAACGCGGGCAGGAACCGTACGCGGGCCGCTGGGCCCTGCCCGGCGGGTTCGTGCTGCCGGGCGAGTCCGCGGAGGAGGCCGCCTGGCGCGAACTCGCGGAGGAGACCGGGGTCTCGGAGGTCCCGGGCCTCCACCTGGAGCAGTTGCGGACCTACAGCGAGCCGGGGAGGGACCCGCGGATGCGGGTCGTCACCGTCGCGTTCGCCGCGCTCTTCCCCGACCTGCCCGCCCCGCACGGCGGCGGCGACGCGGCCCAGGCCCAGTGGCTGCGGTTCAACGCCATCGGCCCGCTCGCCTTCGACCACGACCGCATCCTCGCCGACGCCCACGAACGCGTCGGCGCCAAGCTGGAGTACACCTGTCTCGCCACCTCCTTCTGTCCGCCCGAGTTCACCCTCGGCGAGCTGCAGCAGGTCTACGAGACGGTGTGGGGCACTCCGATCGACCGGCCCAACTTCCGGCGCAAGGTGCTGGCCACGCCCGGCTTCGTCGAACAGGTGCCCGGTGCCGCCCGCCTGACCGGCGGTCGCGGCAAGCCCGCCGCGCTGTACCGGGCGGGAGGGGCCACCGCCCTGCACCCGCCCCTGCTGCGACCCACCACGGAAGGACGGCCCTGATGACCACGACGCTGCGTACGAAGCGCTCGGCCACCGGATCCCTGCTCGGCCTCGCCCTCGGAGACGCCCTCGGCCACCCGACGGAGTTCAACGACGTCCCGTCGATCCTCGCCACATGCGGACCCTGGCGGAAGATGGCGCTGCCGAAGCCCGCGATCGTCACGGACGACACCCAGATGACCCTGGCGCTGGCCCACGGGCTGCGGGCGGCCATGGACCGCGGATCACTCGGCGCCGAGGCGCTGGAGCGGGCCGTCCGCAAGGAGTTCGTGGAGTGGTCCCGCTCCCCGGAGAACAACCGCGCCCCCGGCCACACCTGCCTGGTCGCCTGCGACCTCCTCGCGGTCGAGCGCCACCCCTGGCAGTTCGCCAGCCAGATCCACTCCAAGGGCTGCGGCGCCAACATGCGCGTCGCCCCGCTCGGTCTGATCGGCCCGCTCAGCGACGAACAGCGCGCGGGCGCCGCCCAGCTGCAGGCCGCGCTCACCCACGGCCACCCCACCGCCCTCGCCGCGTCCGACCTCACCGCCCACGCCGTCAGGCTGCTCGCCCAGGGCGCCGAACCGATGGGCCTGGTCGGCCGGCTGCGGTCGTACGCCTACGAGAACCGCGCCCACTACCACGCGCGCTGGCTCGGCGACCTGTGGACCTACAGCCAGGACCCCTCGCCCGAGCACTACATCTCCCGGGGCTGGGACGAGTGCCTTCAAGCCCTGGACAACGTCCAGCGGGCGCTGCGGCTCCCGTCGCCCGAGACCGACCCCTGCACGGCCACGGGGGAGGGCTGGATCGCCGAGGAGGCCCTCGCCACCGGGCTGCTGTGCTTCCTGCTCTTCGTCGACGAGCCCGTCACCGCGCTGCGCCGCGCCGCCTGCACCTCGGGCGACTCCGACTCCATCGCCTGCCTCACCGGTGCCTTCGCGGGCGCCTACCACGGGCCGGACGCCTGGCCCGCCGAGTGGGCCGACCGGATCGAGTACCAGGGCGACCTCGTCTCGCTGGGAGCCCTCTGGGACGCTTGAGGGATGACCGACGCCCTCGACATCGACCTGGCCCCCGTGGTGGCCGAACAGCCCGACCCGCTGCTGTTCGCCACCGTCTCCGGAGCCCACCTGTACGGCTTCCCCTCGCGCGACTCGGACGTCGACCTGCGCGGTGTGCATCTGCTGCCCGCAGGCGAACTGGTCGGGCTGCGCGAGCCGGAGGAGACCCGGTCGAGGATGTGGGACCGGGACGGCGTCGAGATGGACCTCGTCACGCACGACCTGCGCAAGTTCGCCCGGCTCATGCTGCGCCGCAACGGCTACGTGCTGGAGCAGCTGCTCTCCCCGCTCGTCGTGCACACCGGCGAGACGCACCGCGAGCTGGTCGCGCTCGCCCCCGGCGTCCTCACCCGTCACCACGCCCATCACTACCGGGGGTTCGCCACCACCCAGTGGCGGCTCTTCGAGAAGACCGGCGAACTCAAGCCGCTGCTCTACACGTTCCGGGTGCTGCTCACCGGCATCCACCTCATGCGCAGCGGCGAGGTGCAGGCCCATCTGCCCACCTTGGTGCCGCAGACCGAGGAGGCCCCCGCCTATCTGCCGGACCTCGTCGCGGCGAAGGCGGCCGAGGAGCACGGCAAGGCGGACGTCGACCAGGAGCGCGTGGCGGCGGACGTGGAGCGGCTGCACCGTGTGCTGGACGAGGAGCAGGCCCTGTCGGCGCTGCCCGAGAACCCCGCCGCGTACGACGCCCTGCACGACTTCGTCGTCCGCGTCCGGCTGGAGGGTCTGAAGGACTGAGGGGCTCAGGCGCTGAAGGGCTGGGGTGCCGGGACGCCGGGGTGATTCGCGGGCGGGGCCGGGCCGGGGCGGGCTCGCGGGTGCGGGGCGGTGTGCGGCTCAGTCCCGTGCGGCCCGGAGGGCCGACGCGCGTCGGGTCCGTACGACGAAGTCCTCGACCCTGGCCACGTCCGGTTCCGGCGGCAGGGGGCTGCGGTCCGCCGCCTCGGCGGCCTCCGAGGCCAGCCGCGCCATCCAGTTCTCGACCCGGGCCCACGGCACCTCGCCGCGTTTCACCTCCAGCAGGGGCTCGCGCTGCTCGCCCACGTCGACGGTCAGCTCGCCCGTGCGCAGCAGGTCCCGGCAGCTCATCAGCAGGCGGAGCAGATGCATCGCGTGCTTCCAGCGGGGGATGCCGTGCGTACGGACGTCCGCGTCGAGCTTCTTGCGCTGGCCGAGGGCGTAGCGGGCGAACGTCTCATGGGCCCGGAGGGACAGGAACGCCCCACGCAGGGCGAGCAGTTCACGGCCCGTGTCGTCGACGTGCTCCACCAGGGGGGAGTGCAGGCACTCCAGGATGTTGGGGTTGGCGCGCAGGGCCAGATTGCAGAAGCGCTCCAGCTCCCAGCCGAACTGCTCCTGCGCCGGGCCCTCCACGTGCGTCGGCGGCTTCTCGAAGCGCCAGAACAGCTCGGTGGGGGCCAGGAAGACTCCCCGCCGGTCCGTGTCGCTGCCGTCCGTCGCGAGACCGAAGGCCCGCGACCCCATCACACAGGCGTAGACGGTGTGGTCGCGGACCAGGTCGTGCGGATGCGGGGGCTGCATATGCCGGAGCGTACGGGGTGGATCAGGGCCGCAGAATCGAATTTCCGGCGACCGTGATCTTCTCGGCGGGCAGCGGCCGGGTGGCCGGTCCCCGGGCGACCGCCCCGTCCGTGATGCTGAACCTGCTGCCGTGGCAGGCGCAGTTGATCGTCTCGTCCGAGACGCTGCTGACGACGCAGCCCAGGTGGGTGCAGATCGCCGAGAAGGCCTTGAAGTCGCCCTCCGCGGGCTGGGTCACGACGATCTTCTGATCGTCGAAGATCTTTCCCCCGCCCACCGGGATGTCGGCCGTCGTCGCCAGCTCCTCGCCGCCGTCCGCGCCGGTCCCCGCGGGCGAGGACTTCTCCGCGGTGTCCCCGCCGCCGTCGCCGCCCTGCTCACCGCACCCCACCAGCAGCGCCGCCGTGCCCGCCGCGCCGGTGGCCAGCATCGTGCGCCGCGTGGAACCCATCGTCATGTCGTCACTCCGTACGTGCGGAAGAACCAGAGGGCGGAGATCGGCCGGGCGACCGTGAGCGCGGTGAACACGAGACCGCCGACGGTCGTCAGGAGCCGGCCGGGGAGCGCTCCGAGCGGAGCAGCAGCATCTTCGCACCGAAAACACCGAAGAAGAAGCAACTCGGGAGAGAGTGCCACAAAACGTGTGTTTCGCGTACGGGGGTGTTTCGCGCTGAACGGGAGGACTGCGATGTTCGCGTGACCTTGTCGGGATCCGTGGCGGTGATCCGTCCCCCGTGGACGTCTTTCGGCCAGGCGTTTCGGCAGGCGGGCGCCGCGCGGTGGCCCGGGGCGGGTGACTAGGCTGTTCGTACAACCAGCCGGGATGTCCAGCAGTGAGGAGCACAGCCGTGGCGGTACGAGCGGTCCGGGGCGCCGTCCAACTCGAACGGGACGAGGCGGGGCACATGGACGAGCAGGTGGGCGAGCTGCTCACCGCGGTCCTGGAGCGCAACGAACTCACCCCGGACGACCTGATCAGCATCTGGTTCACGGCCACCCCCGACCTGCACAGCGACTTCCCGGCCGCCGCCGCCCGCAAGCTCGGCATCGTCGACGTACCGCTGATCTGCGCGCAGGAGCTGGACATCGAGGGCGCCCTGCCCCGGGTGGTGCGGATCCTCGCGCACATAGAGTCCGACCGGCCGCGCTCGGAGATCGCGCACGTGTACCTGGGGGCCGCGGCCACGCTCCGCAAGGACATCGCCCAGTGAGAACGGCACTCGTCATCGGCACCGGGCTGATCGGCACCTCCGCCGCCCTCGCCCTGGCCCAGCGCGGTGTCACCGTCCACCTCGTCGACCACAACCCCGAGCAGGCCCGTACGGCGGCCGCGCTCGGCGCCGGCACCGACGAGGCGCCCGAGGGCCCGGTGGACCTCGCGATCGTCGCCGCCCCGCCCGCGCACGTGGCCGCGACCCTCGCCGACGCCATGCGCCGGGGTCTCGCCCGCGGCTACCTCGACGTGGCCTCCGTGAAGGGCGGACCCCGCCGCGAGCTGGAGGAGCTGGGCCTCGACCTCTCCTGCTACATCGGCTCGCACCCCATGTCGGGCCGGGAGAAGTCCGGCCCGCTGGCCGCCACGGCCGAGCTCTTCGAGGGCCGCCCCTGGGTGCTCACCCCGACCCGGGACACCGACACCGAAGTCCTGAACCTCGCCCTGGAGCTGGTCTCGCACTGCCGGGCCGTCCCGGTGGTCATGGACGCGGACACCCACGACCGCGCCGTGGCCCTGGTCTCCCACATGCCGCATCTGGTGTCCAGCCTGGTCGCCGCGCGGCTGGAGCACGCCGAGGAGTCGGCCGTGCGGCTGTGCGGGCAGGGCATCAGGGACGTGACCCGGATCGCGGCCTCCGACCCGCGCATGTGGATGGACATCCTCTCCGCCAACCCCGGCCCGGTCGCCGATCTCCTCACCGACGTCTCCGCCGACCTCGACGAGACCGTCCAGGCCCTGCGCGCCCTCCAGGCCGGCGACGAGGCCAAGCGCCGCGAGGGCATGACCGGCATCGAGGACGTCCTGCGCCGCGGCAACGCCGGCCAGGTCCGCGTCCCCGGCAAACACGGGTCCGCACCACGGGTCTACGAAGTGGTGGCGGTACTGATCGACGACCAGCCCGGCCAGCTGGCCCGCATCTTCGCCGACGCGGGCACCGCCGGCATCAACATCGAGGACGTCCGCATCGAGCACGCCACCGGGCAGCAGGCCGGTCTGGTGCAGTTGATGGTGGAGCCGAAGGCGGCGGTGGTGCTGACGGGGGCGTTGCGGGAGCGGGGCTGGGCGATCCGGCAGTAGGGGTGGGTGCCGGGGGCGGTGGGCAGGGCCGGACGGGTCACGCGCAACCAGTACCCTTGTCCGGGGCCGCTTTCCGTCCCGCCCCACCACCTCGGACCAGGAAAGGTGCTCCCCAGTGGAACGCGCCACAGTGATCGTTGCCATCGACGGCCCCTCCGGCACGGGCAAGTCGAGCACCTCGAAGGCCGTGGCCGCGCAGCTCGGGCTGAGCTACCTGGACACGGGAGCCCAGTACCGGGCGATCACCTGGTGGATGGTCAACAACGGCATCGACATAGACGACCCCTCGGCGGTCGCGGCCGTGGCCGGCAAGCCGGAGATCGTGTCGGGCACGGACCCGTCCGGGCCGACCATCACCGTCGACGGCACGGACGTCGCCGGACCGATCCGCACCCAGGAGGTCACCTCCAAGGTCAGCGCGGTCAGCGCCGTACCGGAGGTGCGGACGCGGATCACCGAGCTGCAGCGGTCCATCGCGGCGGACGCCGCGCACGGCATCGTCGTCGAGGGCCGCGACATCGGCACGACCGTGCTGCCGGACGCCGACCTGAAGATCTTCCTCACCGCCTCGCCCGAGGCCCGCGCCGCCCGCCGCAGCGGCGAGCTGAAGGGCGCCGATGTCCAGGCCACCCGCGAGGCCCTGCTCAAGCGGGACGCGGCCGACTCCAGCCGTACGACCTCGCCGCTCGCCAAGGCGGACGACGCGGTCGAGGTGGACACCTCGGACCTCACGCTCCAGCAGGTCATCGAGTGCGTGGTCACCCTCGTCGAGGAGAAGCGGGCGGGCAAGTGAGCCAGGCCGCCACGGACCGGGCCGCCTCGCCCGCGGCCCCTACGCCGCTCGGTGCCGAGGTGGGCCGGCGTATCGGCGTCGGCCTGATGTACGGGCTGTGGAAGCCGCGCGTGCTGGGCGCCTGGCGGGTCCCCACGACCGGCCCGGTGATCCTCGCCCCCAACCACTCCCACATCGTCGACGGCCCCATGGTCATCGGCGTGGCGCCCCGGCCCTCGCACTTCCTGGTCAAGAAGGAGGCGTTCGTCGGGCCGCTCGGCCCGTTCATGCGCGCCGTCGGCCAGGTGGAGGTCGACCGCTCGACCGCCGACCGCACCGCCATCACCCGCGCCCTGGCCGTCCTGGAGGGCGGCGGTGTGCTGGGCATCTTCCCGGAGGGCACCCGGGGCGAGGGCGACTTCGCCTCGCTGCGCGCCGGGCTCTCCTACTTCGCCGTGCGCAGCGGAGCGCCGATCGTGCCGGTGGCCGTCCTGGGGAGCACGGAGCGGCGCGGACGGCTGATCAAGGGGCTGCCCCCGCTGCGTTCCCGCGTCGACGTGGTCTTCGGCGACCCGTTCGAGGCGGGCGACGGCAGCGGACGGCGTACACGCAAGGCGCTCGACGAGGCGACCGTACGCATCCAGCAGCAGCTGGGCGCGCACCTGGAGCATGCCCGGCGGCTCACCGGCCGTCGGTAAAACGCCGGGCGTCCGGTCGGGCGCTGGGCGACACTGAGTAGTGGACCATCCGGCGGACGAGCCGGGTGCTCCACCGATCACCACGATGAACTACGAGGTACGGACTTCATGAACGACCAGTTTCCCTCCGAGCACGAGCACGGAGAGCTTGGCGACGCCGAGTACGCGCAGTTCATGGAGCTCGCCGCGGAAGAGGGCTTCGACGTCGAGGACGTCGAGGGCGCCATCGAGGAGGCGGGGCACGGTCCCCTGCCCGTCCTCGCCGTCGTCGGCCGTCCGAACGTCGGCAAGTCGACGCTCGTGAACCGCATCATCGGCCGCCGCGAGGCGGTCGTCGAGGACAAGCCCGGCGTCACCCGTGACCGCGTCACCTACGAGGCCGAGTGGGCGGGCCGCCGCTTCAAGGTCGTCGACACCGGCGGCTGGGAGCAGGACGTCCTCGGCATCGACGCCTCCGTCGCCGCGCAGGCCGAGTACGCCATCGAGGCCGCCGACGCCGTCGTCTTCGTCGTGGACGCCAAGGTCGGCGTCACCGACACCGACGAGGCCGTCGTCCGGCTGCTGCGCAAGGCCAACAAGCCCGTGGTGCTGTGCGCCAACAAGGTCGACGGCCCGAGCGGCGAGGCCGATGCGACCGCCCTGTGGTCCCTCGGCATCGGCGAGCCGCACCCGGTCTCCTCGCTGCACGGCCGCGGCACCGGCGACATGCTGGACGCCGTCCTGGAGGCCCTGCCGGAGGCACCCGAGCAGAGCTTCGGCACCGCGGTCGGCGGCCCGCGCCGCATCGCGCTGATCGGCCGCCCGAACGTCGGCAAGTCCTCGCTCCTGAACAAGGTGGCGAACGAGGAGCGCGTCGTCGTCAACGAGATCGCGGGCACGACCCGTGACCCGGTCGACGAGCTGATCGAACTCGGCGGTGTCACCTGGAAGTTCGTCGACACGGCGGGCATCCGCAAGCGGGTCCACCTCCAGCAGGGCGCCGACTACTACGCCTCGCTGCGCACCGCGGCGGCCGTCGAGAAGGCGGAGGTGGCGGTCATCCTCATCGACGCCTCCGAGTCCATCTCGGTCCAGGACCAGCGCATCGTGACGATGGCGGTCGAGGCCGGCCGCGCGCTGGTCGTCGCGTACAACAAGTGGGACACCCTCGACGAGGAGCGCCGCTACTACCTGGAGCGGGAGATCGAGACCGAGTTCGGCCAGATCGCCTGGGCGCCCCGGGTCAATGTCTCGGCGCGCACCGGCCGGCACATGGAGAAGCTGGTCCCCGCGATCGAGACGGCGCTCGCCGGCTGGGAGACCCGGGTCCCGACGGGCCGCCTGAACGCCTTCCTCGGCGAGCTGGTCGCCGCCCACCCGCACCCGATCCGCGGCGGCAAGCAGCCCCGCATCCTGTTCGGCACCCAGGCCGGCACCAAGCCCCCGCGTTTCGTCCTCTTCGCCTCCGGCTTCATCGAGGCGGGCTACCGGCGCTTCATCGAGCGCCGCCTGCGTGAGGAGTTCGGCTTCGAGGGCACACCGATCCACATCTCGGTCCGGGTGCGCGAGAAGCGCGGCAAGAAGAAGTAGCCCCACCGGCGTCCACGGCACGCGCGTGAGGAGGGCGGCTGCCCGAGGTCATCCGACCTTCGGGCGGCCGCCCTCCTCATGTGTCCCTGCGCGCCGCTTCGCGTCTCCGCGTGGTCACAGACCCCGGCGCGGGTTCGGGGGCAGGGGCGACGGGATGTGGTGCATCCCCGTGTGCCCGGTGGGGATGCGCCCGACCGGCTGCCACACGGCCGCCGTTCCGGAGGTGTGACCGGGCTGCGTCTCGCGCTGGGTGGCGAGATGCCCCGCCGCGTGCCGGGCGCCGTACGAACCGGAGGTGTACGACCCGGTGACGCGTGATCCGCCGGAGCCGTGCGACGGGGTGCCGAAGCCCGTGAACCCCAGATCCTCCTCCCCGTGCCGGTCGCCCGGCAGGGTCCGATAGCTCCTGACCCACTCCGCGTAGAGCGTGTCGTAGATGGGCGTGGCCGAAGGATCCTGGGTCGGCCGCATGGACGGGATCGACGGGTAGGACTGGCGGCGGGGAACGTCGTATGCGTGCACGCCTGTGCCAACGACCCCGCCCCGGAAGGGATGCGCTACCTCAACCATTCAGCCTCCGGGAAGTCGGGCTACGGGAAGGGATCGCGCCCCGAGGGGCGGGTCGTGACGGCTCCGGCGGGCGGTGCGCTCAGGTGCCGGCCAGCGGCAGGGTCGCCGCCACCAGCTTCCCGTTCGCCGCGGCCTTGTCGAGCGCGTCCCGCAGCAGGTCCTCCCGCGGCTGCCGCCCGATCGACCCCACCGGCGCCGCGAACATCAGGACCTGCTGGTGCTTGTTGGCGGCGGCCCGCCACGCGTCGGCGACCTGCAGTGCCTGGTGGGCCTGCCACCACGCGACCGGTGAACCACCGGTGGTGCCGGGCTGCAGGATGGCGTGCAGCTGTCCCATGGCGAGCAGGACCGACCAGCCGTGCAGCACGGGCGGTACGGAGTCGATCTGGGGGAGCGGCATGAAGCCCTGCTCGATGAGCAGCGGCAGGAAGTCGTCGCCGACGCCGGTGGTGCCGGGGCGAGCGATGGGGGCGGTCGGTTCGACGACCAGCGCCGGGTGCAGCTCGCCGCTGAGCAGGATCAGTCCGCTGGTGACCCCGAGCACGGCCTGCTCGGGCGCGGCCGGGGCCGGGCTGTCCCCGGCGATGGAACGGGCGGCGCCCTGCAACTGCTCCTCGGTGACCTGGACGACCTGGGAGGGCAGACAGGTGGAGTGGGCGAAGGCGAGCACGGCTGTCTCGTCGCCCACGAAGAGGACGGTGCTGGTGCGCTCCTGTTCGGAGTCGCCGGGGGTGCGGCACGACGTGCAGTCGTAGCCGCCGGGGGCGTTCTCTCCGGCGAGCAGCCGGTCGGCTTCTTCGTCGCCGATCTCGGCGCGTACCTCGTCGCTGACCTCGAGCATGCGCGGCACGGGTGGCTCCTCGGGATGCGGTGCGTGTCGGTGCCGGGTGGCGCCCGGCCCATGAGCACGGAGGTTCCGGCTCATGCAGAAGACAACGGGCGATCTGTGGCCGGAGTCACGCCCGACGACGAACGGAATCGAACCAACCGCAGCGCAGCGTGAAACCTTGGGCGGAATCGGTTACTCCGCGCCAACTTCCCCGAGGTCCGAGGAAGTTGATCCGGTGAAGTGAGTCACAGGCCATCGGGTCACTTGGTCGACATATCCGGAAATCAGGGAATGAAATGGGTGGCCTGATTTGACCGCTACTCGCGGTAACCGCGAACTGGCCTCCCAGGACGGGCGATTGCTTGCTGACAGCTCGTCAACCTCTTTACATTCCCGGCCGTGTGCAACGAGCACCGCTCGGGTACGTCCGCCGGCCGCGCAGAGCCAGACAGCGCGCAGCACCATCTCCGGCGGACGGGGCGGAGCGCGACACCCGCGTCCATGCGCGGGAAGCGCCCCGCTCCGGGGGACCCCGGGTCCGTGGAGAGGGATCTTCATGTCCGAATGTGCCGATACCACGCGCCGCAGCTCCCGCAGGACGCGTACGACTGCGGTCCTCGCCGGGGCGGCGCTGCTCGCCCCGCTGGGACTCCTGGCCCTGACCGGCACCGCCTCGGCGGCCGACAGCGGGGTGTGGGACCGCATCGCCAAGTGCGAGAGCGGCGGCGACTGGCACATCAACACCGGCAACGGCTACTACGGCGGCCTGCAGTTCGCCGCCTCCACCTGGCGCGCCTACGGTGGCACCGCCTACGCGGCGACCGCCGACCGGGCCTCCCGGTCCCAGCAGATCGCGGTCGCCACCAAGGTCCAGCGGGCCCAGGGCTGGGGAGCGTGGCCCACCTGCTCCCGCCGTGCCGGGGCGACCGGCAGCGCGCCCGGCGCGCCCTCCGCCGGCGCGGCCACGACCGGATCGAACCGGGCCACCCCCGCGAGGCCCGAGACGTCCGCCGGAAAGACCCCGTCGCGGCCCGTCGGCCACGCGGACCGGGGCTCGTCCCGCGGCGACTACACCGTCCGGCAGGGCGACACGCTGAACGGTATCGCCGCCCGGCACGGGACCACCTGGCGGCAGGTCTACGCCGCCAACAGGGCCGTCATCGGGGGCGACCCCGACCTGATCGTGCCGGGCCAGCGGCTCGACCTCTGACCCGTCCGCCGGGCCCGTCACGCGAGTTCGGCCGCCTCGCCGCCGAAGACCACCGTCCCGCGCCGCAGTTCGTGCACGAGGACACCCGGTACGTCCCGCAGCTCCGGCGGCAGGCGCTGTTCGGCGACGACCACACAGGCGTCGAGGCGGCTCAGCAGTCCGTACGTGCGGGCCGCGACCGCCGGTGACATGCCCTGGGCGGGTTCGTCGACGAGCACGACCCGCCGCGTGGGCACCGACAGGGCACGGGCGAGGGCGAGCATGCGCTGCTCGCCCCCGGAGAGGGTGCCGGCGCGGCGCGGGAGCAGGGCACCGAGCCGCGGATAGGCGGCCAGGGCGTACGAGAGGTCCGGCGTGGCCAGTTCGAGGTTCTCGCGCACGGTGAGCGAACCGAAGACCGCCCGCCGCTCGGGGACGAGGACGAGACCCCGCCGGGCCCGCTCGTACGCCGGTGTCCGGGTCACGTCGACCCCGTCCCACACCACGGCGCCGCCGGAGAGCGGGACCGTGCCGGCGAGGGCCCGCAGTGCCGTCGTCCGGCCGGAGCCGTTGCGGCCCAGCAGGACGGTGAGACCGGGGCCCGGGGCGGCGAGGGTGATGCCGTGCAGGGCCTCCAGGGGGCCGTAGCGGACGCGGACGCGGCGCAGGGAGAGGAGGGTCATCGATCCACCGCCGGGTCGAGGGGGCCGAGCGGGCCCGGTGCGCGCAGGACGTGGCCGGCGGGACCGGAGGTGACGATCCGGCCCGTCGCCATGACGTGCACGACGTCCGCGAGGTCCGCGACGAGGTCCAGGTCGTGCTCGACGACCAGCAGGGCCATGCCGTCGTCGGCGAGGGCGCGCAGGACGCGGGCCAGGGCGGCCACTTCGGCCGTGTCGAGTCCGGCGGCGGGCTCGTCGAGCAGCAGCACCCGCGGGCTTCCGGCGAGCGCCCGCGCCAGCTCGACCCGCCGCAGCGTCCCCGTCGGCAGCCCGGCCGCCGGTGCCGTCCGTACCGCCCCGTCCAGCCCGAACAGCCGCAACGCCCGCTCCACGGCCGCGGGATCGGCGACGCGCCCCTGCTCGGCCCCCACCCGTACGTTCTCCGCCACGGTCAAGGACGGGAAGACCGCCAGCTGTTGGAACGTCCGGGCGATGCCGAGCCGCGTGCGCGCGTGCGCCGGAAGCCTCGTGATGTCCCGTCCGCCGAGCCGCACGCGGCCCTGCCCCGGCCGCGACGTCCCGGCGAGACAGTGGAAGAGGGTGCTCTTCCCGGCCCCGTTGGGGCCCACCACCGCGCCGACCCGCCCCGGAAGCACGTCGAGGTCGACACCGTCGAGCGCGATGAAGCCGCCGTAATCGACGCGGAGGTGGCGGGCCCGGAGGGGGAGTGCCGAGGGCGGGGCACCCGTGCGGGCCCGGCGCTGCACGGGGCCGGTGCCGGTGCCCGTCCCGGGCCGGGGCGGCAGGGACGGTTCGCCGGGTGCGGTCTCGGCCGGGCTGGCGGTGCGGGCCGCGTGGGGTGTGGGCCCGGCCCGTGGCGGTTGTGGGGCGTGGGATCCGCCTCGGTCCGTCTCCGGCGCGTCCGGTGTGCCCGGGTCCGTTTCTGTCGGGCCGGGTGCGGTCTCCGCCGGTCTCGCCGTGCGGGCCGGCCCGATCCCGGCCCGCGGCGGCAGTGGAGCCTCGGAGACGCCTCGGTCCGCCTCCGGGGTGCTCGCCGCGCTTCGGTTCGTCTCTGCCCCGTACGGCCCGCCCCGGCCCGCTCCCGTCGCGCCCCGCCCGGTCCTCGCCGCACTCCCGCCGCTCGACGACCTGCCCGCCCGTAGCCGCTCCCGGGCCCGCACCCCCGTCGGCGTCAGTGCGCGTCGGCCGCCCGACCCGGGACGCAGTCGGGCGACTCCCGCCCGCAGCGCCTCGTGGGCACCGCCCGGGAAGCGGCCCACCAGAGCCGCCAGGAGGCCGATCAGCGCCGCCGCCACGCCGCCCTTCGTACCGGCGTCCAGGCCCACCAGGAGGGCCGCCGCCGCGAGGGCGCCGAGTGTGCTGTCGGCCCCCAGGACGACGATCGCTGCGAACCAGAGGAGGCCGCGGACGGGGTCGTAGGCGGCGGGGTCGAAGGCCCGGACGCCCATGGCGAGCATGCCGCCGCCGAGGGCGGCCAGGGCGGCGCCCGCCACGAACGCGGCCAGCTTCAGCGACGGCACCCGAACGCCCGCCGCCGACGCGCCGGACTCGTGGTCCCGCAGAGCGGCGAGGGCCCGGCCGGTGCGGCCACGGCGCAGGGCGCGGGTGGCCAGCAGGGCGAGGAGCAGCAGGCCCAGCTCCAGGACGTAGTAGGCGCGGTCCCCCTCGAAGCCCGTGGGGCGTGTCGGGGTCAGGCCCGAGGTCGCGTAGGGCTGGGCGAGGACGAAGCGGCTGACGCCGACGCCCACGGCGAACGTGGCGAGGGCCAGCGCCAGACCGTGGCGGCGGATGGCCGGCCCGCCGGTCAGCAGGCCGAGCGGGGCCACGAGGAGGACGGCGACGAGGAGGGCGGTCAGCTCGGGCAGGGCCGGGAGGAACGGGAGGCGGCCGGCCGACAGCAGGGCCGTGAAGAGCGCGCCCAGACCCGCGTACGCGGCCTGGCCCAGGGAGATCTGGCCGCCCCGGCCCGTCACCACCACCAGGGAGAGCAGGACCACGCCCAGCGCCGGGACCTGGACGGCGGTGTGCAGGTCCTCGCCCGCGAAGCCCAGCGGGATCAGGAACAGCGCGAGCGCCACGATCCAGGCGCCGGCGGGGGCGCTGCCCCGCACGGTCGCCGTGCGGGGCAGCGCGTCGCGGGTCCCCACGCCGGGCAGGACGAGCGCCGCGACCAGCAGGGCGACCACGAAGAGGTTGGCGCCCACCGCCTGGAGCAGCGGCTCCGCCCGGCCCGACGGGTGGAACCGGGTCAGCTGGCTCTGCGCGACCCCGATGGCCAGTGCGACCAGCACGGCCACCGGGAGGCTGCGCATCCGGGCGGCGACCGCCACGGCGACCACCTCCATCACCAGCAGCGGCATGCCGTACGGGTCGAGGCGTACGTAGGGCGCCAGGAGCACCCCCGTCAGGCCCGCGGTGAAGGAGCCGAACGCCCAGCCCGCGGCGGCGACCCGGTCCGCGTCGACACCACCGAGGACGGCGAGGGAACGGTCGTCCATGACGGCCCGGAGTTCGCGGCCGAAGCGCGTCCGGCCGGTGACCACGCCCACGGCCGCCGCGACCGCCACGACCACCGCCAACTGGCCCCACGGGTCGCCCGGCACCAGCGTCGGTGCGTCGTCCCGCGCCCCCTGCCCCCACACCAGCACGGCCCCGCCGACGAGGAGGACGAAGACGCCGATGGAGGCGACGAGGGTCTGCGCGGGGTCGCCGCCGAGCACGGCGAGCGGGCGGAAGACGAGGCGCTCCAGGGCCAGGCCGAGGGCGGGGGCGGCCAGCAGCAGGGTCACGAGGGTGCCGAGCCAGAGCGGCCACCCCCACTCCACGGTGCACTGCCGCAGCAGATACGCGCACACCATCGCGATCGCCCCGTGCGCGAAGTTGAGCACGCCCGTCGCCCGGTACGTGACGATCAGGCCGATCCCGGTGAGGGCGGCCGCGCTGCCGACCGACAGCCCGGCCAGCGTCAGGTCGTACGTCAGCGAGGCCAGCGTGAGGTCGTACGTCAGCGGGGCCATCAGCCCTCCGCGGGCTCGGCGGGGTCGCTTCCGTCGGGCGCTTCGCAGATCGGGCAGGGGCGCAGTTCACCGCTCGCCAGGACCCGTGAGTCCACCGGCACCGCCTCCGCCTTCCCCGCCACCAGCGGGCAGTCCGCGCGGTGCCAGAGGGTGCCGCCGGGGACCATCAGCAGTCTGCCGCTGGTGGCGAGCGGCACAGCGGCCGCCTGCCCGGCCGCCTCGGCCTCGGCGCCGGACGGGTCGGCGGCGACCAGGAGGCCGTACAGCTCCTCGACGCGCGAGGCGGCCAGGGCGTCCCGGCCGCGGGCGAGGAGGACCGCGCCCGCGACGATCAGCGCGGCGCCGGGCACCGTGCAGGAGGCCAGGTAGGGGAGCTGGCGTTCGGCGAAGCGCTCGCCGGAGACGCCGTACCAGCCGACGACGCACAGCACCGCTCCGGCGGCGAGCGCGGCCCAGCCGGCCCAGGCGGGCCCGGGAACGGGGTGCGCGTCGCGCGGTCGGGCTGTCCGCATCAGGGCCTCCACACGTCGTGTGTCTGTCCATCTCAGCCGATGGCTTGCACTATGCCCCCTGCAACCTGACCCTGAAAGCACCGGGCGCGCACCGCCCGGACCGACACCCGGTGGTGAGCCAGATGGTTCTCGGGAGCGACCTCAGGCGGGCGAACGGACGGCGGGCCCGCGGCCCACGCGCGGCGGGACGGGGTACGGCCCTGGCGGCCGCCCTGGTACTCCTCCTCGCCCCGGCCCTCGCGGCGTGCAGCGACGACAGCGGGGGCGGCGGCGACACGGCGCCGCCCACGCCGACCGTGGAACGGACGACCGCCGAGCCCGGCGAGACAACCGTGTCCGCGAGCGCGCCCGCGGACACGGCGGCCGCCGAGAAACAGATCAAGAAGAACTGGAAGACGTTCTTCGACCCGGCCACCTCCACCAAGGAGAAGCAGGCCGTGCTGGAGAACGGCGACGAGATGGGCCCGGTCCTCGCCGCGTTCAGCGGCGACAAGCGCGGCGGGCAGGTGGAGGCCGAGGTCAAGAAGGTGACGTTCACCTCGGCGACCGGCGCCGACGTGACGTACACCCTGCTGCTGGAGGGTGCCACGGCACTGCCGGACGCGGCGGGCACGGCCGTGGAACAGGACGGCACCTGGAAGCTGTCCGTCAAGACGCTGTGCGGACTGGTCGCGCTGAGCGGCAATGCGACACCGGGTCCGGGCTGCTGAGACGGCCGCCGCGGGTCTGCTGCTCCTGCTGGTGACGGCCTGCGGCAGCCGGCTCCCGGAGAGCGACTTCGAGCACCGGGAGCGCACCACGGCGCCCGCGAGCGCCGAGCCGCTGCGCGTCGGGATCATCACCAGTGTCACCAGCCCGGTCGGCGGCACCGCGTTCACCGGGCCGCGCGACGGGGCGAGGGCCTACTTCGCCGCGCTCGACGCGCGCGGCGGCATCGCCGGCCGCCGCGTCGAGGTGCGCGAGTGCGACGACGGGGGCAGCGGCGTCGGCAACAACGAGTGCGTGCACCGGCTCGTGGAGGAGGACGGCGTGGTCGCGCTGGTCGCCACCACCGCCCTCGACTACGCGGGCGCCTCCCGTGTCGCCCGCGCGCGCGTGCCCGACATCGGCGGCCAGCCCGTCGGCCCGGCCTACGACACCTATCCGTACCTCTACAGCCTCTACGGCAGCCTCGCGCCCCGGAACGGCACGACGGGCTGGGACGGGAAGCAGTACGGCGGCACCGAGGTCTACCGCTACTTCCGGCGCGAGCACGGCGCCCGTACCGCGGCCGTCGTCTCGTACAACCAGCCCGCGTCGGCCGCGTACGCGCGCCTGGTCGTGCGGGGGCTCAAGGCGGAGGGGTACGAAGTCGTCACGGAGCAGGTGGACTTCGCGCTGCCCAACTTCCGCGCGGTCGCCGCCGACATCGAGGAGCGGGGCGTGGACCTGGTCTTCGACGCCATCGACGGCCACGGCAACGCCCGGCTGTGCGCGGCGCTGGACGCGGCGGGCGTCGACCTCACCGCCAAGGTCACCAACGTGCAGAACTGGACCTCCACGATCGCCGAGGACTACGCGGACGCCCCGCGCTGCCGCAACGCCCTGTGGGCCACCGGCTCCAGCCGCAACCATGCGGACCTCCGGGACGGAGCCGTACGGGAGTTCCGGGAGGCGACGAAGACGCTGAAGACGCACTCCCAGTGGCAGCTGGAGGGCTGGGCGGCCGCGATGTGGTTCACGGACGCGGCGCGCTCGTGCGCCGGAAGCCGGGAAGGCGTCACGCGCGCGTGTGTCGACCGGTTCATGAACCGCGACGAGCCCTACAGCGCCGACGGCCTTCTCGTGCCCGTCCGCTTCGAGCGGCTCACCGAGCCCCCGAGCACCCGTCGGAGCTGCGTGTCCGTGGCCCGCTGGCAGGACGGGAAGGGCTGGCTGACCCAAGGGGACATGAACGAGAACTGCTTCGACGTTCCGCAACTCCCCTACAGCCCCTGATGCGTTGAGCGGCGAACAGGTTCCCTCGTCCGGCTATCGATCGGGCAACCGTTCCGGCACAAATTGATGATGCCTTCCAACCATCCCCGGGGACACCGGGTCTAACCGGATGGTGGTGGACCAGCACCGCCATGGACGGATGACCGGGGAAATCAACGGATGACCAGGGAAATCAGGGGATTCGGGGGACGCATGCACATTTCATTCCTCATACACAACGCGTACGGCATCGGGGGAACGATCCGCACCACGTACAACCTCGCGAACACCCTGGCCGAACAGCACGACGTGGAGATCGTCTCCGTCTTCCGCCATCGTGACGGGCCGGTCTTCGACGCCGACCCGAGGGTCCGGCTGCGCGGCCTCGTCGACATCCGGAAGGGCGGCGCGGACCAGGGGCACGCCGACCTGGAGCGCCCCGCCAAGGTCTTCCCGCGCGCCGAGGGGCGTTACGGCCAGTACAGCGCCCTGACCGACCGCCGCATCGCCGAGTACCTCTCCTCGGTCGACGCCGACGTCCTGGTCGGCACCCGCCCCGGGCTGAACGTGCACATGGCCCGGCAGACCCGCCGCGGCCCGGTCCGCGTCGGCCAGGAGCACCTCACGCTCGACAGCCACTCCCCGGCCCTGCGCGCCACCCTGCGCGGTGTCTACCCGCGGCTCGACGCGCTCACCACGACCACCGAGGCCGATGCGCGCGCCTACGGGAAGATGCGCCTGCCCGGCGTGCGCGTGCGGGCCGTGCCCAACCCGGTGCCCGCGCCGGGCATCGACCCTGCCGACGGCTCCGGCAAGTGGGTCGTCGCTGCCGGGCGGCTCGCGCCCGTGAAACGCTACGACCTGCTCGTGCGGGCCTTCGACAAGGTCCGCCGGGAGCGGCCCGACTGGCGCCTGCGGATCTACGGCAGCGGCAAGCAGAAGGACCAGCTCCGTTCCCTCGTCGACACGATGGGCCTCTACAACCACGTGTACCTGATGGGCCCCGCCACCCCCATCGAGCCCGAGTGGGCCAAGGGCTCCATCGCGGCCGTCACCTCCAGCCTGGAGTCCTTCGGCATGACGATCGTGGAGGCCATGCGCTGCGGGCTGCCGGTGGTCTCCACCGACTGTCCGCACGGCCCCGGCGAGATCATCGAGGACGGCGTCGACGGCCGTCTGGTCGAGGTCGGCAGCGTCGAGGCCATCGCCGACGGTCTGCTGGAACTCATCAACGACGACGACAAACGGCGGCGGATGGCGCACGCCGCGCTCCAGGACTCCGAGCGCTTCGACCCGGCCCGTATCGCCGAGCGGTACGAGACGCTCTTCGGCGACCTTCTCGTCCGGGGCGGCGCCTCGCCGGTGGGCCGGGTCCGCGGATCACTGCACCGTACCCGTGGCGCTCTGCTCGGCAGTGCGTACGCCGTTCGGGATGCCGGACGTTCCGCGCGTTCCGCGATCAGGAAGGGCCGCACGGCATGATGACGTCGGCTCCGCGGCAGCCCACGCGCCGCGACGACCCGGGGGACAGGGGCACACCGCCGCGCGCCGACTGTGTCGCCGACTTCGCCGGCGGCCTGACCTTCGACATCGCCGACCCGGGGGTGACCGACGCCGCCCACCTCGTCCTCCACCTGCGCGGCGGCGACCGCAGGACGCGCCTGCCGCTGACCCCGGCCGGCAACGGCCGGCTGCGGGCCGCGCTGCCCACCGGCACGGACCTTTCCGAGGGCCGCTGGGACGTCTACCTCCAGGTCGCCGACGACGAGCCGCACCGGCTCGCCCCCGGCCTCAACGACCTGCGCTCCCTCGTCGACCGCGCCCCGGCCCCCGCCGCGGGCCGGGTCGCCGTCCGCATCCCGTACGGCACCAAGCACGGCAACCTCAGCATCCGCAGCTGGGAGCGCTCCCCGCACGCCGAGGCGGGTGCGCTCCACATCGGCGACGCCGGACTGGAGGTCACCGTCCGCGCGTACGGCGCCGATCCCACGCCCGAGGCGTACGCCGAGTTCACCGACCGGACGGGGGCCGTGCCCGCCCTCCGGGCCGGCCTCACCCCGGACGACCGGGGCGGCCTCCGCTTCACGGTGCCCTACGGCGAGCTGCGGGCCGGCACCTGGGACCTGTGGCTGCGTCCGCGGGGGGAGTCCGGCCCACGGGCGCGCGTCGCGCGGCTGCTCGACGACATCGTCGAGAAGACTCCCGTCCTCGTCTATCCCGGGAAGCGGGTCGAGACCGGGCACGGTCCGGTGACGGCAGCGCCGTTCTACACGGCGGACAACGACCTGTCCGTCACGGTCGTCGCCGCGAGCTGAGCGGGGCCGAGGCGTCCCCCGGCGGGCCGGCCCGGGGACGGGGCCGCATGTTCCGCGGTGGTCGCATGTTCCGCGGTGGTCGAGGACACCACCTGTCCTCGACCACTGCCAGACTCCTCCCATGTTGGAGACATCGGCACGGCTGCTCCGCCTGCTCTCGCTGCTGCAGGCCCACCGCGAATGGTCCGGCTCGGAACTGGCCGGCCGCCTCGGGGTCACCGCGCGCACGGTCCGCCGCGACGTGGACCGGCTGCGCGAGCTGGGCTACCCCGTCAACGCCAGTCCCGGCACGGGCGGCGGCTACCAGCTCGGCGCCGGGGCCGAACTCCCGCCGCTGCTCCTCGACGACGAGGAGGCCGTCGCGGTGGCCGTCGGGCTGCGCTCGGCCGCCGGCCAGGGCATCGACGGCATCGGCGAGTCCTCCGTCCGCGCCCTCGCCAAACTCGAACAGGTGCTGCCGCACCGGCTGCGCCGCCGGGTGGGCGCCCTGAACGCCTTCACCGTGCCGCTGCTGCGCGGCCCGCAGCTCTCCGCGGTCGACCCCGGGGTGCTCACCGAACTCGCCAACGCCTGCCGGGACGCCGAGCGGCTGCGCTTCGAGTACCGCGACCACGGCGGCACCTCGACCCGCCGTACCGTCGAGCCGCACCGCCTGGTGTGCACCGAGCGCCGCTGGTACCTGGTCGCCTGGGACGTCGACCGCGCGGGCTGGCGCACCTTCCGCGTCGACCGGGTCACGACCACACCGCCGCACGGCCCGCGCTTCACCCCGCGCGAGCCGCCCGCCGAGGACCTCGCCGCGTACGTCTCACGCGGGGTCTCCACGACCGTGTACGCCGCGCACGCCGTCGTACGGCTGCTGGTGCCCCTGCACGAGGCCGTCGAACTGATCTCGCCCTCGGCGGGCACCCTGGAGGAGTACGACGAGCACAGCTGTCTGTTGCGTACCGGGGCGCCGAGCCTGGACGTGATGGCCATTCACGTGATGATGACCGGCGTCGACTTCGAGGTCGTCGAACCGGCGGAGCTGACCGGAACCATCAGGACTCTCCGGGACCGTCTGTCGGCCGTTCTTGACCGAACCGGGGATGCGGCGTCCGCTCCTGGCCCTTCCGCGTCTGGGGCGGCGTGATCGCCGCGAACCTGGGGTGGTGCAGGTCGAACGCCGGCGCCTCGGAGCGGACCCGGGGCAGGGTCACGAAGTTGTGGCGCGGCGGCGGACACGAGGTCGCCCACTCCAGCGACCGGCCGTAGCCCCAGGGGTCGTCGACGTCGACCCGCACCCCGTACCGGGACGTCCGCCAGACGTTGTACAGGAACGGCAGGGTGGACAGGCCCAGCAGGAACGCGCCGATCGACGAGACCGTGTTCAGGGCCGTGAAGCCGTCGGCGGCCAGGTAGTCGGCGTACCGCCGGGGCATGCCCTCGGCGCCCAGCCAGTGCTGCACCAGGAACGTGGTGTGGAAGCCGACGAACAGCGTCCAGAACTGGATCTTGCCGAGCCGTTCGTCGAGCATCTTCCCGGTGAACTTGGGCCACCAGAAGTAGAACCCGGCGAAGGTGGCAAAGACGACCGTGCCGAAGACCACGTAGTGGAAGTGCGCGACCACGAAGTACGAGTCCGTGACATGGAAGTCCATCGGCGGCGACGCCAGGATCACCCCCGTCAGACCGCCGAACAGGAACGACACCAGGAAGCCGGTCGCCCACAGCATCGGTGTCTCGAAGGACAGCGAGCCCTTCAGCATCGTCCCCGTCCAGTTGAAGAACTTCACCCCCGTCGGCACGGCGATCAGGAAGCTCATGAACGAGAAGAACGGCAGCAGCACCGCGCCCGTGGCGAACATGTGGTGCGCCCACACCACGATCGACAGCCCGGTGATCGCCATCGTGGCCCCGACCAGCGTCAGATAGCCGAAGATCGGCTTGCGGCTGAAGACCGGGATGATCTCCGTGATGATCCCGAAGAAGGGGAGGGCGATGATGTAGACCTCGGGGTGCCCGAAGAACCAGAACAGGTGCTGCCACAGCAACGCGCCGCCGTTGGCCGCGTCGAAGACCTGCGAGCCGAACCGCCGGTCCGCCTCCAGCACCAGGAGCGCGGCGGCGAGCACCGGGAACGCCATCAGGATCAGGATCGACGTGAACAGCGTGTTCCAGGTGAAGATCGGCATCCGGAACATCGTCATGCCGGGCGCGCGCATCCCGATGATCGTGGTCAGGAAGTTCACCGCGCCGAGGATCGTGCCGAAGCCGGACAGTGCCAGCCCCATGATCCACATGTCGGCCCCGATCCCCGGTGACCGTTCCAGGCCGTTCAGCGGCGCGTAGGCGAACCAGCCGAAGGCGGCGGGCCCCGACGGCACCAGCAGCGAGCCGAGCACGATCAGCCCGCCGAACAGGAACAGCCAGTACGACAGCATGTTCAGCCGGGGGAAGGCGACGTCGGGCGCGCCGATCTGCAAGGGCATGATCTCGTTGGCGAACCCGGCGAAGGTCGGGGTCGCGAAGAGCAGCAGCATGATCGTGCCGTGCAGCGTGAACAGCTGGTTGAACTGTTCGTTGTCCACGATCTGTGTGCCCGGCCGGGCCAGTTCGGCACGCATGACCAGCGCCATCACACCGGCCGCCAGGAAGAACAGGAACGACGTGACCAGGTAGAGGTGGCCGATCTTCTTGTGGTCCGTCGTGGTCAGCCAGTCGGCCGCCAGCCGTCCCGGCGCCTTCGCCCGGACGGGTCGTGCCACCGCCTGTGCGGTCTCGGTCCCCATCGCTCGCCCCTTCGCCGCCGCGTCCTGGGCCCGTGCCGCACGCCATGATGCTCGCGCCCCCGTGGCTCCGACAGGGGGCGTACGGGGGAAGTGTGCGGGAACCGTGTATTTCCCATGAGGTGGGGGCTTCCGGCAGCCGTCCGGGAATCAGTGGGAAAAGGCTGGACATGCACCGGACATACACGGCCCGGCCTGCTTTCCGACGGGCTATTCGCGATGGTGTCGAAGCGGCCGGGAATTCCGTCCGGCAGCGCGGGCGACGCGTAAGGAACCGCTCGAACGTGTGACTGCGTTGGGCCGAAACGGGTGTCGTGGTTCTGTGACAGAAGCGTGACTGCGGGAGGACAGGGAAGCTCCGGCCGCCTACCGTGGCGGCCATGGCACCGATTCCCAACCCCTCCGAAGAGCCCCGGGACGACCCTGACGCGTACGTCGGACTTCAGGCGCCCGACGCCGAGCGCCGAGCCGTGGAACGCGGCTGGTCCACTGTCAGAAAGCTGCCGCCGGGCGCGATCGTCACGATGGAGTACCGCTTCGGGCGGCTGAACCTGGAGGTCGAGGACGGCCGGGTGAAGCGCGCCTGGAAGGGGTGAGGGACGGCCCCGGCAGGCGCGCCTGGAAAGGCTGAGGGACGGCCCCGGCAGGCGCCTGGAAGGGCTGACGGACGGCCGGGAGACGCGACCGGAAGGGCTGAGGGACGGCATCCGGACGCGGGACGGACGAAGGCCCGGCTCATGGGGAGCCGGGCCTTCGTCCGTGCGGGGCATGGGCTGTGCGTACCGGCCCCGCTGTCTCGTGTCAGCCGCCCGCGACCGGCCGGGCCGGGGCGGCGTTGTGCGCGACCCGGTCGGCGTGGGGCGGCCTGCGGGAGCCGTTCGGGGTGACCGGAGCCCTCTCCGACCTGGTCAGATGCGGTCCGGTGGACAGATGCAGCGGCACGATCGGCGGGTGTGCGGCGCGGGCCGCGACTCCGGTGTCCCGCAGTCCCGCGGGCTCCTCGACGGGTCCGCGCGCCACGGCCGTTCCGGCGGGTGTGGCGGCGGGTGCGGGTGCGGGCGCCGGCACCGGTGCCGTACGGCGGTCGCGCCAGGTGTCGCGCAGCGAGAGGATCCGGGCCTCGGCGCGGGCGATCAGCGGCTCGAACCAGGGCAGCGCCAGCATGATCAGCAGACCGGCGGCCCAGCCCAGCAGGACGTCGCTCAGCCAGTGCGTCCCGAGGTAGACCGTGGTGAGGCCGACCCCGAGCGAGATCACGGCGGACAGCGCGGAGAGCCAGCGCCGGGCCCTCGGCGTCGACGCCAGATAGGCCAGGATCCCCCAGGTCACCACGGCGTTGGCGGTGTGTCCCGAAGGAAATATGTCGCCGCCGAGCCACATCTCGTTGGAACCGATCTCGGTGGCGTAGTGCGGGCCGAGCCGGCCCATGCCGATCTTGGCGGCGCCGACCGTGATGTTCAGCAGCAGCAGCGAGACACCGAGCGCCAGCATCGGGCGCAGGGTGTGCTGTCTCCAGGAGCGCCAGCCCAGCCAGGCGGCGACCATCACGGCGGTGGGGCCGCGCTGGCCCAGGACGACGTAGTAGTCCAGGAAGGCGTGGATCTGCTGCCACTGCTGGTACGGCCGGAAGAACATGATCTGCCAGTCGAGGCGGACCAGCCACGAGGTGATCACGACGGCCCACACGATGGCCACGTAGAAGGCCAGGGTGGAGGCGAAGAGGACCACCCGGTGGCGGGTCATCACCGGCACATCGATGTGAGCCGGTCGTTCCGGCTCACGGTCCAGCCTGGAGAAGACCCGGTCCAGACGGGTCGGCTTTGGTTCGGTACGCACTCAATCGACGTTACAGCGAGTGAGCTCCGGCGCGACGTGAATCACCGGGTTTGTGATGACGCCGTGATGTGGGATTCCTCTCATAATGATGTTTATTTCTACTGATTGGCGAATCGTTGCGCCACTTGGCCTTCAATTCCATGGCCTCTTGCCGGGCGGCCGTTTTACGCCCCTTTTGAATTCGTTAACCGAATGCTTGCGTGGAATTACCCGTTCGCTCGCGGTCCGTCGCCGGCCGGTCAGGGCGGACCCGAGCCGTTCAGCCAGAACGCCCCGTAGAGCGCCGACGCCACCCCGGCGGCCCCGAGGATCGCCGCTGACCTGGGCACACGGGTCCGGGCGAGGACCCGGGCGAGCGGCAGCAGCAGGGGGAAGGCCGGGAGCAGCAGCCGGGGCTTGGAGCCGAAGTAGCTCGACGCGCACAGCGCCAGCGCGGTGACGACCCCCGCGTAGACCAGCAACGGCAGCGGCTGCCCCTGCCGTACGCACACGACGTACAGCCAGACGATCAACGCCACTCCGATGATCAGCCCGACTCCCGCCAGGGCCGACGGGAACGACGTGAACTTGTCGGCGACGAAACGCGCGAAGGCGTACCCGCCGTCGAAGCCGTTGCGCCAGCCGGCCTGGACGTCGAGATAGCCGAGCGGGCCCCTGCCCGTGTGCCGGCCGACCCACAGGACGTAGCCGAGGGCCCCCAGAGGTGCGAGGAGCATGCCGAGGGCGCGTGGTGCAAGGCGTGCGCTGCTCGATGCCTCCGCACTCCGGTTCCGTACGGACGGGGGAGCGGATGCGGGCCGCCGGTCCCGTAGGTACGACACGATCGCGGCCGCCCAGAGCGCCGCGACCACCGAGACCCCCACCGGCCGGGTGAGCCCGGCCAGGGCCGCCAGCGCGCCCGCCGCCACCCAGCGGCCGGTCAGGACGGCGTACAGCGACCAGGCGGCCAGCGCGGTGAACAGCGACTCCGTGTACGCCATCGACTGGACGATGCCCACCGGCAGCACGGCCCACAGCAGCACGGTGCAGACACCGGCCCGCCTGCCGTACACATGGTCGGCGACCGCGAAGATCCCCCAGGCCGCGGCGAGCGAGGCGAGTGTGGCGACGGCGAGGCCGGCATGGGCGTACGACAGCGGGGTCACCGCCGACACCCCCCGCTCCAGCCACGGGAGCAGGGGGAAGAACGCCAGGTTCGAGTGGACGTCGCCGTTCGGCAGCCGCACCTCGTAGCCGTAACCGAGTTCGGCGACGCGGGTGTACCAGAGCGAGTCCCAGCGGGCCGACAGCAAGGTCAGGGCGCTCTTGTCGCGTGCCGCGCTCCACCCGGCGAGGGCGAGGAGGCCCAGGGCGCGCACGGCGGCGTACCCGAGGAGCGCGGGGGCGGCCCGCCGCACGGAAGGCGGCGCCGGGCGCGTGGCAAGATCGGTCACGCGCTCGATTATCGGCGGAGTCGGGAACCGGCCGGGCCGGGGCCGTGTGGTGGGTCCCTGACGGACGGTGGCGGACGAGCCACGCACGACCCACGGACGAGTGATGAGGGAGTCATGGAGGACCGGTGGACGGGCCCGGGGCGTGGCGTACGCCACACCGCGCACGAGGCTTCCATGAGACACCCGCCACGCTGCACCCGCCGCGACTCGCGTACGCTGACGGCTCGCTCGCCTTTCGTTGCGCGGGTCCGGGACGCCGCTCCTCCCGGGCCGTGGCCGCAGGGGAGTCCCCGCCCCGTGGTTCCGCCGAACGCGAGAGCATTCTGGGAGGTACGTACATGTCCGGGACGCCCACGGCCGCCGCACGACGCCGTCCGGGCACCGGGGCCGGTGCCAACCGCTGGGTCGTCCTCGTCGTCCTCTGCGTCAGCCTGCTGCTCGTCGCCGTCGACGCCACCGTGCTGCACGTGGCGGTCCCCGCCGTCACCGAGGACATCAGGCCGAGCGGCATGGAGCTGCTCTGGATCGTCGACGTCTACCCCCTGGTCTGTGCCTCGCTGCTGATCCTCTTCGGCACCCTCGGCGACCGGGTCGGCCGCAGACGGATCCTCCTGCTCGGATACGCCCTCTTCGGCGTCGCCTCCGGGCTCGCCGCCCTCGCCGACAACCCCCAGGTCCTGATCGCGGCCCGCGCCCTGCTCGGTGTCGGCGGCGCGATGATCATGCCCGCCACGCTGTCGATCCTGCGCCAGGTCTTCCCCGACCGGCGCGAACGGGCGCTCGCCATCGGCGTCTGGAGCGCGGTCGCCGCCGTGGGCGCGGCCGTGGGACCGCTGCTCGGCGGGTTCCTGCTGGAGCACTTCTGGTGGGGCTCGGTCTTCCTGGTCAACATTCCGCTGATGCTGGTGAGTCTGCCGATCGGACGGCTGCTGCTGCCCGAGTCGACGGGCGACCACGACGGCCCCTGGGACGTGGTCGGCGCCCTGATGGCGGCCGCCGGTCTCTTCGGCGTCGTCCTCGCGGTGAAGCGGCTCGGCGGCGGGCACCCTCCGTTCGACCCGGGTACCGCGCTCGCCCTCCTCGGCGGCGGCGGGCTGCTGGCCGCGTTCGTACGACGGCAGCGGCGCCGGACGCATCCACTGGTCGACCTGCGGATGTTCGCCCGGCCCGCGTTCAGCACCTCGGTCGGCTGCATCGTCCTCGCGATGCTCGCCCTGGTGGGCCTCGAACTGATCGCCGCCCAGTATCTGCAACTCGTCCTCGGGCTGTCCCCGCTGGAGACCGGGCTGCGCCTGCTGCCGCTGACCGTCGCCGCGATGGCCGCGGGACTCGTCGGCTCCCATCTGCTGCACCGCTTCGGGCCGCGCCGCATGGTCTGTCTCGGCTTCTGCCTCACCGCCTTCGCCGTCGTCCTGCTGACGGCCATGGGACGGCACGACAACGCGGGGCTGCTGCTCGCCGGGTTCGTGCTGCTGGGCTTCGGCCTGGAGACGACCCTCTTCGGCGCGTACGAGTCGATGCTGAGCGAGGCCCCGGCGTCGTCGGCGGGCGGGGCGGCGGCGATCGGCGAGACGTCGTACCAACTGGGCGCCGGGATCGGGATCGCGCTCCTCGGGAGCGTGATGAACGCGGCGTACGCGCCGGGGCTGGCGTCCGTCCCGGGGGTGCCCTCGTCGGCCTCCGCCGCCGCCGGGCACTCGCTCGGTGAGGCGTACGAGGTCGCGGACCGGCTGGGCGGCCCCTCGGGAGAGGCGCTGCGGCACGCCGCCCGGGACTCCTTCGTCCACGGTCTGCACATGACGCTGCTGGTGAGCGCGGCACTGCTGGTGCTCGGCGCGGTGATGGCGCTGAGGCTGCCCCGGGGGATGGAGTGCGGGGCCGCCGCGGAACTGCCGGGGCCGCGGGAGGCCGAGGCGGCGCCGTCCGTGCGCGCGGAATCGCTCCACTGAGACGCCGCGGACTCTCGGGGTGTCCGGTCGGTACAGCCGGGTCGTCCGGCCATGGGTAGTGTGCTGAGCATCGCTAGTTTTACGAGCCGGAGGTTGTCCCATGGCCGCGCCCGCGAAGTCGCCGTCCTTCGACCCCGCCGATTTCCTCGGCCTCGACGAACTGCTGGACCCCGAGGACCTCGCCGTGCGGGACACCGTGCGGAGCTGGGCGGCCGACCGGGTCCTGCCGCACGTCGCCGACTGGTACGAGCGGGGGGAGCTGCCCGGCATCCGGGAACTGGCCCGGGAGCTGGGCGCGATCGGCGCGCTGGGGATGTCGCTGGAGGGATACGGGTGCGCGGGAGCCAGCGCCGTGCAGTACGGGCTGGCCTGTCTGGAGCTGGAGGCGGCGGACTCGGGGATCCGGTCGCTGGTCTCCGTGCAGGGGTCGCTCGCGATGTACGCCGTCCACCGCTTCGGCAGCGAGGAGCAGAAGCAGGCGTGGCTGCCGCGCATGGCCGCCGGTGAGGTCATCGGCTGCTTCGGGCTCACCGAGCCCGACCACGGGTCCGACCCGGCGTCGATGCGTACGTACGCCAAGCGGGACGGCGGCGACTGGGTCCTGAACGGCCGGAAGATGTGGATCACGAACGGGTCCGTCGCCGGGGTCGCCGTGGTGTGGGCGCAGACCGAGGACGGTGTGCGGGGGTTCGTCGTACCCACGGACACGCCTGGGTTCTCCGCGCCGGAGATCAAACACAAGTGGTCCCTGCGTGCCTCGGTCACCAGTGAACTCGTCCTGGACGACGTGCGGTTGCCGGCGAACGCCGTACTGCCGGAGGTCAAGGGACTGAAAGGCCCGCTGAGTTGTCTCTCGCACGCCCGTTACGGAATCGTGTGGGGCTCCATGGGGGCCGCGCGGGCCAGTTTCGAGTCGGCCGTCGCCTACGCGAGGACCCGCGAGCAGTTCGGTAGACCGATCGGCGGATTCCAGCTCACCCAGGCCAAACTCGCCGACATGGCGGTCGAGTTGCACAAGGGGATTCTGCTCGCCCACCATCTGGGGCGGCGGATGGACGCGGGACGGCTCCGGCCCGAGCAGATCAGCTTCGGCAAGCTGAACAACGTGCGGGAGGCGATCGAGATCTGCCGTACCGCCCGGACGATTCTCGGCGCGAACGGGATCTCCCTGGAGTACCCGGTGATGCGGCACGCGACGAATCTGGAGTCCGTGCTCACCTACGAGGGCACCGTCGAGATGCACCAACTGGTGCTGGGCAAGGCGCTCACCGGTCTCGACGCCTTCCGGTGAGCCGCGCCGGATGACCAGGGCACCGAGAGGCAGGGCCGACGAGCGGCCCTGCCTCAGCTCTGGTTGAAGAAACCGTCGACCGGACGGCTCGCGACCTCGCCGCTGACGATCTCCGTGTCGGCCGGGGTCAGCAGGAACACGCGGTTGGACACCCGCTCGATCGAGCCGCGCAGACCGAAGATCAGGCCGGCCGCGAAGTCGACGACCCGCTTGGCGTCGGCGGGCTCCATGTTCGTGAGGTTCATGATGACCGGGACGCCGTCCCGGAAGAGTTCGCCGATGTGCCGGGCGTCACGGAAGCTGTCCGGCGTGACCGTGCCGATCCGGCGGCCGTGGTCCTGCGCCGACTCGGACGCCACCTTGACGCGAGGGTCGGTGACCCAGGCCTCGCCGGAGCCGGCCTCCCGCTCATCGGCGTAGTCGTCGTCGTAGTAACGCTCGTCATCGTTGTCGTCGACGAGGCCAAGCCAGGCACTCGCCTTGCGCACCGATCCCATGGACGCCTCCTCTCGCAGCGGTCTTTCGTGCTTTCCGCATCCCTATCGTCGTCCATGATGCGGATGTCTCGCCAAGTGGATAGACGCCGCACGGGGGTTTCGTGACGGTACTGGTGCAGAACGAATTCGTCGAGAGTCCATGTGCCCCAAGGGCTCCGCTGTACACACCTGCTGACAGGGAGTGAAATAATATTGTTCGTGGCGTTTGGGTGAGTCGGGGGCCGTCCGGGTGAACGTTCCGGCGGCTACGATGCCGCGACGCCGGCGAGCGCGCGGCGACAGGGCGAGACACGGGGGAGTGTCGTGTTCGGAATAGTGAGGCCCTGCGGTCATCGCCTCGGCGAAGGGCTGCGCACCCAGTGGATGGCGCATCTGTGCGGTCTCTGCCTCGCATTGCGCACGGACCACGGGCAGTTCGCCCGGGTCGTCACCAATTATGACGGTCTGCTGGTCTCGGTTCTGACGGAGGCTCAGGCCGAGCGCGCCACCGCCGGGCGGCGCACCGCCGGGCCCTGTCCGCTGCGCGGGATGCGCACCGCCTCCGTCGCACACGGCGAGGGCGCGCGGCTCGCCGCCGCCGTCTCGCTGGTGCTCGCCTCGGCCAAGGTCCGTGACCACGTCGCCGATGGGGACGGACTGCTCGCGCGCAAGCCGGTGGCGCGCGCCGCGCGCCGGATCGCGACGAACTGGGGGCGCGCGGGGGCGCGTACGGGATCGGACATCGGGTTCGACACGGCCGTGCTGGTCGACGCGGTGGACCGGCAGACCGGCGTCGAGGCGCTGGCCGGACCGGGCACCCCGTTGCTCGCGGTCACCGAACCGACCGAGACTGCCACGGCGGCGGCCTTCGCGCACACCGCGGTCCTGGCCGGACGGCCGGGCAACGCCGAACCGCTCGCCGAGGCCGGACGCCTCTTCGGACGGCTCGCCCATCTGCTGGACGCGGTGGAGGACCGGGCCGCCGACGCCGCCGCCGGAGCCTGGAACCCGCTGACCGCCACGGGGACCTCTCTCGCCGAGGCCCGGCGGCTCGCCGACGACGCCCTGCACGGCATCCGGCTCGCCCTGCGCGAGGCCGACTTCGTCGACGGCGGGCTCGCCCATCTGCTGCTGGTGCACGAGTTGCGCAGGTCGGTGGACCGGGCGTTCGGGGCGGTGCCGGTGTGTGCGAGCCATCAGCACGGCGGGGTGCCGGGTCCGGGAAATCCGTACGCGGGCGGCGCCGGTGACCCGTATGCCGGAGCCGGCGGCAATCCCTACGCCGGCGGCGGTGGGAACCCCTTCGGCGGTGGCAGCGGTGGCGGGGGCGGTGGCTTCGGTGTGCCGCAGCCGCAACCGCCGCGGCGTCGGGGGCTCTGGGCGGGGTGCGGGATGTTCACCCTGCTGTGCTGCACCTGTCAGCTGTGCTGTGCGAAGGAGTACGAGGGTCCCTGGTCCCGGAAGAAGCGCGAGGGCTGCTGCCGGGACTGCGACTGTGACTGCTGCGATGCGTGCGAGTGCTGCGGTTGCGACTGCTGAGGAGAAAGAGGGAACGCGAGGGGAGGGGTGCGCGTGTGAAGGCCAAGAGGGAGAACACGAACGGCGCCCCTCGGGGATCGGGGCGCGCGGTGGGGTCGGCTCAGCTCAACAGGAGGAGGACCACACTCGACCGAGGTCGATGTGGGAGCGCTTGACCAGCCACTGCTGCGGATGCATGGAGCAAGTGGAACAGGCATCCGAAGGCGAGTCAACCGACCTGAGAGGTGACGCTCACAGTTCGGACACCCTTGACAGCGAGGGGAAAGACAGCCGTACTCTCGGCGCAGACCGCTGCTGAGGGGCTCGGTCCCCCGCGTCCGTCCCCTCGGACGCGCCCGTGTGAAGGCACCCGTGTTCGCCTCGGACATCACGGAGCCTTTCGCATGCCGTCTGCCTCTTCCTCTCACTCCCCCCTGCCCCTCCCGCGCCCCTCCCTGGTGATCGTCGGGGCCGGACCGCGCGCCACCGGACTGATCGAGCGGATCGCCGCCAACGCCGGTGCGGTGTACGCCGGCGCGGGCTTCGACATCCATCTCGTCGACCCGCATCAGCCGGGGGCCGGGCGTATCTGGCGGGCGGACCAGTCGCCGCTGCTGTGGATGAACTCGCAGGCCGAGGACATCACCATGTTCACCGACGAGTCGGTGCGGATGGACGGACCCGTCCGGGAGGGGCCCACGCTGCACGAGTGGGCGGGGCTCGACGGGCGGCTCTTTCCCGACCGGCGCATCCAGGGCGAGTATCTGCGCTGGGTGCACCGCAACGCCGTCGCCGACCTTCCCGAGGGAGTCGCGGTCCACCACCACCCGCGGCGGGCGCTCCGGGTGAGCGGACCGGCCGAAGGGCGTCAGCAGGTGTGGCTGGACGGGCACCCCCGCCCCCTGCTCGCGGACCTCGTCATCCTCGCGCTCGGTCACCTGGACGCCGAACTCGACGACGAGCAGCGGGAACTGGCGGAGTACGCCCGCGCCCACGGACTGGTCCACATGCCCCCGGACTTCACCGCCGACAGCGATCTGTCGCCACTGGCCCCCGGGGAACCGGTGCTCGTGCGGGGCTTCGGGCTCGCCTTCGTCGACCTGCTGGTGCTGCTGACGGAGGGGCGCGGCGGACGGTACGAGGGCGACGGGGCGGGGGAGTTGACGTACCGCGCCTCGGGGCGGGAGCCCGTGCTGTACGTCGGGTCGCGGCGTGGGGTGCCGTACCACTCCAAGATCGGGTACGACCTGGACGGGGAGCGGCCGCCCCTGCCGAGGTTCTTCGGGCCGGCCGAGGTCGACGAACTGCTGTCGCGGGCGGCCGGGTTCGACTTCCGGGGCGATGTGTGGCCGCTGGTGGAGAAGGAGCTGGGGTTCGCGCACTACCACCGGCTGTTCACGGCCCATCCCGAGCGGACGGCCATGGCCTGGGCGGACTTCGAGGAGAAGTACGCGGCGGTGGAAGCGGGGGAGCGCGCGGTGCTGGTGGCGTCGGCGGTGCCGGACACCGCCGACCGGCTGGACCTGGCCGCGCTGGACCGTCCGCTGCAGGGCGTGAGATACGCATCGCACGAGGAGTTCCAGGCCGGGCTGCGCGGCTATGTCGAGGCGGACCTGGCACGTCGCCACGACGATTCCTTCAGTGCCGACCTGGGGGTCTTCTTCGGACTGCTGTCCGTCTACGGGCAGTTGATCCGGCTCGGCGACGTCGGGACCTGGTGGCACGGGTTCTTCAGCTTTCTCGCCTCCGGACCGCCGGGTCCCCGGCTGCGGCAACTGCTCGCCCTGTCGCGGGCCGGTGTACTGAACTTCGTCGGCGCGGACATGGGGGTGGCCGCCGAGGGCGGGGTGTTCCGGGCGTCCAGTCCCACCGTGCCCGGGGTCTCCGTCGAGGCGCGGGCACTGGTCGAGGCGCGGCTGCCGGAGCCGACGGTGGCGCGGGTCCGCGACGGGCTGCTGCGCGAGCTGTACGACGCCGGGGGGATCGTCGAGACGGCGGAGGGGCTGGTCGCCGTCGACCCCGCGGACGGACGCGTGCTCGACCGGGCCGGACGCCCCCACCCCCGGCGCTTCGCGCTCGGGCCCTACACGAACAGCCGTACACCGGGGGCCTTCACCCGCCCGCGTACGGGCGGTCCCGCCTTCCGGCAGAACGACGCCACGGCTCGGGCCGTACTCGCGTTCCTGCGCGACCTGGAGTGCCGTGCGGCGGCGTGAGGGGGCCGGGGGTTTGTCGGGTGCGGGACGGCGGAGCAACGGAGAGGGGTCGGTCGGTATGGGGTCGTCGTACGGTCGGGGGCGGCTGCACCTGGCCGCTGCCATGGATCAGCGTCCGGGGCGTGACGCGGGGGCGTTCGTGGAACTCGCCCGGCTCGCGGAGCGGGGTGTGCTGGATTTCGTGACGCTCAAGGACATGTTCGGGCGGGCGGGGCCGGACGCGTCCGCGGTGCTGGCGCGGGTGGCGCCGGAGACGGGGCGGGTCGGACTGGTGCCGGCCGTGGCGACGGGTCACACCGAGCCCTCGCCGCCCCCGGACGCCGTGGCGACGCTCGACTGGGTCAGCCGGGGCCGCGCCGGGTGGTGGACCGAGGTGCCCGGCCCGCGGGAGGGGCCCCGGGCCGGCACCGGTGCCCGCGTCGACGGGAGCGGGCGGTTCGCCGGCCGGGAGGAGGCGCACCACCTCGCCTTCGAGGGTGCCGAGGGTGCCGACGGCTCCGCGGCTTCCGTGCGGTGGCCCTCGATGGTGCCCCGGTCGCCGCAGGGCCACCCCGTACGGGTCGTCGACGCGACCGAGGGGGAGAGCCGTGACACCGCCGCCCGTCACGCGGACGTGGCCCTGCTGAGGGTCGCCGATCCGGCTCGCGCCGACGCCGTACGGGAGGAACTGCGGGACATGGCGGTCCGGTTCGGGCGGGACCCCGATGAACTGCGGGTTCTGGCAAGTCTCGGAGTGGATCTCGGTGGCGGCGAGCACGCGGCCGTGCCGGGGCACGGCGGGGGAGGGCCGCGGCAGACCGCCGCCGGTCCGCTGTACCGGGGCGGGCCCGTCGACCTCGCCGAGCTGGTCGCCGCCTGGCACCGGGCCGGGGCCGTCGACGGCTTCCACCTCGTCCCCGTCGAGCCGCGCCGGGACCTGGAACGGCTCGTCAACGGGACGGTGGCGCTGCTTCAGCACCGTGGCCTGTTCCGGACCTTCTACCCGGGCAGCACGCTCCGCGAGCACCTGGGCCTGGCCCGGCCCGCGGACCGGTACGACGTCAGGGAGAGAGCGGCGGGAGGCGGGGCGGGGAAGGCGAGGGGGGCGGCGAAGGGCTGAACGGCCCAACGGACGACTTCCGGACACCCCCGGGCGGTGGACCCGCGTACTCCGACCGGGCGCCCCGGAGGGTGTCCCGCGCCGCGGCCGACGATAGTGGTGCTCGACGCTCCCGGGCCCTGCGGCCTGCTCCGACGACCCGTCATCCGGCCCCGCCGGGAGCCGATCAGGATCTGCACATAACCCGCACATATGGCCTGACGGGGTCAACTGGAGTGGAGGGCGCGCCGGTTGGGCTTCCGAGAGGCCGAAAGGCACCCTTGCGTGGGTCGGCGGTACGGCCGAATACTTCCCCCCAGCGCCTTGTCAGGGACACGGCGTGTCCGGAATCCGGACCGTCGCCCTGATCTGCGCCTCACGGGCCCCGACCCCACGCGGGCCCCCGACTTCCCTTTGGAGGGAACGAACAGTGAGGATCAAGCGCACCACCCCCCGCAGCGGCATAGCGAGACGTACCCGGCTGATCGCCGTGGCCACCGGACTCGTCGCCGCGGCCGCCGTCACGGTCCCCACCGCCAGCGCGGCAGGCACCCAGACGTTCAGCGCGTCCGAGCTGAAGAGTGCCAGCTCATCGGTGCTCAAGGCTGACATCCCGGGTACCGCCTGGGCGATCGACCCGGCGACGGACAAGGTCGTCGTCACCATCGACAGCACCGTCTCCCAGGGCGAGCTGGCGAAGATCAAGGAGGCGGCGGGCGGGAACGCCGGCGCCCTGACGATCAAACGGACCCCCGGCAAGTTCAACAAGTTGATCAAGGGCGGCGACGCCATCTATGCGAGTAGCTGGCGCTGCTCCCTCGGCTTCAACGTCCGCAGCGGGAGCACCTACTACTTCGTGACGGCAGGTCACTGCACCGACGGCGCGGGCACCTGGTACTCCAACTCCGGCCGCACCACGGTCCTCGGTTCGACCGCCGGGTCGAGCTTCCCGACCAACGACTACGGTCTCGTGCGCTACAGCAACACGTCCGTCGCCAAGGACGGCACCGCGGGCAGCGTCGACATCACCAGCGCGGCCACCCCGAGCGTGGGCACCAACGTCATCCGCACCGGCTCCACCACCGGTACCCGTACCGGACGTGTGACCGCCCTCAACGCGACCGTGAACTACGGTGGCGGCGACATCGTCTACGGCATGATCCAGACCACGGTCTGTGCCGAGCCCGGCGACTCCGGCGGTCCGCTCTACGGCAGCAACGGCGTGGCGTACGGTCTGACCTCCGGCGGCAGTGGCAACTGCACCTCCGGTGGCACGACCTTCTTCCAGCCGGTCACCGAGGCCCTGAGCGCATACGGAGTCAGCGTCTACTAGGCCGAACGGGATCAGGCCGAACGCAACCGGCGCTCTTCCCCCCGGCGCCGGACCCCCCACCCGGCGGCAGCCGGCGACAGGCGAGCCCCCGCACACCATGTGTGCGGGGGCTCGCCCTCGTTCGGGCGGCGGAGTTACCTTCGAGATGCGTGCGGGACGCGTGCGGACGCGCGCCGAGGCGTGAGCGCCGCCCACGAGTACGTCCTCCCGTGCGCCCACTTCGGACCCTGGGGGCCGTGATGGTCGAGGAGCTGGTGACGGCGGGGGTGGCCCTCGTGTCCGTCGGCGCGGTGTACGTGGCGTCGGCGGCGCGGGTCGTGAAGCAGTACGAGCGGGGGGTGGTCTTCCGGCTCGGCCGGCTGAGGCCGGCGGTGCGTGGGCCGGGCTTCACGATGGTCGTGCCGTTCGTCGACCGGCTCCGGAAGGTCAACATGCAGATCGTGACGATGCCGGTGCCCGCGCAGGAGGGCATCACCCGGGACAACGTCACGGTCCGGGTGGACGCCGTCGTCTACTTCAAGGTGACCTCGCCGGCGGACGCGATCGTGCGGGTGGAGGACTACCGGTTCGCCGTCTCCCAGATGGCCCAGACCTCGCTGCGGTCCATCATCGGCAAGAGCGAGCTGGACGATCTGCTCGCCGACCGGGAGAAGCTCAACCAGGGGCTGGAGCTGATGATCGACAGTCCGGCGGTGGAGTGGGGCGTCACCATCGACCGGGTCGAGATCAAGGACGTGTCGCTGCCCGAGACCATGAAGCGGTCCATGGCGCGGCAGGCCGAGGCCGACCGGGAGCGGCGGGCCCGGGTCATCAACGCGGACGCGGAGCTGCAGGCGTCGAAGAAGCTCGCGGAGGCGGCCAAGGAGATGTCCGAGCAGCCTGCCGCGCTGCAACTGCGGTTGTTGCAGACCGTGGTGGCGGTGGCGGCCGAGAAGAACTCCACGCTCGTCCTGCCGTTCCCGGTGGAGCTGCTGCGGTTCCTGGAGCGGGCCCAGCAGCAGGCTCCGCCGGTGGGTGAGGGGCCGTCCTAGGCAGGGGTCGTCCGCGGGCGGGGGGGCTTCTCGCGCAGTTCTCCGCGCCCCTGAGAGGCAGGGGGTGCGCCCCGCGCCTTCCCCGTTCTTTCCCCCTGCTTTCCCTCCGCTTTTCACCCGGCCCGCACCGGACCCGCGGATGAAGGAAGCGATGCGGAAGCAACTTCCGCCCCGTCCGGCACGTTCCCATCCGGACTCCCGTAGGGCGAATTTCAGACAGGACTAGACCTCGCTCGGTGCGAAGGAGGTCGTTGCTTCCTGTGTTTGCAGTGTGAATTCCCGTGTGTGCGGGGTGGTGCGTTACCGGACGGTAATGACATAGGGGGCGTGCGCCCTCGTGGTGCGGGCGGCCGGAAGTCGACCTTGTGTGCCCCCTGTGCGCCTAGGAATAGTGGGCGCCGCACAGTTGGCATGGACGCGGCGTTTTCCTTCGTTCACCGCCTCCTTGCCCGCATGAATTCCGGCCGAGCCGGGCCCCCACGCCCGTCTCGGTCAACCCCCCACAGGAGGACACGAGTTGAAGCACCGACGCATATCCAGGCGCCGTGCCGTCGTGACGGGTGCCGGTATCGCCGCACTGGTCGCCGCGGGAGTGACCTTCCAGACTGCGAACGCCAGTGAGACCGCGCCGACCGTCGAGCCGAAAGCGCTCTCCGTTCTGGCGGCCGGAAAGCTCGCCCGGACGCTCGGCACGGACCTCGGCGCCGACGCGGCGGGAACGTACTACGACGCGAAGAGCAAGCTCCTCGTGGTGAACGTGCTCGACGAGGCCGCCGCCGAGACGGTCGAGGCGGCCGGCGCCAAGGCCCGCATCGTCGAGAACTCCCTCGCCGAGCTGAAGGGTGCCCGGACGACCCTCAAGGCGGACGCCACCATCCCCGGCACCGCCTGGGCCACCGACCCGACCACCAACAAGGTCGTCGTCACCGCGGACCGCACCGTCTCCAAGGCCGAACTGGCGAGACTCACCGAGGTCGTGGACGGCCTCGGCGCCAAGGCCGAACTCAAGCGCACCGAGGGCGAGTACAAGCCCTTCGTGGCGGGCGGCGACGCCATCACCGGTGGCAGCGGCCGTTGCTCCCTCGGCTTCAACGTGGTCAAGGGCGGCGAGCCGTTCTTCCTGACGGCCGGTCACTGCACCGAGGGCATCTCCACCTGGTCGGCCGGCGGACAGGTCATCGGCGAGAACGCGGACTCCAGCTTCCCGGGCGACGACTACGGCCTGGTCAAGTACACCGCGGACGTCGACCACCCGAGCGAGGTCAACCTCTACGACGGTTCCACGCAGGCCATCTCCGGGGCCGCCGAGGCGACCGTCGGTATGAAGGTCACCCGCAGCGGCTCGACGACCCAGGTCCACAGCGGCACGGTCACCGGTCTCGACGCCACCGTGAACTACGGCAACGGCGACATCGTCAACGGCCTCGTCCAGACCGACGTCTGCGCCGAGCCCGGTGACAGCGGCGGCTCGCTCTTCTCCGGCGACAAGGCCATCGGCCTCACCTCCGGCGGCAGCGGCGACTGCACCTCGGGCGGCGAGACCTTCTTCCAGCCCGTCACCGAGGCACTGTCGGCGACCGGCGCACAGATCGGCTGACAGCCGGTCAGCCGACCGGCCGACCGGATGCCGGCGGATCCGCCGGTCTCCTCTTCAGGGCCGCCATCACCACGGTGATGGCGGCCCCCGCCACTGCCCAGGCGGAGAGCACCAGAAGCGGGCCGGTGGTGTCGTTGCCCTCGAAGTAGGCGATCGAGCGGGCGACCCAGACACCCGCGCCCGGGGGCAGCGCCGGGCCGATCGCCGCCCAGAACGGTGGCAGCAGCGGCGGCGGCAGCGCGCCGCCGGCGCTCGGGTTGCCCGCGATCACCACCAGCAGGACGGCCACGCCGATGCCGGCGATCCCGAAGACGCACTGGAGCGCCAGCGTGGCCGCGCCCACCGCGAGGACGACCAGCGCCCCCAGTCCCCACAGCGCCGCCACGCTGCCCGGCAGGGCGGTCAGGACCGGCCCGGCGATGACCGCGCCGCCGAGTCCGCCGACGATCGCGAACACGGCCAGGGCGGCCAGCCGGATGATGCCGCGACGGATGTTGGTGGGCCGTGCCCCGGCGCTCATCGCCAGCGCCGACGCGCACAGATAGCCGCCCACGCACCAGCCCACGACCAGGTAGAAGGACGTGAGCCCGTTGGCGTCCCCGGTGTCGGCCGGGGCCACGTCCACCGTGCGCAGGGTGCGGCCCTCGGACCGCTCCAGCGCGGTGACGAGCGTGGCCAGTGCGGTGGCGAGGGTGCGGCCGCCCCCGGAGGCGACCAACAGGGTGTCGGTGGTGCCGGCCGGGTCGATCAGCAGGGCGCCGTCGATCTCCCGGTCCAGGATCCGTTCACGCGCCGCCGCCCGGTCGGTGACCGCGCGCGGGTCCAGCGGCTCGCCCGGCAGCCGCTCCAGCCGGTCCACCGCCTGCTCGGCCGCCGCGGCCCGCGGCGCGACCACGCCGAACGGCACGTCCCTGAGCTTCGGGTTGTGCAGTGCTCCCACGTACGAGGCGATGAAGAGCAGTTGCAGGGCGGGGACCCCGACGACGAGCAGAGTGGCCCGCGGCGTGATCCCGTCCTTGAGTTCCTCGACCAAGGATCTGGGGGCGGGACCGGCCGTCTGTGTCATGTCCCCACGGTCCGGGGCGGGCGGTGTTTGCGCAGGTGGGACGGGGCCGAATGGTTGTCGTACAGAAGTTCGAAAAGTGGTCTATGGTGGAGGCGAGGGAGCTGTGAACTGATGTTCGAGTCGAGTGGCTGACCAGGGACCGGGCGAGTGGCCGGTCGAGTGGTGGACCGAGTGCGGGAGGTGTGTGTGCCGGGGTTCACGCATCTGCGCACCGCCTCCGGGTTCTCGTTGCGCCACGGGGCCTCGCATCCGGAGCGGCTGGCCGAGCGAGCCTCCGAGCGGGGCATGGACGCCCTCGCGCTCACCGACCGGGACACCCTCGCGGGTGCCGTCCGGTTCGCCAAGGCGTGTGCCGGGGCCGGGATCCGTCCGTTGTTCGGGGCGGAGCTGGCGGTGGAGGTGCCCGCGGCCGCCGTACGTCGGGCGCGGCGGCGCGCTCCCGTGCGCGGGGGCGCCTTCATCGACGAGTCGACCCCCCGGGTGACGTTCCTCGCGCGCGAGGGCGCGACCGGCTGGGCCGAGCTGTGCAGAATCGTTTCAGCGGCGCATGCGGACAGCCGCCCGGGCGGCGGCGGGAGCGAGGTCCCGCCACTGCTGCCCTGGTCGGAGTCGGCCGCCGAGGGCCTGACCGTGCTCCTGGGCCCCGCCTCCGACGTGGGGCGCGCGCTGGCCGCCGGGCGCCCCGACCGTGCCGCGAAGCTCCTGGTGCCCTGGCGGGAGAGGTACGGCGACGCGCTGCGGCTGGAGGCGGTGTGGCACGGCCGCGAGGGCACCGGCCCCGGTTCGCTGCGGCTGGCCGCCCGGACCGTCGGCTTCGCCGCCGAGCAGCGCGTACGGCCCGTGCTCAGCAACGCCGTCCGGTACGCCGACCCCGGCATGGGCCCGGTCGCCGACGTCCTGGACGCGGCCCGGCGGCTCGTCCCCGTCGACCCCCGGGGCGAGCTGGACTCCGGCGAGGCCTGGCTCAAGGGCGCGGACGCCATGCTGGGCGTCGCCGAGCGGGTCGTCGAGGCCGCCGGGTTCCGCCGCGACACCGCGCACCGGCTGCTGGAGCAGACCCGGGCCACGGCCGCCGAGTGCCTGGTCGACCCGGAGGACGACCTCGGACTCGGCACCGTCCACTTCCCCGAGCCCCACCTCGTCGGCGCGGCCCGCCGCACCGCCCAGCGGGCGCTGGCCTCACGGGCCGCGGCCGGGATGGTGCGGCACGGCTACGGCGCCCGGCGCGCCTACTGGGAGCGGATGCACCAGGAGCTGGACGTGATCGCCCACCACGGCTTCGCCTCCTACTTCCTCACGGTCGCCCAGGTCGTCGACGACGTACGGGGGATGGGTATCCGGGTCGCCGCGCGCGGCTCGGGCGCGGGCTCCCTGGTGAACCACCTCCTGGACATCGCGCACGCCGACCCCGTCGAACACGGCCTGTTGATGGAGCGGTTCCTGTCCAAACGCCGGGTCGCGCTGCCCGACATCGACATCGACGTGGAGTCCGCGCGCCGCCTGGAGGTCTACCGCGCGATCATCGGCCGCTTCGGCACCGAGCGGGTCGCGACCGTCGCGATGCCGGAGACGTACCGGGTCCGCCACGCCGTCCGGGACGTGGGCGCGGCCCTCTCCCTGGACCCCGCCGACATCGACCGGATCGCCAAGTCCTTCCCGCACATCCGGGCACGGGACGCGCGGGCCGCGCTCGAGGAGCTGCCCGAACTCAGGCAGCTGGCGGGCGAGAAGGAGCGGTACGGCCGGCTGTGGGAGCTGGTCGAGGCACTCGACGCCCTCCCGCGCGGAGTCGCCATGCACCCGTGCGGGGTGCTCCTGTCCGACGCGTCCCTGCTGAGCCGCACGCCGGTGATGCCGACCAGCGGCGAGGGGCTGCCCATGTCCCAGTTCGACAAGGACGACGTGGAGGATCTCGGGCTGCTCAAGCTCGATGTGCTGGGTGTGCGGATGCAGTCGGCGATGGCGCACGCGGTGGCGGAGGTGGCGCGGGCGACGGGGGAGCGGGTCGACCTGGACGCGCTCGACTTCGAACGCGGCGAGGGCGACCCGGCGACGTACGAACTCATCCGCTCCACCGAGACGCTGGGCTGCTTCCAGATCGAGTCGCCGGGGCAGCGGGACCTGGTGGGGCGCCTCCAGCCCGCCACCTTCCACGACCTCGTGGTGGACATCTCCCTCTTCCGGCCCGGTCCGGTCGCCGCCGACATGGTGCGGCCGTTCATCGCGGCCCGGCACGGGCGGGCGCCGGTCCGCTATCCGCACGACGATCTGGCGGAGCCGCTGCGGGAGACGTACGGCGTGGTCGTCTTCCACGAGCAGATCATCGACATCGTGCACCTCATGACCGGCTGCGGCCGGGACGAGGCGGACCGGGTGCGGCGCGGGCTGTCCGACCCCGGGTCGCAGGGGCGGATCCGGGTCTGGTTCGCGCAGCACGCGGCCGCGAAGGGGTACGACGCCGAGACGATTCAGCGGACCTGGGAGATCGTCGAGGCCTTCGGGTCGTACGGCTTCTGCAAGGCGTTCTTGGGGCACTTCAGATCTGTCTCACCGGTTGCCGCGTGACTCTTTCGGGTGACTGCGGGGTCGGTTGCCTCCCTGCTTCTCTACTGCTCAGGGATGTCGCAGGAGAGGAGCAGGCATGCACTTGTTCGCAGTTGACTCGGGGGTGGTCCGAGCTGACTTAGACAGCCCGCTGTTGACTGGTGAGGACGCAGCGGCGTTGCTTGAGTACCGCGCGATCTCGGATGGCACGCCGGTCTTCCTGGACGACGAGACGATGATGCCGGTGGAACCCCTCTGTTCCTGGGGCCGCGGACTGTCCTATGCAGATCTGGCTGAGGGGACGCTCAAGGAGTACGGCCGCATCTTGGCCCGCTTCGCCCTCCACCAAGAGAAGCGCGCTGGGGACGTCGTGGCAGCCACCGAATCGGACGTCGTGGCCTACAAGAGGTTCCGCACCGAGGAGCAGCGCAGGCCGGTCGGCGTATCGGCGTGGTCGAGGGAATCAGGGCTGCTCGATCAGTTCTTCGGGTTTCTGGTCGAGCGCGGGCATCTGGCTCGTCGACCAGTGCGGGTGGCTTCCAGAGGGCGTAACGCACTCACTCCACGGCTTCGGCGAACCATGGATATCCGGCACCTGACGTTCGACCAGTTCAGGTACTTCCGCGACGTCGGGCTTGGCGGCCAGCACCCTGATTCCCGGGTCAATCGTTCGTTCCGGGGCAGCGCTCCGCACCGAGGGCGGGCAGCGGCTGATCTCGCTCTGGGAACAGGGATGCGCTGGCGGGAGTGGGCAACCCTGCTTCTGCCGGAGCTGGGGTTGGGGCTGGGACGCCCAGGAGAGGCCTGCGAGTTCACGGTTCAGGCGTGCGCGAAGTACGGCAAGGCACGCACGATCTATGTCCCCGAGGACTCCATCGACACGGTGGAGACCTATTGCCTGTTGGAGCGTCCGGAACTGGCCCAACAGTCAGCGGCGAATCTTGGTCGGCGTAAGCGGGACCTGTTCGTGGTTTCGCAGGTCGAGCCCGAGTCCGGCGTACTGCGCGGTGAGCTCGACGGCGTAAAGCGCGAGTTCATCATGGCGGCGATGCCGCCGAAGCTGCGGCGGATCACTGTGTGGGAAGGGGAGTTCGGTCTCGAGGCACTCACGGTGTTCATCTGCCGGGGTGGCCTCATGCCAGGGGCGGATTCCTGGAAGCGCTATCGGCACGCCGCCTGGCGGCGAATGCTGGACCTTGCGGACGACACCACGCCGCGCTTGCCGGCGAAGAGATGGCGCTGGCACGACCTGCGGCACACATACGCACTCCAACTGCTGAGCTACCTGGAGCGACAGTTGGACGGGCACGAGCCTGAGTACGAGGCCCGCGCACGACGACACCGCTCCTACCTCACGGGCCACATCCGCTACAACCCGTTGCTGATCGTCAGCCGTCGACTGGGGCACTCCAGTCCGCAAACCACGTACGCATACCTTGAGTACACGGACGACCTGGTGCACGAGTTCGAGGAGGCCTTCAGCGGTTGGTTGGGCGAAGACGGTGAGGCGGCGACATACGCGCAGATTGCCGCGCACGCATTTAAGGTGGACCGACCTGCGTTGAACGGAGGCCGGTAATGGCATCGCGTCCTTACAGTGAAGAAGCACTGCAGCGGGCACTCAACTCACCTGGTCCTGCGGGTCGGCTGGGCCTGCGGGTTGTGAGCGCACCGACGGAGAATGGTCGATACTCGTTGCACTATCTCGCCCCGGCGGATTATCGATGCTCGCGTTTGGTTGCTCAACTGGCGGATGAGTGGGTCGAGTATGTTGCGGTGACCAATATTACTCGCGCACCGGTGGCTACTTATCGACGTGCAGTCGACCGGTTAGGCAAGTTCGTGGACGCCGCGCCGGAGGTGTCTTCGGATTCGCTCTCGTTGGAAAGTGAAGGGATGGTCCGGCTGTTGGCCAGATGGGAGCGGAGCCTGCCTGAAAGCTACTCCGATCGGTCGAAGTGGCCAAGTTCCTGGCTGACGCAGTGCGAATCTTGATCGTGTGGCGTGATGACCACGCGGAGCGTGGCGTGGAGGCAGGGCTAGCCAGCTTCGTCCGGGGTAAAGCACTGATCGCCGCTGGTGAGTCTGCGGAACGCGATGAGTTCACTTTCGCGGAGAAGCGCGCGATGGTCCGTGCAGCGTGGAATGCGGTGATCATGCTGGAGAAGCGACTGGCTGAGGGCTGGGCCATGGCTGGTCGGGGCCGTCACCCTGATCAGGGGAGTTGGTCCAGTGTTGCCGATCTGCTGTGGGGGCTTTCGCGCCGCGAGATCGATCTCAAGGACATCAGTTCTGCCTTACCCGTGCTCGAAAAATGGCCTCCTGAACTGCAGGCGCTAGTCCAACGCGAGGACGGCTGTCCCGTTTACCCGAGAACAGCGAAGCTCAGACTCAATTCGAAATTGGTTGCCCAACTTTATCCTACGACTCAGGACCTTCACGCGTTCCGCGTTCTTCTGGTCGACGCAACCGGCCGCGCGTCGGAGGAGGTGACCTCCTTCGGTGAAGGCGATGTGGAATTCCTGCCCCACGGAGTGCGGCTCACCCTTGTGAAAAAGCGGGCCGGACTGGTGCGGCACCGCGCTTTCCGTGACAGCGCTACTCCACCCGCTGCGGAGAGCGGCGCAGACGATCAGGCGAGTACGTACGACATCACGGATAGGCCGCGATGCGAGGCCAGTGCCGTCGTGCGACGCCTACTTGCCGTGACAGCAAAAGCCCGAGAGAGGGCCCCGCATCTCAATGGCACATTGTTCGTAGCGGCCAGAGTGAATGCAGGCCACTCCTTGGTCATTGATCGCTGGGCCCCCAACGGAGGGGCCAGCGCAACGTTCGAGGGTTGGCTGACCTCGGTCGGAGTGGAGGTGGCCGGCGAGAAGCACATCGGGCGACTGCGCAAGTCCACCAAGGTCGAGAAGGCCATTGCCTCGGGAGGCAGGATCAGCGCGGCTGCCGACGACCATGTGGAGGAGACCTTCGCCGGGCATTACGCCCAGGGGACGACTCTGCGCATCCTGTCCGGGCAGGTGATCGCCACAGCCCAGGACCACTGGTTCCACAAGGCGGTAGAAGGGCCGACTGTAATGGCCGCAGACGCTCACGACAGTCTGCAGGACAAGCAGGCGCTGCAGTCGTTGGGGCTGGAAGAGGAGCAGGCAGAAGCCATCATCCAGGGAGAACTCGACATGGGTGTCTCGCATTGCAAGGACCCCTACGACTCGCCGTTCAGCCCTCGGGGAGAGCTGTGCGCGGTGGCACCGCTGCGGTGCCTGGAATGCCGCAACGCTTGGATTTTGCCAGGTCAGTTGCCGCAACTGCTGTTGTTCGAACGGCATTTGGAGAACTTGAAACGCCGCATGCCACCGAAGAGCTTCACGGCCGTGTGGGGCCAGAGCTACGTGAATCTCCGCGCGGTGCTGGCCGCCCGGAGCGACCAGGAGATTGCTCTCGCGCGGGCGAGCATTGAAGTTGGCCGGGCGGAGCTGGATCTACCGCTGACGGCGCAAGTGGGGTTCGACCAATGATTATTAACGATCCCGCCGGGCGCCCCACTTCGTTGCTGTTCCGAGACGACGAACCGGTCTTGCAGGGACGTTCCCTGTTGAGTGCGGCTCGCCGGCCCGACGCCCGCGTTCCACTCTTCGGTGACACCGAATCCTGGGATTGCAATGGTGTGCTACGGCGGCCTGCCAACCTCAAAGCCAATGAGTGGCAGGTTCCCTTCACGGTGGAACTGGCAGACCCGTTCTGGAATCTGTTGGCCAGAGAGATGGCCATGGTGATGGCCAATCCGCAGCACGAAGCGCTGCAGGAAGCGGGCATTTTCCTGGGCGATACCCCGGCCTCGGTTACAACGTTGCGAGGGGCGGTCTACCAGCTGCGTGCCGTGATCAACTGGGCCGACGAGGCAGGGCTCCCGCCGAATCCGCAGAGGTGGACATCGAATGACTTGAAGCGCCGCGTGAAGACTCTGGACGCCTCGCTGAGCGCAGCCAGTGTCATCGGAACTGTGTCCTTCATTCGCAGGATGGTACGGATGAGCCCAGCGCTGAGCGGCGGATGGCCCGCAGAGGAACCTTGGCCGGGGAAAAGCGCCAAAGCTGTGGCCAAAGCAACCAGAACCGATGCGGTCTCGACCAAGCCCATCCCGCCCAAGATCTGGTTCGCACTGGTGCGCGCGGCATGGGCCTATGTCCACACGTTCGCCCCCGATGTGCTCCGCGCGATCCGGCGCCGGGACGAACTCCTCCAATCGGCCAGGGCATCCATCATTGACGCCTCACACACTCTCGATACCTGGCTGGCCAATCCAACCAACCAGGTCCCGGTCTACTACGCACGGGACCTGGCCGCAGGTCAGCCACCGGCCGTCAACTGGCCGCTGATGACGCTGTACCTGGGAATCGCCTCGACGCTTCAAGGAGCCGTCTTCGGAGCGCGCCAAACTGTCCTGGCTCGGAGTAGGCGAGCGGCCGTGCTCGAGGCGGTGGAGCAGGGGCGGTACACACACCAGGGGTTGGTCGAGGATCTCGCCCAGGTCACTCGATCCGACGGCAGTACAGGGCCTTGGCACCCCGGCATTCAGCAAGGTCACATCGAGCCCCTTCGGACCGCGTTGCGGAATGCTGCGTTTGTACTGGTCGCAGCGTTGTCGATGATGCGAGACTCCGAACTTCACGAGATCGGGAGGGGGTGCATCGTCGAGCACTACAACACGCCGGCCGTCGCCTCCACTCTGCAGAAGGGCCATCCGAACCGGCCCCGGAAACACTGGTGGATCACCGAGCCGGTGGTCGAGGCCATCGAACTTGCCGAATCCCTCTCTCTGCACGCCGAGCGAGTCTTCGCCCCGTTCAAGAAGCCCAAGACCAGCGAAGCCATCGATGGCGCCCTGATGATCGATTCCTTCACCCGCTTCGTCAACGCCCACGCCGCATGGGCGGGACTTGAGCCGATTCCCACAGGCAGGGTCAGACCGCACATGTTCCGTCGCACGATGGCCATGCTCACCGACCAGTTCGCCGGCTCCGAGATCGCGCTTGGCATCCAGCTCAAGCGCATCGCTACCCGGGCCTTGGCCAACCGCTCCACTCGTGGATACGCGGCCCCCGACGAAGCCTGGGCCAAACATCTGGAGGGGGCAATTGAAGCCGCTCGCTTCCGCCGCCTACGGACCCTCTACAACGAGCACAAGGATGGCAAAATGATCGGATACGGCCCCGGCGCCGACCGTGTCAAAGCGACCTTCGACCATGTCAAGGACACCGTTCGAGCTCGTGGAGGGGATGCCCGCGTTGAGGAGGACCTGCTGCGCAAGGCCCGAATCACCATCCGTTTCGGGGCCTTGAATAACTGCCTCTTTGACCCGGCAAACCCTTCAGGCGCGGTCTGCCTGGAGAACACGGTTGTCCCCGAGGGCCATACAGGCCCGTTGGACTGGCGCTGCCGGCCCGACCGCTGCCACAACTCCATGATCGGCGTGGAGCATGTCCCGCTTTACGATGCGCACCGCCGCACACAACTGAAGTTGTTGCAGACGCCGGGGTTGCCGACCGTTCGCAAGGAGCTGATTTCGCGGGAGCTCGAACGCGCCGAGGACGTCTTGAAGTTGACCTCCCAGGAGCGGACATGAGCAGCGATACGCACGCTGTCGAGGACCGCGTCTCCCTCAAGACCGCGCTGGCTCTGGAGTCCGCGATGGAGAGGCTGTTCGCCGGTAAACCTCAACGGACCGACGGGCGATTGACGAAAGAGAACCTATGGCGGGAAGCCCAGGTCAGCCGGGCCACCATGAACAGAGCTGCTGGCATCCTCGCGCGGTGGGACGAACACATCGCCCAATATGGGAAAACCACGCCCGGAGAGGCTCGCCGCGACGAGGAGATCACCAGCATCCGCCGAAAACTCGCGGACAAGAACCAGGAATGCACCGCACTGAAACGCAAGCTCCAAGCTGCTGCCACCGCCATCGCCGCCCTCCATCACGACAACCAAGCCCTGCGCGAAGAACTCGGAAGGCATGGGGGCACCGTGTTGCCGCTGCGTCGAGGGGACCCGTGAGAGAAGCAGTCCCAGCAGCAGTCCTGGCCGTCGCTCGGAGATCTGCAGTTATCGCGCCGTGTGGCTCTAAACCTGCATGCCAAGTCGGCGCGCCTCTGAGTTGATCCAGGCCGCTCGCCGACCTGCCTCGACAGCACAGTCGTACGCATCGCCACTCAGATGGTCCGGGATGGGGAGCGGACGTCCCCAGCTGTCCAGAAGCAAGCTGGCTTTCCACGGCAGCGGGTACAGGTCCGCGGAGGCGTAGCAGTCGTCCCACGATATCCAGTGGCCTCGTGGCGAGCAGACGCGGTCCGCATGTGCGGTGGCGAGGAGGTGGTGTGCTTCCTCGCCACCGAGGGCTTCCTCATGCTGAGGACTCTCCAGAATGCGGCTCACGAACTTGGCCGAGCTGACTTGGTGATGGTTCATCAGTTCTCCGCGAACTGTCAGGCCCCGCGCTCTCTAGCAACGGTAGGGCCATCTCCGTGGCCGAGTTGAGTGAGGAAGCTCACACTTCGCCCTCGTCGCCACCATGAGATGAGTTCTGACGCCCACAAGGATGGTCGTCGATCCACGACAGGCCACCGAGGTCCAGCTGATGTCGGGCGCGGGTCACGGCGACGTAAGCCAACCGAGCGTCGGCGTCTCGGACGGGTTCGGGGACCGGATGCCCATGGTTGTCGAGTTCGTGGCTGTCCTTGGGCGGCGGAAAGTCGTCCGCGATTCTGACGCTGGACCATTCCCGGCCCTTGGCCTTGTGGGCGGTGGAGACGGTCACGTCGGCGGAGGATTCGTCGCTGAGCTGATCCACTGCGCCGAGGATGGCCTCCGTCCCGTGCTGGTCGATGAGATCGATCAGCGGCTGCAGATCGCTGCCGGCGGGGTCGTACTCGGCGTAGTCCTGGAGATCGCCCCAGGAGGAGAAGAGCACAAGCTCGGGATGGGCGGTGCGGCGTCCCTCTTTGAGGTCTCGGGCGGCCAGGGCCAGGGCGCGGAGGGCCTGACCGCCGCCGACAAGCGCGACGCGGTGGCCGTCTGCGAGCAGGCGCATGACCTCCGCCATGGCTCCCACGTTGGTGCGGCTCAGCACCGCCTTCGGGAGGGCGACCGTTCCGATGTCCGTGGTGATGGCCTCGGTGCCGGACAGGCGGATCGGGGCGTCGGCGATGGCGAGCCAGCGGTTGGCCTGTTCGGCGAGGTGCGGGCCGAACCTGAACGAGCGTGTGAGGGTGAGGGGCACGCCGTCGAAGCGGGACATCACGTCCCGCGCGCCTCGCCAGCCGTAGATGGCCTGGGCGGAGTCGCCGACCATGACGAGTTGGGCGTGGTCGCGCTGGGACGCGAAGACCTGTTCCAGAACGGGGTTGGTGTCCTGGGCCTCGTCGAGCATGAGGAAGTCAGCCTCGATTTTCGGGTCCTTGAGGGACCAGATTTTCAGGTAGTGGTCGTGTTCGAAGCGCACGACCCCCTTATCGGGGTTCTGTAGGTCGGACCAGGCCCGGGTGGCAAACGGCAGGATGAAGCCGACGAGTTGGTTGTGTGAGGACTGCGATTCCAGTCTCCTCAGCGGTGGTACGTGATGGCCAGCGAGAACCCTTTCGGCGGAGTGGCAGAAGCGGGTCACCGTGCGCAGCATCGTGTGGGATAGCGTCCGGTGGCTGATGTTGTGGTCACCGATGCGTACGGAGCGGGTGATGCCCAAGTTTTCGCCGATTTTCCAGGCGGGCTGACGGGGGCTGTTGAGGCGGTTGGCGTAGCGGTGGCCGACGGCGGCGTATGCCGTGGCGTGGGCGGTCGTGCACCGCACGGTGCGAGGAAAACGGGCAGCGGCGTCCCGGGCGATGACTTTGTTGAAGGCGAGGTAGCGACCGCGGCGCTCCGTGCTGGCGGCGAGCAGGGTGAGGGTAGTGGTCTTGCCGGTGCCGGCACCGGCCTGGAGAACCAGGTGGTGCCCGGCGTGGAAGGCGTCGGCGGCTGCGGTCTGTTCGTCTGTGAGCGTGGTCAACAAGGGCTCCGCATACGTGAAGGCGGTGAATTAGGTGGTGGGCTCAAAGACCGCTATGGCTGTGAAGCCGTGCTAGCGCGGTGGCTGCCCCTGAGGATGTCGGCTGCGGTCAGCAGCACCTCTTCGGCAGTGTTCTCGGTGAGCAGGCTTTCCAGTCGAACCCTGAGGTGTCGGAAGCGTTGGTGCTCATGGCGGTCGACGGCTGCGGTTACTGCCTGGCTCAGGAAATCCTGGGGCCGTTGTCCCAGAGTTGCCGCGTTGTGCTGGATGGCCCTACGGACGGCGTGGCTGAGGGCCACGTTGAGCAGGATCTGGCCGCGCCTGTCCGGGTAGTGGGTGGTCATGACGTCGATGGGCAACTGCGTGTCCAGCAGGCGGCGGAGGGTCTGGAGAGCCCGGCCAGGGCTCTTGGCCGGCTGTACAACCAGGAGCCGGGTGAAGTTGGCGTTCGTGGCCAGAGGAACGCGACGGCCGGCCCGTTGCAGTTCGCGGGGCGTGGCCGGCCGGGTCAGCGTGATCTCGACGGCGTGGTGACGTGTCACGGCTGGTCGGCCCTTCGACAGGTGCCGCTGGGCCGGGTACGCCGGACCGCTGTGGGCAGGCGGCAGTAGATGTGCTCATGGTGAAGGAGCGGGTCGAACACCTCCCACTCTGCCACCGCCATGTCTCCGGCCGTAGGCAAGGCGGCGTGCTGTGGGCACCGCTGGGCTCGCCAGCGCAACTGTTCCCCGTAGGGCAGGCCGGTGAGGTCGTACACGGCCATGACCTCTGCGGGCAGGGCGAGTTGGCCGTGAGCTCCCGTGGTGGGCATCAGGGCCCAGGTGCCGGCGGGCGCATTCGGCGAGAGTAGTGCGTTGCCGCAGCGGTGCCTCCGCCTGGTCTGCGCCACGCATCGGATCTCGTCGACGGGCTGGGCGGCGAGGTAGCGGATGTAGAGGAGCTGCACGATAGGGCGGCTCGGACGGCAGTTGACCGGGGCCGAGACCTCGGCATCGGAGGTTGTCGAAGACGGAGTGAAGGCGCCGGCGTCAAGCAGGCGGCGAGTATTGAGGGCCAGAGCGCGGCGGAGCGGGACCAGTTCGGGCGAGGCTGGCGAGGTCCCGCGGGTGGGGCACACGACGGCATGCGGCATGCGGCACCAGCACGTGCCGTCGTCCGACGGATACGCGACGCCTGAGCTGACGTGCCAGCGGCAGGTGACGGGAACGCGTGAGGTCGGCAGTTCCTGGGGGTGCAGACGGATGGGCCGGCTGTCACTGCGGTGATACCACTCGATCCGGTTGCCGCAGTCACGGCATCGGTCGTTCTGGCCGCAGCGCAGCAGTCGGCTGACGCCGTCGGGTGTGACGCGGAGGGAGCGTCGCGTTCGGACGTCGGTGTGGCTGCCGTCCCAGCGGCGCCTCGGGGGCGGAGGTGTGGAGTGCATGCGGGCGAACCTGCCAGCCAACACGCCGCAGCAGACGTATCGCTGCTGTGATGTCCCTCGGTCAGCCCTACCAGGGCCTACTGGAGTACGAGTGGGCGCTCATGTGTTCGGGTGTGCGTCGCCGGTTCGGGTGGTCGCCGAGGGACATTCCGCCCGGGCTTCAGCTCTGGGTCTCCCCGGGCGGCTCGTGCCCGCGGCACAGGTTGCTGAAGAGCGCGTCCAAGGGGGTGTCCAGTGCGTGTGCGAGGGCGTGCCACGTCTTCAGGGTGCCGACGGTGCGGCCCTGCTCGATCTCGATGAGTGTGCGTCTGGCCAGGCCGGTGCGGGCGGCGAGCTCGTCGTACGTCCACCCTCGCACCGCCCGCAGGCGCGCCAGCTCCAGGCGCAACGCCTCGAAGTGCGGGTCGGGCGGCAAGATCGTCATCCCACCATTCGGCGGTGCAGACCCCTGCCCTGTCAGTGCAGGCCTCTGCCCTATTTCCGCAGATGGCGGTGAGAGCGAGAGGGCAGACATCTGCACTACCGTTTGCCGCCGCCCCCGCTCTCGGCGGTCGGCGCTGAACACGATGGGAGGACCAAGAGCCTGATGAGGCTCCGCACAACATGCCCCGCGGTGCGGCGCATCTGGACGGTCGAACTGCGCCCACAGGCTGGTGGGCCAGTGCTTGTTTGCCAGCAGTGTCCGGCGACCAGCAGACCTCTTGCTGCTGGAGCCGCCCGCTCGGCGGTCCTGGCTCACCTTGCCGGGCATGCTCGGTGTGATGTCTTGCCGGTGCACATGCGTACCTGTCAGTGTCACGAGCGCGGCTGTCGATGGCATCCCCGCCATCGCGGGTGCGCCGGCCCCATCCGGTTGCTTCTGGCGCGGGAGTGTGGTGGTCGGGTGTGGCGGCTCGCTGATTCCTGCGCTGCTTGCGCCGCGGCCACGGACCAGGCAGCCGTCGTACCCGATACGATCTTGTCCGCGCCAAAGCCATGGCTTTCCGGATCCGGCCGCAGCCGTCGTGGACGGCTTCCTCGTGGGCCAGGTGAACAAACTCGGGTCCGGGAGATGCTCAGCTACCTTGCCGCCGCCCTGCCGGCGGACACAGGGGCCGCCGCCCGCCTCCTCGCCCTGCAATGTGCCTTGCGGATGAACGCGGCCGCGGATGTCCGAATGCCGACGGGGTTGCTGCGTGGTCTTCGCCTGGAGGACCCCTCCGATCCGTGGCTTGAGCTGGAGCAGGCTTGTTGGCTGCGCAGAACTCCTAATACGGCGGTGGCCGACAACGCGGCAGTTGTCGCCCGGCTACTCGATGCCGCGCTCATGACTCAGTCCCCAGCACGCCCCGACCGCCGCCGCGCTGCCGACTGGGCTTTGCGTTCGGCCCGTCTCGGTCGAGTTGCTGCAGAGGGGGCGCTGGTCCAACTGGTTGCTGTCTGGGTGGCTGCGTACACCGGGAGGGAAGGCCACGGCCATACGGAATCTGACCGGATGGCGCGCGAGTGTGGTCTCGATGTGGCTGTTGTGCCGGATTGGCTCGATCAACTCGTGACAGCAGGGCTAATCGTGTCGTGGAGCTTGTGTCCGGACTCCGGAGATCTGCATTGGGGGGTGGCTCAGCAGCGGCTGACGGAGTGGCGGTCGGCTTCACCACACCGAGCCTGAGGGTCTGGGCGAGTAAGGCACGGAAGGCAGACGACCGGCGTCGAAGAACGGGGAGCGCGCCGGTGACGACGAGCGCCGCGAGGTGACCGGAGTGCTCGACGAGACGGTGTTTGCCACCAAGCCGCAACTGGCCGGCGGCATGCTCGCCGCCGCGCACGCCGCGGGCATCCGCACCGCCTGGGTCGCGGTGGACGAGGTCTACGGCGGCAGTGCCCTGCGCCGCCGGATTCGCACGCTGGGCTACGGCTACGCGATCGCCGTGCCCACCAGCCACCGTGTCACCACGCCAGGCGGCGGAAAGGAGAAGCTCACCGCGCTGATTCAGCGGGTGCCGAAGCGGGCCTGGATGCGGATGAGGACCGGGAACGGGACCAAGGGCGCGCGGCTCTACGACTGGGCGATGATCGACATGAGGGCCGACGACACCCCGCCGGGACAGGACGCCGGGCACAGCCAGGTTCTGATCCGTCGTCACCGCCGTACCGGCACCCTGTCCTTCTATCGCACCTGGCACCCCGACCCACAGCCGGTATCGGTGCTGGTCAGCGCGGTTTGCCGCCGCTGGCGGGTCGAAGAGGACTTTCAAGGAGCCAAGGGCCTCACCGGCCTCGACCAGGGCCAGGTCACCTGCTGGACCTCCTGGCACCGCTGGAGCCTGATGTCGATGATCGCCTACGCGCTCCTCGCCGTCGGAGCCCTCCGCGAGCGGCAGCGCACCACCTCCGGCGAGAGCGACGACGAGCTGGCCATGGTGCCCGTCAGTCCGCGTGAACTCCTCGCCCCGCTCCGGGTCTTCGTCCTTTACCGGCCCGCCAGGACGCCGATCCCGCGCACGCGCTCCACTGTTCCCACTGGCGCCGCCAACACCAGCAACGCGCAGCCGACTACCACCGCCGATGGAACAACGTCACGGCAGCAGCCGTCACATGACAGGGCAGGAACCTCACTGCTCACCAACTACAGTTGCCATGTCGGAACTCGCACGAATCGCCCGGTTATGTGCAGGTCGGCCTCGATGTGAGCAGCCGTGGCCCGCAGTTCCGGCAAGATGGTCGTGACGCACTCCGCGGCGGGGCGGCGACCGCTGTGCATGGTGACGTTGATCGCCGCCATGAGGCCGCCGTCGCGGTTACGTACCGGTACGGCGATCGAGCGAAGCCCTTCTTCCAGTTCCTCATCGACCAGGGCATAACCGTCCTCACGGACTCGGTCGAGAATCAGTTCGAGGTCGGTGGGCCGGGTGACGGTGCGAGCGGTCAGCGCCCCCATCCGCACGCGCGCCAGCCGGGGAGTGCGCTCCTCGGCCGGCAGCCCCGCCAACAGCACCCGGCCCGTGGAGGTCGCATAGGCGGGCACGCGCGCGCCCACGGCGATATCAGCGTCCATGATGCGCCCCGCGGCGACCGAGGCCGCGCACTGAACATCGTCACCGGCGAGCACTGCCAGGGACGTCGAGTCCTCCACCTTGCGGGTGAGGGCGGCGAGGTGGGGGTGCGCGATCCGGGTGAGTGTCGTCTTGGACAGCGGCGGGAAACCGAGGGCGAGGACGCGTGGAGTGAGCCGGAAGACCCGTCCGTGCCGCGTGACGTGACCGAGGTATCCCAGGGTTATCAGGGCACGGCGAGCCGTGGCGCGGGACAGCCCCGTGGCTTCGGCGACCTCGGTGAGGGTCAGCTCTGCACGGCCCTCACCGAACGCGGTGACCACGGTCAGGCCGCGGGCCAGGGATTCGATGAACTCCCCGCCCAGTTCCTGTTTGGACGCGCTCGTCCAGGTGGCGAGCCCGACGGGAGTGCTCTTGCTCGGCGGCTCCGGAGGCGGAGCGTCGGCCAACTTCCGCTCCATGACGGTCACGGCAGTACGGAGCCTGGGGAGAAGGGCGTCGCGCAGCGAGTCCGCGCTGTGCCGACTGGTATGGCTCACGACGCTCGCCACACAGGCGATCCGGCCGTCGGGGGCGCGAACCGGAACGGATGCGGCGACGAGCCCCGGCTCGATCAACTGGTCGTCCATCGCCCAGCCATGGGCGCGCGCCCGTTCCACCCGTTCTTCGAAGTCTGTCGTGGCGGTACGGTGCGATCGAGGGGGGACCGCCGCGAAGCCGAGGTCCTCGGGGTCGGCGTCCTGCCGCTTGTGCCACCGTGCCCAGTCCTCCGTGCTCCACTCGGTTGCCAGCAGCGGGCCTGGCGCGGTGCGTTCGGCGGGCAGCAGGTCGCCGATGCGGAAGCTCAGCGACAGGGCGCGGCGGCGGATCGCTTGGTGGATGAAGCGGATGCCGTCACCGTCCGCCACCGCGAGGGACACCGACTCGTCGAGTTCCTCAGCGAGGGTATCGGCGTGCGCACTCAGCAGCGCGGGAAGGCGCAGGGCGGCCAGGTATGCGTTCCCCAGCTCCATCAGGCGGGGGGCAAGGACGGCGTTGCTGCCGTCCATCCGCATGTACCCCATGTGAGCGAGTGTTCCGGTGACCCGGTCGATGGTGGCGCGGGCCAGGCCGGTGGCCCGTCCCAGATCGCTGAGGCCGGCCGTCCCTCCGGCGTCGGTGAGCTCGCGCAGCACGGCGATACCCCGGATGAGAGGGGCCACGGCTTCCTCGGGTGGCGCGGGAGCCGCCATGGGGTCGGTAGGCGTCAGGGCGTGGGGCGATGTCATGGGCTCTCCGCGGCGACTGGCTCAGCACTGCAGTGAATGATGCCTGGTGGGGGCAGAGAGCCGACAGGTCTGGGTGGCCGTGACGAGCCCACGGCAACGCCCGTCGCGCGGGGCGGTGTGTTCCGGCCGGTCGCCAGGGCCGGTGCTGCTCCGTGCTGCCGTCGCGGGGGCACGGCATCAGGACCGGCTAGCCGGGGACCTTCAGCTCGGCCTCGATGTCGGCGGCGGTGGCCAGGAGCGGCGGCAGCAGATCGTGGCGTATCGAGTCCGGCGTTCGCCGGCTGACGTGGGTGGAGAGGTTGATGCCTGCCACCACCCGTCGTGCTTCGTTCCGGATGGGTACGCCGATCGATATCAGGCCCTGTTCCAGTTCCTGGTCCACCAGACACCAGCCCTGTGCCCGCACGTGTTCCAGTTCGGCGGCGAGTGCCTCCCTTGAGGTGATGGTGCGGGGGGTGAGCGGCTTGAGGGAGGCGGTGTCCAGGTAGTGCCGCAGCCGGGGCTCGTCGAGGTGGGCGAGCAGGACCCGGCCGAGGGAGGTGGCATGGGCGGGGAAGCGGGTCCCGATGCTGATGGAGACCGTCATGATCCGCCGGGTGGGTACCCGGCTGACGTACACCACGTCTTCGTCGTCGAGCACCGCCACCGACGAGGACTCGTGGACCTCGGCGACCAGTTGCTCCAGGTGGGGCTGGGCGATCTCCGCCAGGGACATGCTGGACAGGTAGGCGTAGCCCAGTTCCAGGACCCGGGGCGTGAGGCGGAAGTGGCGGCCGTCGGTGGCCACGTACCCCAGGTCGGCGAAGGTGAGCAGGAAGCGCCGTGCGGTGGCACGGCTCATGCCGGTGATCCTGGCGACCTCCGAGAGGGTCATTTCGGGTGTGTCGGCGGTGAACGCACGGATGACGGCCAGTCCTCGTTCGAGGGACTGCACGAAGTACCGCCCGGGTTCGTTGTCGTCCATGTGCTACGGCCCTTGTGTCGGACGGTGTGTCAGGACTCGGACTTGTGCAGGGCGAGCTCGTCGCTGCGGTCGGCCACTGCTGCATGCGTGTCGCCGTTGTGGTGCTTGGCGCGCTGGATCTGCTCGTAGACGTGGGCGCGCAGTTCGGCGAAGCGGGTGCTGGAGCGGGTGTGCAACTGGTCGCGCTCGTCGGGGAGATCGATCGTCAGATCCTCCAGCACCACGGTCGGTGAGGTGGACAGGATGATGGTGCGCTGGCCGAGATAGACGGCTTCGTCGATGTCGTGGGTGACGAACAGGACGGTGACGCCCAGTTCGCGCCACAACCGCCGGATGAGGTCCTCCAGTTCGGCGCGGGTCTGCGCGTCGACGGCGGCGAACGGCTCGTCCATGAGCAGCACCTTCGGCTCGAAGGCCACGGCGCGGGCGATGGCGACGCGCTGCTGCATTCCGCCGGACAACTGCCACGGGTAGGCCTGGTGGGCGTCGGCGAGCCCGACCACCTCCAGCGCGTGGTCGACCAGTTCCTTCTCGCGGGCCTTGCCGAGCTTCTTGCGGCGCAGGGGGAGGGCGACGTTGTCGCGTACGTTCATCCAGGCGAACAGGGAGCGGCCGTATTCCTGGAAGACGACCGCCATGCCGGGCGGGGGTCCGTCGACCGGGCGGCCGTCCAGGCGTACTTCGCCGCTGGTCGGGGTGAGCAGTCCCGACATGCACTTCAGCAGCGTGGTCTTGCCGCACCCGGAGGGGCCGACCAGGCACACGAGTTCGCCGGCGCCGATGTGAAACGTCAGGTTCCGCAGTGCTTCGACGTTGCGGTTCCGTCCGGTGTAGATCTTCTGCAGGTTGCGTACGTCGAGCATCGACGTCTCCTTCTCAGGTGTTGCGCTGTGCCCGGCGCAGGCCGTGGTACCAGGCCAGGACCCGGTTCTCGGCGATGCGGAAGAGCAGGGAGAGGGCGAATCCGAGCAGGCCGAGCAGCAGGACACCGCTCCACATCTCGGGGATGGCGAAGGAACGCTGGAACTGCACGATGGTGAAGCCGAGTCCGTTGCTGGCGGCGAACATCTCGCTGATGACCATGAGAATGATCGCGATGGAGAGGGCCTGGCGCATGCCGGTGACGATCTGCGGGCTAGCCGAGCGCAGCACCAGGTGCCACAGCCGGGACAGGCCGCTGATGCCGTAGGAGCGGCAGGTGTCGCTGAGCACTTCGTCGACGGCGCGCACGCCTTCGACGGTGTTGAGCAGGATCGGCCACATGCAGCCGCTGACGATGACGATGACCTTCATGGTGTCGCCGATGCCCGCGAACAGCATGATGACGGGTACGAGCACCGGGGGCGGGATGGCCCGGAAGAGTTCCAGGACCGGCTCCAGGACGTCCCGCACGCCACGGTGCATGCCGACCACCAGGCCGAGTCCGACACCGACGGCGACGGCGAGGAGATAGCCGGCGAGCAGGCGGACCAGGCTGGGTACGACGTCCGACAGCAGTCGTTCGCCGGTCCACACCTCCCCGAACTTGCCCAGGATGGTGGACAGCGGCGGGAAGTAGAAGTCGGTACTGCTCGCGGTGGCGAACCACCACACGGCGAACAGGACCGCGGGCAGGCCCAGGACCAGCCCGGTCCGCCGGGCTAGTGTGAGGACGGTCATCGCTGTCCCTCCCTGCGCATCGATTGGTGCCAGTGCAGTGCCCGCCGCTCGACCGCCCGGGCCACCAGGTTGACCGCGACCCCGAGGAGTCCGGTGACCAGGACCAGGGCATAGACTCGCGGTACGGCGCCGGAGGTCTGCGCGACCGCGAGCTGGTTACCCAGGCCGGGCGAGCCGATGACGAGCTCGGCGGTGATCGTCAGGACCAGTGCCACGGTCGCGGCCAGCCGCACGCCGGTCATCACGTACGGCAGCGCGGTGGGCCACAGGACGTACCGCACCCGCCCCCAACCGCCCATCTGGTAGCTGCGGGCGGTGTCCTCGGCGACCGGGTCGACGTCCTGCATGCCTGCCAGGACCTGGACGAGCACCTGCCAGAAGGAGGCGTACACGACCAGCAGTAGCTTCGACTCCAGGTCGGTGCCGTACAGCAGCACCGCCACCGGGATCAGCGCCACCGACGGGATGGGGCGCAGGAACTCGATGGTGGAGGCGGTCACCGCCCGCAGCACCGGCACCGATCCGATCACCAACCCGGCCACCACCCCGGCCACCACCGCGATGGCCAGGCCCAGGCCCCAACCGGTGAGGGTGTCACCGAGCGCGGTCCAGAACGCGTCTTCGCCGAGCAGCTGCCACAGGGCCCGGCCCATCTCGGAGGCGGGCGGAAGGTAGTCGGCGGAGACCACACCGATGTGCGGCAGCACCTCGAGCAACACCACCAGCCCGGCCAGGCCTGCCAGTCCGCGCAACGGGGTGCGCGCTCTGTCCAGAGTGCGCCGCACGCGGCCACCGCCCACCCCGCCGGGACCTGTCGCGATCCCGGCGGGCTTCGTCAGCACAGGAGTGCTCCCGGACGCGCTCATGAGAACAGGGCATCCAGGTCGGGCTTCTTACCGCCGAAGATGCCGTCCTGCTCGCCGAGCGAGGCCAGCTTCTCCAGGGAGGCCATGTCGTACTCGGCCGGCCAGGTCGGCAGCGTCAGCTTCGTCAGCACCTCACCGTCGATCTTGGTGTAGGTCGTGACGATCTGACGTGCCTCGTCCGGGTGCTCGGAGGCGTATTTCAGCGACTCGGTCACCGCCTCGGTGAACTTCTTCACCAGGTCGGGGTTCTCCTGGGTCAGCTTGGTGGAGGCGAAGTACGTCGCGATGGTGAGGTTCGGGTCGGTCTCGGCGAACGGCGACGCCACGACACGGGCGCCCTGGCCCTTGGCGATGGTCAGCGCGGGCTCGCCCACCCAGGCGGCGTCCACCTGTCCGCCGTCCAGCGCGGCCGGCATCTGGTCGAACGGCATCTCGACGAACTTGACCTTCGAGGGGTCGCCGCCGTCCTTGCGCACGACCTCACGGACCGTGGTGTCCCCGATGTTCTGCAGGGTGTTCACCGCCACCGTCTTGCCGGCAAGTTCCTTGGCCGACTTGATGGGGCTGTCCTCCTTGACGGCCACCCCGCTGATGTCCTTTCCGGCGTCACCGGTGGAGGCGGTCCCGTTGACCACTGACTTGATTGGCACACCCTTGGTCTGGGCGATCATCAACGACGTGACGTTGCTGAATCCGAACTGGAACTGGCCGCTCACCACGCCGGGGATGATCGCGGCGCCGCCCTGGGCGGTCTCCATCTTCAGGTCGATGCCGCGGCTGCTGAAGAACCCCTTCTTCTGCCCCAGATACAGGGGGGCCACATCGACGATCGGGATGATCCCCACTTTGACCTGGGTGGTCTTGTTCCCGGCCGAGGAGGACGCACCACCGGTCCCGGAAGAAGATCCGCATCCGGCCGCGGCTGCGACCGTCACTACCGCTATGGCAAGCCCGAGAACGCGCCTTTGCATGGGGGCCTCCTGAACAGAAACGAGTACGTGCGCATTGCGAACATTCGTCCGCGTGCCGAACAAATGCAAGCGGAGATTATGTCCCTGCCCGAATCGCGTCAATAGGTTGCGCCGAGGCCCCTCCCGGAACCGCGCCCTGCCGCCTTCTCCAGATCCAGACATGTTCCGACGGGTGCACCCCGGCGGCAGCAAGCCTGAAGCGCGGACGCGTGCAGCGAAGACCCAGGAGTCCTGCTGCACGCCGCGGTCGACCACCTTGGTCACCCGCTCGTGGGGGTCCTCGCCCCGGGTAGGCCGGATACTTGTCGGCGTGGTGCACGCCCGCGCCGAGGACGTTCGTCACGGCGTCGGAGTTGTCGACCCGCACCTTGGTGTTCGTGCCCCCCCGACCGAGCCGCAGACCGTCGACGGCACGTGGGGCGAGACATACCCCTACCCGGTCACCCCGCACCCGCTCCCGCCGATGACCGGCGCCGACACCTTCGAGGGGACGGCGCTGGCCCCGTACTGGGAGTGGAACCACAACCCCGACACCGCCGCGTTCACCGTCAACAACGGGCTCACCCTCAGGACCGCCACCGTCACCGACGACCTCTACAACGCCCGTAACACCCTCACCCGCCGCATCCAGGGCCCCGCCTCCACCGCGATCGTCGTGCTCGACTGCTCCGGGATGGCGGACGGCGACCCGGCCGGGCTGGCGATGCTGCGGGACTCCTCCGCCTGGATCGGCGTCACGCGGCAGGGCGGCGTCAGCAGGCTGGTGATGTTCGACGGCCTGACCATGGACGCCAACTGGAACACCAGCAGCACCGGCACCGAGCAGGCCCGCGTCGACCTCCCCACGTCCGGCAGCCGCGTCTGGCTGCGCGCCACCGCCGACATCGGCCCGGGGCCGGGCAGCCAGGCGACGTTCTCCTACAGCACCGACGGCACCACCTTCACCCGGCTCGGCCCGGCCTTCACCATGAACGAGAGACCTCATTTCTTCATGGGCTACCGCTTCGCCGTCTTCAACCACGCCACCAAAGCCCTCGGCGGCAAAGTGTGGGTGGAACGCTTCGAGTTGCGCGCGTGCGCGCCGGCGGCGCAACCGGGCACTGTGGACACGAACGCCTGGTACGTCGTGGTCAACCGCAACAGCGGCAAGGCACTGGACGTGGCGGGCGTGAGCTCCGAGGACGGCGCCGCGGTCACGCAGTGGGCTCGGATCGACGGGACCAACCAGCAGTTCCAGTTCGTGGACTCCGGTGACGGCTACTACCGGTTGAAGGCGAGGCACTCCGGCAAGCTGCTGGACGTCTCCGGCTGGTCGACGGCCGACACCGCCGCCATCAACCAGTGGAGCGACCACGGTGGCGCGAACCAGCAGTTCCGGTTGGCGGACCTCACCGGACGGATACGTCCGGTTGATCAACCGCAACAGCGGGAAGGCCGTCGAGGTACCGGGCTTCTCCTCCGCCGACGGGACCGGCATCGTCCAGTACTCGGACTGGGGCGACGTGAACCAGCAGTGGAAGCTCGTCCGCGTCGGCTTCGCGGGCTCGCGCTCCTGCTGACACCGGTATTCGGTTCGAGCCCACCGAAACTCCCCTTGCCTCGCGCTGGACAAGGGGAGTTTCGGTCTGCGTGCGCCCGAGGTCGCACGGCCGACAGCGTCGTCCGAGAGGAGTGCTTTCAGGCGGCGAAGAACGAGTGCGGCTTGGACCAGTACGAGGTCCGTCGTTACATCGGCTGGTATCGGCACATCACCCTGGCATGCTCGCCCACGCCTACCTCGCGGTCATGGCGGCCGACGCGGCGAAAAAGGGGATGCAGATCCTTCGAGGTCGTGCGCGCCAAGCGAACGGGTCGGCACCGGCAGCTTCCACCTGACCGGCCCGACCGCGACCCGCAGCACAAACTGCCGGTGGTCGAGCAGCTGGAGGCCGCGCTCTGCACCGACGCCCTGGTCACCCTCGCCCCCACGCGCACCCTCCCGCCGAAGTAGCCGCCCCTCGGGGACGCTGATGAGCGCCATGCATCACGGCGTCCCCAACCGGCATTGGACCAGCCCGGAGCCGATCACCAATAGTGCTGGGCATGGGCGCAGACGCCGTGACGGAGGTTCACCGATGACCATCCCCCCACCACCCGGACCACCCGGAACCGCCGAGCCGGCCCGTGCCGCCTCGCCGTTGTCGATCAGCGAGCAAGGCGCGTTCTGGGTCGGTGTCGGGCGCAAGCCGACCGAGGCCGGGACCGCCGCCGAGGCCGCGATGTACGTCCAGTACCAGATCCCGGCCGATCTCCGGCATCCGCTGCCCGTGGTGATGGTCCACGGGGGCGGCGGCCAGGGCACGGACTACCTGTCGACGCCTGACGGGCGCCCCGGCTGGGCCACCCGGTTCCTCCAGGCCGGTTACGCCGTGTACGTGGTCGACCGTCCAGGTCACGGGCGCTCCCCGTACCACCCCGATGTCCTCGGGCCCATCGAGGGCGCGGCGCCGACGTACGAGTTCATCCGCTGGCTGTTCTGCGACGGGGCAGGACGACCTGGCAGCCAGTGGCCCGGCAGCGGCGAGGTCGGCGACGACTGCGCGCTGGACCAGTTGATGGCGAGCCAGGGCCCGACGCTGCCCACCTTCGCCGAGAACGAGGAGCAGATGCGGCGCTGCGGGGCCGAGTTGCTGGACCGTATCGGACCGGCCGTGCTGATCACCCACTCCATGGGGGCGCCGTTCGGCTGGCTGGTCGCCGATGCCCGGCCCGGGCTGGTGAAGGCCGTCGTCTCCATCGAGCCGATGGGACCGCCGTTCATCGAACTGCCCGGCCTCGGAAAGCTGGAGTGGGGGCTCACCGCGGCCCCGATCACTTACGAGCCGCCGGTACGGACCCCGGAGGAACTGCGCCTCCGGCTGCGCGAGGCGGGGGGCGACGGGCTGCAGGACTGTCTCGTCCAGGACGAAGAGGCAGGCGCCGTGCGGTCCCTGCCAGGGCTCCAGGGCTTCCCGATCGCCGTGGTCGCGGCCGACACCTCGCCGTTCGCGGCGTTCCAGCACGGTGTCGCCGACTACCTCGCCCAGGCCGGTGCGGACGTCGAGTTGCTGCGCCTGGCGGACCTGGGGCTCACGGGCAACGGTCACCTGCCCATGGGCGAGAAGAACTCCGACGACGTGGCCGAGGCACTGATGACCTGGCTGGACAAGCGGCTGACGGATGTGGAGGAAACGTCCCGATGACAACCGTGCCGACCGTGCCGACCGTCGAGACCGATGTGCTCATCGTGGGAAGCGGGCCCGCGGGAGCGAGCGCCGCACTGGCGCTGAGCACCTATGGCGTGCCGAACGTCATGGTCACCCGCTACTCACGCCTCGCGGACACGCCCCGGGCGCACATCACCAACCAGCGCACCATGGAAGTGCTGCGTGACCTGGGTGTCGAAGAGGATGTGATCGCCCAGGCCACCCCGCAGCACCTGATGGGCAACACCGTCTTCTGCACCGCCCTCGCGGGCGAGGAGCTCGGCCGGCTGAGGTCCTGGGGCAACGAACCGCTCGTGCAGGCCGCGCACGAGCTGGCGAGTCCCACCCGCATGTGCGACATGCCGCAGCACCTCATGGAACCGGTGCTCGTGAACGCGGCCATAGCGCGCGGAAGCCAACTGCGGTTCGGCACCGAGTACCTGTCGCACGAGCAGGACGCCGACGGCGTGACCGCCACGGTCCGCGACCGGCTGCGCGGCGACACGTACACCATCCGCGCCAAGTACCTGATCGGCGCGGACGGCGGCCGCAGCAAGGTGGCCGAGGACGCCGGACTGCCGATGGGCGGCCAGATGGGCGTGGCCGGCAGCATCAACATCGTCTTCGACGCGGACCTCAGCAAATACGTGGCGCACCGACCGGCCACCCTCTACTGGGTGCTGGCGCCCGGCGCGACCGTGGGCGGCATCGGCGCCGGCCTGGTGCGCTGCGTACGGACGTGGAACGAGTGGCTGATCGTGTGGGGCTACGACGTCGACGCCGGGCCGCCGGACCTCACCGAGGAGTACGCCCTGTCCGTCGTCCGCAAGCTGATCGGCGACGACGAGATCCCGGTGACCGTCAAGTCGTCCTCCGCGTGGACGGTCAACGAGATGTACGCCGAGACGTACTCCAACGGCCGGGTGTTCTGCGCGGGCGACGCCTGCCACCGGCACCCACCGTCCAACGGGCTGGGCTCCAACACCTCCATCCAGGACTCCTACAACCTGGCGTGGAAGCTGAAGCTCGTCCTGGACGGCACCGCGTCCCCGTCCCTGCTGGACACCTACAGTGACGAGCGGGCACCGGTCGGCAAGCAGGTCGTCACCCGGGCCAACCAGTCCATCGGTGAGACGGCACCCGTCTTCGAGGCGCTCGGCGGCCTGGCGCCGCAGACCCCCGAGCAGCTGTGGCGGAACATCGCCGCCCGCAAGGACGCCACTGCGGAGGCCGAGGAGCAGCGGGCGCGGCTGCGGGAGGCGATCGCCCTCAAGGCGTACGAGTTCAACGCCCACGGCGTGGACCTCAACCAGCGCTACACCTCCGCCGCGATCGTCCCGGACGGCACCGAGGACCCCGGCTTCGCACGCGACCCCGAGCTGCACTTCCAGCCGAGCACCCGCCCCGGCGCCAAGCTCCCGCACGCCTGGCTCTCCGCGGGCACCCGCGATCCGTCCACCCTGGACCTGGGCGGCAACGGCCGGTTCACCCTGATCACCGGCATCGGCGGCGAGCCCTGGACGGAGGCCGCCCGCATCCTCGGCAAGGAGTTCGGCCTGGAGATCGCCACGGCGGTCATCGGACCCGGCCAGGAGTACGAGGACCCGTACGGGGACTGGGCCCGGCTGCGGGAGATCGGCGACTCGGGCGCGCTGCTGGTGCGGCCGGACAACCATGTGGCCTTCCGCCGCCAGGACGCCTCCGGTGACGTCACGGCCGCACTGGGCGACGCGCTGCGGCAGATCCTCGGGCGGGGCTGAGCGGCCATGGACCTCACCGCGAAGACCACGAAGACCACGAAGACCACGAGTTCCGCGAGTTCCGCGAATTCCACGACGACGGCGGTGCTGGAAAGCTTCGCCCACACCTCCGATCCCCGACTGCGCGAGGTGCTGGCCTCCCTGACGCGTCATCTGCACGATTTCGTACGGGACATCGAGCCGACCCAGGCCGAGTGGGAGCGGGCGATCGACTTCCTCACCGCGACCGGACACATGTGCGACGACACCCGGCAGGAGTTCATCCTGCTGTCGGACGTCCTGGGTGTGTCGATGCTCGTCGAGACGATCAACGACCACAAGGCGGCCGCCGCGACCGACTCGACGGTGCTCGGCCCCTTCCACATGACCGAGTCCCCGGTCCGTGAACTCGGGGCGAACATCGATCTGGTCGGCGGCGGCGAGCCGTGTGTGATCAGCGGACGGGTCGTCTCCGTCGGCGGCACCCCGCTGCCCGGTGCGACGCTGGACGTGTGGCAGGCCGACGACCAGGGCTTCTACGACGTCCAGCAGCCGGAGAAGCAGCCGCCGGGCAATGGGCGCGGGCTGTTCACGGCGGACGCGGAGGGACGGTTCTGGTTCCGCTCGTGCGTTCCGAGCCCGTATCCGATTCCGACGGACGGGCCGGTCGGCTCGCTGCTGGAGGCGACCGGCCGTCACCCCTACCGTCCCGCCCATGTCCACTTCATCGTGGGCGCCGAGGGGTACAGCCCGGTGACGACGCACATCTTCGTGGCGGGCAGCGACTATCTGGAGTCGGACGCCGTCTTCGCCGTGAAGGAGAGCCTGGTCGAGGAGTTCGTCGAGGTGGACTCCCCCGCGGAGGCCGCGGAGCTGGGCCTGGCCAACCCCTTCCGCCGGGCGCGCTTCGACATCGTGCTGCAACCGGTGATCCTGTGAAGGGCGAGGCCCTGGACTTCACCCACCAGGCACAGCCGATGCGCGTCCTCTTCCGGTCGGGTGCCGTCCCGGACGCGGTGCCCGACGAGGTCGCGCTTCTCGGCCTGCGCCGCGTCCTCGTGCTGTGCGACGACCATGGCCTGGACACGGCCCGTGCCGTCGCCGCGTCTCTCGGCGACGCCTGCGCCGGGCTGCACGCGGGAGCGGTGACGCACGTCCCGGTGGAGGTCGCCGACCTGGCCGTCGAAGCGGCTCGCGAAGCCCGGGCCGACGGCTGCGTGGCGGTCGGCGGCGGTTCGGTGACCGGTCTGGCCAAGGCCGTCGCGCTCAGGACCGGCCTGCCGATCGTCGCCGTCCCGACGACGTACGCCGGGTCGGAGATGACACCCGTCTGGGGCCTGACCGAGGGCGCGGTCAAACGCACCGGGCGCGACCCGAAGGTGTTGCCGCGCAGCGTCGTGTACGACCCGCTGCTCACGCTCACCATGCCGCCCGTGGGGTCCGCGACGAGCGGCATGAACGCGATCGCGCACGCCGTCGAGGCCCTGTACGCCCCGGACTCCACTCCGATCGTCTCCCTCATGGCGCAGGAGGGTGTGCGGGCGCTGGCCGCGGCCCTTCCCGAGATCGTCGCCGACCCCTCGGGGCATGACGCGCGCAGCCGCGCGCTGTACGGGGCGTGGCTGTGCGGTGCCTGTCTCGGCGCGACCACCATGGGGCTGCACCACAAGCTCTGCCATGTGCTCGGCGGCACCTTCGACCTGCCGCACGCCGAGACACACGCCGTCGTCCTGCCCCATGTGCTGGCGTTCAACGCGCCGGCGGTTCCCGACGCAATGGCGGCACTGCGCCGGGCGCTCGATGTCCCGGATCCGGTACGGGAGTTGCACGAGCTGGGCGAGCGGCTGGGCATCCCGCGATCGCTCGCCGACCTCGGCCTGACCGCCGCCGACGTGGACCGTGCGGTCGACGTCGCTCTCGGGGCGCCGTACGCGAATCCCCGCCCGGCCTCCGCCGACGATCTGCGCGCCGTCCTGCACGCGGCCTGGGCGGGCGAGCCGCCGTACGGCGGCTGACCCCTCCTACCGGGAGATCTCGGCGTACGGAACGCCGCTCGCACGTCGGGCCACCCGGCGTGCGACCTCGGCGAACGCCGGGGCGGCGGGCGAGTGACCGGCCTCCGGATAGACGACCGCGGCCACCGCGCCGAGGGACTCTTTCGGAGCGACGGCCTCCACTCCCGGGTGTGGCGGGAACATCCGGGCGCCCGACAAGGGCATCAGTCCCACCATGTGCTGGTAGGCGATCTTCAAGGACATGTCCAGGGCCGAGCGGGCGTGGGAGCCGACCCTCGGGGCGTCGTGGTCCCCGTGGCGTCCCCCCACCCACAAGTCGTCGCCCGGGTGGGGGGTGACCCAGGGCTGGTCGTAGACCTCGGTCACGTCCACCGCGGCGGCCGAGGCCAGCGGATGCCCCTTCCACAGCGCGAGGGAAACGGGCTCGGTGAAGATCGGTACGCGTGTCAGGCCCGGCATGTCGACGTTCAGACACAACAGCGCCACGTCGCACTCGCCGGCCAGCAGCGGGGCTTGCCCCTGGTGGAAGTCCGCTTCGTGCACCCGGATCGTCGCTCTGGGATACCGCTCGCGGAACGCCTCGATGACCGGATGCGTCAGCTCCGCGAGAGCCACCCCGTAGAGCGCGACCCGCACCTCGTCCCGCCGCCTGGCCCTCATGGCGCCCGCGGCGGCGGCGAGCCGGTCGGCATCGGCCAGCACCTCGCCCGCCCGTACGAGCAGCTCCGCGCCGTCGGCGGTGAGCGCCACATGCCGTTTGTCGCGGTCGAACAGCTGGACGCCCAGCTCACGCTCGAGGGCGGCGATCGAGCGCGTCAGCGCGGGCTGGGTGAGGTGCAGACGCTCGGCGGCGACCCGGTAATTCAAGGTCTCGGCGAGCGCCGAGAAGTGGCGCAGGCTCCGGAGTTCCACTCAGCCTCCAGAAAGGCGTGGTCCACGGCGTTGTGGTGCGCCAGGTTACAGCGCGCTTCCCCGCGCGTCACCAGGCAGAAATGTGCGGCATTCCCGTCACCCCTTCCGACCTGCTGTGATGCACGGCACTCATCAAGGCCACGGTTACCGGCATTGGACGGTCCTTCGCCGCGCTGCCGACACTCCCTTCAGGCCGACCCAGAACAGCAGCCGGATGGGGTGCGAATTGTCCGAGACAACCGAGGCAGCCGAGAAAATCATCGAGATTCCGCAGCCGGAGCCGGACCTGACACCGGAGGAACTGGTGCGCCGGGCCGCCGGCATGAGGTCCTGGCTACGTGATCATCAGGACGAGACCGAACAGCGGACCGGTATCTCCGAGGACACGCACAAGGCGTTCCTGGAGGCGGGTTTCTACCGGTCCCTCCAGCCACGCCGCTTCGGCGGGTACGAGTTCGACCTGCGGACCTACTCCCGGATGGTCACCGAGGTGGCCCGCGGCTGCCCGTCCAGCGGCTGGAACCTGTGTCTGGCCGCCTCTCACAGCCTGGTGGTGGCCGGCCGCTTCCCCGAGAGCACCCAGCGCGAGGTGTTCGGTCCGGACGGTGACTTCCGGGCTCCGCTGCCGATGGCCCCGAGCGCCACCGCGACGAGGACCCCCGACGGGTACCGGGTCAACGGCCGCTGGGACTACTCCTCCGGAGTCAACGTCTCCACGCACTTCCTGGGTGGCGTGCTCATCATCGACGAGGAGGGCGGCATGCCCACGCCGGGCCTGGTGCTCGTGCCCTCCGGCTGGCGGATGCTCGACAACTGGGGCGAGATCCTGGGCTTCCGCGGCAGCGGCTCCAACAGCGTCGTGGCCGAGGACGTTCTCGTACCGTACGAGTACGTGTCCAGGACCTACGTCGCGGCGAACGACGCCACCGACGGGCCGGGGGTGGAACTGCACGGCAACCCGATGTACGCGGGCCGGCTGATGACGTTCTTCAACATCCAGCTGTGTTCGATCGTGGCGGGCACCGCCCAGGCCGCGATCGACGAGTACCAGCGGATCATCACCACCAAGAACAGCCCGCTGCCGCCCTTCAAGCCGCGCAGCCACGATCCGGAACACCAGCGCAACCTCGGCCTGGCCACGGCCCTGGCCGACAGCGCGCAGCGGATCATCCTGTCGGTCGCCGACGACTACACCGCCTACGCGGCCCGGGGCCTGGCAGGGGGCGAGCCCTTCTCCGAACTGGACGACCAGGCCCTGTCCCTCACGGCCCGGCAGTCCGGCCAACTCGCCTGCCAGGCCGTCGAGATGCTGGCCTCGGCCAGCGGCTCCAGCGCGCTGGCGAACGGCCAGCGCATGCAGCGGTACCTGCGCGACGTCGCCACGTACAAGACGCACATGAACGCCCAGCACAGTTGGTGGGCCACGGGATACGCCCGCTTGCTGCTCGGCGTGGAGAACCCGGCGTGAACCGGTCGACGTCCGCCGCGACGGCGCCCGGCGGCGGCCCGGCGGACGACCCCGGCCGGTTCCGGCACGTGCTCGGCCACTACCCGACAGGTGTCACGGTGGTCACCGCGAAGGAACCCGACGGCACCCCGGTCGGCATGGTCATCGGCTCGTTCACCTCGGTGTCCCTCGACCCCCCGCTCGTCGCGTTCTTCCCCGGCCGCTCCTCCACCACCTGGCCCAGGATCATGGCCGGCGGCTCCTTCTGCGTGAACGTGCTGGCCGCCGGCCAGGAGGGCCTCTGCCGGGACGTCAGCGCCAAGGCCCCCGACGTCTTCGACCGCCACCCGTGGCGCGGCGCGCCCTCGGGCAGCCCCGTCCTGGCGGGCGCCGCCGCCTGGATCGACTGCGACATCGCCGACGTGTGGCCCCTCGGCGACCACTACTTCGTCCTCGGCCGCGTCCGGGAACTCGGGGTGGAGAAGACCGGCGTCTCGCCGCTGGTCTTCTCCCGGGGGCGGCTCGCCCCGTTGCCGCCCCGCCGGGACCACGACGAATCGGCCGACTACACCTGGCCCGACTGGCTCTGAGAGATCTAAGAGAAGAGAGACGCACCATGCGCAATCAAGGGCTCGGCTCGTGGCCCGCGCGGCGCGCCCGCATGGCACCGGAGGCCACCGCCGTCGTGCACGACGGCGGTGGATCCCTGTCCTACGGAGAGCTGGCCGCCCGCGTGACGCGGCTCGCTCACGCCCTGCGTGCCCTGGGGGTCGGCCACGGCGACCGGGTGGCCTACCTTGGCGCGAACCATCCGGCCCTGGCGGAGACCCTGTTTGCCGCGAACGCGCTGGGCGCCGTCTTCGTACCGCTCAACACCCGCCTCGCGGCACCTGAGTTGGCCTTCATCCTGGGCGACTCGGGAGCGCGGGTGCTGGTGTTCGGGGCCGAACTCACCGACATAGTTGACGCGTTCAGGGACGACGTCGAGGTGAAGCACTACGTCGAGGTGGGGAAGGCGTACGAGGAGCTGCTCGCGAGCGCGTCGGACAACCCCCTGGACGAGGCTGTCGGCCTCGATGAGGTGTGCATGATCCAGTACACCTCCGGCACCAGCGGCCGTCCCAAGGGCGTCATGCTCACCCACGCCAACATCGCCTGGAACTGCTTCAACATCCTGCTGGACGTGGACATCGCCTCCGACAACGTCGCTCTGGTGGTGGCACCGATGTTCCACACCGCCGCCCTCAACACCGTCTTCCTGCCGGGCTTCCTCAAGGGAGGGACGTCGGTGCTGATGCGCGGCTTCGACCCGGAACGGGTGCTCGACGTCATCGCCGAGCACCGGGTGACGAGGATGTTCGGCGTGCCCGCGATGTACCAGGCCATGGCCCGGTCGCCGCGGTGGGCGACGGCCGACCTGTCGTCGATCCGGATCCTGCAGTGCGCGGCGGCACCCGTACCCAAGGACCTCATCCACACATACCAGGACCGGGGCCTGACCTTCCTCCAGGCGTACGGCCTGACCGAGACCTCTCCCGCCGCGCTGGGCCTGCGCGCACAGGACAGCATCCGCAAGGCCGGCTCGGCCGGCACGCCCTGCTTCTTCACCGACGTACGCGTGGTGCGGCCCGACCTCACCGATGTCGCACCGGGCGAGGTCGGCGAGGTGATCATCGAGGGCCCCAACGTGATGAAGGGATACTGGCAGTGGCCCGAAGCGACCAAGGACGCCTTCGCGGACGGAAGTTGGTTCCGCTCCGGAGACGCGGCCACCGTCGATGAGGAGGGGTTCGTCACGATCGTCGACCGGATCAAGGACATGTACATCTCCGGCGGGGAGAACGTCTATCCGGCCGAGGTCGAGCAACTCCTCTACCAGCATCCCGCGGTCACGGAATGCGCGGTGATCGGCGTACCCGACGAACGATGGGGCGAAGTGGGCAGAGCGCTGGTCGTGCCCCGCGCGGGCTCCGACGTGTCGCCCGACGACATCATGGACTCCCTGTCTGGCCGACTCGCCAAGTACAAGCTCCCCAAGTCGGTCGTCCTTGTGGACACCCTCCCCCGCAACGCCACCGGCAAGATCCTCAAGGCCCGCCTGCGCAGCCAGTACGGCTCCGTGCCGGCCCGCGGCGCCGAGTAGGCATGACGCCAGGCTCCGTGCGTAGGACGCGGGCCCAGCCCCGGCCACCGCACGGGATCTTCTCGATGCCTCCAGGCGCATGCAGTTCACCAGTCGGAGACCACGGCGGGCCGAAGGACAAAAGTCGAAAGGCCGGCGTAAGGCCAGCAGCCTCGACGGCAAGGCCTCACGCGCCGCCCGGCTGAGGCGCGGGTACAGGGAAGTCCTGTACTGCGCCGCTGCCAGTGCCAGGAGTCGGCTGGCGGCGGCGGTCGAGGACTGCGGCTTGGTCTGCCAGCCGTGTACGTAGACGAGCAGGTCAGTGGCCCAACTGGGAGGGGCCAGTTCCTCGGCGAAGTGGTCGTCGAGACGGTCGGCGGGGACAGGGCGTGGGCCGGCGGGGGTCTCTTCAAGGAGTCGGCCGTCCGGTCCGAGGTCGACGATGTGCGGCTGGGCCACGTCGTGCTGGAGACACGCGTGTTCGCCCGGGCCCTGGACTGGTACCTGGACACCCTCGGCATGATCGTGTCCGACTTCCTGTTCCTGGACGGCCAGCGCGACCGCGGCCCGACGATGGCGTTCATCCGCTGCGACCTGGGCGGTGTGCCGGCTGATCACCACACCCTCGCGATGCACCTGGGGCCGGGAACGGAGTACGTCCACTCCGCCTACCAGGTCACCGACCTCGACTCCATCGCTGCCGGTGGCGAGTACCTCAAGGAGCGTGGATACAAGCGTAGTTGGGGCATCGGACGGCACATCCAAGGCAGCCAGCTCTTCGACTACTGGCGCGACCCCGACCACTTCATGCTGGAGCACTTCTTATGGACAGGGTTTGGTGCTGTCCGTTGTCCACCTGAGTATGTCGATGAAGGACAGCAACACCTGTCGGTGAGTGCCTGTCCTACCGAACGGATCGTTGGCCCGTCATGAGCACGGTGGTCGAGCGGTTGCGGGCGAAGCCCGCGCGGACGTGCGGACGGTGCGGTCACCCCTGGGGCCTCATCAGAAACCCGATCCTGAGCGGGGTGTGCCGCGCTTCCCGCCGACGGCGTGCAAGGTGAAGAGCGGGTGCGCCTGCATCCTGTTCCTCCCGGCCGACGAGGTCTGCGACCTGAAGGTCAGCGGGTGTGAGTAGTTGAGATACTGGAAATCCCGGTGAGGATGATCATGGGCTTAATCGGCGAGTTCTATACGTCTCGAACGTGAGCTGTCCGGAGGCTTCGAGTGATGCGCGGCGGGCTCGGCCCGGGTGCGGGCGTGGTGGTCCTGGTCGTAGTTGAGGTGGCAGCCCTGGCGCATGGCGCGGAGGTTGGCGGGGTCGCAGTTCTCCGGCGTGTGGTCGAGGTGCGCGGTGGTCAGGACGACCTTGGAGCTGGTGCCGTACGCGGGCTGTCCGTTGGGGGTTGGGGCAGCGGCCGGTGTGGGTGCCGGATCGGTGAACGAACCCCCTGCTCGTGGTGCAGCTCCGGCCGATTCGAGCGGTCGCCGCGCTTCAGCGGCGTCCGGTGCGACTTTCTCAACTGCCTCGCCGGCTGTGTGCGGCGTCGAGCGTCGGGGTTGATGGCTGAGGGGCCGGTATGGGCAGCAGCCGGTGCAGCAATGACTGCTCCAGTTCGATCAGGATGTCTTCGCTGCTGGTGTGGTGACCTGGCAGGGTGTGCCAGAGGACCAGTTGGCCGTGCAGGGCGGTCCACAGGTGGATGCCGACCGTCTCCGCTTCCGGTCGACGGGCGGGCGCGATCGCCGCGAGATAGGTGTCCACGGCGTGGGTCCATGCCTGGAGCACGGTGCCGAGGGGAGTCTCGGCGGAGGGCTGACGCTCGGGTTCGTATTCCAGGCTGAACATCAGCCGGTACCGGCGGGGCTTGTCGATGGCGAATCTGCGGTAGGCGGCGGTGGTGGCCCCTATCCGCTCCCACGGGGCGGCGCCGGCTGCGGCGGCCGCTTCGCCGGCCTCGCCCATCGCTGCGGCCAGCGCCCGGTAGGCGGCGTCGAGCACTGTGGCGACCAGTTCGGTCTTGTCCTTGAAGTGCAGATAGACGCTGGGCGCGGAGATGCCGACCTCGCGGGCCACTCCTCGCAGGGAGAGCGCGTCCTCGCGTCCCGACTCCTCCAGGATGCGGGTCGCCGCGTCGAGGATCTCCTGCCGTAGCCGTTCCCCCTCGCCCCGCACATTGGGCACCCGTCTGACCTGCTGCTTCATGGCCACCTCCTCGCTGTGTGCACCCTATCTACCCGCCCGGGCCCCCTACCCGTGCGGCCGGCGCCGCAGAGGCGGAAACAGAGGATGCGGCTTCACACCCTTCGACTAACGGTGTTAGTCTATCAAGCAGAACACCTAACGCTGTTAGTTGATGGTGGAGAGGAACGGCTATGCCCTCGTCTGCGTCCGTCCCCGCGTTCGAACTCGCCCGTCCGAAGGACGCGCCTCTTGATCCTCCGCCCCTGTATGCCGAACTGCGGACGGAGCGCCCGGTCACCCGGGTCTCCCTGTGGGAGGGGCAACTCAGCCCGTGGCTCGTGACCCGCTGGGAGGACGCGCGGGCGGTGCTCGGCAGCCCGGCGTTCAGCTCCGACCCGTCTCGGCCCGGTGCGCCCAACTTCAAGCCAGGCACCCCGCAGCCCCGGCGCGGCTTCTTCCAGGGCCATGACGACCCCGTGCACGCCCTGATGCGGCGCACCCTGACCCGGGAGTTCATGGTCAAACGTATCGACGCGCTGCGTCCGGCCATCGCCCGTCTGACCGACGAGCTCCTCGGTGACCTCACGGGGCGGCCGGGCCCGGCCGATTTCGTGGAGCGCTTCGCGCTGCCGTTGCCCTCCCTGGTGATCTGCGAACTGCTGGGCGTGCCGTACGAGGACCACCCCTTTTTCCAGCGGCACTCGAAGGTCTTCGTCGACCTGACCGCCACGGCGGAGGAGACCACCCGTGCGCAGCAGGCACTGGCCACGTATCTGCTGGAACTCGTGCGGACCAAGCGCACGACGCCTGGCGACGACCTGGTCACCCGGCTCGCCGAGCAGGTCGACGCCGGTGTCATCACCGAGCAGGACGCGGCCGACCTGAGCTCCTTCCTGCTGTTCGCCGGGCACGAGACGACGGCGAACATGATCGCGCTGAGCACCATCACCCTGCTGCACCATCCCGAGCAGATCCCGTACGTGCTCGGCGATCAGGACCAGGTGGCAGGCGCGGTCGAGGAGTTGCTGCGCCACATCTCGATCGTGCACGGCGGACTGCGCCGTACGGCCGTGGAGGACGTCACCATCGGCGGCGTCACCATCCGCGCCGGCGAGGGTGTGATCATCCCGCTCGGAGTCGCCAACCGCGACCCGGAGATCTTCGCCGCCCCCGACGACCTCGACCTGCAACGCGCCGACGCCCGCCGGCACCTGGCCTTCGGCTACGGCATCCACCAGTGCCTCGGCCAGCCGCTGGCCCGCGCCGAACTCCAGATAGTCCTGCCGGAACTCTTCCGCCGGCTCCCCGGCCTGAAGGTCGCCGTGCCGATGGAGGACATCGCTTTCAAGCGGGATTCCGTCGTCTACGGCGTCCACGAACTGCCCGTCACCTGGTGACCCGCACCCGCTTACCCACCCCACCGCCCCCCACAGGGAAGAACCGTCATGCGTGTAGAAGTCGATGTTCCCAAGTGCGTCGCCTCGGGCCAGTGCGTGATGCTCGCCCCCGACGTCTTCGACCAGCGGGACGAGGACGGCATGGTCGTCCTCCTCGAAGCTGCCCCGCCCGCCGAACTCCACGACGCCGTCCGTGAATCGGCCACCGTGTGCCCCGCGGCCGCCATCCGCCTGGGAGAGTCATGACCGCGGGCACGGCCGGTGAGCCGGCCGGCGCACCGGGCCGCGTCGTCATCGTCGGCGCCTCCGCGGCCGGTCTCGCCGCCGCCGAAACCCTGCGCCGGTCGGGTCACACCGGCACCATCACGCTCATCGGCGACGAGGCCACGGCTCCTTACGACCGGCCGCCGCTGTCGAAGGAAATCCTCCGCGGCGCCTGGACACCGGACCGGCTGCCCTTGCGCACCGAGGCCGAACTCAACGCCCTCGGCCTGGACGCCAGTTACGGCCGCGAGGCCATCGGAGTGGACCTCGCCGCCCGGACGGTGCTGCTGTCCGACGGCACCGAGGTGGCGTACGACGGGCTGGTCGTGGCCACCGGAGTCCGCCCCCGGCTGATGCCCGGCACCCCGGCCCACACCCTGCGCACCCTGGACGACGCCCTCGCCCTCAAGGACCGCCTCGGCCCGGGCCGCAGCCTGGCCGTGGTCGGCGCCGGGTTCCTGGGCGCCGAGGCCGCGGCGGTGGCGGCCGCTTCGGGCACCCGTGTGACCCTCATCGAACCCGCGCCCGTCCCACTGGCTCACGCGGTCGGCGAGGACATCGGCCGCATCCTCGCCCAAGCCCACCTCGCGCACGGCGTGGACCTGCGCACCGGGACAGGGGTCACCGAGGTCGTCTCCGGCGGCGTACGGCTGGCCGACGGCAGCACGATCGAGGCCGAGACAGTGCTGGTGGCCGTCGGCTCCCGGCCCAACACCGAGTGGCTGACCGGCAGCGGCCTCGCCCTCGACGACGGACTGGTCTGCGACGAGTTCTGTGCTGCCGCACCCGGCGTGTACGGCGCGGGCGACGTGGCCCGCTGGCACAACCCGCTCTTCGACACCTCGATGCGCGTCGAGCACCGCACCAACGCCACCGAACAGGGCATGGCCGCCGCCCGCAACCTCCTGGGCGCCCGGCGGCCCTTCGCGCCCGTCCCTTATTTCTGGTCCGACCAGTACGACATGAAGATCCGTGCCTACGGCTACCTGCGCGGTCACGACGAGGTACGGATAGTCGAAGGCAGCCTGGCGGAAGCCAAGTTCACCGCGATCTACCGCTCCGACGACCGGCTCACCGGTGTCCTGGCCATCGGCATGCCACCCAGGCGCATCCGTCCCTGGCAGCAGGCCATAGCTGCCCGCACCCCATGGCGCGACGCCGTCTCGACACCCCCGTCCTTCCCTGAAGGAGCGGCGGCATGAGCGCCACCACCGGCCCGGAAGGTTTCGACGCCGCCGGCGCCGACGGGATCCCGAAACAAGAACAGGAGACACACATGACCGAGAAGGTCTGGTTCATCACCGGTTCCTCACGCGGCTTCGGCCGGCTGTGGGCGGAGGCCGCGCTGCAGCGGGGCGACAAGGTCGCCGCGACTGCGCGCGACGAGAGCAGGCTCAAGTCGCTGGCCGCGGCGTACCCCGACTCCTTGCTCGTGCTGCCGCTGGACGTCACCCGGCGCGGCGCCGTGTTCGACGCCGTGGCCGCCGCCCACGACCACTTCGGGCGGCTCGACGTGATCGTCAACAACGCCGGACACGGCCTGCGCGGTGCCGTCGAGGAGGTCCAGGAGGCCGATGTCCGGGAGCTGCTCGACACCAACCTGTTCGGGGCGCTCTGGGTGACGCAGGCGGCGCTTCCCTTCCTGCGCGCGCAGGGAGGTGGCCACGTCCTGTCGGTGTCCAGCCAGGGCGGACTGATGGGCGAGGCGACCCTGGGTCTGTACAACGCCTCCAAGTGGGCGCTGGAAGGGATGATGGAGGCCCTGTCGAAGGAAGTCGCCTACCTCGGCATCAAGGTCACCATCATCGAACCCGGGCCCTACGCCACCGAGTTCGCGTCCCCCGCCTCCCTCAAGGCGTCACCCGAGAACCCCGCCTACGACGAGGCCCGCCAGGCCCTGTACGCGGACTTCGACCCCGCGGCCGTCGGCGACCCCGCCGCCACGCCGCCGGCCGTGCTGGCGGCGGTCGACGCCGCCGAGCCGCCGCTCCGGCTGATTCTGGGCAAGTCGGCCCTGCCCAAGGTCCGCAGCCACTACGACGCGCGCCTGTCCACCTGGGACGCATGGGCCCCCGTCTCCGAGCGCGCCCACGGCAACCCGTAGTTGACCGACACGGCATTCGCCGCAGGGCGTTGCCCCCTGCCGTCCCACCCCCCAAGAAAGGCCCTGAAGAGTGAAGGCAGCTGTCTACCGCCGCAACGGCGGCCCCGAAGTGCTCAGTTACGAGGATATGCCGGACCCCGTCCCCGGCACCGACGAGGTTCTGATCAGGACGGAGGCCATCAGCATCGAGGGCGGCGACCTGATGTGCCGTCTCCTCGTACCCCCTCCGGCGGACGGGTTCGTCATCGGTTACAGCAGTGCCGGTGAGGTCGTGGCGGTGGGCTCCGCGGTCACGGGCTTGGAGGTCGGCCAGAAGGTCTGCGCTTTCGGGCAGGCCCATGGACTGCCGGCCGGTTCCCATGCCGAACTGCGCGTCGTACGCCCGGAGCACTGCTGGGTGCTGCCGGACGGTTTCGATCCGAAGGCGGCGGCCTTGGTGCCGGTCACCTTCTCGACCGCCTACGAGGCGCTGTTCGAGCGCGGCCGTCTCACGAGCGGCGACACCGTCCTGCTGCAAGGGGCGGCCAGCGGGGTCGGGCTGGCGGCGATGCAGCTCGCCAAGAAGGCGGGTGCCCGCGTGATCGGGAGCGCGTCGAACCCGGCGCGGTTCGAGGAGCTGCGTCGTTACGGCCTCGACGAGGGAATCGACTACCAAGGCGAGAACGTCCGTGACCGTGTCCTGGCCCTGACCGGCGGGCGTGGTGTCGATCTGGCCGTCGACTGCGTGGGCGGTTCGCTGCTCCAGCAGCTGATCGAGGCCACCCGTCACGGCGGGCACATCGTCCCGCTGGGCACGGCTTCCCGCGAAGAGAGCACGGTCGACGTCGTGAGCCTGATCCGCAGCAACACGACGCTCCACGGCGTCGGGCTCGCCTCCCTGCTCCATGAGCCCCGGGTCCACGCGTACATGGCGGACCTCATCCGCCGCATCGCGGACGGCGAACTGGAAGCCGTGATCGACCGAGTCTTCCCCCTCGCCGACGCCGCGGCCGCGCACCACTACGCCGAGCAGCGCGGCCGGATCGGCCGGGTCGTGATGGTGCCCTGACGTTCCCGGCGAGCACCAGCCGCACCAACCCGGGCCGGCGACGGCCCGCACCGCAGCAGACGATCAGAAGAGAGAAGGAGAAACACCATGACCTTGCTGATGGAAGTTCGCTACGAAGAAGCCGGCGTGAGCTCGGTGACGGTCGATGTCGTCGTGGAAGCCAGCGCGGAGTTCGCGTGGGATGCCGTGCGCGATGTCTATGCGGTGGACACCCGGCTCATCCCGGGATTCGCGCTCCACGTGGAAAAGGGACCGGACAGCAGGACGGTGACGTTCGCCGATGACATGAAGATCACCGAGCGCATCGTCGAAGTCGACGGTGGCGCCCGAAAGCTCACCTACCAAGCGACCGAGGGCGGTCCGCTGACACACCACCTGGGGTCACAGACCGTGCGGGAGGACGAGGAGGGAGTCCATCTCGTCTGGACGACCGAGTTCGCGCCCGCGTCGGTCGTCGACTACGCCACCAGCACCATGCGGACCACCGTGGCACTCATGAAGAAGACGATCGAAACGGCGTTCGCCGATCGGCGAGACCCCGCGGCAACAGCGTGACGAGGCCCGGCTCGCGTCGCTGGAGTCCGGGCGGTGGCCGCTCCCGGCGATCGGCGCGCTCACCGGTGTGGCCGGGATAGCGACGGGTGCGGTCGCCCTGTTCGGCCGCTGACGGCACCTGAGACGCCCCCCGGACTCTCTCCGCTCCGAGAGTCTGGGGGTCCTGCCATGCTTGGGGCACATCTACCTGCTCTTCAGCACGGCCCCCACCAACCAGCCCTCCGCCGCCCGCGCCCGCTGGCTCACCCTGGTCCTCACCGGCCTGACGACCCACACGCGAACCGGAGACACCGGAACTGCCTCATAACCACTGCCTTCCAGCAGGGGCGGCCAGGCAACCGTGTTGTACGGCCGTACGGACAGCCCGGCGCGGCGGTCAGGCCGGACAGCCCTACGTCGGCCCAGGTGCATCAGCCACGGTGGTTCAGGGCGCGAGTGAGGTCGCGGTTCGCGGCCCGGGCGGCATCGAGTTCTGCCTGCCGCTCCTCCAGAGCCTGAGCCGGTTCAATGTTGCGCTGTTCCAGCTGGAGCGGTGAGCTGACGAGAAGAGTGGGTCATCACGGGACTCCTTGGTGCACGTTCGGTCCGGCTGGTTGCCCGGCACGCGAACTCGATGCAAACTGTACTCAATACGTTTTGTATCGCAGGAGAGTGGAGCAGTGCGCGAGTCCGAGGTAGTAGCCCGGTCGGCTCCGTGCACGACTACCTGCACAGCGGCCCGCCTCTCAGTCAGGAGGCCGCCTCGCAGCTGCCGACGGAGAGGATGGCCCGATGAACCACCCGACCACCCCCGCGCCCGCACGTCCACCCCGCCAGCGCAAGGCGACCCGCGCGCAGCTGATCGCCGCGGCCGCCCACCTGTTCGCCGAGCAGGGCACCACCAACGTCAGCATCGGGGCGATCTGTGAGCGCGCCGGGTTCACCCGCGGCGCGTTCTACTCCAACTTCAAGACCGTCGACGACGTCTTCTTCGCCCTGTACGAACAGCGCAACGCCGAGGCTCAGCAGCGGCTGGAGGCGCTGACCGCCGACGCGCCGTTTTCTGAGCAGGCCCGCTGTTCCCTGGAGTCCGTCGTGGCCACGATATTGCGGGCGCTGCCGATGGATCCGCAGTGGGTGGCGATCCGCACCAGTTTCGCGGGGCAGGCCCAGCACCGGCCAGAGGTCGCGGCCGCACTGCGCGAGCATGCCGAGCAGCTCCGTCGGCATCTCCAGCCGCTGCTGTTGCATGTCCTGGAGCTCACCGGCCGTCGACCGCTGGACTCCGTAGAGGATTTCACCCGGGCCGTCATCACCGCGCACGTCGGCGCGATCACTCAGTCACCACTCCACGACGACCCCGAAGCCGTCCGCGAAGCCGTCGTCCGCGGCATCATTCTCGGCCTGACCACCGAGCAGTGAGCAACAGCACCTCCGCTCAGCTCAGCAGTCCTGGCTGTGGACGTGATGGCGGGCCACGCCGCGCGGGTCGCGGACGACGCACGCGACAGCCTCTCGATCCGATCGTTCACACGGGCCGGGTGCGTTTCAAAACCCGTTCCGCTCCAGCGGCTCAGCCGCCAAGGCGACCGTGCCCGCACGACGCGGGGCCCGTTTAGCCCTTTTAGTACGCATTAGTCGTTTCGTTCTTCAGGGCTCAGCGCTGCTGAGACATTCAAAACACGAAGGGAAAAGCTGAGGATGACAGAGATATCGGGTCAGTGCGACGACCGGTTCGCCGCAGTGAGGAAAGCCTTCGAACAGGCCCTGGACCAGAGCCAGGGCGGGGCATCGGCGGCGGTGTTCCTGGACGGTGAGCCGGTGGTCGATTTGTGGGGCGGCTACGCCGACCGTGCGCAGACCCGGCCCTGGACCCGCGACACCCTGGTCAACGTCTGGTCGGTCACCAAGACCATGACCAATCTCTGCGCGCTTGTGCTTGCCGACCGCGGGGAGCTGGACCTGTACGCACCCGTGGCGCGGTACTGGCCGGAGTTCGCCGCCGAGGGAAAGGACGCGGTCGAGGTCAGGCATCTGCTGTCCCACACCGCCGGGCTGGCGGGCTGGGACATGCCGCTGGCGGCTCCCGACGAGCTGTATGACTGGGACAGGTGCACCGACCTGCTCGCCGCGCAGAAGCCCTGGTGGCAACCGGGCACCGCCTCCGGCTACCACGCCGTGACCCAGGGCTATCTCGTCGGTGAGGTGGTTCGCCGGATCACCGGGCAGAGCGTGGGTCAGTTCTTCGCCGAGCAGGTGGCCACCCCGCTGGGCGCCGACTTCCACATCGGCCTGCCCGCCGAGGCCGACGATCGTGTCTCGAATGTCTTCAACATCGACGGCCTCCCCCTCCCGCCCGAGCTGGAGGAAACGGCTGCCAAGGTGTTCGGGCGCCCCAACGTGCTGGCCGACCCGGAACCGTTCGCGGCCACGCGCGCCTGGCGGGCTGCGGAGATTCCTGCCGTCAACGGCCAGGGCAATGCGCGCTCGGTGGCCGCCGTGCACTCGGTGATCGCCTGCGGCGGCGAGGCACGCGGTGTGCGAGTGCTGTCCGAGAAGGGCGTCCAGACCCTCTTCGATCAGCAGTCGGACGGCGCCGACCTGATCCTGGGAAAGCACGTGAAGTTCGGTATGGGCTGGGGGCTGGGCAACGACGATCTGCCCATGGCCGGGCCTCGTACCTGCTACTGGGGCGGCTCTGGGGGCCACATGGTCATCGTGGACTGCGACAACCGCCTGACCGTGGCGTTCACCATGAACCACATGAAGCTGGGCGGCAGTAACGGCAGCATCAACACCGGCGGCGACGAGCGGTTCCACCGCATTGCAGAAGCCGTCTATCAGGGCCTCGGCCGCCCGTAACGCCCGCACCGACCACAGCAAGCGTGCTCGACGGATCCGTCGAGCACGCTCCAGACCTAGGACCAACGCACAGCGTGATCTTGAGCTGTGCGCCTCGAACGGGAGCCTCGATCGGGAGATCGCCGCAGGCCGTGAGCATGAAGCAAAGCCGCTCCTCGATGTCCAGCATCGCGGATGGCGCTCTTCCTGTCTTGCGGCCAGGCCGAGGCCCCACCTCTGGCCTGGCCCGCTGAAGAGGGTTCGGAGTCATCCCGACGCCCACCAGGCCACCGCGAAACTCGCCACAGAGACGGCGCCAGTCTTCTTTGAGACCTCGCAGGTCAGAAGGAACTGAGGCATCCGCCCCACGTGCTTCCGTACCTAGCTCAACAAGCGGGTACGGAAGCACGTACGCACTGCATTAGAGGGTGGTTCTCCAGGAGTTCCTCGATCCGGGTGGCCAGGAGTTTCCGCTGGTCAAGCACTGCTTGGAGCGAGCCGGCGAGGTTGGGGACGATCAGGGCGGCCGCGTCGGTGCCCGGGACGACGACGGTCTGTTCGTCCAGGGCGGTGAAGATCTCTTCGACGAGGCGCTCGGCCATCCGCGGTGCCTTCGGGCGTATCAGCGCAATGAGCCGTCGGCGTCCGGCTTTGCGGATCTGGGCGGGCGAGCCGAACTGGTCGAGGAGCTTGAGCACGGCCGGGTGCTGGACGCGTGGGCCCAGGACACGTTCCAGCGACGGGTGGATCTGCGTCAGCAGGCCACGCAGGCGGTTGCTGACGCGGGTTGCTTCGCCGGCCAGGTCATCGTCGAAGCCGACGATCATCTCCAGCTCGGCGATGGTCTCGTCCTGGAGGTCGACCGAGCGGAGCGTGTGCGGCATGACGCCGGCCGCGTCCGCGATGACGAACGCGTCGCGGGCATCGGTCTTGGCCTCGCCGGGATAGAGGTCGGCGATCCGCCGCATCGTCAGGCCGGGCAGATAGGCGACCTGGCAGCCCATGTCCCGGGCCACGGCCAGCGGCAGGGCGCCGATGGAGGCCGGCTGGTCGACCACCACGAGCACGGTCCCGTGCTTGGCCTGCAGTTTGCCGAACACGTCGCGGAGTTTCGGCTCGCTGTTGGGCAGCCGTTTGTCGAAGGCCTTCTTCCCGGCCGGGGTGACAGCGGTGGCGTGGTGTTCGCCCTTGCCGACATCCAGGCCGAGGAAGGCTCCGATGTCACTGACGTCGATCACGTGCGTCCTTCGGTCGTCCTCGCCCGGCCGTCCCACGGCACCGATCGCCACATCCACATTACGAAGAGCCTCCCGACCTGCGAAGAAGCCGGTGGTCATGCCCCTAATCAGCGGTCTGTCGATGCCTCCGGAGCCGGTGACACCACCCCCCAAGACATGCGATCGACAGGGGGAGAAAGCCATGCCAACTCCGAAGGCCGGGCGCCCCATTGCGGGGCTACCAAAAAGGTAATGGGGAGATGCCGAGGGCGGGAACCGCGGCCGACGTGCGGTGGGTTGATGTGGATCCCGTATTGATCTTCCACACGCTGAACGCCTACGACGACGGGGAGCGCGTGGTTCTGGACGTGGTCACCCACCCCAGGACGATGTCCAAGGCCACAGGCTCCATCGAAGGCCACGGCACGCCCGCCCTGGACCGGTACACCCTCGACCCGGCCGCGGGGAAGGCCACCGTGCAGCGCCTCGACGACCGGCCGCAGGAGTTCCCCCAGATCAACGACCGGTGACCTCGCTGCCGTACCGCTACGGCTACACGGCGGCCATCACCGAGTTCATGGAGTCCTTCGCCGGCACCCGCGAACTCGACCAACTCGGTGACGACGCGTTCGCCAACCGGGTCATCAAAGACGACCTGCACCGCGGCACCCAGGAGATCCGCACATTTGGCCGGGGGCAGGCCCTCGGCCAGCCGCTCTTCGTGCCTGCGGCAGGCGGCGTGGCCGAGGACGACGGTCATGTGCTGGCGTTCGCGCACAAACCCGAGCGCTCCGCCACGGACCTGGTCATCCTGTCCGCCCAGGACATCACCGCGGATCCCGTGGCCACCGTTCGCCTGCCGGCCCGGGTCTCGGCTTCCACGGCAGCTGGATCCCCGACGCGGACTGACAAGGAGCCCTGGGGCGGCGCCCGCTTCGGAGGGCCCGAAGCGGGCGCCGCTCAGGCGTCCTGCGGGTAGGTCGTGAAGTAGTGCTCCCTGGTCTGCGCGAGCCGGGTGCGCGCGACGGCGAAGTCCAGGACGGCGGGGCGGCCGGCCGCGTTCTCCGCGAGGGCGCGCTTCAGGGCGTCAGGTACGGCGGCCGGGTCGTCGACGCGTTCGCCGTACGCGCCGCAGGCCTCGGCCAGGCGGGCGAAGTCGGGCTGGAAGGGGAACTCGGTGTCCTGGATGCGGTTGCCGTAGGTGTGTTCCTGGAGGTCCCGGATGGAGCCGAGGGCGTCGTCGTTGAGCACGCACCAGGTGACTGCGAGTCCGTACTGGGCGGCCATCGGCACGATGTTCATGACCATTTGGAAGGAGCCGTCGCCGACGAAGCACAGGGCGGGCCGCCGCGGGTGGACCAGGCGGGCGGCGGGCAGGGCGGCGGCCGCGAACCCCATGCCGTAGAAGCTGGACGGGGTGATGACGGAGCGCGGTTGGTAGACGCGGAAGAAGGGGAACGCGCCGCCGATGTGCTGGGCGAGGGCGCCGACGTCGACGCCGAGGACGGTGTCGCGGGGGAAGACGGAGCGGGCGGTGCGGATGACGCGGGCGGGATGGATCGGGGCCCTGTCGTCGAGTGCCATGTGGTCGACGGCGGCGTCGAGGGCGGTGATGTCCTGGAGGAGGCGCTCCGTGCGGCCGGGGGAGGCGTTTGTGCCCTCGGGCAGGGCGGTAAGGAGTTGCTCCAGGACTCTCTTGATGTCGCCGTTGACGGGGATGTGGGCCGGGATGGCGCGGCCCAGTTCGGCCGGGTCGATGTCGACCTGGATGTAGGTGGCGTCGGGGGACGGGAGGGCGGTGGGCTGCCAGTTGGTCTCCATCTCCTCGAAGCGGGTGCCGAGGCCGAGGACCACGTCCGCTTCGCCGAGCAGCCGTTTGGCGACCCGGTTGCGGTGGGCGCCGAGGCCACCGGCCGCGAGGGGGTGGTCGTCGGGGAGGCTGCCGCGTCCGGCGAGGCTGGTCAGTACGGGGGCCGGCAGGCGTTCGGCCAGGGCGCGCAGTTCGTCGAAGGCGCCGGAGGAGGCGACTCCGCCGCCCGCGATGATGAGCGGGCTGCGGGCACCGGCGAGAGCGGCTGCCGCGGCGTCGACGGCCGGTTGGTCGGCGGCGGGCCGGGCGGGCGGGCCGACCGGCAGGTACGGCTTGTCGGGGACGTCGAGGGTCAGCAGGTCCCGCGGGATGTCGATCAGGATGGGGCCCGGCCTGCCGCCGCGGGCGCGGGCGAAGCCCTGCCGCAGGACGTCGGTGAGGAGGTCGGCCCGGTCGACCCGGACCGACCACTTGGTGACGGGGGCGAACACCTGGTCGGTGGCGACCTCCTGGCTGGCGCCCCGGTGCGCGGTCGCCGTGGCGCCGCGGCCGCCGAGCACGATCATGGGCAGGGCCCCGACGTATGCCTCCGCGACCGCGGTGAGGGTGTTGGTGACGCCCGGTCCGGCGGTGACCAGGACCACGGCGGGCCGGCCGGTGAGCTGGGCGTACGCCGCCGCCATGGCTGCCGCATGATGCTCATGGCGTACCAGGAAGCTGCTGATGCCAGGCGTGCGGTGGATGGCGTCGTAGAGGGGCAGAACATGACCGCCGGGCATGCCGAAGACATGGCTGACGCCCTCGGCCCGCAAGGCATTGACGATGGCCTGACCGGCGTTGATCTCGCCCATGGCGGCGCGACTCCTGTTCTGGCGTGCTGGTTACGGGTGTCCGGTCAGAAGGGGTAGGGGGCGATCCGGGGGCGCGCGGTGAGCCACTGGGTCTCGGTGAAGGCCTCGATGTTGGCCTCGGGGCCGCCGAAGCGCGACCCGGTACCGGAGGCGCCGACGCCGCCGAAGGGGGCGTTCGCCTCGTCGGAGACGGTCTGCTCGTTGATGTGGACGATGCCGCTGGGAACCGCGTCCGCGATAGCCATGGCGTCGCCGACGTCACCGAGGATGCCGAGGGAGAGCCCGTACTCGCTCTCGGACGCGAGAGCGATGGCCTCCTGCGTCGTGGCGAAGGGCACGACGGGCGCCACGGGGCCGAACACCTCGTCCGTCCAGGCGGGCATCGCCGGGGTAACGGCCGCCAGCACGGTCGGGGCGTAGAAGAGGCCCTGGTAGGTGCCGCCGGCGGCGAGCCGGGCGCCGGCGGTCACGGTCCGCCGCACGAGGTCGTCGACGCGCCCGAGCTGCCGGTCGTCGATGAGCGGGCCCAGCGCGACCTCACCGGACGCCGGGTCGCCGACGGGCAGGTGGGCGGCCTTGGCGGACAGGGCTTCCACGTAGGCGTCGTGCAGGCTTTCGTGGACCAGGTGGCGGCCGGTGGACATGCATATCTGGCCCTGGTGCATGAAGGAGCCGAAGGCGCCGGCGGAGGCGGCCAGCGCCAGGTCCGCGCCGGGCAGCACGATGAGGGCGTTGTTCCCGCCGAGTTCCAGGTGCGTGCGCTTGAGATGGCGGGCACCCAGCTCTCCGACCCGGCGGCCCGCCGCCGTGGATCCGGTGAAGGAGACGACGCGGACCTCGGGAGCGGTCACCACGGCCTCGCCCACGTCGGCGCCGCCTGGCAGTAGTTGGAGGAGTCCCTCCGGCAGACCGGCTTCCTGGAAGATCCGTACGAGGGCGACTCCGCCGCACACCGCCGTGCGCGGGTCGGGCTTGAGGAGTACCGCGTTGCCCAGCGCGAGGGCCGGGGCGACGGAACGGATGGACAGGATGACCGGGAAGTTGAAGGGTGCGATGACGCTGACCACGCCCGCCGGGCGGCGCCGGGCGAAGCTCCAGCGTGCCTCGTCGGACGGCAGCACAGTGCCGTGCGGATGGCTGGGCAGCGCGGCGGCCTCGTAGCACTCCTGGGCGGCGATGTGGGTCTCCAGCGCCGCCTTGGAGCGGATGGCGCCGCTCTCGCGGACGATCCAGTCCTGGATCTCCTCGGCGTGCGCCTCCCACAGCGCGCCGGCCCTGCGCAGGACGGCGGCCCGCTCCCCGGGCGGCCGGGCCGCCCACTGTGCCTGCGCGGCCGCCGCTCGGGTGGCGGCCTTGCGCGCGTCCTCCGCGTCGGCCATCCCGATGGCGCCGAGCGGGTCCCCGGTGGCGGGCTCGATGACCGGGGCGGTCCCGCCGGAACCGCCGGACCAGCCGTCGGCAAAGATCTTCGCAGTCCATGTGTTCGCGTCGAGAAGGCTCACGATGCACTCCCTGAAGTGATTAGACTTCACAGTATTGTCGTGTGTTTCAATTTCGCAAGACCTGTGCACGGATGGTCCTTCCACCTGCAGAAGTCTTGTTGCCGACATCGCCAGACTGCTTAGATGTCTTAGATTGTTGACTACTCCACAGGAGGCAGCGATGTGCTCGATGCACCCTACGGCGGCAGCGGCACCCCAGGCCTCGGCCGCAACCACGGCCATCGACCATGTCGGACTGTCGGTCCGTGATCTCGACGCGGCCGTCGTCTTCTACACCAAAGCCCTCGGACTCACCGAGGAGTTCCGCTTCGAGGTCGAGGACCAGCGCATGCGTGCTGTGGTGCTGCGCGCCGCCGACGGCTACGCGGTGGAGCTCATGTCCCGCCCCGATTCGGTCCCCTCGCCCCCCGCGTCCGACCCGAACACGGCCGTACTGCGCCAGGGTTACGGGCATTTCTGCCTTCGGGTGAGCGACTTGGACGGCCTCTACGACCGAGTGCTCGCCGCGGGCGCCTCAGTGATCGTGCCACCGGGCCCGGCCCCCCACCCCGATGTCCGCTTCGGCTATCTCGCCGATCCTGAAGGCAACCTGATCGAGCTGATCCAGATTCGCGAGGGAGCAACGCTGTGACCGGCACACCGGTCATGGAGGGGAAGTCCGGACTGGTGACGGGCGGCGCCGGCGGTATCGGCCGGGCCAGCGCGCTCGCCTTCGCACGGGCGGGTGCCGCGGTGCTTGTCAGCGACCTGGAGAGCTGCCGGGACGGCGGGGAGCAGACGGTCGAGCTGATCGGGAAGGAGGGAGGCCGTGCCCGCTTCGTTCCCTGCGATGTCACCCGCGAAGCGGACCAGGAACGGCTGGTCGCCGAAACCGTACGAGCTTACGGGCGGCTGGACTTCGCGCTGAACAACGCCGGCGTCGAGCACCAGGCGAGCCTCGTCGACATGGAGGCCGCCGACTTCGACCGGGTCATCGCCGTCAACCTCAAGGGCGTCTGGCTGGGGCTGAAGCACCAGATCCGGCAGATGCTCGCCCAGGGCGGCACCGGCGCGATCGTCAACACATCCTCGCTGGCCGGGCTGGTGTCGCCGCCGCTGCTCGGAGCGTACGTGGCGAGCAAGCACGGTGTGCTCGGCCTCACCAAGACGGCCGCCGTGGAGTACGCCGAGTCCGGAATCCGGGTGAACGCCGTGTGTCCTGCCTCCATTCGCACACCGCTCATGGACGCGCTGACGGACGATCAGCTTGCCCAGTGGGTCAGCCGCATGGCCATCAAGCGGCTCGGTGAACCGGAGGAGGTCGCGGCGGCGGTGGTGTGGCTCTGCTCGGACCAGGCGAGCTTCGTGACGGGGGTCGGTCTGCCGGTCGACGCGGGGGCGTCGGCGATGTGAACCCTCCGGCGGAGGATGACGTGCCTGTTCTTGAGTTGACTCAGGAGTAGTTGACGAGATCCCGTCCGATCGGAAGATCGGGCGGGATCTTCGCTGCGCCACAACCGCGACCGTGCCCTGCTGGCGTTCTGGGTCTCCAACGGGGCGCGGGCGGAGGAACTTCTGACGTGCCGGCAGCGGGATGCTCTGCCCGGTGAGCAGCTGCTGGGGGTGGTGCGGAAGGGGGCGCGGGCGCATCAGCAGGTGCCGTCGTCAGCCGACGCGTTCGTGTGGCCGCGCCTGTATCAGGAGGGGGCGTGGTGGCCTTACCCCACACAAGATCACCAACAGAGTCCCGGTATTGAGTTCAGGCCGCCTCGGGAACCGGGAAGCTGCGGCGCATCAGGGCGTCGAAGGCGGCGTCGGGGAGCAGGCGCTTGGCCAGCATGGTGGCGCGGGCGAGCGCGCCGATCGCGTACCGGGCGCGGGGCTTGGCGGTGGTGGCGGCGCGGACGATCACCTTGGTGGCGGCCTCGGCGGGGACGGCGCCGCTGCGGCGGGTGAAGGCGTGGTTGGCGTACATGTCGGCGAGCCTGGCGCGGAAGCCGGCGTACGGGTCGGCGGCGTCCGTGGCGGGGGCCATGGTGTCGACCGCGGTGGTGCTGAACTCGGTGATGGTGGGCCCGGGTTGGACGACGACGACCTCGACGCCGAAGGGCGCGACCTCCAGGCGCAGCGAGTCGCTGATCGCCTCCACGGCGTGCTTGCTGGCGTGGTAGAAGGCGCCGCCGGGAGGGGAGAAGCGGCCGGCCATGGAGGAGAGGTTGACGATCCGGCCGTGCCCGGCGCGGCGCATGCCCGGCAGCACCAACTGGGCCATCCGGACCAGGCCGAAGACGTTGGTGTCGAACTGGGCGCGGACCTCGGCCGGGGTGGCGGACTCCACGGGCAGGTGCAGCCCGAATCCGGCGTTGTTGATCAGGATGTCGACGCTGCCGTGCTCGGCCTCGACGGCGGCCACCGCGTCCGCCATCGACTGCTCGTCGGTGACGTCGAGCGGCAGGGTGGATATGCCGAGAGCGGCCAGGTCGGCCAGGGTCTCGGGGCGGCGGGCGGTGGCGTACACGCGGTGGCCGAGCCGGTGCAGGGCCAGCGCGGCCTGCCGGCCCATGCCGGAGGAGCAGCCGGTGATCAGGATGGTCCGGGGCGGGGTCATGGGGTGGCCTTTCGGTGCAGGAGGTCCCGGACGGCGGCTTTGGCGCGGTCCAGGTCATCGGTGGGGAGGGGGTCGAGGCCGCCGGGGCGGTCGAGTTTCATCCTAAGCTAAGTTTGCAGCGGACTGCAACATTGCGGCGGGCTGTAACTTGCAAGCGTTCTGCGAGCAAGGTCTGCGGGAGCGCGGTAAGGCAAGGCGCAGCGAGGCGGTCATCCGTGCGGCCTTCGAGTTGTTCGCCGAGCAGGGCTACGACGCCACGACGGTCGCCGAGATCGCGGAACGGGCCGAGGTCTCGCCGCGCACGGTGGCCCTGTACTTCCGTTCCAAGCAGGACATCGCCATGTCCAAGTTCAGCGAGGGCGCGGACCGGCTGGCCGAGGCGATGCGTGAGCGGAGCCCCGATGAGCGTGCGGTGGACGTCCTCGGGCGGTGGCTGCTGGCGGAACACGAGTCGGGCGACGACGAGATGATGGAACTGGAACGCCGCATGTTCGTCGCCAACCCCGAGTTGGCGGCGCTGCGGACGGCACGGATGGACGCTGCCGTCCGCGAATCGACCAGAGTCGTCGCCGCGGACCTCGGCGTCGAGGGTCGGGCCATCATCATCGAGCCGTACCGCTGCGCACCACACCGCGCGGACACCGCACCGGCCCCGCCCCGGGTGCGCCCCGCCGCGTTCCAGCTCACCCGGGCGAACCGACGACCGGCCGCACCACCGGCCGCCGGCAGCGCACCCCGCGCTCCGCCTCGCCTTCGCGATCCCCGCGGCCTTGGCCCTCCTCCCGCTGGTGACCGCTCGCGCTTTCGCCCACGGGGTGCACCACTCCTGAAAATGTGGAGAGCCGGCGTGCGGTGCCAGTGCCGCGGCAGGCAACCTTCGCCCCGTCGCGACGCTTCCCCCGGCCCCAAGGGGGGTGGGGAGGTGCCCCATGCACGCTCGCCCAGCCTTCGACAGGGAGGCGCCCCTTCGCCGCAACTGGCCGAAAACCCAAGGGCACCCGGCGCTAGCCGGCGTCCCGGGGAAGGGACTCGATGGCCGCCTCGATGAGGCGCAGGGCGACCACCGCGGCCCGTTCGAGGTCGGACTCCTCGCCGCCCGTGAAGAGCTCGATGATGATGGCGGTCGCCGCGACGGCCACCATCCGGGGGCCGACGGAATCCGGGGCGACGCCGAGGTCCGCGGCGACGACTCTGGTCGATTCGCGGACGGCAGCGTCCATCCGTGCCGTCCGCAGCGCCGCCAACTCGGGGTTGGCGACGAACATGCGGCGTTCCAGTTCCATCATCTCGTCGTCGCCCGACTCGTGTTCCGCCAGCAGCCACCGCCCGAGGACGTCCACCGCACGCTCATCGGGGCTCCGCTCACGCATCGCCTCGGCCAGCCGGTCCGCGCCCTCGCTGAACTTGGACATGGCGATGTCCTGCTTGGAACGGAAGTGCAGGGCCACCGTGCGCGGCGAGACCTCGGCCCGTTCCGCGATCTCGGCGACCGTCGTGGCGTCGTAGCCCTGCTCGGCGAACAACTCGAAGGCCGCACGGATGACCGCCTCGCTGCGCCTTGCCTTACCGCGCTCCCGCAGACCTTGCTTCACCATGGCGCCAAGATTACTGCAAAGTTACAGCCCCTCGCAATGTTACAGTCTGCTGCAAATTTAACTTAGGCTGCAGCCGTCTCGACGGATCGGCGACAGGGAACAGTCATGGCTGGAAAGTTGTACGCACGCGGCCGGTGGGCGGCGCGCCGCCGGCGCTGGGTGGTGGTGGGCTGGCTGCTGCTCGCGGTGGTGGGCGGGCTCCGGATCGCCCTCCACGGGAACCTCTCCACGCAGCTCAGCGTGCCGGGGATCGAGGCGCAGCGGGCCACGGACCTGCTGAAGAAGGAGTTTCCGGAGGCCGCCGGGCCCGACGCGCGTGTGGTGTTCGCCGCGCCGCCCGGTGTGACGCTGCTCGGCGGGAAGGAGCAGGCCGCGATCGCCTCGAGCCTGCACAACGCCGCCTCGGTGCCCGGGGTGCTCTGACGAGGCAAGTGCCGGGCGGGACCCGCGAGTTCGGGCCCCCGGCACTCTTGTGTCCGAACACCTCTGCGTGAGGCACGTCGGGCCCGCGGCCTGGTGCCGCGGGCCCGACTCACGTATGTGCTGTCAGCGCAGCGCCCGCGCCCTGATCCCCTGCTTGCCGGGCGAGAAGATGCCCTGCGGGTCGAGGCAGTCCTTGACGGTTTCGTTGAAGCGGCGCTGGGCGTGGCCGCCGAAGTCGAAGGTGTCGGCGACAGCGTCCATGTGGCGCAGGTGTGTGCGGTAGACGCCGTAGCCGCGGCGGGCGCCTTCCGGGATGAGCCGGCCGATCACGTCGTACGCGTGCCGGGTCTGCGCCGCGTCGGCCGTGTTGAACCACAACGAGGTGATGTTGACGAAGGCGCGCGGGGTGAGCATCAGGGAGGTGGCGTAGTCCAGGCCTTCGGCCGCGAGGGCGGAGCGCAGCCAGCGGTTCTGCTCCAGCGCCTCCTCGCCGGTGAGCGGGGCGACGGGGGAATAGTCGAGGTGGCCGCCCACGCCGTGTTCGTCCCAGCTGAGGTTGTCCAGCAGGTCGAGCGTGGGGACGCCGGCCTGGGTGGTGTCGGACTGGTGCCGGATGCGCGGCAGGGCGGCGGCCGGCCCGTCCGGGACCGGTTCGACGGGCGCCGTGAGCCGGTCGACGGCGGTGGCGCCGTCGTATGCGCGAGCGGTGAGGCGGGCGCCGGGGATGGCCTCGAAGGCGCGGCGGCAGATCTCGTACTGCTGCTCCACGATTTCCGCGTGGCCGTACAGGGCGAAGCGCATGTACCAGCGGCCCGTGTCCGTCTCGCGGGCTATACGGTCGATGGCCTCCTCCGGAAGCGCGCCCTCTCCCCGGTACCAGTACTCGCGGGGGACACCGCTGAGCGCGCCGCCGACGAGCATCGTGTTGTACGCGATGGGGTAGTTGGGGATGGTGCGGTCCAGGAGCAGCGGGCGGACGGTGTCGACGAGGGCGACGATGTCCTCCTCGCGATCGACCCGCACGTCGCAGGACATGTACACCTCGGGCTGCGGTACGAGCCAGCAGCCCATCTTGGTGACGACGCCGTAGTTGGACTGCATGAACATCCCGTCGGCCGACGGACCGAAGCCGGGCTTGCGCACGGGCCAGGACGGGTTGCCCTCCATGGCGCCCATGCCGGTACGCAGCAGGGAGCCGTCAGCGAGGACGACCTCCATGCCGCTCTGGCGGCCGGGGTGGTCGCCGAGCGGGGTGAAGCCGACGCCGTGATCGAGGCAGTTGCCGATGACGCTGCCCCAGCCGAGGTCGGGGATGGAGGGCCACAGGGCGAGGCCGCGCCGCCGGATCTCCTCGAAGAGGTCGAAGAAGCGCACACCGGGCTCGACCACGCAGTACGCGAGGTCTTCGTCCAGTTCGAGGATGCGGTTCATGCGACGCAGGCTGACCGAGACCGAGCCGGTGGTGGCCGGGGCCGGACCGCCGTATCCGTTGTTGCGGCCCTGGGAGAACGTCCACAGCGGCAGGCTGTGTTCGCCGGCGATCCGGACGACGGCCTGGACCTCCTCGACGGTCGCGGGCGAGACGACAGCGGAGGGGATGTGCTCCTGCCAGGAGGCGTGGGCGTAGGGATCGCGGTACGGCAGCAGGTCCTCGGGGCGGTGCAGGACATGCTCCGGGCCGAGGGCGGCGGAGAGAGCGGCCAGAGCGTCGGCGGAGAGGGGCGGTCGGGTCATGACGGGGAGTCCTCGGCATTCGTGCGCAGCAGGTACGCGGCGCTCAGCTTCTCGGGGTTGTCCTTGAGCTCCTGTGCCGTGCCGCTGAAGCGGATGCGGCCGCCCTCCAGGATGTGGGCGGTGGTGGCCAGGGCGAGGGCGACGTGTGCGAACTGCTCGATGAGCAGGACGGCCGTGCCGGCGGCGGCGACGTCGGCCAGGACCGGCATCAGACGCTTCACCACGACCGGCGCCAGGCCCAGCGACAGCTCGTCCACGACCAGCACGGACGGCCGGGAGGCGAGTGCCTGGGCCAGGACGACCATCTGCTGCTGCCCGCCGGACAGGGCACGGGCGGGGGTGTGCCAGCGTTGCCTCAGCTCGGGGAAGAGCTCCAGCGCGTACTCGACTCCGGTCCGGCGGGCCTCTCGGCCGAGGGCGTAGACCGCGGCGTGCAGGTTGTCACGGACGGTCAGGCTGGGCAGCAGCCGCCGTCCTTCGGGTACGACTGCCACCCCGGCCGCCCGCACCTTCTCGGGCCGGCGTCCCGTCAGCTCGCGCTCGCCGAGCAGGAGGCGCCCGCCGGTGGGGCGCAGGATGCCGCCGAGCGCGAGGACCAGGGTGGACTTGCCCGCGCCGTTGGGACCGAGGAGAGCGGTGACCTCTCCGGCGGGGATGTCGAGACGTACGTCGTGCAGCACGGTCCGGCTTCCGCGCACGACACGGAGCTCTTCGACGTGCAGCGCGGGCGCGGTGGTGACGGTCATGCGATCTCCTCGGTACCGAGGTAGGCCCGCACGACATGCTCGTCGCGCAGGACCTCCTGGGTGGGACCGGCGGCGACGATCCGGCCGAAGTCGAGCACGGCGGTGACGTCGCAGCAGGCAGACACCAGGCTCATGTCGTGGTCGACCAGTACGGTCATGGCGTCCAGCTCCGCCGGGATGCGGCGGATCACGGCACCGATCCGGCCCGTCTCCTCGTCCGGCAGCCCCGCGGCGGGCTCGTCGAGCAGGACCACGCGGGGGCGGCCGACGACCGCACGGGCGAGCTCGACCAGCCGTCGTTCTCCCGCGCCCAGGGCGCCGACCGGGGCCGTGGGGCTGACGGAAAGGCCGACGAACTCCAGGGCGGTGAGCACGTCGCGGTGGCGGTCGCGGCGGTGGCCACCGGTGTGCTCGTGGACCATGGCCACGTTGTCGTACACCGACAGCTGCTCGATCGCCTGCTCGGTCTGGAAGGTGCGGCGCAGCCCCCAGCGGGCCCGGCGGTGGCCCGGCAGGGCCAGCAGGTCGTCACCGAATGCCAGGACGCGGCCGGTCGCCGGGGTGACGAAGCCGCTGAGTACGTTGAAGAAGGTGGTCTTGCCGGCGCCGTTGGGGCCGATCAGGCCGCAGGCGCCGCCGGGCAGCGTCAGATCCACGGCCTGGATGGGGGTGACGCCGCCGAAGCGTACGGTCAGCTCCCTGATCTCGATCATGACGTGGTCCTCCGCACCCGGACCCGGGCACCCAGCCGGGCCAGGTCCCGGCTCAGCTGGCCGACGATGCCCTCCGGCGAGGTGACCAGTGTCTGCACGAGGCCCACCCCGAAGACGATCAGCAGGACGTTGCCGCTGACCCCCCAGGTGTCGAGCAGGGCGGGCATCGCCTTCAGCAGCAGCCCTGCCACGACGGCTCCGGCGAAGTGGTACATGCCCGCCATCAGCAGGGCGGCCAGCAGAGTGATCGACTCCTGCGGGGGGAACTGGTAGACCGTCAGCCCGCCCGCGCTGGCTGCCAGGAGGGCCCCGGCCACACCGGTCATGAAGCACGCCAGGGCGAAGGCCCACAGCTTGTACAGGGTGACGTTGATCCCGGCGGCCACCGCCGCGTGCTCGCTCTGCCGGATCGCCGCCCAGGCCCTGCCCGGCCTGCCCCGGGTATGGGCGATGGCCAGCAGGAACATCAGGGCACAGACCACGACCGTGTAGCGGAAGTACGCGGTGTCGCCGGCGGCGACGGCGGGCCGGGCCAGCGGCACGGTGCCGGATTTCACGGGGTCGTAGCCGAGGAAGCCGGGTCCGCCGTTGGGGAAGTTGATGTTGGTCAGCACGATGGTGACCGCGGCGGCCAGCATGAGGGTGATCAGGGCCAGGTACAGGCCGGACAGCCGCAGGGCCGGAAGCCCGATGACGATCCCGATCAGACCGGTCACCACACCGGTGGCCAGCACTACCAGCCAGAACGGCAACGCGCCGGTCTGGCCCAGCCGCTGCGCGGTCCAGCCGCCGACCGCGAGCATCGCGATCTGGCCCAGTGAGATCAGCCCGACCCGCCCGTACAGCACGCTCAGACCCAGGGCCGCGACCGAGAACACCGCCGCGGCGGTGAGGACCTGGATCCAGTACGCGCTGGTGAACAGCGGCAGCAGGAGTGCGGCCGCCGCCGCCACACCGGCCGGCCAGGCCGCTGCCGACAGGGGCTGTCGCAGCCCGTGCCCGATGGCTGCCGTCGGGTGCCGCGCTTGGCCGCCCGGTGCGGTGGCGCGGTGCGCGTCTTCGAGGACGTTCATTCGTCAGACCCTTGTCTGTGACGGGCGGCGGACGGCCATGACCAGCACGACCGCTATCGCCACCAGGAACGGCGTCATGGACCGGTAGGAGGACAGGCTCGCCACGGAAGTGAGCAGGGACTGGGCGACCCCGATGACCAGGCCGGCAGCCAGCGTGGTCCACAGCGACTCCAGCCGTCCGACGAGGGCGGCGGCCAGCCCCGAGATGATCAGGAACGTCAGCCCGGTGATGTCGAGGCCGACCAGGTTGGACAGCACGATCCCCGCCACGCCGAAGACGACGCCGGAACCCAGCCAGGCGGCCGCCTCCACCCGGCGTACCGGTACGCCCAGCAGCGCGCTGCTCTCCCGGTCGTCGGCCAGCGCGCGCATCGCCGTGCCCAGCGCCGTGCGGTCCAAGGACAGCGCGGTGACGGCGGTGAGCAGCAGGCCGAGCGCCAGGCTGATCAGCTGGGTGCCGTTGACGTGGACGGTGCCGAGGACGATGCCCCAGGCGGTCGTGGGCAGGGAGAGGGAGTAGGTCTGCGCGCCCCAGATCCAGGACATGGTGCCCAGCAGGACGAGCGTCAGACCGAGCGTGGCCGCGGCCTTGACCAGCGGTTCGCGCTGGGCGAGTCGGGGACCGAGGAGCAGGCCGTACAGCAGGGTGATCGCCGCCGACAGCGCCACGCCGAGTGCGGCCGCGGGCCAGACGGACAGGCCCGCGGTGGTGGCCAGGGAGCAGGCGGTGAAGGCACCGACGGCGCCGACCGCTCCGCCCGCCAGATAGAGCACTCCGGTGGTGCGGTACAGGACCACGATGCCGACGCCGGAGAGCGAGAACACACCACCGAGAGCCAGTCCGAGAACGAGGAAGGGCAGAAGGCTCGGCATGGGAGACATCCTGTTCCGATCGGACAGTCGGCGGTCAGCCGAGACCGATCTGCTTCTCGTATGCGCGGATCTCGGCGAATTTGTTGTTCGGGAGGGCGGGCATCTCCGAGCAGTCCTGGGTCTGCGCCCACTGACCGCTCTTCGGAGTGATGGTCCGGGTGGTGTTGTTGGCGGTGTGGAACGCCTGGGTGCCGAAGTACCAGGGCTTGCAGTACAGGTCGGACCGGTAGTCCTTGACACCCTTGAACGCCGCGCCCACGGTGGCGGTGGTGTAGTCGCCGGACTTGATGCTCAGCAGCGCCTGGACGGCAATCCGTGCGGCGGTGAAGCCGAGCTGGCCGAAGTTTCCGAGCTGGGTCTTCGGGGCGTACTTCTGACGCAGCTGGAGATAGAGCTGGTTGTCCGGACCGGGCGAGCCGGCCAGGTTCACCTCGGCGTTGACACCCAGCTTGCCGTCCCAGGCGCTGCCCAGCTGCTGGAGCATGGACTGGTCGTTGCAGCCCGCCGGGCAGCCCCATAGGGCCTGGTCGATCAGGCCCTGCTGCTCGATGGCCTTGAACACTTTCAGCGCCTCACCCGCGTTGAGGTTCGCCACGACACCGCCGCCGGCGCCCGCGGCCTGGGCGGCCTTGAGCGCGAGGCCGTTGGCGTCGGCGATCGGGACGTTCTCCACCCAGGCGGTGACCGGTACGCCGGCCTTCTTGCCGAGCTCCTTGATGCTGGAGTTGACGGCGTTGGAGTCGGGTGTGTTGCTGGTGAAGACGACCAGTTTCTTGGCGCCTTTGTCGAGCAGGTACTGGGCGGTGGCCAGCGCGCTGTAACTTGCGCCGACGTTGACCGGCGCGATGGCGGGGGAGTTGAAGCAGTCGAGGGACAGGCCCGCGTCGATGCCGTAGACGGCCTTCTTCTCGTAGGTCTTGGCGTTGACCGAGCAGTCCAGGACGCTGCTGCTGGCGGTGAAGCCGACGATCTTCTCGGTGTCGATCAGCTTGGTCGCCAGGGACGCGGTCAACTGCGGGTCGAGCGCGTCCTTTTCCACGACGAGCTTCACGGGGCGGCCGTTGATGCCGCCGTTGGCGTTGACGCAGGAGAAGTACGCGTTCGCCATGTCGGTGACGTCGGTGAAGCTCAGCCCGGGGGTGTCAGAGACGATGGCACCGAGCTTGATGGCCGGCCCGGTGGCCGTCTTGCCGTTGCCGAGGCCGCACTTGGAGGCCTTGGACGGCTTCGCGGAGGAGGCCGCGGGGGCGCCGGTGCCGGTGGAGGCGCAGCCGGTGGCCAGCAGGGCCAGGAGGGGTGCGCAGGCGGCGACGGTGAGCACGCGGGTGCTCGTGGATCTGTGCGGGCGATTGCCGTTGGTCTTCACAATGGGCTCCGTTGCTCACGGTGGTCGACTGGGGCGAAGGGGAAGGGAGAGAGGGCGCGCGGGCGGAAGCGGGTCAGCGGCTGGGCGACACGTCGCGCAGGTGGCGCAGTCCGGAAGGCCAGACGCCCTGCTTGCCGGGGGAGAGAATGCCGTGTGGGTCGAGCGCGTCCTTGAGTCGCTCGTTGAAGCGGCGCAGCGCGTGATCGCCGAAGTCGAAGGTGTCGGCGACGGCGTCCATGAAGTCGACGTGCGTGCGGTAGACGCCGTAGCCGGCCCCGGCGAGGGCGCGGACCAGTTCGGGGTAGAGCCGGTAGGCGTCGCCGGTCTGCTTCTCGTCGCAGGGGTTGAAGTAGAGCTGGGCGACGTTGGTGATGTGCCGCTGGCCCAGGATCATGGCGGGGTCGTAGTCCAGCCCGCTGCCGCTCAGCTGGTCGTCCAGCAGGGCATGCACCCGTACGACGTCCTCCCCGCGCAGGGGTGAGACGGTGGAGAAGTCGAGATGGCCGCCTCCCTCGCCGCTGTACCAGGACAGTGCCCGCATCAGGTCCAGGCTGGGGATGCCCGCCTGGACCTGGGCGTTCTGATCTCGGGCGGTGTCGTGTACGGCGTGTCCGGCGAACTTCTCGCCGACGACGTGGACGCCGGGGATGACCGACAGTGCCTTCCTGATCCGGGCGAGGCGGGCGTCGACGATGCCCTCGGTGCCGTACAGCGCGAAGCGCATGTTCCAGCGGCCGAGGCCCATCCGTCGGGCGAGCCGGAGAACCGCGTCCTCGGGTACGGGGCCGGGACCGTCGTACACCTCGGCACGGGTGGGTGCGCCGTCCATGACGGAGGCGATAAAGAGCGGATGGCCGATGGCGGGGTGGTTCTGGAGGGTGCGGTCCAGCAGGAGGGGGCGAAGCGCGTCGATGAGGACGGGCAGGTCCTCCTTGCGGGGCACCTGGACGCCGCCGGAGAGATAGCACTCCGGCTCGGGCATCAACCACACTCCCGCCCGGGTGACGATGGAGAGTCCGGACTGCTTGAACAGACCGTCGGCCGTGGGACCGAAGCCACGGGGGTAAGCGTGCCAGGCACGGTTGCCGGACATCGCGCCCATGCCGGTGCGCAGCAGACTCCCGTCGGGCAGGACGACCTCCAGGCCGCACAGCCGGGCGGCGTGGTCGCCGTCGACGGTGTAGCCGATCCCGTGGTCGAGGGCGTTGCCGATGACGCTGCCCCAGCCGAGGTCGGGGGCGGAGGACCAGACCTTGTGACCGCCGGCCCGCAGGTGGTCGTACAGGTCGAAGAAGCGCACACCGGGCTCGACGACCGCGTAGGCCAGTTCCTCGTTCACTTCGAGGACGCGGTTCATGCGGCGCAGGCTGACCTGCACCGATCCGGGGACGCGGGGGGCGGGTCCGCCGTAGGCGTTGTTTCGGCCCTGGGAGAAGGTCCACAGCGGGACGCGGTGCTCGCCGGCGATGCGGACGACCGCCTGGACCTCTTCGACGGTGGCCGGCATGACGACGGCGGCCGCGGTGTGGTCGCTCCAGCCCGGGTGGGAGAAGGGGTCCCGGAAGTCGTCGACGGTTTCGGGGGCGGTGAGGACCGCGTCCGTGCCGAGCGCCGCGACGAAGGCGTTGGCGGCGGCGTCGGGGAGCGGGCGGACGGTGGTGTGGGAAGGTGGCTGGAAAGGCACGTCGGGCCTCCCGTACATGCGGGCCGACTCGGACCCGCGGGTGCAGAAAAATACTGAGAGATCTAACCGATTTCTGGAAGCTACGCCGGGGTCACACCCACGTCAATAGGTGGGTCGAGCAACGGTGCCAGCAGGTCAGCGGCCTGCTGCGGCGTGACGACGTCCGCTGGATCCATGCGGTGGACCTCGCGTGAGGCGCGGTCGATGTAGACGTGCTCGCCGAGCAGCTTGACGGCCTCGTCATAGGGCCAGACATTGGCCACTTTGTGGGTGACGAGGTAGTGGGCGTCGAGGTCGTCGACGTCCTCGCCCATCGCGGGCTTCATCAGCGCACCCGGGACGATCTGCCCCAGCAGTGACTCGATGGCCAGTCCCCAGTCCGCGACCGCGATGCGCTCGGTGAGCGGCACGAGCACGTTCAGTCCGGCGTCGGTCATCGTGCGGTAGAAGCCTTCGACGGCGTCATGGCCGTCGAAGACGGCGGTGTTGTCGCCTTCGGCGATGCGGTAGACGGGGTGAGGCACGGTCAGATCCGGGTCGAGGATCTCCGGCCACCGGCCGGACACCTCCAGCATGGCGTGGCGGCGGAAGTTGGTCAGGATCGCCCGTTGACGGGGATCGGTCGCGAGGCCGAGCTGGCGCTCTGCCTCGCGCGGGACGTTCAGGACGTCCAGTCGCGGCACGACGGCCGGAATGAGGCGCACGGTGCGCTCCTCTCACTCTGAAGCGGCCTCAACGTAGCAACCAATTAATTAGAGGTCTAGGTATTGAGCGGGTGTGAATTACTAAGACATCGAGCTAGTCTCGGAGGCATGGAGATCACAATGAAGGGCAAGGCCGGGCTGGTCACCGGCGCGGCAGGTGGCATCGGACGAGCCGCCGCCGTGGCATTCGGGCGCGCCGGGGCGGCGGTCGTCGTCGCCGATCTGGGCAGCCGACGCGCCGCCGGACTGGAGACCGTGCGGCTGGTCGAGCAGGCCGGCGGGCGGGCACTGTTCGTCGCGTGCGACGTCACCGAGGCCGACGAGTGCACCGCACTCGCGGCGACCGTGGCAGAGACGTACGGGCGGCTGGACTTCGCGCACAACAACGCGGGTATCGCCGTGCAGGGCAGCGTCACCGACACCGACGAGGCGGCCTTCGACCGTTGCCTCGCCGTGAACGTGAAAGGGGTCTGGCACGGGCTGCGGGCGCAGATCCCCCTCATGGCCGCGTCGGGTGGCGGTGCGATCGTCAACACCGCGTCGCTCGCCGGGCTCATCGGCCTTCCGCAGGGTGCCGCCTACTCCGCGAGCAAGCATGCCGTGATCGGTCTGACCAAGACCGCCGCCATCGAGTGCGCGGACCGGAACATCCGGGTCAACGCGGTCTGCCCGGCGGCGGTCCGCACCGACATGATCGCCGCTCTGCCGCCCGAACTCCAGGCGCAGGCCGTAGCCCCCCAGGCGATCAAGCGGTTCGCCGAACCGGAGGAGATCGCCGATGCCGTGCTCTGGCTCTGTTCCGACGCGTCTTCCTTCGTGACCGGGACCGCCCTGCCCGTGGACGCGGGGGCCACCGCCTCGTAACCGGGCAGAACGTAGGGCGAGTCGGCGATATGCTGAGACCTCTCAGTAACTTCTCCTATTGGTGAGGACAGATTCCCTTCATGCAGTCGAGCCAGTCCCAGCTCCCGATCCCCGGCGATCCGGCCGAGGCCGACGCCCAGGCCGTCGAGGCCGTGCGATCCTTCGCGCCGGACGCGGACATCGACGCCATGCTCATGATCTTCGGACTGGTAAGAGCGGCTGAACGGCTCCAGCAGGACTTCGAGGTCAGCGTCCAGCGCCCGGCCGGCCTCACCTGGGCGGGCTTTCGTGCCCTGTTCGCGGTCAAGACGGTCGGCGAACTGACCCCGCTGCAGCTCGCCCGGCTGACCAACGTCTCCCAGGCCAGCGTTTCGGCGGTGCTCAACACCCTGGAACGCAAGGGACTCATCCAGCGCAGCAGGTCGGACAAGGACGGCCGGTCCGTCACCATCCAGCTCACCGACTACGGACACGACGTGGTCGGTGAGCTCTTCGCACGCAACAACGCCCGCGAGGCCGAATGGGCCCGAGCCCTGACCGCCCGCGAGCGCGGCACCCTGATCCGGCTGCTGCGGAAGATCCGTCGACATGAGGTCAGCACGATCACGGACGCCACCCGAGTGGTGAACGGTGACGTCGGCACGCCGTGAGCCTTCGCAACGAACCGGTGGGTGAGGCGGCGGGCCGCGCCGTGTCGGCTGACGGCGTTGCCAGCGCCTCGGTCGGAGCGATCCGGGCAGCACGGACTGCCGGGTACAGGCCGGCAGTGGCCCTCACAAGGGTCGAGGAGACGCCGACCGCGACCGCCCGGCGGGGGACGGTAGCCGGCTGACGACCGCCGCGGGGTCGAGTTCGGGAGCCGGTGCGGACGGGGCGAGGATCCCGACGACCGTGTACCGGTCCCAGCCGACACGTCAGACGTCCGTACTCGTCGACCCGTCCGGCACGGGCCGTTCTCCCCTCATGCCGGCCAGAGCGGCCTTCAGCCGGCCGCCCATCGGGGTCTCCGGGCGGGGCTCGGCGAACGCGGCGCGGATCGGCGCCACCTCGACCGGGTCGGGCGCCCACCGGACCTGGACGGTGATGAGCGTGCGCAGTGTCCGCCGCAGGGTCCGGACCACGAGCGGTCGCGGGCCCTTGAGCCCGTGGACGGCGAGCAGGTCCGGGGTGGCAAGGGACAGCACGAGGGCACGACCGAGCCCGTGCAACGGGCGGGGGAACCAGCGGTCGCAGAACTGCTGCAGCATCGCCTCGGCGACGACGTTGCTCTCCGGAGCGGTCGAGTAGTCGTTGCGCTCGAAGTCGGAGAGGAAGGCGAGCATCCCGTCGAAGTCCGCCGGCAACGGGACGCCCTGGTCCGAACCGATACGGAACAGCCCGGCGATCTGCGACCAGTGCCGGTAGGCGGCCCGCTGCTCCTTGGCGCTGAAGCCGGGCAGACCGAGCCGCTGCATCACCCGGTGCGGCTCGGCGGCGAGGATGCAGATCGTGTACGTGTACTGGCGTACGTCCAGGATCGCGTCGGGGTACTTCCCCGCCCAGGCGTCGTGCTGCCGGTTGACCCGTTCGACGGACTCACGCACGCTCGGGTCGTGCGCACCCTCGCCGAGGTACCAGGTCCACACCGCGTGCATGGTGCCCTCTATACGACGCTGCTGGTGCAGGACGACCTTGCCCTTGCCGCCGCGGACGAGTGTGCGTGCGCCGCTGCCCGGCCCGACGAGCCGCAGGAAGCCCTGGCACACCGCCATGTTGAGGATCATCGGGCTGGTCCGGTAGGCGTTGCCGAGCTGCCAGATCCGGGCATGGTCGACGTCCGGGTCGAGCGCCTCGATCTCGGCGTTGATCCACTTGCGCGGTTTTTCCCTGGTGGTCACGTGTCCTCCTCGGGTTCCTGATCGGGTCTGGTGATTTCGTCACGCATCAGCGCTGGATCGCCTTGGTCTCCAGAAACTCCTCCAGTCCCTGGGCGCCGCCCTCGCGGCCGACGCCGGACTGCTTGTACCCGCCGAACGGCGCGCCCGGGTTGAACGCGGCCCCGTTCACCTCGATCTGACCGGCCCGCAGGCGCCGGGCCACCCGCAGCGCGCGTTCCGGATCGGCCGACCAGACCCCACCGGCCAGGCCGTACTCGGTGTCGTTGGCGATCCGGACGGCGTCGTCCTCATCCTGGTACGGCATGATCGACAGGACCGGGCCGAAGATCTCCTCACGGGCGATCGTCATCTCCGGGGTGACGCCGGAGAACACGGTGGCCGGCACGTAGTACCCCCGGCCCGGGTCGGCAGGGTCGCGCCCGCTCTCCACTCCGCCGACGACCAGGGTCGCGCCCTCGTCGATACCCTTCTGGATGTACGACCGGACTCGCTCCAGCTGGACCGAGCTGACCAGCGGCCCCAGCCGGGTCCCCGGGTCGGACGGATCGCCGTGCCGGTACTCGCCGGCCACCCGGGCGGCGATCTGCTCCGCCTCGGCCAGCCGGCCGACCGGCACCAGCATCCGGGTCAGCGCCGAGCAGGTCTGACCGGAATTGACGTAACACTTGGCCAGGCCGTCGGCTACCGCCCGCTCGAAGTCGGCATCGTCGAGCAGCACGTTGGCCGACTTCCCGCCGAGCTCCAGAGCGACCCGCTTGACCGTCTCGGCCGCCACCACCGCGACCCGCTTCCCGGCCCGGGTGGAGCCGGTGAACGACACCATGTCGACCCCGGGATGCGCCGCCAGCGCCTCGCCGACCACCGGGCCGAACCCGCTGAGCAGGTTGAAAACCCCGGCCGGCAGGCCGACGTCGTCGAAGATCGAGGCCAGCGCATGACCCGCCAGCGGAGCCACTTCGGTCGGCTTGACCACCACCGTGCAGCCGGCCGCGAGCGCAGCCGCCACCTTCAGCACGATCTGGTGCAGCGGGAAGTTCCAGGGGGTGATGCAGCCGACCACACCGATCGGTTCCCGCACGATCAGGGAGTTGCCGACCTCGGGGCCGTCGAACGTGAAGCTCCTGGCCAGCCGGGCGAAGTTCGCCAGGTTGAAGGCAGGCAGGCCGACCTGTATGGATGCGGCGGCCTGCAGCGGCATCCCCATGTCTCGGGAGATCAGCGCGGCGATCTCGTCGGTCCGGGCCACCAGCGCCTCGTGGGCTTTTTCCAGGTAGTCCGCCCGCTCGCCCGGCGGCCGGGCCGACCAGGCCGGCAGCGCCCGGCGCGCAGCGGCCACCGCGCGATCCACGTCCGCCGGTGTCCCGGCCGCGACCTGGGCGATCACTTCCTCGGTGGCCGGGTTCAGCACCTCGATCCGGTCGGTCCCGGCCGAGGTCACCCACTCACCGTCGATGTACAGGGAGGTCCGGTCCAGCACCTGGCCGCCTGCGGGGGTGCCGATGTAGGCCGGGGCGCTCAACGGTCGGCGTCCGTGTGGATCACCATGCCGCGAATGTTCTTGCCTTCTTTCATGTCCTGGTACTCCTGATCGATGTCTTCGAACCGGTACTTGTTGGTGATCAGCTCGTCCAGGTTCAACCGGCCGGCCTGGTAGAGGGAGAGCAGCGCGGGGATCTCGACTCGCGGGTGGCTCTTGACCCCAGAGATTCCGTGCGCGAGCAAAACGATCGGTGGGGCCCCTCGATCGTCGGAAGCGGCGGGACGGAAGATCGTTGCTTCACGCTCGCCATCACCGGACCTGAATCGCGCTTCAGCCCGGGGCCCTAGCACACGAGTCACCTGACTCTCCCATCGTCGTTCGCCTTTGTCCGATCGCGGGGCCGGCCGAGTGCACCGACGCACTCATGGTCGACCTGTGACAGGCGCCACTCAATGGTGGAGTGCACAGCACTACCCGAGAGACCAGTGCATAGTGCACAGTCGCAGGGCACAGGGAGGAGCGGTAGTGTGAGCGCTATGCATGGCGCCGGTTTGCGGGGCGACTCCGAAAAGTTGCTACGCACCATGTGCAAGGCATTCCTGGCCGATCCCTCCGTCTTGGGTCCGATCCAGGACGCACTTGTCAACGCAATCGATGCCCGCTTCGGATCGGACCCCTCCATTGCAGAGGCGATCGGTGAGGCGACCCGGGCCTACTCGCATCATTGGGCACGCTCGATGTACGAGGACCCGTGGCGGGACGTGGAGCCCCTCCTGACAAGCCAGATCGTCAACATCTCGCGCGACGGATATCGCTGGGGTGAGGAGGACACCTTCCGCGCTTCCAACTACGCCGCTCAACAGGCGATGTGGTCCATCTTGATGCGGATCGCATTTTCACTGTGCGATGAAACCGCCGTCCTGCAGCCCGCGCTTGACCGGGCCTCGCGCTCACTGTCGCTCTGGGTCGACCGCACAGTCACTGCCGTGATCGACATTCTGGAGCAGGAGCGCGCAGGTCTGTCGGGCGACGAGCACGTAAGACGCCTCGAGCTTGTCAATCTCATCCTGGGTGGAGCACCGGTTCCTGTGACCGGCGCTGATCAGAGTCTCGGATACTCGCTTTCAGCCAGACATTTGGGGGTAATCCTCTGGGCGCCACCACAGTTCGCCGATCGCGCGGCACTCGTGCAGGTGGCGAGCGAGCTCAGCCGGATCGCGGAGTCCAGAAGCCGACTGCTCGTTCATGCCAGCGCTTCGTCGCTGTGGCTGTGGCTGACGCCCGGAATCCCAGTTTCGGCCGAGGCGCTCGAGACCGCTCTAGCCCCGCACCGCGACGTCAGGCTTGCGATCGGTTCATTGGACGAGGGAGTGGACGGATTCCGACGCACCCACGACCGCGCGGTGGAGACCCAACGGCTGGTGCAGAGCAACAACGCGCACCGGGTCGCCTTCTATGACGACGTCGCCGCCGTCATATTGCTGGCCCGAGATGAAGCCCGGCTACGCGAATTCATCTACGCGACTCTCGGCCCGTTGGCCTCAGGCCCACAGGACCTACGTGACACGCTGCGAATGTTTATCCACCAGCGGTACAACGCATCCCGGACAGCAGAGCTGCTGTTCACCCACCGAAACACCATCCTGCAACGCATTCGCCGCGCCGAAGACCGCCTGCCCGTCACTCTGGACCGGCACGGCACCAATGTCGGCATCGCCCTGGACGCGATGCACTGGCTGAACCTCCAGGACGAGTAGGTGCAGCCCATCATCTGGGCCGGGGACGCCACACTGTCCAGCGGTACGCCCGCGCCGCCCGCCGGCAGGAGATGGTCAAAGGGCCACAAGCGCCAACGCCCCAGCAAACTCGACCGTTTCAAGCCCTACCTCGAACGACGCTGGGCCGAGACCGAGGGCCGGGTGGCGATTCTCGAACTCCGCCGCGAGATCTCCGCACGCGGCTTCCGCGGCGCCTACTCCACCGTCCACGACTGGGCCCGGCGCGACCTGCCCCGGCGAGAAGGCTTCACACCCGCCCCGCCACCGCCGTCCGTGCGGCAGGTGACCGGCTGGCGCACCCGGCACCCCGCCACCCTGACCGAGGAGGAGAAACTGCACCGCAAGACCGTGCTCGACCACTGCCCGGAACTCCCTCCGCCGCAGAGCTGACCAACTCGTTCGCGGAGATGCTCACCACGCTCAGCGGCGACCGCCTGCCCGAGTGGATCACCGAAGCCGGCGACGCCGACCTGCCCGGCACCAGCAGCTTCGCCACCGGCCTGTACAGCGACTTCGACGCGGTGACGGTCGGGCTGACCACCGACTGGAACTCCGGCCCGGTCGAAGGGGTAGTCAACCGGATCAAGATGCTCAAGCGGCAGATGTTCGGCCGCGCGGGCTTCCGCTCCTACGGAAACGCGTTCTCCTCGCGGGACGCTGCGTGGCCGGCTCACGGAACTTGTGCCAGACCCCAGAACTCGCGCCGCTACTCACAGCGGTGCGCGCGGTAGCCGAGGTGGTGGTGACGCGGATCCGCACACCGCCGAGCTTTTCCTTCAGATTGTCGATCCGTAACCCGGGTCATGTGTCAGGAGTTGCAGTTGCAGGAGCAGAGGGTGCCAGCCCGGCCCTACCGCGCGAAGTCGATCAGGCAGTTGTCGAGCAGGTGACGCACTCCCGGCCTGAGGATCTTGCATGCTTCCATCTTGCCTTCTTCGGCCGTGCATGGCGTGGAGCAGTTGACCGTAGCCAGGCGATCTTGTTCACGCTGGAACGCCTCACCTTGCGCGCGGCTGTCCACCACCGCGTCCAGGCGTGAACGGCAGCCAGGCACCTTCAGGGCCGGGCAAGGTCATCAGCAAATGCGTGTGACGCAACTGTGAGGTCCTTCCGCATGCGCCTATCGAACGAACGTGCGACCCTTGGGTTATGGTGAGGACCTCGCGGGATGGGACAGGCGAAGGGGGGCTTGTGGGTACCAGGAGGTGTGTATGTCGTTTACGCACCTTCACGTCGCCAGCGGCTACTCGCTGCGCTACGGGGCCAGCCATCCGCAGGCGCTTGCGGAGCGGGCGGCGGAACGCGGACTGGATGCTCTGGCGCTGACCGACAGGGACTCCCTTGCCGGCGCCGTGCGCTTTGCGAAGGCGTGCGAGCGAGCTGGAGTACGACCGCTGTTCGGCACTGATCTGGCGGTTCCCGGTGCGCCGGGATCCCGGTTGTCTGGGACGGAGCGGCAGCGCACTCCGGCCAAGGGTGGTGCCTTCGTGACGGAGGCCCCCTTCCGGGCGGTGTTCCTGGCTCGGTCCGCATCGGGCTGGGCCGAACTGTGCCGGCTGGTATCGACTGCGTCGGCTGAGGGGATCTCCTGGGAGGACCTGACGAGCGGGAGCGAGGGGTTGTTCGTGCTGCTCGGGGCGGGTTCCGAGGTGGGCCGCGCGCTGGCGTCGGGGCGGCCGGACCGAGCGGCGCTGCTGCTGGAGCCATGGCGGGAGCGGTTCGGGGAGGCACTGCGGCTGGAGGTGGTCTGTCACGGACGGCCTGGCGCCGGACCGGGGTCGCTGCGGCTGGCCGCGCGGATGGCGGGCTTCGCCGCCGAGCAGCAGGTGGAGGCCGTTCTCAGCAACAGTGTGCGATATGCCGACCCGTACCAGCGGGAGGTCGCTGACATCCTGGATTCCGCGCGTCTGCTGGTGCCGATCGACACCCGGGATGCGGCACGGCTGGACAGCGGGCAGCGATGGCTGAAGGACGCTGGAGAGATGGAACGGATAGCCGGGCAGGTCGCTGAGGCGATGGGCGGACGTGGCGCTGAGGCGCAGCAGCTGTTGAAAGCGACCGAGGAGACGGCGGCGGCCTGTGTGGTCGATCCGGGCGAGGCGTTCGGACTGGGGCGGCTGAATCTGCCGGAGCCCGATTTGGTGGGTGCCACTGCGGAGTCGGCTGACCGAGTACTGGCCGAACGGTGCGCGGCGGGAATGATGAACCGCGGCTATCACCGGGAAGTGGCGCGGTGGGACCGGCTGGAGGCTGAGCTTCGGATCATCGCCGGGCACAGCTTCGCCGGCTACTTCCTGACCGTCGCTGAGGTCGCGGCGGAGGCCAAGAAGCTGGGCATCCGGGTCGCTGCGCGTGGCTCGGGGGTCGGTTCGCTGGTCACTCACCTCCTGGGGATCAGCCCGGTCGATCCGGTGGCGCACGGCCTGGTCATGGAGCGGTTCCTGTCCGCGCGGCGATCCGCGCTGCCCGACATCGACCTGGATGTGGAGTCTGCTCGGAGGCTCGAGGTCTATCAGGCAGTACGCGAGAGATTCGGGGCCGCGAGAGTGGCGACGCTCGCGGTGTACAAGACGTACCGAGTGCGTGGGGCGATCGAGGACGTGGCGCGGGCGCGGGGCATGGACCCTGATCGGGCCGTGCAGCTCGCCAAGGCGTTTCCGCACATCCGGGCCCGGGACGCACGGGCGGCACTGATCGAACTGCCAGAGCTCCGAGAAGTCGCCGGTGAGGATCACGGCCGGTTGTGGGAGCTGGTGGAGATGCTGGACGGCCTGCCGCACGAGGCCGCGATGCACCCGTGCGGGCTCCTGGTGTCCAACGCCGGGCTGCTGGCGCGCACCCCCGTGATGCCGACCACCGTCGAGGACATCGCCATGGCCCAGTTCGACAAGGAGGACATCGAGGACACCGGCCACCCGAAGATCGACATCATCGGAGTGCGGATGCAGTCGGCACTCGCCCACGCGGTCGCCGAGATCGAACGGGTCACCGGCGAGCGCCTCGACCTGGACGACCCGGCACAGGTGCCGCCCGGCGATCCGGCAACCTACGACCTGATCACATCCGGTGACACCTTGGGCACGTTCCAGCTCGAAAGCCCAGGCCAACGTGAGCTGGTCAGAAATCTGCGGCCACGGTCGTTCCTCGATCTGATCATCGACATCAGCCTGTTCCGGCCGGGCCCGGTGGCAGCGAACATGGTGAGCCCGATGATCGAGGCCCGTGACGGTCGAACCCAAGCCCGCTATCCACATCCGCACCTGAAGCCCATCCTGGAGGAGACCAAAGGGCAGGTGGTCTTCCACGAACAGGTCATCGCGATCATGACGACCATGACCGGTTGCGACCGCGGAATGGCCGACGAGGCCCGCCGAGCGCTGTCCGAACCGGACCGACGTGGCCGTATGCGGGCCTGGTTCGCCGCTGAGGCCCGCGTTCGCGGCTACCAGGCGCAGGTCATCCGGGAGGTGTGGGAGATCCTGGAAAGCTTCGGAAGTTTCGGCTTCGCGAAGGCGCATGCAGCGGCATTCGCGCAGCCGGCCTACCAGTCCAGCTGGCTCAAGGCCCATCGGATGGCGGCTTTGCTGGCCGGACTGCTCACCCATGACCCGGGGATGTACCACAAGCGAGTCCTGGCCGCGGACGCTCGCAGGCACGGGGTGCCCCTCCTGCTGCCCGACATCAACCATTCCCAGTCCGCACACACAATCGAACTGGTGTCTGGTAAGTGGGGAGTTCGGGTAGGTCTGTCCCAAGTGCGTGGCATCGCCGAGGCCGAGGTCGAGCGCATCACCGGCGCGCAGCCCTACACCTCACTGGGCGATTTCTGGCAGCGCGCCCGCCCCAGCCGGCCGCTGGCCGAACGCCTGGCCCAGGTCGGGGCGATGGACGCCTTCGGTCCCCGGCGCGAGTTGCTGCTGCAGATCGCCGAGCTTCACCGATCCAGCCGAGGGCGTGACTCCACCTCGGGACAACTCCCCATGGACAACGACATCGACACGTCGGGGGACGGCAGCACTACGGCGGGGCTGCCGGTCATGAGCGCCTCCGAACAAATCGCCGCGGAACTCGACGTACTCGGCATGGACATCTCCCGGCACCTGCTGGAAGATCACCGATCCCTGCTGGCCGACATCGGCGCGACTCCCGCCGCCGACCTGCCGCACCTGCGGCATGGCGCCCCTGTCCTGGTCGCCGGCATCAAGGTCGCCACCCAGACCCCACCGATCCGCTCCGGCAAGCGCGTCATCTTCGCCACCCTCGACGATCCCAGCGGCCTGTCCGACCTGGCGTTTTTCGAGGACAGTCACGCACGCTGCGCCCACACGGTCTTCCACAGCAGCCTGTTGCTGGTGCGCGGGACAGTGGCCCGGCGCCCGCCGCGTGCCTTCAGCATCACCGGCACCGCCGCCTGGGATCTGGCCGAACTCATCGACCTGTATCGCGACAAAGGCCCAACCGCCGTCGCCGACCGCCTCGCCCGTCCGGCAGCCGCTGCTGCTCCAACCGCCGCACGCCGGACCATTACCCAGCCCACCGGCTACGAACTGCACCCCTGGGCCGACCTGAAGCCCCCCGGTGCCCCGGCCATCAACGGAAGAACCTTCCATCACTCCAGCCCCGGAAGCGCCGGGTGACCACGATGATCCTCTACATCCACTTCGGACCATGCAACGAAGAAACGTTTCGTCATCTTTTGGGAATGCTCGGCGAGATCACCCCGGTCGTGCAGGGACTGCCACCCGACGCGGCATTCGCTGACGTGTCGGGGAGCACGCGGTACTTTGACCGCGACGCCACGGGGCTGGCGGCCCTGATCCGTATGCGTGCTGCCGCGGGCTTCGACGCCGACTGCACGATCGGCGTCGCCCCCAACCCGCTGCTCGCTCAACTGGCCGCCAACCGTGGAGCACCCGGCGCGATTCGCACCATCCCCGACACTCCTCAGGACATCACCGCTTTCCTCGCAGGCATGCCTGTCGCTGCCCTGCCAGGAGTGGGGCCGGCGACGGTACGTACCTTGGCCTCCTACGGCCTGGCCACCCTCGACACGATCGCGGTCACCCCGCTGTCCACACTTCAACGCATCCTGGGCACGGCCGCCGGGCGGCAGCTACACCAGCGGGCGGCAGGTATTGACCCCACCCGTGTCATCCCAGGCGCCCCGGCTCGTTCCCTCTGCGCAGAGCACCGTTTCGGGCGAGACGAACTCAACCCCGATCAGCAGCGCCGTGTCCTGTCACACCTGGTCGAACGCCTCGGCGCCCAACTCCGCAGCGAACAGCAGGTCTGCCGATCCCTGAGCCTGACCGTCAGATACGCCGATCATTCGACGACCACACGCAACCGCACCTTGCCGGAGCCCACCGCACACAGCCCACAACTGCGCCTCGCCACCTACGCGTTGTTCGCCATCCTCGGCTTGCAGCGAGCCAGGGTCCGAGGCATCACCCTGCGGGCGGACGGTCTGTTCGACGCGGACTCGGCCACTCGACAGCTCACCTTCGGTACCAGCGACGACAAGACACGCCGGATTGAGGCCGCAGCTGATAGAGCTCGAGCCCGCTTCGGTCCCAACGCGGTGCGACCTGCCAGTACGGCGGGACTGACCTGACCCTTTCGGGATGCCGACAGCGTCGGACACGAACCGGGAGTCATCACGAGGTCATCGCCCCGAGGCAGATCACTGGCTTGCCCACTCGTCGGTCTTCCTGTCGATGTCGATCGCCCCGGCCTCGACCAAGGAGTCCAGGAGATCCAGAGTGCACTCACGCTCCGAGCTCCCTGCACGAGTACTGGCATAGAGGGAGAGAACGACATCGGCGACCTCGAAGGCGATCGCGGAGTCACGTGTACTGATGTCGCCCACAGTCCGAGTGCCAGCGCTCAGCCAGGTTTCGCACAGGGACAGACCCGCAGCAACCGGCAACTCCGTCCCTGCTTGGTCGAGTGCGTGAAAGACCTCCTGCGGGAAATCTGCGAATGCCAATGTCGGTACTAGAGCCATCAGGAGCGACTCGCGCCTGATCAACGATCCGTTTATATGGCGCACGAACCCGATCGCAGCTTTGCGCACACCTTGATCTTCATCGTTGAGTAGGCGTACAAGTAGCCCCTCATCCGCACTTACCTCGGCATCCGGGGTCCGGGATACCTGAGGCAGATCCTCGACGTGCACGGCCAGCGCTTCGGCCACTCCGCTGCGTGAAGCCGCATCACGGAGGCTCTGTTCGAACAGATCCTGCGGGTGCGGTCTCCGTTCCGGCTCCAAGGCCCCGATGCCCAGGATGGTGGCCATCGCAGCGAGGGCACCGCCACGGCGGCGGGCATCCGGTGAGTCGGCCTCCAGCATTCGTTGGACGAGCGTAAGTCCCAGATCCGCATTGCTACGGAGGAGTTGCCACGTGAGCCGGTCAAGGTAGGGGGCGACGAACTGGGCGTCATCGGCCAGGCTGAGCCAGCTTCGGCTCAATTCAGAGGCAGCACCCTGATCCGACAAATGGACGCGGGTCAGGATCACTGGACACCAGATGCGGACCTGGGCTGCGTCATCAACTACGAGACTCCGGATGGCCGGCAGGAGTGCCGTCAATCGCTCCGCTCTGTGCTCCCCGGGGCCAAGCAGTTGTGCGATGCAGAAAGCCGCAGCGCCTCGGTCCGAATTCAGACCCGCATTGGCGTGCTCCTCGCCGGGAGCGGGCGCCGCCCTCGGGATCGGGTCGACTGCAGTCGTAGCCACGGCGACGAGCCAGGCGAGTACCCGCTCAGGCAATTGCGCTCCCGCAAGCTTGTCCAGCAGTGAGCACAGTTGCCGATTGAAAGCTGCGACTCCCCAGCCTGACACAGTTGCGACCGTGTCGACGACCGCACTGAGTATCCCGTCAGAGGGCAGATCGAGAGCACTGCCAAGCCCGCGGAGGATAGCGAGCGTGCACCGGTGATCGTGCTGTGGACCGATACGAGCCGTCACCAATCGTGCAAACCGCACAGGCTGAGAACGCGCCGCTGACTCCAAAGTCCCCAGTCGGACTGGGGATTGGTCGTAGTTGTTGATTGCTTCGATCCATTGGTCATCGGTCAGCGGTCCCGGTTCAGATTCGGGGTCTCCTCCGCGGAGTTGGTGGACCCACGCGTCGGAGGTTGTCGGCGCCGACCCGAATAGTTCCGTCAGCCGAGTGAGCCGTTCACGTGCCGATTGTTCAAGCCGGGCACCGATCCGCCGTTCGATGATGGAGAGCACCACGAGCTGCTCATGGGCGAGTTGTTGATCCCTGCTCACGGACGTGGCGCCTGAACTGGATCTGCTCACCGGGGCGGAGGCGGCATCAAGGTCCAGCGATGCATACGGTTCGATGGCGAGAGCCACTGAGCTTTCTCGGACCGACTCTGTACCTGTGTCCGCGAGATGGGCCAGGACCTCACCCCAAGCCCACGCAACCGTGGAGTTCAGAGGAAGGCCACGTACATCGTCTCGTGAAGCCCAAGCCAGAGCAGCCGGGTGCAGTTCCGGCGCGCACTCACTGAAGGCTGAGGCAGCAAGTTGATGAGCCAAAAGAAGATCAGTCGAGGTGCACTGCTCAAGGTATTGCGCTCCCTCGGCCGGATGCGCGGCGGCAGCCAGACACAGCGCCGTCCGCAATCCCTCGACCGCTTCCCCTTCCAGATCAGGAGGCAGTCCGACGGCCGTGCCGAAACCTCCATTCCGTAGCCCTGGGCCGCTGTGATCCGGAGTCCCTGTGGGACGCCACCACACCTGGAAGTCGATCTCGTTGAGCTCTGCGAGCAACGGTTCGGTCAGCTTCTCCAGGAAAGCGACTGGATCACGCTCTGCGGCACGCTGGAAGATCCGAAGACCTGTTCCCTCCCGGGACCTAAAGATCGAATGATCGAAAGCGTTCCGAGCCCCAGAAGCCCTTGCGATCTGTGCCCGGGTTTCAAGCCAGGCACGCAGCGCGGTCGCGACTGGCGCCGTGGTACGTCCTGCAAGGGTACTGAGAGCATGGAATCCATCCGAGCCACACAGCGCGGCCACAGCCTTGCCCAATACGGTCTGTTGAGAGGTAGCTTCACCCGCTGCGGTCTCCGGCATGGCTGCGTAGCTGTTCCCGACCGTCATCGCGGTCGCACAATAGAGATCTACGGTGGCTTGACCTGCGGTGGGGCCAGCGAGAAAGACCGTCCACAGGAACATTGGTGTCCACGGCAGCGCGATGCTCGGGTCACGTGCCACAGGTATCAGGCCCGCGCAGATCTCTTCTGGTGAGACCCGCGCTGATTCGGTCAGCATCCACCGGGTTTGGTCTGAGGAAAACCCTGACAATCCGTTGCCTGGAGCTGCGGGTCGGCCGAAGGCACCGTCGAAGCTAGCACTGACACTGTCCATCAGCCCGTGGTTCAGCAGGTGGGGGACGAACCCAGAGCTCACTAGAACGCGCGTAGCATTTCGAGAGAGGGGGTCGGCTGAGTTGAGAGCAAGGTTGATGACATGCTCGAACTCATAAAGCTTCACTGACGCCATAGACTTCAGCCATGTCAGTACGGCTGCGCGGATGTGTGATCGGTGATCCGTTGCGTACGAGAGTATGGCTTCGAGGTCTTCTTTGTAATGATCCAGATCGAGTTCGCGTTCGAGGGAAAGCACAGCACGAACCAGGCGTCGGCACATCAAGTCCTGGGAGTTCCCCTGGATCAGACTGACGGCTGAACCGCTGGCTTGGATGTGCTGCCTCGCGAATGCATAGTCGAAGTACACCTCGTGGAAGAAGCGTACTCGGCCACGGTCCTCGACCAGCAGGCCTTCCCCAATGAGTGCGTCCAGCGTATCCGGACCGGGTTCACCGATTACATTGCGAGGGACAGAGAGGGATCCTGTGCCGCTGAGTCGGCGGGCGAACGCTGAGACACCCCGTGCATAATTGTCGACGCCAAGACGCTGATTGAGTCGTCTACGTATCTCGCCGTCAAAGGCATCAAGCAACTGAGTCAGTGTTGTGGTACGCGTGACGTCGAATTCTGCTCGCCCATCGCTGTCAGCATCGGAGACCAGTTCTGCGAGCAAGCGCAGAGCGAACGGACTGCTCAACAACTTCCGTTGTGTGACGGACAGTCCAGTGGGATCGACTCCCAATCCCATCAAAGCTTCGCGGATATGCGCATCGGTGAGGGGACCAAGGTCGATCACCGTGAGGTCGCCCAACAACCCTTTAAGTTGACGGTCGTTGTCCAGGTCGTAGCGACGGCAAGCGACGAGGAGTCGCATGTCTCCACTGGCTCGTGCGGTCTCGAGCACTTCCCGAACTCCACCAAGGACGGGATCGCCCTGGCCCGCTGAAACGGGACAGCGCGTCCAGCTGATCAATTACTAAGACACTTGGGGCACCGGCAGCCGCTCGCTCCAGAACCGCGGATGGAGAGGCGCCGAAGCCGACTGCATCCTGTGCTCCTAGTTGACGCGCCGTATGCGATGCGTCCGTCACATCGAGACGGAGTGCCCCAACAACTACGCCGTCCGCTGCCAGCCGCGCGCATACCTCAGCGAGAGCGGTGGATTTCCCGGCGCCAGGAGCGCCGGCCACGAGTACACCGGGACCTCCGGCCGGGGCCTTCAAGGCCTCGACGATCTGCTCGACCTCAGGGCGGGCGATCAACGAAAGTGATTGCGGCCTTCGTCGACGGACTCCTTCGACGTAGCGCTCACTGACTTCCCGGACGGTTACAACAGAAGAGTGGTCGTACCCATCGCGAGGCCTGTATCCCTCTTCTTTCAATGCCGACCACAGGAACTGAGCTGTCAACCGGGTAGAGATGTGTTCCAAGAGAAGATCGCCGAGGAATAGCATGGCATTCTTCGGATCCCCGGTTACCTGTGTCTCCAAGGCGCCTATTGCGGCGTCCTTGAGCGGATGATCGTTGATCAGGTGGAAGGTGAAGCCTCGAAGCAGACTACGCACTCCGGCATGGTCCGCTTCCCATGCGTCAAGGAGGGTGTCGACGTCTGCTTCTTCGGCTTCCGTGAAGGAGGCCGTCCAATCGTCCAGAGAGAGGCGCCGAGCCTTGTCCGACACGTTCTCCAAAGCGCATGACTTGCCCGAGGCAAACACCACCTCAGTTCCCTGCCTCAAATGGCGCTCGAACGGATCCAGCAGGCCCTCCGTCCGAAGGGCATTCAGCGTCCACGAAGAGGCACGGCTGCGCTTGCACTGATGCACCTGGTCCGGCCCTGACGGCTGATGACCGTAAAGGCGGAACTCCACTGCATCACCAGGAGGCCCTGGAACCTCGATCTGGATGGCGTCATAGTGGCCGCGGAGGACCGGAACCACGCCTCGCCAGATCGTCCACCAGCCTTCGTAGCGATTGCCTAGCTTGTCGGCAACCCCGCCACCCATGGCCGAGACTCGTTCACCTGTCACGGACCTGCCTCCTCCCCGCCGGTTAGTAGGAGCCTCTCATGAGATTGTCTCCGGTGCTGCTGGTCCTGGCAGTGGACTGTGATGAAGCACGGTGGCCGTATGTGACCGAGCGCTCGATGTTCCAGTCCTTATCCTGTGCCTTGAATAATGACCGTTCTTGAAGCGAAGATGCTTCGTTCCGCCGGTTCACATTCGATGACTTGATACTTGAAAGGAACGGGAGTGTCTGCGTCAGGGAATGTTGAGAATATCTCGTCCATGAGGCGAAGGGCGGCCGTGAAGCCCAGAGTCTCGCGTACGCTACGGAACTCTCGATTAGTTTTCCCTATTGGCAAACGTGACTCAAGATCAAAGAGGCTGCGATTCATCACTGCTTTCCTGTAAGCGAAATGGAGGCATTGCGCCCGACGTGGTCAAGGGCCGTCGAGACGTTTTGCAACTGACTGGAGGCGAAGACCGTGGCATTTAACACATGCGTTCCCCTCTCCGGGCTCGAACGCTAAGAAATCCCTCGATCGGATGAGTTTCGAGATAGATCTATTCCTGAAGTCCACTGTCTCACCCCGCCCGTCGGCGGGCTCCTATCTGATCATCCAAAACTCTGGGGAGATCTGCGTCGGCCGTTCAGGGCGATGTCTCATGAGACATGCAGATCGCGAAGAACGGGCACACGCGGTGGCGTTCGCGGTGCCGACGTACCAGTCGGCGTGGCTGAAGACGCACCATCCGGCGGCGTTCTACGCCGGGTTGCTCACGCACGACCCCGGGATGTACCCGAAGCGGCTGCTGCTCGCGGACGCGCGGCGGCGGGGGGTGCCGGTCCTGCCGCTGGACGTGAACCGGTCGGCGGTCGCTCACCGTATCGAACTGGTGTCTGAATCAAAGGGGTCGGGGGAGGAGCGGACCTGGGGGATCCGGCTCGCCCTCTCCGACGTGCACGGCATCAGCGAGGCCGAGGCGGCGCGGATCGCGGACGGGCAGCCGTACGCCTCGCTGCTGGACTTCTGGGAGCGGGCGCGGCCCAGCAGGCCGCTGGCCCAGCGGCTCGCCCAGGTCGGCGCGCTGGACGCCTTCGGCGCCAACCGGCGTGATCTGCAACTGCACCTGACCGAGCTGCACCGGGGCGCCCGGGGCGCGGGCGGCGGGCAGCTGCCGCTGTCCGGCGGCCGCAGGACCGCCTCCGCCGGGCTGCCGGACCTGTCCTCCGCCGAACGGCTCAGCGCCGAGCTGGGCGTGCTGTCGATGGACGTCTCCCGCAATCTGATGGACGACCACCGGGCGTTCCTCGACGAGCTGGGCGTGGTGTCGGCGCGGCGGCTGCGTGAGACGCGGCACGGGGAGACGGTCCTGGTCGCGGGCGCCAAGGCGGCGACCCAGACCCCGCCGATCCGCTCGGGCAAACGGGTCGTCTTCACCACCCTCGACGACGGCACCGGCCTGGTCGACCTCGCCTTCTTCGACGACTCCCACGACGCCTGCGCCCACACCGTCTTCCACTCCTGGCTGCTGCTGGTGCGCGGGGTGGTGCAGCGGCGCGGACCGCGCAGTCTCAGCGTGGTGGGCGCAGCGGCCTGGAACCTCGCCGAGCTGGTGGAGCTGCGGCGCGAGGGCGGCCTCGACGCGGTGGCACCCCGGCTGGCGGAACCCGTGGACACCGGCACCGCCCCCGGCGACGCGGCCCCCGACGGCGGACCGCGCGGGGACACCGGCCGCCGGATCCGTATGTCCACCGGCTATCGGATGCACCCCTGGGCCGATCTGCGGCCCGCGGGCGACGAGCCCTCTCAAGGTCCTTCTCAGGTACGGAAGTTGTGGCACCAGAGTCCAGGGAGTGCGGGATGACCATCCTCTGCGTACGTTTCCAGCTGCCGCCGAAGTACGAGGCCGCCCTGCCCGGTCTCCTCGGTGTGGTCGAGGACTTCACCCCGGTCGTGGAGGCGCTGCCGCCGGACGGCGCACTGGCCGATCTGCGGGGCGCCGAAAGGTACTTCGGCCGGGACGCCGAGGAACTGGCCCGGCTGATCCGGGTCCGCGCCCTCGCCCTGTACGGCGTCGACTGCCTGATCGGCGCCGGGCCCGGGCCGCTGACGGCGCGGCTCGCGCTGGGGGCGGCGGCGCCCGGATCGCCGTGCGCGGTGCCCGAGGACCTCGTCGTGGACTTCCTCGCCGAACTGCCCGTCGCCGCGCTGCCCGGCGTCGGCACCGCGACCGCCCGCACCCTGGGCGAGTACGGGCTGGACACCCTCGGCGCCGTCGCCCGCGCGCCCCTGTCCACGCTCCAGCGCCTGGTCGGGGCGAGGACGGGCCGCGACCTGCACGAGAAAGCCAACGGCGTCGACCGGGACCGGGTCGTACCGAACGCCGTCGCGCGCTCACTGGCCACCGAACAGACCTTCTCCCGCGACGAGCTGAACCCGGACCGGCACCGCCGCGCCCTGCTCGCCGGCACCGCGGAACTGGGCTCCCGGCTGCGCGCCCTGGAGAAGGTCTGCCGCACCCTGACCCTCACCGTCCGCTACGCCGACCGGTCCTCGACGACGCGCACCCGCACCCTCGAGGAGCCGACCGCGCACTCCCCGGCGCTGACCTCGACGGCCTACGCCCTGTACGACGCCCTCGGCCTCCAGCGGGCCCGTGTCCGCGCGATCGCCCTGCGCGCCGAGGGTCTCACCCCCGCCGACCGGGCCTCCCACCAGCTCGCCTTCGACCCCGTCGACGAGAAGGTCCGCCGTATCGAGGAGGTCGCCGACCGTGCCCGGGCGAAGTTCGGCCCCCACGCGGTGATGCCGGGGACACTGGCCGCGTAACCGTCCTCGTGCGGTGGTCAGTTGGCCCACGGGGGAACGATCCGCGTGCCGTCGGCCAGCTCCGCCTCCAGGCCGAGGGAGGTGGCGACCCAGGTGACGGCGGTCTCCGCCGCCGGGTTCTCGACGGTGAGGGTGGCCCCCGCGTTGACGATCAGGGTGTCACCGGCGGCGACCCGTTCGGTGCGGCCGTCCAGCGTGACCACCAGCTCGCCGCTGAGCAGATGCAGGATCTCCTCCCTGGTGACGGTGTGCGCGGGCGCCTTGGTCCCCGGCGGGATCTCGCCCCGCCAGGCGGCCAGTTCCCGGCTGCCGGTGCGCGGGGTGGCGTACGAGACGAAACGGGCGCCATGGATCTCGTGGGTGACGGCTTCGGACGGACGGACGACAGGCATGCGGGCCTCCTGGGGCCTCGGGGTCCCCTTCGGTCCTCAGGACCGGCGGACCGGCGGACGGGCGGACGGGCGGACGGACGGGCGGACGGACGGACGATGGAACAGATGGTCAAGCTGCTTGACCATCTGGCTATATGGTCAAGCAGCTTGACCAATTCGTCAAGGGTGTTTCAATGCAGGCGTGCAGAACTCCGAAGCCCTGGCCCTGACCGCCGTCCTGCTCGCCGCCGCCGGCGACCTGACGCGCCGCATCGACGAGGGGGTCGCGGCCCGCGGCTTCGAGGCGCGGCCCTCGTACGGCTTCGCGTTCACCCGGCTCGCCCCGGACGGGGCGACGGTCACCGACCTCGCCGCCCATCTCGGGGTGACCAAGCAGGCGGCCAGCCAGCTCGTCGACGAGCTGGTGCGCAAGGGGTACGTCGAGCGGCGGCCGCACCCCGCCGACGCCCGGGCCCGCCTGGTCGTGCTGACCGGGCGGGGGTGGGCCTGCACCCGGGCGGCGGAGGAGGCGGCGGCCGAGGTCGTCGCGGAATGGGCCGAATCGCTCGGCGGGGAGGGTGAGGTGCGGGCGTTGCGCGATCGGCTGGCGCGGATCGCGCCCTACGGTCCGATCAGGCCCGCCTGGTGACGATTCGGCGTCACGTGTCAGTGTTCCCGACCTTCACTTGAAGTTTTTACTGACACGTAACTTCCCACTTTTTCTACTCGCCCGTAACTTGGCGAACTAGAACAGCATCCTCGTGATCCGGATCACAGGGCGTACGCCGTCGCACATCCCTTGAGCCGCAAGGAGATCACCCGATGCTGCCCTGGAAGCGCCTGATCAGACCGCTGGCCGCCCTGTGCCTGGCCGCCGCGGCCACCGTCGTCCCCGCCACCGCCGCCGAGGCCGCCGACACGGCCGCCGCATCCAGCCGTGGCTGGAACGACTACTCCTGCAAACCCTCCAGCGCCCACCCCCGCCCCGTGGTCCTCGTCCACGGAACGTTCGCGAACTCCGTCGACAACTGGCTGGGCCTCGCCCCGTACCTCGTGAACCGGGGCTACTGCGTCTACTCCCTCGACTACGGCCAACTCCCCGGCGTCGCCTTCTTCAACGGCCTCGGCCCCATCGAGAAGTCGGCGGAGCAGCTCGACTCCTTCGTCGACCGGGTGCTCGCCGCCACCGGCGCCGCCGAGGCCGACCTCGTCGGTCACTCGCAGGGCGGCATGATGCCCCGCTACTACCTCAAGTTCCTCGGCGGAGCCGCGGAGGTGAACGCCCTCGTCGGCATCGCCCCCTCCAACCACGGCACCACCCTGAACGGCCTCACCGGACTCCTCCAGTACTTCCCCGGCGCCGGGGACCTGCTGTCCGGCGCGACCCCGGCCCTCGCCGACCAGGTGGTCGGCTCCCCCTTCCTGACCAAGCTCAACGCGGGCGGCGACACCGTCCCCGGCGTCACGTACACGGTCCTCGCCACCAAGTACGACGAGGTGGTCACCCCCTACCGGTCCCAGTTCCTCAGCGGACCGAACGTGCGCAACATCGTCATCCAGGACCTCTGCGCGCTCGACCTCTCCGAGCACGCGGCGATCGGACTCCTCGACCGCATCGCGTTCCACGAGGTCCTCAACGCCCTCGACCCGGCCCACGCCACCCCGACGACCTGCCTCTCGGCCGTCGGCTGACACGTGTGCGTACGCACCGCCGGGGCCGCCCGGCGGTGCGTACGTGTGCTGCCGGGGCCTGTCCGGCCTGAGCCGCCCGACAGGCCCCGGAGGTTCCTCAGCGGCCGTGCCGTCCGCCGGTGGTCGCGCGGAGGCGGGCGGCGCAGGCCGGCCCGGCGGCGCACCCGGCCAGGACGAGCGGGGTGGCGCCGGTGACGGCCGCGGTGACGAATGCGGCGGCCCTGCGGCGGGCGGCGGGCACGGGCATGACGGGGCGCTCCTCACACGGTCCTGGAAACGGCTCCGGGGTCGGTCCCGGGCGTCGGGGACGATCAGCAAGCTAGCCCCGGGAAACCGCGGAATCGCCTGTTGGAGGCAGGTGCGGCAGATCCTTATGGTGGCGTTAAGGATCGGCTAACCGAGGGCTCAGGAAAGGGGGTTCCCGGCCCGGCCGGTGATCCGTCTCTTACCCGGGCGCGGAACAATGCGCTCGCTCGCGTCAGTTGACGACCGGGCGAGGACCAGTCGCCCATCGCCCAGAAGAATGAGGAGCGCCCATGACCGCCGTACGCGGAACCACCGTGGACATCACCACCGAGGACGGCACGGCCGACGCCTACCTCGTCCACCCCGACGACGACACCGCGTATCCGGCGGTCCTGTTCTACATGGACGCGTTCGGACTGCGGCCCCATCTGCGGGGGATGGCCGACCGGCTGGCCGGTGCCGGGTACACGGTCCTCGTGCCCAACGTCTTCCACCGGTCGGGGCGGACCCCGGTGTTCGACCTGCCCGAGTTCATCGACCCGGCCGCACGGCCGGAGATATGGGGGCAGATCCTCCCGGCCATGCAGGCGCTGACACCTGAGCTCGCGCTGCGGGACGCGCCGGCCTACCTGGACACGCTGGCCGGCAGCCCGCATGCCGCCGCCGGGCCCGTCGGGATCACCGGGTACTGCATGGGCACCCGGCTCGCCCTGCACACCGCCGGTGCCTTCCCGGAGCGGGTCGCCGCCGTGGCCGGCTTCCACGGCGGGGGTCTGGCCACCGACGCACCGGACAGCCCGCACCTGGCGGTGGCCCGGATCACCGCCGAGGTGTACCTCGGCCACGCCGACGAGGACCCGTCCCTGCCGCCGGAGCAGATCGACCTGCTCGACAAGGCGCTCACCGAGGCGGGGGTCCGCCATCGCACCGAGGTCTACACGGGTGCCTCGCACGGCTACACCCAGGCCGACACCGCCGCCTACGACGCCGAGGCGACGGCACGCCACTGGACCGCGCTGCTGGACCTGCTGGACCGCAACCTGAAGCGGCCCTGACCGCATCCGGCCCGGGCCGCACACGAGCGTGCCCTCGGTCCGGGCCGAGGGCACTGACGCGGTCAGCGGGTGACGCGGAAAGGTGAGGAGGAGGGCCGTCCGGACGGCCGGGTCGGATGGTCGGCCGGGTCGGATGGCCGGCGAAACGGCATGCCGACGAGCCGGGGTGCCGGCGGGCGGTCAGCCGTCCGGCCACCAGGTGCGCGCGATGTCCTTGCGCACTTCCCGGCGCTCGGCGGGACGTTCCTCGGCCTCGTCCCGCACCCGGCGGGAGGTGGACTTCCTCAGGGGCTTCTGCACGGTCGTACGGCGCATGGCTGCCTCCTTGCGTCTACCGGGTTCCGCGTTTTCACGGAGGTAGACCCTTTCCGGGAGCGTTACTCATCGTTCGTGCTGTGTCAGTGGCGGCTGTCACCATCTGGACTGTCAGTGGCAGGTGTCACTCTGGCGGCATGACCAACATCGACGACGGTGAAACCTCCCCGGCCCTTCGAACACCGGACGACCCGGCGGCAGATGACCCTCCGGGAGCCGTCGACTGGGACGCGGAAGCCCCCTCTTTCGACGACGAACCCGATCACGGCCTGCGGGAACCCGCCGTCCGGGATGCCTGGGCGGCCCGCCTGCGGGACTGGCTGCCGCGCCGGGGCTGCGACGTGCTGGACCTGGGATGCGGCACCGGGAGCCTGTCACTCCTCGCCACCGAGCAGGGCCACCGGGTGACCGGTGTCGACGCCTCCCGGGCCATGGTCGGCCTCGCCCGCGCCAAACTCGCCGGACGCCCCGCGGTGTTCCTCGTCGGGGACGCGGCGGCCCCGCCGGTGGGGGAGGAGCGCTTCGACGTGGTCCTCGTCCGTCATGTGCTGTGGACGCTGCCCGACCCGGGCCGTGCCCTGCGCCACTGGTGCGGCCTGCTGCGGCCCGGAGGCCGCCTCGTGCTGGTCGAGGGCGTGTGGGGCACGCTCTCCCCGGTCGGCATACCCGCCGAGCGGCTGTACGGCCTGGTGGCGCCGCTGGTGTCCGACGCGGAGATCGTGCGGCTCGGGCACGACTCCGCGCTGTGGGGAAGGGAGGTCGAGGACGAGCGGTACGCGGTGGTGGCCCGGCTCAGTCCAGCAGGGCCGTGAAACCGCCCTCCCGGGCCAGGGCTTCCAGCGCGTCGAGAGCCGCCACGGCCGCCGCCGCGGCCTCCGGGTCGCTCGCCGCGAGCCCGCTCTCCTCGAACTCGTCCTCGTCCAGCCGCAGGACGTCCGTGCCGTCGGCGGAGCGCCACAGGTCCAGGTCGAGGTCCTCGACGACGAGTTCCCCGCCCGAGAGCGTGGCGGGCCTGGTGATGTCGCAGTACCAGCCCTTCAGCGCGCCCCGGGCGTCCCTGACCTCCTTCACGGCGTACCACCGGTCGCGCCAGTAGTACTCGGTGAACACGTCACCGGGCTCGAAGCGTACGAAGCCGAAGTCCCGTACGCCCTCGCTCGCCCAGGCGGCGCGGACCACGACCCGGACGCCGTCGTCGCTCACCGGCCGCGCGGGGTAACGGATCTTCGTACGGCCCGCCTTGAGCAGGACGACCTCCACCTCCGCCGCCGGCTCAGCCGAGTTCACGGACATACCGCACCTCCGTCGCACAGACCTCGTATCCGAACCATGTGTTGACCGCGAGCATCGGACCGTTGCCGGTGTCGTTGCCCGTGAACGCCTCCGTACAGCCGGCGGCCCGCGCGCGGTGCAGGGAGTCGTTCTTGGCGAGCTTGGCCAGACCCCGGCCGCGGAAGGCGCGGGCGGTGCCCGTCATCCCCGTGAAGTAGCGGTCCCGGCCGTCGGTGCGCACCGCGGTGAACGCGACGGGTGCGCCGTCCACGACGACCACCGTGCTCAGGGCGTGGTCCAGGAGGGGGTGACGATAGGTCTCCGCGAGCCACGACTCGTAGTCGTCGAACTCCGCCTCGAGGTCGCCGGGTTCGTCCGCCGAGACCTCCGCGTCCAGGTCGAACAGGGGGCGCGGGTCGTCGGCGAAGTCGGCGGCCGTACGCAGTTCCACGCCCGGGGGCGGGTCCGCGAGCGGGGGCAGGGTGCCGTGGGCCAGGTCCAGCCGGAGGAAGTGCGCGGAGCGGCTGGACGTGTAGCCGCGCCGCTCCGCGAACGCCCGGTTCTCCGGGGTGTCCAGCACCCATGCCAGCAGTCGCTTCGCCCCCACCGCCGTCAGCCGCTCCTCGGCGGCGCGCACCAGGAGCCCGCCGGCGCCCCGGCGTGGATGGTCCGGGTGGACGTACACGTTCAGACATCCCTGGTCCGGTACGGGGCTGTCGTCAGCGATGCCGAGCTGCGCGGTGCCGATCACCTCGCCGTCCGCCTCGGCGACCAGCAGCTGGTAATGGGCCGCGGGGGCCGCGTGGGCGGTGTCGTGGAGCAGGGACTCGGCGGTGCTGACCATGAAGGGCAGGGCCAGGCGCCGTACCTCGACGAAGGCCCCGGCGTCCACGGGGTCGGCGGCGCGGAGGGCGCGCACGATCACTGTCATGGGTGCGCACGCTACGGGGCCGCACGGTCGGGCTGCCTCCGAATTTCCGCCGGGTACGGGACAATCGCCGCGTGACCTTGAAGATTCGCATCGTGGAGGGGGGCGCGCCCTACGAGCAGGTGCGCGCCCAGATCTCGGAACAGGCCCGCTCCGGCGTGCTGCCCGTGGGGTTCCGGCTGCCGACCGTACGGGGGCTCGCCGAGCAGCTCGGGCTCGCGGCCAACACCGTCGCCAAGGCGTACCGGGCGCTGGAGACGGACGGGGTGATCGAGACGCGGGGGCGCAACGGCACGTTCGTGGCGGCCGCCGGCTCGGCCGCGGAGCGCGAGGCCGCGGCGGCCGCCGGGGCGTACGCGGAGCGCGTGCGCCGCCTCGGCCTCGACGAGGCGGAGGCGCTGGCGGTGGCCCGGGACGCACTGCGGGCCGCGTACGCGGAGTAGAAGCAGGGACAGGGACAGGGACAGAAGCAGAAGCTGGGGCTGGGGCTGGGGCTGGGGCAGAGGTAGGACGCCGGCGGCTCAGGGCCGCGTCGGCCGGACCGGTTCCGGTGTGCGGGTCGGCCGCAGGCCCGCCCGCCGGGCCGCGCTCGCGAACGCCGTCGCGTCCCGCACCGCCGCCGCGTGGGGGTCGTTGTTGAAGTAGACATGGGCGTCGGCGTCGGCGGGCCAGGTGTCGGCGATGCGGTGCGCCCAGGTCGTCAGCGCCTGGCGGCCGTAGTGGGGCCAGGGGCGGGCCCGGCCCTGGTGGAGGCGGAGGTAGCACCAGTCGGTGGTGCGCCACAGGGGGGTCGCCGGGCGGGACCGGGTGTCGGCCCAGCACAGGGCCGCGCGGTGGGACTCCAGTACCTCGCGGATCCCGGGGGTCCACCAGGAGTCGTGGCGGGGCTCGACCGCGATCCGGGTGCCGGAGGGGAAGCATGCCAGGCAGGCACTCAGGAGGTCCGCGTCGGCCCGCAGGGTCGGCGGCAGCTGGAGCAGGACCGGGCCCAGCCGGTCGCCCAGGCCGAGCGCGTGGCTCATCAGGCGGTGCACCGGCTCCTCGGGGTCCCGCAGCCGCTTGATGTGCGTCAGGTACCGGCTCGCCTTCACCGCGACCACGAAGTCCTCCGGCACCCTCTCCCGCCACGCCTCGAAGTTCTCCCGCGTCGGCAGCCGGTAGAACGCGTTGTTGATCTCGACCGTGGCGAAGCGGGCCGCGTACTCCTCCAGCCACAGCCGGGCCGGGCAGCCCTGCGGATAGAGGGCGCCCCGCCAGTCCTTGTACTGCCACCCCGACGTGCCGACGAAGAGGGTCATACATCCATGAAAACACCGCGGCGGGCAGGGGAACATCGCGGCGGGACCGCCTACAGGTACAGGCCCGCGTCCGCCCCGCCCCTCGGCTCCGGCAGCGATGTCGGTGACGTGCCGCGGCGCAGCGCGTACAGCTCGGCGAGGGTCGCGCCCTCGCGGCCGACGCCCGCTTCCGTGCCGAGCCAGCTCACCGCCTCCGCGCGGGTCAGGGCGCCCACCTCGATCCGGGCGAGGCAGCGACCGGGGCGCACCACGGCGGGGTGCAGGCGCTCCAGGTCCTCGTTGGTGGTGACGCCGACCAGGACGTTGCGGCCCTGTCCGAGGAGGCCGTCCGTGAGGTTCAGCAGCCGGGAGAGGGCCTGGCCCGCCGTGTGCTTGGCCTCGCCGCGGATCAGTTCGTCGCAGTCCTCCAGGAGCAGCAGGCGCCAGCGCCCCTTGCCGTTGGAGTCGTCCTCGCCGATCGCGATGTCCATCAGATAGCCGACGTCGGAGAAGAGCCGCTCGGGGTCCAGGACGCAGTCGACCTGACACCAGTCCCGCCAGGAACGGGCCAGCGTGCGCAGGGCGGAGGTCTTGCCCGTGCCGGGCGGACCGTGCAGCAGCAGCAGGCGGCCCGCGATGTCCTCGGGGGTCGTCTTCATCAGCCGGTCCATCGCGTCCGCCACGGGCGCGGTGTAGTTCGGCCGTACCTCTTCCCAGGTGCCCGCCGAGATCTGCCGGGTCGTGCGGTGCGGGCCCCGGCGCGGCGAGACGTACCAGAAGCCCATCGTCACGTTCTCCGGCTGTGGCTCGGGCTCGTCGGCCGCGCCGTCGGTGGCCTGGCCGAGCACCTTCTGGGCCAGCTCGGCGGTGGTCGCGGTGACCGTGACGTCGGCGCCCCTGTTCCAGCGGGAGACCAGTACGGTCCAGCCGTCGCCCTCGGCGAGGGTCGCGCTGCGGTCGTCGTCCCGCGCGACGCGCAGGACACGTGCGCCCGGCGGCAGCAGGGTGGCACCGGACCGTACCCGGTCGATGTTCGCCGCGTGCGCGTACGGCTGCTCGCCCGTCGCGAAACGGCCGAGGAACAGCGCGTCGACGACGTCGGACGGTGAGTCGCTGTCGTCGACGTTGAGCCGGATCGGCAGTGCGTCGTGTGGGTTGGCAGACATGGCGCCATGATCCGTCACCGGGGCTCCCCGCGCACCCGCTTTCCGCGGCGCGCCGCCGGGCACGGGAGTTCCCCGGAGGAGGGGCGCGCCTCCTCCGGGGAACTCCTGTTCACACGGTGGTGGTTGTCGTCACGGGACGGGAAGTGCGAGGAGGCGTCGGCACTGGAGCGGGGCGGGTCCGTCTGTTGCGGACAGGAAAGTATTGACATGGACACTTCCGATCAACACGCGTAGTTGCTACGACGGTTGAGGCAGAGATCCTGCTAAAGGGAGGTTCCATGAGACGTTCCCGACTTGCGGCATACCTGACCTCATTCCTCCTCGCCGCCGGCGTCGCCCTCACCGGGGCCGCGACGGCGCAGGCGTCCCAACAGGCCGCCGCCACCGGCTATGTGGCGCTCGGAGACTCCTACTCCTCGGGCGTCGGCGCGGGGAGCTACATCTCCTCCAGCGGCGACTGCAAGCGCAGCACGAAGGCATATCCGTACCTCTGGGCGGTCGCCAACTCACCCTCGTCCTTCAACTTCACGGCCTGCTCGGGCGCCCGAACGGGTGATGTTCTGGCGAACCAGCTGGGACCGCTCGGCCCGGGCACGGGGCTGGTCTCCGTGAGCGTCGGCGGCAACGACGCAGGCTTCGCCGACGTCATGACCACCTGCGTGCTGCAGTCCGACAGCTCCTGCGTCGCACGCATCAACACCGCGAAGGCGTACGTCGACTCGACGCTCCCCGGCCGGCTCGACGAGGTCTACTCGGCGATCAGTGCCAAGGCACCGGCCGCCCATGTGGTGGTGCTCGGCTACCCCCGCTTCTACCAGCTGGGCGGCACCTGCCCCGGCCTCTCGCAGGCCAAGCGGTCCGCCATCAACAACGCGGCCGACTACCTGAACACCGCGATCGCCAAGCGCGCCGCCGACCACGGTTTCACGTTCGGCGACGTCCGCTCCACGTTCACCGGGCACGAACTGTGCTCGGGCAGCGCGTGGCTGCACAGCCTCAACCTGCTGAACGTGGGCGAGTCCTACCACCCGAAGGCCGCCGGGCAGTCGGGCGGCTATCTGCCCGTCTTCAGGAACGCGGCCTGACGGCTCCGCCTCGGGCCACCCCGGTGAGGGCGCCGGCCTCGTCGTCGTAGTCGGCGTCGGAGTCGCTGTACTCGCCGGGGTTCTCCCCGTCGTCGCCGGGGGAGGTCCCGCCCGTGGTCGGGGCCTCCGTCTCGCACGTCACCGAGAACGCGACGGAGTTGGACTTCTTGTTCACCGGGCCGCGGACCTCGACGCTGATCTCGTCCTCGTGACTGCCGTTCGTCGAGACGACGACCTGGTCCCGTCTGGTCTTCTCGCCGCCGGCCGGGAAGGACAGCGTCTTCCAGCCGGTGTCGTCGATCTGGCCGTTCTTCGCCACCCACCGGTACTGGACGTCCACCGGGACGCTGCCCACGGTGAACGTCGCGGTGAAGTTGGGCACCTGGTCGTCAGGGGGTGGACAGGTACCGGAGTAGTCGGTGTTCGCGCCGGTCACCGTCACGTCGACCGACTGCGCGGGCGGCTTGGTGGTCGGCTTCTCCTCGGGTGTCTCGGAGGGGGTCTCGCTGTCCTCGTCCGTGGCGCCGCCGCCGGGCTCCTCCTCGCCGGTACCGCCGTCCGTCGTCCCGCCGTCGGTCCCGCCCACCGTGCCCGCCCCGTTGGTGGGGGTGCCCTCCTTCCCGCCGTCGTCACGGTTGACCCAGGCGTACGTCAGTCCGGCGATGGCGAGGGCGATCGCCGCGATACCGGCGACCAGGAAGACGAGGGCGCGGCGGTCGCGCTGCGGCCCGCCGGCCGGCATCGCGGAGGGGTGCGTCGCGGCGGCCGGGACGGGACGGGGCGGTGTCGGCGCCCCGTCCCGGTTCGTGCTCCGCCCCGCACCCGCGGCGGGGAAGGCGGCCACCGTCGGGTCGTACGCCCCCGACGCGAGCGGGGCGGAGCGTGTGGTGCCCGTGCCGGAGGGCGTACCGCCGGCGCCGATGATCCGCAGGTCCCGCTCCGCCTGCTCGGCGGGCATCCGGTCGGCCGGATCCTTGCGCAGCAGCCCCTCGATCACCGGGGCCAGCGGACCGGCCCGGTGCGGCGGCGGAAGCTCCTCGTCGACGACCGCGCGCAAGGTGCTCAGCGGGGTGTTCTGCCGGAAGGGGGAGTTGCCCTCGACCGCCGCGTACAGCAGCACGCCGAGCGACCACAGGTCCGACTCGGGACCGAAGGAGCGGCCGAGCGCGCGTTCGGGGGCGAGGAACTCGGGGGAGCCGATGACCTCGCCCGTCATGGTGAGCGCGGAGCTGCCCTCGACCGTCGCGATACCGAAGTCGGTGAGGACGACCCGGCCGTCGTTGGACATCAGCACGTTGGCCGGTTTCACGTCCCGGTGCAAGACTCCGGCCTCGTGCGCGGCGCGCAGCGCGGACAGCACCTCGGCGCCGATGTGCGCGGCGCGCTGCGGGTCGAGCGGGCCCTCGGCGTCCAGGAGGTCGGCGAGCGACACCCCGCGCACCAGCTCCATCACGATCCACGGGCGGCCGTCCTCCATGGCCACGTCGTACACGGTGACCACGTTGCGGTTGGCGACCCGGGCGGCCGCCCACGCCTCGCGCTCCAGCCGGGCGTACATCCGCTCGACGTCGGACATCGGGATCCCGCCCGGCGCCTTCACCTCCTTGACGGCGACCTCGCGGTGCAGCACCTCGTCACGGGCCCGCCACACGGTCCCCATGCCGCCCTCGCCCAGCGGGGTCAGCAGCCGGTACCGGCCCGCGATCACCCGTTCACTGCCCGGTTCTTCGGACACGGCCATCCCCCGTCACTCGCATCCGTCCGAAATCTCCACTCCGAGCGATTTCCCCACAAAAGTAGCTCAGCCGAGGGCGGATGTTGCCCCCCTGAACACCAAACCAGCCCCCAGGGCGACAACCAGCAGGGCCGACGCCAGCGGCACGGTCCGGCGCACCAGCGCGGCCGTCGGCCCGCCGAGCCGGCCCTCGCCCCGGTCCATCACCCGCGTCACCCAGCCGCCCGCCTTCACGACGGCGTACCCGGCCGCCGTCAGCGTGAGGGCCAGCCCGACGCCGTACGCCACCACGAGCAGCAGCCCGAACCACGCCTTGCCCAGCGCCGCCGCGCCGACCAGGACGACCACGGCCGACGGGCTCGGCACCATGCCGCCCGCGAAGCCGAGCAGGATCGTGCCGCGCAGGGTCGGAGCGGTGGGATGGGTGTGGGTGAAGCCGCCGTGGGTGTGCGTGACTCCGCCACCGAAGAGGGAGCGCTTCTGGTCGGGGGCATGGGTGTGGTCGTGGCCGTGCGCGTGATCGTGCTGGTGACCGTGACCGTGACCGTGACCGTGACCGTGACCGTGACCGTGACCGTGACCGTGACCGTGATCGGGGTCGTGGGTGTGCTGGTGGCCAGGGCCGTGGCTGTGGGTGGGTGTCTCGGCCGGCGCGTGGTCGTGGGTGTGGGTCGCGACCGACGCGTGGGTGTGCGCGTGGGTGGCTGACGGGGTGGCCAGGACGAGTTCGCGGTCGGGCTCGGGCGCGTGATCGTGCGTGTGGGAGTCGCCCTCGCCATGACGGTGGGAGTGCCCGTGCTCGTGGTGGTGCTGCTCGTGGTCGTGCCCGTGCGTGTGTCCGTGATCGTGATCGTGCGTGTGATCGTGGTTGTGGTTGTGGTTGTGGTTGTGGTCGTGGGCCTTCGCATGGGTGAGCGTCAGCTTGCGGTTCAGCCAGGCGCGTCGTGCGAGCGTCACTCCCGCGCCCATCACGAACAGGCCGCTCGCGATGCCCAGCCAGGTGATCACGGACGGGGCGGCGGCGGAGCCGGCGAGGACGAGCAGGCCGAGGGCGACGACGCCCAGGGTGTGGGTGACCGTCACGGACGCGGCCATGGGCAGCACGTCGCGCATCCGGGCCCGGTCGCGGGCGGCGGCCGTCGCGGCCATCAGGGTCTTGCCGTGACCCGGGCCGAGCGCGTGCATGGCGCCCAGGAACATGGCGATGCCGAAGGCCAGGGCGCCGAAGCCGAGGGTGAGGTCGTGGCTGGAGACCAGGTCGTCCAGCGCCCTGGTCCAGCGGTCCGCGCCCCGCGGGAGGATCGAGGCGCCGGGCGCGTCGCCGCGCTGCTCGGCCAGGGCCGGGCCGCCCGGCTTCACCTGGAGGGAGGCCGTCGCCGTGTCCTCCGGCGACTGCAGCAACTCCTCGGGGTAGCTGGTGAGCCGCTTCGAGACCGACTCCTCGGGCACGTCCGACCCGGTCAGGGTCGTCCGGTCGCCCTGCGCGGTGACCTCGCGCCACCCGGGCCCGGAGTCGACCGCCGCGTGGAAGCGCACGTCGGCGGCCCGGTCGGGCAGCGCGGCTGTCAGCCGGCACTCCACGCGCAGCGTCTTCAGCCCCGCCTGGCCGGGCCGTTCCTCGGCCCGGCTCGACCCGAGCCGCACGTCCACGGCGTTCCCGTCGACGGTGACCTCGCTGCCCTCGGCGGCCTTCTCGCACCGCTCCCGGGCCCAGTCGCCCATGCCCTGCCGCTCGATGGCGGGCGCGGCCTGGGTCGCCGGGATCTCCGCGAGGTCCTCGACATGGAGGACCTTCAGCTGTCCGGGGGTGGCGACCAGGCCGTCGTACCGGTTGACGGTGAAGTTGCCGAGCGGATGCGCGCTCGCCGCCCCGGTGGGGACGAGGACGAGTGCGCAGGCGGCCAGGAAGACCGCCGTGCCGGAGGCGAACACACGCCGGGGAGCGGTCACTTGGCGGTCTCCAGAGCCTTCAGGGTCTTACGGGCCTGTGCCGCGCCGAGCGGCGAGAAGCCGGCGTTGAGGGCGAGCGCCTCCTTCAGCGAGGCCCTGGCCTCCTTCTTGTCGCCGGCCGCGTTCTCGACCATGCCCCGGTGGTACAGGAACGTCGCGTCCCGGTAGCCGGTGGCGGTGGCGCGGCGGGCGTACGGCAGTGCCTCGTCGTCGTGGCCGTTGACGTGCAGTGCCCAGGCGAGCGCGTCCGCGGTGTGGACCGTCTCGCGGCGCTTCCACTCGGCCTCGGCGGCCTTGAGGGCGGCCTTGCGGTCACCGTGGTCGGCGGCGGCGAGGGCGGTGTCGAGGTCGGCGTTGACGCCGTATGACCGGGCGATGGCGGTGTAGGCGTCCACCAGCGCGTACTGGTCGCGGGCCTTGGCCCTGTCGCCCTTCGCCTCGTACAGCTCGCCGAGGACGACGAGCGGTCCCGGCAGCGGATAGGAGGCCACGACCTGCTCCAGGCCGCGGATCGCCTCCGCGCGGTCGCCGCTCGCGGCCTGGGCGCGGGCGCGGCCCTCCAGCGCGGGAAGGTAGGTGTCGTCGGCGCCGAGGGCGCGCGCGTAGTGGGTGAGCGCGGTCTTGTAGTCGCCCTGCCGCCAGGCGAGTTGGCCGAGCTGGGTGGCCACGTAGGCGATGTCGCCCCGCGTGGCCGCCGACCTCAGGGCCATGTTCAGGACACGGCGGGCGGTCTTCACGTCGCCGCGCAGCTCGTGGACGTAGGCGTACCGCGTGAACACCGGGATGCCGGGACGGCGGGTGTCGGCGAGCTTCACGGCCTTCAGCGCGTCGTCGTAGCGGCCGAGTTCGACCAGGGCGTCGACGCGGCTGCACAACGCCCGCTCGCTGTACGGGTTCTCCTTGAGGGCCCGGTCCGCGTACCGCAGCGCCTCGCCGAACTCGTGGCGGGCGGCGGCGAGGGCGGCGAGGCCCGCGAGCGCCGGGTCGTTGTCCGGTCGCAGCTTCAGCGACCGTCGCAGGGCCTTCTCGGCCTGCGGGTAACGGGAGGAGTCGCCCTTGACGCGGGCCTGCTCGACATAGGCGAGGCCGAGTGTGGACCAGGACCCGAAGTCCTTGGGCTGCTGCCTGAGATGGGCCTGGAGCAGCTTGACGCCGGTGTCGAGGTCGCCGTGGGAGAGCTGGGCGGCCGAGACTCCCGGCGAGGTCGAGACGGCCACCGTCGCCCGGTCGTCGTCCTTGGCCCCCACCGCCACGGCGAACCCGGTGAACGCGACGGCCAGCGCGGCCGCGCACGCGGTGAGCCGCGCCGCCCGCCGCCGAGCGGACTCGGGCACCGGCCGACGACCGCGCCCGGAACCGGCGGGCGCCGGCCCCGTCCCGGCCTCGGAGGCCGGAACGGACGCGGCGCCGCGGGTCCCGGCGTCGGCCGCGGTGACATCGGGACCGGTCGCGGTGACATCGGCAGGGGAGACGTCGGCAGGGGAGACGTCGGCGGAGGACACATCAGGGGAGGACATGTCCGCGGAGGACACATCGGAGGAGGAAACGTCGGGCCCGGCGTCGGAGGCGGACGGGGACGCGGAGCTGGTGCCCTCGTCGGCTTCGGCCCCGGGAGCCCCTGCGCCGGGACGCGGACGCCCGTCCTGCGACGCGCTGTCGTTCGTACGCGGGGACATGCCCTCTCCTCAACATCCTTGCCGGGCGCGGTGTTCGTGATCGTGGGGCGCGGCCCGCACCGTGGGGGATGGATACGGGCGGGCCGCGCCGGCCTCGATGACCGGGCCCCCTGGGGGAGGGCCCGGTCGGAGCGGCCTAGTAGTAGGCGCGGTCGTTCCGACGGCGCCACCACAGCAGGCCACCGCCGATGAGCAGGACACCGGCCGCGCCGGCGCCGGCCGAGGCGGCGATCAGCGTGGTGTCGTCGCTGCCGCTCTCGACACCGGTGCCGATCGAGCTGCGGACGCTGTTGGTGGTGTTGCCCTTGACGGTCTTGCCGCGCGAACCGGCCGTCGGCAGACCGACGTACGGGAACGAGTGGCCGAACTTCTTGTCGTTCTTGTTCACCGCGTCACCCAGGTCGTTGGGCGCGTCGACGAGTTCGCCCTCGACGACCTGCAGCGCGATGTCGATCACGTCGTCGGTGAGCCGGCGTCCGTTCGGGAAGCCCTGGTTGTCACCGTCCAGCACACCGAGCCGCTTCGGCTTCTTGGTGGGCTCGATGGAGGTGTTGAGGCGCAGCTGCTCCGACGGGGTCACGCGCGGCGGCTGGTTGAGGCCCTCGACACCCTTGAGGAACACGTCGACGAGGTCGTTGCGCGGCGTCTTCGGCGCCGGGATCTTGTAGATCGCCTCGATGAGCTTGGGCAGCTCCGGCTCGGTGACGTTCTTCAGGAACTGGGCGTCGTCCGCCGGCGAGGACGCGTTGAACTTGTCCTTGTCGCCGATGGGGTTGACGACCTCGTTCACCAGCGGCATGCCGAGGCGCGAGACCTGGCGGTACTGGCCGTCGGCGCCCACACGCTGGGTCGTCGACCAGATACCGACGATCGGCTGGTCCTTGGACTGCACGAGCGCTTCGCTCGGGACCTGCAGCGCGATCGAGTTGACGTTGTAGCCCTTGAGGGTGTCCCGCCCGACCTCGGAGAGGTCGCCGCCGTAGAGCAGGTCGAAGACGCGCAGGTCCAGGAAGAACGGGTCGTCGGCCTGGCCGGCGTACGTCGTCACCCCGCTCGCCGTCTTGTAGACCGCCTCGTCGCGCAGCTTCTTGAAGTTCGGCATCGACGCCTTGCCGACGTTCGACGGCGCCACCCACACGTCGTCCGCGAGCTTCGTCTTGGAGACCGCGCGACGGTTCTTCAGCTTGATGAGGTCGATGTCGTAGGTCTGCGTGATGTTGAGGTCCGGGTCGTCGAGGCTCTCCACGACGCCCGTGTTGTACAGGAAGGTCTTGTCGTTCTTCGTCTTCGTGTCGAACGTGTACCGGAAGACCAGGTCTTCCTGCGCGTCGCCGTCCTGGTCGACGCGGATGTCGTACTGCGCGTCCTCGGAGAAGGTGAAGAAGTTCGGTCCGCCCGCGGGCTCCTCGAAGGGGATCCAGTTCGCGATGACCGTCGTCGTGTCCGGCTTGTCGGGGCTGACGAACGCGTAGACGTCGGTGTTGTCGAACTGGGGCTGCCCTGAGATCAGCGGAGCCTCGCGGTGGCTGGAGGCCGAGGCGGCCCCCGGCTCCAGCACGGTCACGCCGGCGGCTGCGAGCCCTCCGGCGGCCAGCGAAGCACAGATGAGGGACGCGATGCTCCGCCGTCCCGAGCCGCTCCTGGAAGTAGGTGTCGTCATGCCGTCCGTCCTCTGTCCCAACTTGCCTGACGAACGCCATTCGGAGCGGTCGGCAGGGTGGATTGGTCGAATCCCAAACCTTCTTACGGAGCGTTTGAAAGGTTGTCTCAGCGGAGAGCACGATTCGTTGATCCGATGTTCGGATCGGTCGACCGGAGACCCGCGTTTTGGGCAGCCTGATCCGTAACCCCATCCGGAGGTGGGTCGGTTGCGAATGCCTTACGCGCGGGGATGGCCGTGCTCGGCCGGAGACGAGGGGGAGCGTGTGGAGGCGGACAAGCTTCTGGTCCGGGTGGCCGGAGGCGACCAACGGGCGTTCGAGGAGCTGTACGCAGTGGTGTCCGGTCCGGTCTTCGGGCTGGTCCGCCGGGTCGTACGCGACCCCGCGCAGTCGGAGGAGGTGGCTCAGGAGGTGCTGCTCGAACTCTGGCGTTCCGCGGGCCGCTTCGATCCGGCCCGGGGCAGCGCCCTGTCCTGGATACTCACCCTCGCGCACCGGCGCGCGGTGGACCGGGTGCGCAGCGCCCGTGCCGCCACCGAGCGCGAGCAGCGCGAGGGACGGCGCAACCACCACCCCGCCTTCGACCAGGTCGCCGAGGAGGTCGAGGCCGGCCTCGAACGCCAGTGGGTGCGCCACTGCCTGGACAAGCTGACCACCCTCCAGCGCGAGTCCGTCACCCTCGCCTACTACGACGGCTACACCTACCGTGAAGTGGCCGAGCGGCTCTCCTGCCCCCTCGGCACGGTCAAGACCCGTATGCGCGACGGACTCACTCGGCTGCGCGAATGCCTGGGAGGAGTCGCATGAGCGTCCTGATCCACCGCGTGGAATCCGGAGGTCCACGCGCCCGAGCGGCCCGCCGGGCGTGCGGGCCGAGGGGAGGCGCGGCATGAGCCTCTTCCGCCGCGAGGACCTCCACTCGCTCGCCGCTCCCTACGCGCTCGACGCCCTGGAACCCGACGAGCGGCGCCGCTTCGAGAGACACCTGGAGGGCTGCGACCGCTGTCCCGCCGAGGTGCGTGCCCTGTCCGAGGACGCCGTCCGTCTCGCCTGGTCGACGGCCGTCCCGGCGCCGACGGCGATGCGCGACCGGGTCTTCGCCGCCGTACGCAACACCCCCCAGGAGAACCTGTCCTGGAGCGCGCAGCCCTCGCGGCCGCAGCATCTGCCGCGCCATGTGTGGGGCACCGAGCCGCCGCCGAGGTCGCGCGCCCGTGCGCCCCGTCTGCGCTCTTGGCTCGTCCCGCTGGCCACCGTCACGGCCGCCGCCGCGCTCGTGGTGGCCTCCCTCTTCGCCGTCCAGGCCGACCGCACCCGTGACGAACTGGCCTCCGAGCGGGCACGGGGCAGTGAGATCGCCCACGTTCTCGCCGCGCCGGACGTCCGCGCGAGCAGCGACCGGGACACGGAGGGGCATGCGATCGGAGTGATCGCTTCCGCGGAGGAGGGGAGTGCGATCGTCACCCTCAGCGGATTCGAGGACCTCCCGAAGAACCGGGTGCACCAGCTCTGGCTCATGCGCCCCGACGTGCAACCACGCTCCCTGGGTCTCTTCGCCGGCGACACGCCCTTGGTCGCGGACGGAATGAACACCGACGCGACGTCACTCGCGGTGACCGTCGAACCCGACGGTGGATCAGCGCAGCCCACCGGCCAGCCGGTTGTCCAACTCGCCCTGGAATCGGTCGGATTCGGAGAGTAGTCAACAACCCCCTTGCGGGGTAGAGGAATAGCGGGGACGTGATTCCCGAGTGCTCCAACGGGGCGATATGGTTACGCTGCCCGGGCCGGGTGGACTCGTACGGGTGGGGAGTGACATGGAACAGATAGCAGTGCGTAGGGCGCGAGTCCCTGCGATCACGTGCGGGAGCACCGCGACCAGTTCGCGGCTCGACCGCCATCTCTCGGTGCTGAGCGGCCCCGCCGTGCCGCAGCGCGAGGCGGCCGAGGCGACCTCGCTGATGCGTGAGATAACGTCACGTTCCCCGCAGGAGCGAAGCAGCCGCAAGGACACACGCGTCGGCCGCGTCTCGCTGTTCGCGCCGCTGAAGAGGCTGCGCCGCTCGTTGTTCGGCAGCCGCTAGCCCCTCCCCGCAGATCAAGGGCCTTTTCCGCAGGAGGCCCGCGTTCAGGCGACCACACCGTCCCGGCGCAACGCTGCGATCTCTTCGTCCGTCATCCCCGCGGCACGGAGCAGCGACCCGGTGTGCTCCCCGAGCGCGGGCACCGCTCCCATCCGTGCCTCGTCCCCGCCCGGCAGCGTGATGGGTGGCAGCAGTGCCCTGAGCGGACCCACCGGTGACGCCACGTCACGCCACCGGTCCCGGGCCGCCAGCTGCGGATGCTCCGCCACCTCCGTGACGTCCCTCAGCCGCGCGCAGGCGATCCCCGCCGCCTCCAGCCGCTCCAGCGCCGCGTCGGTGTCCAGCGCCCCGAGCGCCGTCGCGACCAGCTCGTCGGTACGTTCCCGCCGCTCGACCCGCGCCGGATTCGTCGCGAACGCCGAGTCGTGGGCCAACTCCGGCCGCCCCAGCACCTGTTCGGCGAGCCGCCGCCACTCCCGGTCGTTCTGTACGGACAGCAGCACCCGCCCGCCGTCCGCCGTGGCGTAGGCGTCGTACGGCGCGATCACCGCGTGCCCGAGCCCCGTGCGCGCCGGCGCGGTCCCGCCGTGCAGGGTGTGGTGCAGCGGATGCCCCATCCACTCGGCCAGCGCCTCCAGCATCGACACCTCCACCGGCCCGCCCCGTCCGGTCGTCCCCCGCCGGACGAGCGCCGCCAGCACCCCCGAGAACGCGTACATCCCGGCGGCGATGTCCGCCACCGGGATGCCCGCCTTCGCCGGCTGCTCCGGTGTCCCCGTCACCGACACCAGACCGGCCTCGCACTGCACGAGCATGTCGTACGCCCGTTTGTCCGCGTACGGCCCCGACGCCCCGTAACCCGAGATGTCCACGGCGATCAGCCGGGGATGCGCCGCGCACAGCGTGGCCGCGTCCAGGCCGAGCCGGGCCGCGGCGCCCTGCGCGAGGTTCTGCACGAAGACGTCGGCGTCCGCCACCAGCCGCGTGACGAGGGCCAGGCCGCGCGGGTCCTTCAGGTCCAGCGCCAGGGACTCCTTGCCCCGGTTGCACCACACGAAGTGCGAGGCCAGGCCCCGGGCGGCGGTGTCGTAGCCGCGGGCGAAGTCGCCGCCGTCCACCCGCTCGACCTTGATCACCCGCGCCCCCAGGTCGGCGAGCTGCCGGGTGGCGAAGGGCGCGGCGACGGCCTGCTCGACGGCGACGACCGTGATGCCGTCGAGGGGCAGCGGATCGCCGGTGCGGGGAAGTGGGCGCATGCCGTGGATCATGACCCCGCCCGGACGCCGTTGTCATCAGGGCGTGCCGAGTCTCACGTGGGCCACCCGCGCCCCGGCTCACCCGGCTCCGGCCCGTCCCCCGACCGGGCCGGAGGTCACCGGGGTCCGGCCGCGTAGGTGCGGACCGTGAGCGGCACGAACACCGCGAGCAGGACGCCGCACCACAGCAGCGACCCGGCGACGGGGTGGGCCACCGGCCAGGCGGCGCCCTCGGGGACGGGCGCGTTGCCGAAGAGGTCGCGCAGGGCCGTGGCGACCGCGCTGATCGGGTTCCACTCGGCGGCCGTGCGCAGCCGGCCGGGCAGGCCCTCGGCCGGGATGTACGCGGTGGACAGCAGCGGCAGCAGGAACGTCGCGCCGCCCAGCTGTCCGGCCGCCTCCTCGTTGCGGGTGAGCAGGCCCAGGAAGATGCCCGTCCACACGGCGGCGAACCGGAACAGCAGCAACAGCCCGAACGCGCCCACCGCCGCGGGCGCGCTCCCCTCCACGCGCCAGCCCACCGCGAGTCCGACCAGCAGGAACAGCACCGAGCCGGCGGCCGTGACGAGCACGTCGGCCAGCGCCTGCCCGAGCGGCACGGCGGCCCGGCTCATCGGCAGGGCGCGAAAGCGGTCCATCACGCCCCGGTGCGTGTCCCGCGCGGCCTCGAACATGCCGGTCATGATCCCGCCGGCCGCCGTCGCCACCAGCAGACCGGGCACCAGGAACCGCCGGTACTCCTCGCCCGGCACCGCGAGCGCGCTGCCGAAGACGTACCCGAAGAACAGCAGCATCGACACGGGCATGGTCTGCGTGAGGATCAGCAGCCCCGGGTTGTTCCGCAGCCGCCGCAGCTGCCGGCCCAGCATCGCCGTGCCGTCGTACGCCAACGCGTTCACGCGGCACGCTCCTTGAGGTCGGCGGGGCTCTCGGCGGGGCCTCGAGTGAGGCGGAGGAACACGTCGTCGAGGGTCGGCGGGCGCAGGCCGGCGTCCAGCAACGGCACGCCGGCCGCGTCGAGTTCGCGTACCAGGCGGGGGAGCGTGAGCGTCGGGTCGAGGGTGACCACGCCGACCGCGTGCCGCTCGTCGTCGAACGACGGCCGCGCGCCGGTGAGCTGGTCGAGGACGGCCGCGGCCCCGGTCATCGCGCCCGCGTGGGCGACGACGACCTCCGCGTACGAGCCGACGAGCGCCTTGAGCTCGGGCGGTGAGCCGCTGTGCGCGATCCGGCCCCGGTCCATCAGCACGACCCGGTCGGCGAGCTGGTCGGCCTCCTCCAGATACTGCGTGGTGAGCAGCACGGTCGTCCCCTCCTCCTTCAGGTCGCGCACGGCGTCCCGGATCTGGTTGCGGCTGACGGGGTCCAGCCCGGTGGTGGGCTCGTCCAGGAAGAGCACCGCCGGGCGCCGGATCAGGCTGGCCGCCAGGTCGAGCCGGCGGCGCATGCCGCCCGAGTAGGTGGAGGCCGGCCGGTCGGCGGCCGCTGACAGGCCGAAGCGGTCGAGGAGTTCGCCCGCGCGGCCCGCCGTATCGCGGACGCGGTGCAGCCGTGCGAACAGCCGCAGGTTCTGCCGCCCGGTCAGATCGCCGTCCACCGACGCGTACTGCCCCGTCACACCGATCGCCCGCCGGACCGCGCCCGGCTCCCGCACCAGGTCGTGACCCGCGATGCGCGCCGAGCCCGCGTCCGGCCGCAGCAGTGTCGCCAGCAGCCGTACGGCCGTCGTCTTGCCCGCCCCGTTCGGGCCGAGCATCCCGACCACCGTGCCCGCGGCCACGGCCAGATCGAGGCCGCGTACGGCGTGGACGTCTCCGAAACGCTTCTCCAGACCTTCACTAAGTACAGCGTACGTAGTTGTCATGGGTCGACCATAGCGCACTACGTACGCCGTACGTAACTAGGATGGTGACCGAGGTGATGATCGATGGCTGGCCGAGCGGACGAACCCGCGGTGATCTGGGCGCGCCCCGAGCGCACCGGCCGGGGCCCCAGACCCGCGTTCAGCCGCGCTGACATCGCGGCGGTGGCGGTGCGGCTCGCCGACGCGGGCGGCCTCGACGCGGTGTCCATGCGGCACGTGGCGGCCGAACTGGGCTGCGGCACGATGTCGCTGTACAACTACGTCCCCCGCAAGGAGGACCTGTACGAGCTGATGGTCGACGCGGTCGGCGGGGAGCACGAGTTGTGGGAGCCCGGCGAGGACTGGCGGGCCGAGATGCGGCGGGTGGCGTACCAGACGCGTGACCTGCTGCGGCGGCACCCCTGGATGCCTCGGCTCATGTCACCGGTCTACGGGTTCAGCCCCCACGCGATGCGGTACCTGGAGCACTGCCTCGCCTGCATGGATACCCTCGACGCGCCCTACGGGACGAAGATGCAGCTCCTGGGCATGCTGAACGGGTGCGTGACGACCTATGCGGCGAACGAGCTGGCGACGGCCGAGCGGGTGCGGTCGCTGCCGTGGTCGGAGGAGAGGGAGAACGAGGTCCGGATCGCCTATCTCGGGGGGCAGATCGCGAGCGGCGCCTATCCCCGGCTGGCCGCGGCGTTCACGGAGGACCCGGGGCCGATCGATCTGGAGGCCGCGTTCGAGTGGATGGTGGGGAGGGTGCTGGATTCGTTCGCGCCGTAGGCGGCCCTACAACAGCGTGAACTGGCCTTCCGGGCCCTCCTCCTGGTGGTCCAGGACCGAGGCGGGCCTGCGGGCCGGCTCCGGGACCGGGAGCACGCCGGCCTCGCGCAGATCCGCGGTCGTGATCGGCCGGCCGACCGTCGACTCCCGCAGTGCGGGGCGCACTTCCGCCAGCAGCGCCAGCACCGTGATCAGCTCCAGCAGCTCCGACGTCCAGCTCTGCGGCCAGGTCGTCGGGCGGATCGCCTCCAGCGTGCCCGGCTCCGCCTGCTCCGTTCTGCGGGCCAGCCACTCCTCCAGCACACGGACACCGCCGACGTGGAGGTCCCAGGCGTCGGACGGGACGGGGGAGATGCGGCCCTCGTCGATGAAGAGGGTCTCCTCCTCGCGGTCGTAGCGGACCTCCACGGGCCGGGCGGGCAGCGGCGCGCGCACATACGGGCGGCGGCCGCCCGGGAGCTTGGGGCGGTCGCCGTCGCGGCGCATCAGCCACAGGGTCCGCCGGCCCAGCTCCACCCCGTGGGACCAGACGTCCGGTTCGGCGGGCAGCGGAACCCCGACGCCGTGCGGCCCGGAGCGCGCGGCGACCAGGATCCAGGCGAGGACGTCCACGGGATCGAGGGGGCCGGTGCCCAGGCGCCCGCCGAGGTACTCCGGCAGGCCCGGTGCGAGGTTCGGCTCGACGGCCCCCGGGCGGCGGTACAGCGGGTGGACACGGCCGGCGCGCGGGCCGTGCGGTGGGGCGAGCGGAAGGACGCCCGACGCGAGGAGCACGGGACCGGACGCGTCCGGGGCAGCCGTCTGCTCGACCACGAAGACCTGGCGCTCGTCCGCCACGCGCCACAGCTCGGGGCGGGCGGCGTCGATCAGCCGGTGGTCGGGGATGAGCCACTGTTCGTCGAACGGGGCGGCGAGGACCCGGACCGGCTCGGCGCAGGGGCCCGACTCGCGGGCCAGCCGGCCGGTGCCGCCGGACCGGCCCGGCAGCTGGGCCACCGCCGAGGCCGGGGTGCGGGAGCGGGTGGGGGAGAACAGGGCCTCGCGGTCCGGGCCCTCCGCTTTCATCAGCGCGTCCCAGCGGGCCTTCAGGGATGCCGCGTCCGGGGCCGCCGGCCACCCCCGGCCCAGCCGTGGCGGTGCGACCGACCACGGCATGAGGTCCGCGAGGAGCGGAGTGTCGTCGAGCGTCACGGTGGGCATCGTACGACCTGGTCCTCCGGGTCAGTGGGCGTCGAGGGTGACCGTGAACGAGAAGCGGTCGCCGCGGTAGTGGATGACCGCCACGTCGAGGACGCGGCCGGTGTCGTCGTAGGTGACACCCGTGTAGTGGAGGATCGGGCTGAGCAGGGGGACCTGGAGGAGGCGGGCCGTCTCCGGGTCGGCGATACGGGCCTCGACGGTGTCGGTGATCCGGCCGATGGCCACGCCCACGACATCGCGCAGGACCTTCGTCATCGGCCAGCGGAGCAGGTCGTCGCGGTCGATGAGGGCGGCCAGCTCGGGACGGACGTAGTTGCGGGCGTGGTTGGTGGGCTCGCCCGTCTTCTCGTCGCCGCGCAGCCGGTGGTACGTGGTGACCTCGGTCAAGTCGGGAAAGTACTCGGAGAGTTCACCTGACAGGGGGGTGCTGCCCTGGTCCAGCAGCTCGGTCGTCATGCCCGACTGCTGGGCCACGATCGCGTCCACCGAACCGAGCAGGCGCACGGGCGAGCCCCGCCGGGCGCTCGGCTCGATGAACGTGCCGCGCCGGCGGTGCCGGGAGATCAGCCCCTCGTCCTCCAGCTCCTTCAGCGCCTGCCGCATGGTCAGCACGCTCACCCCGTAGTGCCCGGCCAGCTGCTCCTCGGTCGGCAGCCGCAGGGGATCCTGGGGCGACCGGCCGAGTATCGAGGCACGCAGGGACTGCGACACCTGATACCAGAGCGGCAGTTTGCGGTTCAGGACGATCGAGTCCGGAGCGAATGAGGTCACGACGCTATCCGTACCCGGCGTGACACGTTCAGTGCAACGGGCCGAAGTGGCGCTGGAGCCCGGACCACACGTCGTCGTACCCCTGTTGCAGGTGCTCCGCGCGGGCCGCCTGCCCGGTCACGAGGATCGGCCAGCGCGTCTCGAACATGAAGGCGAGGCCGTCGTCGACCCGCTGCGGCTCCAGCTCCGCCGCGCTCGCCCTGTCGAAGGTCTCCCGGTCCGGTCCGTGCGCCGACATCATGCTGTGCAGCGAGCCGCCACCGGGCACGAAGCCCCCTTCTCCGGCCGTCTTCGCGTCGTACGCGCCCTCGATCAGGCCCATGTACTCGCTCATCACGTTCCGGTGGAAGTACGGCGGCCGGAACGTGTCCTCGCCGACCAGCCAGCGTGGCGCGAAGACGACGAAGTCCACCCCGGCCAGACCGGGGGTGTCGCTCGGCGATGTCAGCACCGTGAAGATCGACGGGTCCGGGTGGTCGTACGAGATCGTCCCGATGACGTTGAAGCGGCGCAGGTCGTAGACGTACGGCGTGTAGTTGCCGTGCCAGGCGACCACGTCGAGCGGGGAGTGGTCGTAGGTGGCCGTCCAGAGGTTGCCGCAGTACTTGTTCACCACCTCCACCGGACCCTCGGTGTCCTCGTACGCGGCCACCGGCGCCCGGAAGTCGCGGGCGTTCGCCAGGCCGTTGGCGCCGATCGGGCCGAGGTCGGGAAGGCGGAAGGGGGTGCCGTAGTTCTCGCAGACGTAGCCGCGGGCGGAGGCGTCGAGGAGGTCGACGCGGAAGCGGACGCCCCGCGGGATCAGGGCGATCTCGCCGGGCTCGGCGTGGAGCAGGCCGAACTCGGTGCGCAGCAGGAGGCCGCCGCGCTCCGGGACGATGAGGAGTTCGCCGTCCGCGTCGCTGAAGACCCGCTCCATCGCGGAATCGGCGTGATACAGGTGCACGGCCATGCCGGAGCGCTGGGCCGCGTCGCCGTTGCCGCCGAGGGTCCACAGGCCGGCGAGGAAATCGGTGCCGGCCGGGGGCTCCGGGAGGGGGTTCCAGCGCAGGCGGTTGGGGTCGGGGACCGCGTCGGTGAAGGGGGCCGTGCGCAGGGCGCCGTTGTCCGTGCGGGTGAAGGCGGGGTGGGCGGCCGAGGGGCGGATCCGGTAGAGCCAGGAACGGCGGTTGTGGGACCTCGGCTCGGTGAACGCGGTGCCGCTGAGCTGCTCCGCGTAGAGCCCGAGCGGAGCGCGCTGCGGGGAGTTGCGGCCGTGCGGCAGCGCGCCCGGGACCGCCTCCGAGGCGTGCTCGTTGCCGAAACCGGTGAGGTACTCCAGTCCCTCGGCCGTCTTCCTCGCGTCCCCGCTCATGCCCGCTCCCTCACCGTTCTCGATTCCTATGCTTCACCGTAGGATTCCACCGGGGCGGGCGCAAGGGGAGCGGGCGGCAACGGGGCCGAGCGGCAAGGGGACCGAGCGGCAAACGGCACCGGGTGGCAACGGGCCGTCGGCGGACGTCCGTGGATCGGGTGCATCGGGCGGAGGAGGAGAACCGGATCGCCGGGGGATCCGTCCTGTCAGTGCGGTGCTCTAGTCTCCCGGCAGGCCATGGACGCGCGGACGTCCGCGGCCGGTCGTGCGCCACGGCTGAGCGGGAGCGGTGGCACCGGCCGTACTGATATTCGGACAGCTCATCGGACCTCGGCGGAAAGGCATCATGAAGCCCGTGTCCCAGGCGACCTCCCTGCGCCGCGCACCCGTGCAGCGGCGCAGTGCCGAACGACTGACCAGGATCCTCGACGCCTGTGCCGACCTCCTCGACGAGGTGGGCTACGACGCGTTGAGCACTCGTGCCGTGGCGTTGCGCGCGGGTGTGCCCATCGGCTCCGTCTATCGCTTCTTCGGCAACAAGCGTGCGATGGCCGACGCGCTCGCCGAACGCAACCTGGACCGCTTCACCGACCGGGTCACCCACCGCCTCCGGGAGACGGGCGGCCGGGACTGGCGCACCGCGATGGACGCCGTCCTCGACGAGTACCTCGACATGAAGCGCAACGCCCCCGGCTTCGCCCTCATCGACTTCGGCAACCAGATCCCGGTCGGCGGCAGCCGGCAACAACCCAACCATCTCGTCGCCGACCGGCTGTCCGAACTGCTCTCCGCCTTCATCGACCGCACCCCCGACGACGACCTCCGCCGCACGTTCCTCATCGCCGTCGAGACCGCCGACACCCTCGTCCACCTTGCCTTCAGGGTCGCCCCGCAGGGCGATCCGCGGATCATCCAGGAGATGCGGGAGCTGCTGCGGGCCTATCTCGCGCGCGTGCTGGACTGACCGCCCGGCCCCGCTCTCGCGCGCGTGCCGGGCCGACCGTCCGGCCCCGCCCCGGGACCGGACCGCGGGGCCGGAGCCGTCCGGCCCCACCGCCCTCCGGCCGCGGGTGTCAGGGGCCTCGTTCCGGGTGCGGCCTCGCGAATTCCCGACAAGACGCCGGGGGCCCTCCCCCCAGCGCATACCGCTCGGTATGCTCGGCCTCGGTGCCGCGTGCCTCACCGCCCGCCGCCCCTGCCCGAGCGTCACCGTCGCCGCCGCCCCTCCGGGAGGACCCGTGTCCACCACCACCGACTCCCGCACCGCCCTGCGCGTCTGCCCGCTCTGCGAGGCGACCTGCGGGCTCACCCTCACCATCGAGGGCAGCCGGGTGACCAAGGCCCGCGGCGACCGGGACGACGTGTTCAGCAAGGGGTTCATCTGCCCGAAGGGCGCCTCGTTCGGTGCCGCCGACGCGGACCCCGACCGGCTGCGCACCCCGCTGGTCCGCATGGACGGCGAACTGCGGGAGGCCACCTGGCAGGAGGCGTTCGACGCCGTCGCGGCAGGACTCCGGCCCGTCGTCGAGGCCCACGGCCCGAACGCCGTCGGCATCGTCCTCGGCAACCCGAACGTCCATACGATGGCAGGCGCCCTCTACCCGCCCGCCCTCATCGCCGGCCTCGGCACCCGCAGCCTGTTCAGCGCCTCCACGGTCGACCAGATGCCCAAGCACGTCTCCAGCGGACTGCTCTACGGCGACGCCAACGCCATCCCCGTCCCCGACCTCGACCGCACCGACCACCTGCTGCTCCTGGGCGCCAACCCCCTGGAGTCCAACGGCAGTCTGTGCACCGCGCCCGACTTCCCCGGCAAGCTCAAGGCCCTCAAGGCGCGCGGCGGCACCCTCACCGTCGTCGACCCGCGCACGACCCGTACGGCCAGGCTCGCCGACCGGCACGTGGCGATCCGCCCCGGCACGGACGCGCTGCTGCTCGCGGCGATGGCGCAGGTCCTCTTCGAGGAGGACCTCGTCGACCTCGGCGACCTCGCGCCGCTGGTGCTCGGGGTCGAGGAACTGGCCTCCGCCATGCGGGAGTTCACGCCCGAGGCCGTCGCGGACGCCTGTGACGTCGACGCCGGGACCATCCGCGCGCTCGCCCGTGAACTGGCCGCCGCGCCCACCGCCGCCGTATACGGCCGCATCGGCAGCTGCACCGTCCCGCACGGCACCCTCGCCAGCTGGCTCGTGGACGTCCTCAACATCCTCACCGGAAACCTCGACCGGCCCGGCGGCGCCCTCTTCCCGCGGTCCGCGACCGACAAGCCGTCCCGGCCCGCCGGACCCGGCCGCGGCTTCGCGCTGGGCCGCTGGCGCAGCCGGGTCAGCGGCCACCCGGAGGCGAAGGGTGAACTGCCGCTGTCCGCGCTCGCCGAGGAGATCGACACCGCCACCCCCGAGGGCAGCCCGGTCCGCGCCCTCATCACGATCGCCGCCAACCCCGTGCTCTCCGCCCCCGACGGCGACCGTCTCGACAAGGCCCTCGACTCCCTGGACTTCATGGTCAGCGTCGACCCCTACCTGGGCGAGACCGCCCGTCACGCCGACGTCGTTCTGCCCCCGCCCCCGCCCTCCCAGGCCCCGCACTACGACTTCGCCTTCAACTCCTTCGCCGTGCACAACCAGGTCCGCTACAACCGCGCCGCCGTCCCCCTGGAGGACGGCCGCATGGCCGAGACGGAGATCCTCGCCCGTCTCGTCCTCGCCGCCACCGGCATGCACGGCGCCGACCCCTCCGCCGTGGACGACCTGGTCATCGGCCAGACCCTGGGCAAGGCCGTCAGGGATGCCCACTCACCCGTCCACGGCCGCGACCCCGAGGAACTCGCCGGCCTGCTCACCGGCGACAGCGGCCCCGAGCGCCGCCTCGACATGATGCTGCGCCTCGGCCCGTACGGCGACGGCTTCGGCGCCGACACCGGCGGGTTGACCCTCGCGACACTGCTCGCCCACCCGCACGGCATCGACCTCGGCCCGTTGCGGCCGCGCCTGCCCCAGCCCCTGAAGACGGTCAGCGGCCGCATCGAACTGCTGCCCGGCCCGATCGTCGACGATCTGCCGAGGCTCCGCTCCGCCCTGCGGGAGCGCCCGGACGGCCTCGTCCTCATCGGCCGCCGCCATCTGAGGTCCAACAACAGCTGGCTGCACAACATCCCCGCCCTCACCGGCGGCACCAACCGCTGCACCCTGCACATCCACCCCGACGACGCAGACCGCCTTCAGATCGCCGACGGCGACGCCGTACGGATCAAGGGCGCCGGGGGAGAGGTCACCGCGCCCGTCGAGGTCACCGACGTCGTACGACGCGGTGTGGTGAGCCTTCCGCACGGCTGGGGGCACGACCGTCCTGGCACCCGGATGCGGCACGCCGCGATCGACCCCGGCGTGAACGTGAACCAGCTTCTCGACGGGTCCCTGCTGGACCCCCTGTCGGGCAACGCGGTCCTCAACGGCGTCCCCGTGGAGCTGTCGCGAGCAGGCGCAACGCTGTGACCAGGAGTTCTGCTCTTATTGCTCGCATGTCAACTCCTTGTTAAGACTTGTGGGGCCGCCCTAACGTCGACGCACCGCCGGTGCCCTGGTGGGAGTTCAAGGGCGAACGTTAGGTATCCACATGTTGACCATCCTCGGCTTCGCCATGATCGCGACCTTCCTGGTCCTGATCATGATGAAGAAGATGTCGCCGATCGCGGCACTCGTACTGATCCCGGCACTCTTCTGCGTGTTCGTCGGAAAGGGAGCCCATCTCGGCGACTACGTCATCGAGGGGGTGGGCAACCTCGCGCCCACCGCCGCGATGCTGATGTTCGCCATCGTCTACTTCGGCCTGATGATCGACGTCGGTCTCTTCGACCCGATCGTCCGGGGCATCCTGAAGTTCTGCAAGGCAGACCCGCTGCGCATCGTCGTCGGCACGGCCCTGCTCGCCGCCATCGTCTCCCTGGACGGCGACGGCTCCACGACCTTCATGATCACCGTCTCGGCGATGTACCCGCTCTACAAGCGCCTGAAGATGAGCCTGGTCGTGATGACCGGCGTCGCCGCCACCGCCAACGGCGTGATGAACACGCTGCCCTGGGGCGGCCCGACCGCCCGCGCCGCCACCGCGCTCAAGCTGGACGCCGCCGACATCTTCGTCCCGATGATCCCCGCGCTCCTCGTCGGCCTGCTCTTCGTCTTCATCCTGGCCTACTTCCTGGGCCTGCGGGAGCGCAAGCGCCTCGGTGTGCTGAGCCTCGACGAGGTGCTGGAGCAGGAGAAGATCGTCAAGGACGAGGAGACGTCCGGCTCCGAGGAGACCGTGCTCGTCGGCGCCGGCGCCTCCGCCGCGGGATCCGGCTCCGGTGACGACAAGGTCCGTACGGCGAAGACCACCGGCGGCGCGGGCTCCGGCACCGACGCCGAGGACGACGACGCGGACGACGTGCGCCTCCAGGGCCTGGACCCCGACCGCCCGACGCTGCGCCCCAAGCTGTACTGGTTCAACGCGCTGCTCACGGTCGTGCTGCTCACCGCCATGATCATGGAGTGGCTGCCGATCCCGGTCCTCTTCCTGCTCGGCGCCGCGCTCGCGCTGACGGTCAACTTCCCCCACATCCCCGACCAGAAGGAACGGCTGGCCGCCCACGCCGACAACGTCCTGAACGTCTCCGGCATGGTCTTCGCCGCCGCCGTCTTCACCGGCGTCCTCCAGGGCACCGGCATGGTCGACTCGATGGCCAAGTGGATCGTCGACGGCATCCCGGGCGGCATGGGCCCGCACATGGCGCTCGTCACCGGCTTCCTGAGCCTGCCGCTCACCTACTTCATGTCCAACGACGGCTTCTACTTCGGTGTCCTCCCGGTGCTCGCCGAGGCCGGCGCCGCCCACGGGGTCTCGCCGCTGGAGATCGCCCGCGCCTCCCTCGTCGGCCAGCCGCTGCACATGTCCAGCCCGCTGGTGCCGGCCGTGTACGTGCTCGTCGGCATGGCCAAGGTCGAGTTCGGCGACCACACGAAGTTCGTGGTGAAGTGGGCGGCGGCGACCTCGCTCATCATCCTCGGCGCCGGTGTGCTGTTCGGCATCATCTGACCCCCGTCGGTCCGACTGCCCCGATCCGGCGCGTACGTGCCTCGCACCGGCGTGAACGTCCCCCAGGAGGAACCGCATCGTGAGGCCCGGCAGGAACCGCGGCTGGCTGCTCCGCCTCGTCATCGCCTTCGGCTTCGCGCAGGGGGCGGTGTCGATGGCCCGGCCCGCCGTGTCCTACCGGGCCCTCGCGCTGGGCGCCGACGAGCGCGCCGTCGGTGTGATCGCGGGGGTCTACGCCCTGCTCCCGCTGTTCGCCGCGGTCCCGCTCGGCCGCAGGACCGACCACGGCCGGTGCGCGCCCCTGCTGCCGATCGGCGTCGTGCTCATAGCCGGCGGCTGTGTGCTGAGCGGCCTGGCGAACTCGCTGGAGGCGATGGCCGTATGGAGCGGTGTGATGGGCCTCGGCCACCTCTCCTTCGTGATCGGCGCCCAGTCGCTGGTGGCCCGCCAGTCCGCGCCGCACGAACACGACCGCAACTTCGGTCACTTCACCATCGGCGCCTCCCTCGGCCAGCTGGTCGGCCCGATCGCCGCGGGCGCCCTGATCGGCGGCCCGGACATGGCCCGCACGAGCGCCCTGGCCCTGGTGGTCGCGGGCGCCGGGGCCGCGGTCGCGTTCACCTCGCTGTGGCGGATAGAGCGCCCGGCGGAGCCCAAGTCCCGTACCGGGCGGGGCGACCGGGTCCCCGTGCACCGGATCCTGCGCACCCGGGGCGTGCCGGGCGGCATCTTCATCAGCCTCGCCGTGCTGTCGGCGACGGACATCCTCACGGCGTATCTGCCGGTCGTCGGTGAGCACCGGGGCATCGCGCCCTCGGTGATCGGTGTCCTGCTCAGTCTGCGGGCGGCGGCGACCATCGCGTGCCGTCTGGTGATGACGCCGATGCTGCGTCTGCTCGGCCGGACCGCCCTGCTCACCGTCACCTGTGTGCTCGGGGCCGTGCTGTGCGCCGGGATCGCGCTGCCGGTGCCGGTGTGGGCGCTGGCCCTGATCCTCGCCGCGCTCGGGTTCTGCCTCGGGGTCGGACAGCCGCTGTCCATGACGACGGTGGTGCAGGCCGCGCCGGACGAGGCCCGCTCCACCGCCCTCGCGCTGCGGCTGACGGGGAACCGGCTCGGCCAGGCCGGGGCACCCGCCGCGGCGGGTCTGGTCGCCGGTGTCGTCGGCGTGGCCGCGCCGTTCGTGATGCTCGGCGCGCTGCTGCTGGTGTCCTCGGGCATCGCCCTGCGTTCACCGGCCCAGCCGGGGCGGGGGAGCGGCGAGCCGGAGGCGGGGACCGGCGAGGGGAAGGGCAAGGCTTCCCGGTTCGGTGCCCGCCTGGGCCGGAAGGGGGACATCTGACGGGGCGTCGGGCGCGGCTCCCCCCGTGCCGGGTGCGATGTGACAGAGAGTCAGGCGAAAGAACGATTTGTGTGAAAATCGTCTGACTCGGAGGTTCTGCATGTCCACCTCGTCCCGCCCGCGTCCCGCCGGAGTGCGCGCGAGTGCCGCCACCGTCCTCGCGGCACTCACCGTCACGGGAGCCAGCCTGATCACGGCACCGGCCGCCGTCGCCGCCCCGGGCGACCCCGACGTCGTGATCCACAAGGTGGGCTTCCCGTTCGACAACCAGCGCAACCAGCCGCTGGTCTGCGACTTCTATCTCTCCGCCTTCAACTTCCCCGAGGACCCCACGCCGTCGCAGCGCATCAGCTGGACCATCGACAACCAGCCTCCCGCCCCGCGCACCGACCCCGTCGCCACGGGCGAGATCACGCTCGCGGCCGACGGCACCGGACACAGCACGCCCGTGGCGCCCGAGAACGCGGCGCGGCTTCCCGACGGGGAGTACGTGCTGACCTGGCGGACCATCGGCGGCACGCTGGAGGAAGGGCGCAGGAGCATCAACGTCAACTGCCCGCCCCCCGGTCTCGCCGGGCCTGAGGGCGCCGTCCCGGCGGGAGCCGGAGGTCTTGCCCTGACCCAGGACTTCGGGCCGGTCGCGGGTGCGGCCGCAGTGGGCCTCGCCGCGGCCGGCGGGGTGGTCTACCTGCGGCTGCGCCGTCGCCGCGCCGATGGCGCCGCGTAGACGCCGGCCGAGGCCCTGGTACCGGACGCGCGCCTACCGCCTGGCACGGACGGTCGTGATGACCGTGGCGCTGGTGGTGGGCGGCGTCCACCTGGCGGAGCACCGGGAGCGGGCGACGGCGGCAGAGGCCCCCTCCGCCCCGCCCGGCTCCGGGGCGCGCGCCGCGGGCGCGCCCGGCGCTCAGGCGTCCCCGTACGTCACGCCTCCGCCACCGGGCGAGACCGCACGTACCCCGCCGTCCGACGCGCCCCCGGCCACGGCACCCGACCAGGGCGCCGATCCGAGCGGGCGCACGCCCCCGGCCGGGCGGGCGCGCCGGGCTCCCGCCGAGGCGGCGCGGCACGCCCCCGGCAACGGACGGGCCGCGCCGAAGCGGTCCGCCGTTCCCCGTACGCTGCCGCCCTCCCCGGCGAGGACCGTCACCATCCGGTACCTCGGCATCGAGGCACCGGTGACCGGGCTCCGCCTCGACAGCCGGCGGCGGCTCCCCGCGCCGCCGGACGACAAGCCCGCGCTGGTCGGCTGGTACACGCAGGGGCCCGCCCCCGGTGGGCCCGGCACGGCGGTCGTCGTCGGCCACCGGGACACCCGGACCGGTCCCGCCGTCTTCGCCGCGCTGGACGTGATCGAGCCCGGCCGGATCGTGGAGGTCCTGCGGGCCGACGGCCGCACCGCCGTCTACACCGTGGACGCCGTGCGGACGTACGAGAAGAGGCGTTTCCCCGACAAGAAGGTGTACGGACACCGCGGCCGGCCCGAGCTGCGCCTGATCACCTGCGGCGGCACCTACGACCGGCGGAAGGGGTACGCGAGCAACGTCGTCGTCTTCGCCCACCTCACGGCGACCCGGGAACCCCCCCGCAAGCCGTGAACCCGGCGGCGCGGAGTGTGTGCCGTACGCCCCAGGCGAGCCCCGGGGGCGTACGGGCGCACACGCGGCCCGGCACCGGCGCGGCCGACGGATCCGGAACGAGTGACACCGCTAGAGCTGAACGCATGACCCAGCACTCCAGCCCCACCCGTACCCGCGTGCCCCTCGGGGTCGCCGTCTGTCTGCTGGCCGTCGGCGCCCCGGCCGCGTACGCCGCCCTCGCCGAGGACGCCCCCGCCGGTTCCGTCGTCGCCCCGGCGCGCGGGATGCCGTACATCGAGACGCGGCTGTTCTTCGGTACCGAGCGCCCGGGCGGCGGTCCGGCCGTCACCGCGGAGCAGTTCATGGCGTTCGTCGACCGCGAGGTCACCCCCGGGTTCCCGGGCGGGCTGACCGTGCGGGAGGGGCACGGACAGTGGCGGGACACGCGCGGCACGATCGAGAAGGAGCGGTCGTACGAGCTGATGCTGCTGTATCCGGTGGCGGCGGCCGTCGCGAGCGACCGGAAGATCGAGGAGATCCGCGGCGACTACCGCGAGGAGTTCGCGCAGGAGGCGGTGGCGCGGGTCGACGACCGGACCCGCGTCGATCTCTGAGGCGGCCCCCACCACGACCGGGGGCGGCCCTCCGTGGCCGGCGGAGAGAAGAGTCCTGCCTCACTGCCCGAGGCTCTGGTGCCGGAAAACTATCAGGGCTAGTTTTTGGGGCGGACGTCCATGCCCGCTCGGAAGGCAGCGCGATGAAAGCACACGACGGTATGTACATCGACGGCGACTGGCGGCCCGCCGCCGGGACCGGCACGATCGAGGTCGTGAACCCGGCCGACGAGCAGGTGATCGACCGGGTCCCGGCGGGCTCCGCCGAGGACGTCGACGCGGCCGTACGCGCCGCGCGCGCCGCCCTGCCCGGCTGGGCGGCGACCCCGCCCGCCGAACGGGGCGCGCTCATCGGCGCGCTGCGCGACGCGCTCGCCGCGCGCCGGCAGGAGATCGCCGAGACGGTGACGGCCGAACTGGGCGCGCCGCTGCCCTTCTCCCAGCGGGTGCACGCGGACCTGCCGGTCGCGGTCGCCGGCTCGTACGCCGAACTGGCCGCCGAGCACGTCTTCGAGGAGCGGATCGGCAACTCGACCGTCCACCACGAGCCCATCGGCGTCGTCGGCGCCATCACCCCCTGGAACTACCCCCTCCACCAGATCGTGGCCAAGGTCGCCCCGGCCCTCGCCGCCGGTTGCACGGTCGTCCTGAAGCCCGCCGAGGACACCCCGCTGGTGGCCCAGCTCTTCGCCGAGGCCGTCCACGAGGCGGGCGTACCCGCCGGGGTGTTCAACCTGGTCACCGGTCTGGGCCCGGTGGCCGGACAGGCGCTCGCCGAGCACGACGGCGTCGACCTGGTCTCCTTCACCGGCTCCACGGCCGTGGGCCGGAGCATCGCCGCGACCGCCGGGGCCGCCATCAAGAAGGTGGCGCTGGAACTCGGCGGCAAGTCCGCCAACGTCATCCTCCCGAGCGCGGACCTGGGCAGGGCGGTCGCCACCGGCGTCGCCAACGTCATGTCCAACTCCGGCCAGACGTGCAGCGCCTGGACCCGCATGCTCGTCCACACCTCCCAGTACGACGAGGCCGTCGAACTGGCCGCCGAGGCCGCCGCGAAGTACGGCGACCGCATCGGCCCGCTCGTCAACGCCAAACAGCGGGAGCGGGTGCGGGGCTACATCGAGAAGGGTGTCGCCGAGGGCGCCCGGCTGATCGCGGGCGGCCCCGAATCCCCGCGTGAGCGCGGCTGGTACGTCAGCCCCACCGTCCTCGCCGACGTGACGGAGGAGATGACCGTCGCCCAGGAGGAGATCTTCGGCCCGGTCCTGTCGATCCTCCGCTACGAGGACGAGGAGGACGCCCTGCGCATCGCCAACGGCACGGTGTACGGGCTGGCCGGCGCGGTCTGGGCCGGCGACGACGGCGAGGCCGTGGCCTTCGCCCGCCGGATGGACACCGGCCAGGTCGACATCAACGGCGGCCGCTTCAACCCGCTGGCCCCGTTCGGCGGTTACAAGCAGTCGGGGGTGGGACGCGAACTCGGCGCCCACGGCCTGGCGGAGTATCTGCAGACCAAGTCCCTTCAGTTCTGAGCGACCCAGTCCTGAGCGATCAGTTCTGGGCCGATCGGTTCTGAGCGATCCGTTCTGAGCCGATCGGTTCTGCGTGAACCGTCACCCCCGCGAACGTAGGAGAGTCGTCCCTCATGGCCGTCCGAGCCGCCGTACTGCCCGCCGTCGGTGCCCCGTTGGAGATCACCGGGATCGAACTGCCGGACCCCGGGCCCGGCCGGGTCCGGGTGCGGCTCGCCGCCGCCGGGGTCTGCCACTCCGACCTGTCGCTCTCCGACGGCACCATGCGGGTGCCGGTGCCCGCCGTGCTCGGGCATGAGGGCGCGGGCACGGTCCTCGCGGTCGGCGACGGGGTCACCCATGTCTCGCCCGGCGACGGCGTGGTCCTCAACTGGGCGCCGTCCTGCGGGACATGCCACGCCTGCTCGCTCGGCGAGGTGTGGCTGTGCGCGAACGCGCTGCTCGGCGCCGGAGAGGTGTACGCCCGCCGCGCCTCCGACGGCGCGGATCTCCACCCCGGTCTGAACGTGGCCGCCTTCGCGGAGGAGACGGTGGTCGCCGCCGGGTGTGTGCTGCCCGCCCCGGACGGTGTTCCGCTCACCGACGCGGCCCTGCTCGGCTGTGCCGTCCTCACCGGATACGGCGCGGTCCACCACTCGGCTCGGGTCCGGGAGGGAGAGACCGTCGCCGTGTTCGGGGTGGGCGGTGTGGGGCTGGCCGCCCTGCAGGCCGCGCGGATCGCGGGCGCGTCCCGGATCGTCGCCGTGGACGTCTCCCCGGCGAAGGAGGAGCTGGCCCGCGCGGCGGGAGCCACGGACTACGTGATCGCCTCCGAGGACACCGCCCGCGAGATCCGTGGCCTGACCGGCAAGCAGGGGGTCGACGTCTCCGTGGAGTGCGTCGGCCGCGCGGTCACCATCCGCACCGCCTGGGAGTCGACCCGGCGCGGCGGCCGCACCACGGTCGTCGGCATCGGCGGCAAGGACCAGCAGGTCACCTTCAACGCGCTGGAGATCTTCCACTGGGGCCGCACCCTCTCCGGCTGCGTCTACGGCAACTCCGACCCGGCCCGCGACGTCCCGATCCTCGCGGAGCACATCAGGGCCGGCCGCCTGGACCTGTCCGTCCTGGTGACCGACCGCATCGCCCTGGACGACATCCCGCTGGCCTTCGACAACATGCGAGCGGGCAAGGGCGGCCGGGCGCTGGTGACGTTCTGACCCGGCCGCGGGTGCTTCGTGGTCGCTCGCGCAGTTCCCCGGGGCCCTCAGAAGCACGGGCCGAGCCCGGAGTCCTTCAGGGGCGTGGGGAACTGCGCGACCGGTCCCCCCACCCGCACCCGAGACACTCACCCCGCCACCGAAACGCTCACCCCCACCCGAAGAACTCACCCCCTCCCGCGAAGCAACCGGCGCACGACCGTTGACCTCCATACCGTCCGGTCAGTACGTTCCCCGGAACGTCCCCGCACCCACCGGAGTGTGCTCGTATGGACATCGCTCCCGCCCCCGTCACCACCTCCCGTCCCCAGAGCCATCGCAAGGTCGCCACCGCCGCGGCACTCGCCTCGGCCGTGGAGTGGTACGACTACTTCGTCTTCGGCATAGCCGCCGCCCTCGTCCTGGGCGACCTCTACTTCCCGGCCGGCAGCTCCTCCGCGGGCGTGCTCGCCGCGTTCGCCGCCTTCGCCGTCGGCTTCCTCGCCCGCCCCCTCGGCGGCATCGTCGCCGGTCACCTCGGCGACAAACGGGGCCGCAAGCCCATGCTGGTGATGGCCCTCACCCTGATGGGCCTGGCCACCACGGCGATCGGCCTCCTCCCCACGTACGAGACGATCGGTATCGCCGCTCCGGTCCTGCTCGTCCTCCTGCGGGTCGCCCAGGGCGTCGCCGTCGGCGCCCAGTGGGGCGGCGCGATGCTGCTGGCCACCGAGTACGCCCCCGAGGGCAAACGGGGGGTGTACGGCAGCTTCGTCCAGCTCGGCGTCCCCATCGGCGTGGTGAGCGCCAACACGATGTTCCTCCTGGTGGGCGCGACCACCGACGACTCGGCGTTCACCGCCTGGGGCTGGCGCGTGCCCTTCCTGGTCGGCCTGTTCGTCCTCGGCCTCGCCTGGTACATCCACCGCCACGTGGAGGAGACCCCCGAGTTCCGGGCGGCGGAACGGAAGCTGGCGGAGGAGGAGAAGGGGGAGAGGAGTTCCCCGCTCAGGACGATCCTGCGCGGTCATCTCGGCACGGTCTTCCTGGCCGGCGGCTCCTTCGCCGTGAACACCGCGACCTTCTACATCCTCATCACCGGTGTCCTCGACTACACCACCCGCGAACTCGACATGAAGCGCGGTGCCGTCCTCGCGGTGTCGCTCTGCGTCAGCCTCACCCAGCTGGTGCTGATCCCCGCCGCCGCGGCCCTCTCCGACCGGGTCGGCCGGATCCGGATCTACGCGTTCGGCGCGGCCGGCATCGCCCTGTGGGCCGTCCCGCTGTTCCTGCTCATCGACACCGGCTCGCTGCTGTGGCTCGCCGTCGGCACCTTCGTCGCGAGCTGCTTCCTCAGCATCATGTACGGGCCGCAGGCAGCCCTGTTCGCCGAGCTGTTCACCCCCGAGATGCGCTACACGGGAGCCTCCCTCGGCTACCAGATCGCCGCGGTCCTCGGCGGCGGCCTCGCCCCGTTCCTGATGGTCCTGCTCCTGGAGGCCACCGGCACGTCCATGGCGGTCTCCGCGTACATCATCGGGCTCTCGGTCGTCGCCCTCGTGTCGATCAAGATCCTCGCGGGGAGGGCGAGTTCACGAGCGGAGGAACAGGACGCGCGGCACTAGCCCCGCGCGGGCGGCCCGGGCCGCGGCTCCGGAACGGCGTCCGGGGCCACGGCCCCGGCGCCCGGCGCCGCCCGCCGCGTACGCGCCCGGGACCGCGACACCGCCACCCCCGCCAGACACAGCGCGCCACCGGCGAGGGTGAGCGGTCCCGGCACCTCGCCCAGCGCCAGCCACGACATCAGCACGACCAGCGCGGGCACGGCGTACGTCGTCGCGCCCATACGGCTCGCCGTCGTACGGGCCAGGGCGTACGCCCAGGTCGTGAAGGCCAGCGCGGTCGGGAACACGCCCAGGTACACCATGTTGAGGGTCGACTGGACGGGCGCGGCCGCGGCCTCCCGCACCAGTTGCCCGGCGAACGGCAGGCACACCACGGCCCCCACGAGACAGCCGAAGGTGGTCACCTGCAGGGGGCTCGCCGCGCCCAGCACGGGCTTCTGCGCGACGACCCCGGCCGCGTAGGCGACGGCCGCGAGCAGGCAGAGGACGACGCCCAGGACCGAGGCACCGCCCTCGCCGGACATCGACAGGCCCACGGCGACCGCCCCCGCGAACGACACCGCCATGCCGGCGAGCAGCCGGGGCGGCATCGGGTCGCCCAGCAGCCGGGCGCCGAGCAGCGCGATGAGAATCGGCCCGATGTTCACGACCAGCGCCGCCGTCCCCGCGTCGACCCGCTGCTCGCCCCAGTTCAGGGCGACCATGTAGAACCCGAACCACAGCACCCCGGACACGGTGATGCCCCGCCATGCACTGCGCGGCGGCAACCCCTCCCCGCGCCACCACCAGATCGCCCCCAGCGCCATCACCCCGGCCAGCAGCCGTCCGAGCGCCAGCGCGCCGGGGGAGTACGCCTCTCCGGCGCTGCGGATCGACACGAAGGCCGAGGCCCACAGCACGACGGTGACGGCCGCCGCCCCCGCCGCGAGCAGTTCGACCTTGCGGGTGGGTGCGGCCTGGGAGGTGTTCGCCATGGGGTCGAGGCTAGGTGGGGGAACCCTGTCGGGGCTCGCGGTTTTCCGACGAGGGCCTCCGCCGGAGGAGACCTCCGCGACGAGGTCCCCGGGAAGGGGCGTCGCGACGCCACGGAGAACCGTCAGAAGGGCCCCTGGGCGTCCTGCCGCCCGGCCACCGCCTCGTACTGCTGCTCCAACCCGTCCAGCAACGCCCGCAGGCCCACCTCGAACGCCCGCTCGTCGATCTTCTCCTGCTGCTCGGCCAGCAGATGAGCCTGCCCGAGATGGGGATAGTCGGCCGGGTCGTAGGCGCTCTCGTCGTCCACGAAGCCCCCGGCGAACGACCCGACCGCGGACCCCATGATGAAGTACCGCATCAGCGCCCCGATGGAGGTGGCCTGCGCCGCCGGCCAGCCCGCCTCGACCATCGCCCCGAACACGACGTCGGCGACCCTCAGCCCGGCGGGCCGCCGTCCGGGCCCCCGCGCGAGCACCGGCACGATGTGGGGATGGTCGCGCAGCGCGGCCCGGTACGAGACCGCCCAGTCGTGCAGTGCGGTCCGCCACGGCCGACCGTCCTCGAACATCGACAGGTCGACCTGCGCGCTCACCGAGTCGGCGACGGCCTCCAGGATCTGGTCCATGGTGCGGAAGTGGTTGTAGAGCGAGGGCCCGCTCACGCCCAGTTCGGCGGCCAGCCGTCGCGTCGAGACCGCCGCCAGACCCTCCTCGTCCACCAGCGCCCGCGCCGTCTCCACGATGCGGTCGGTGCTCAGCAGGGGCTTGCGCGGTCTGGCCATGGCGCACATAGTAGGGGCTGCGAGCCTAAAACTAGCAGTGGTAATTTAATGGATGACGAACGAGAGGCGGGTCGCGTGAACCTGGAGCTGAGCGAGGAGCAGACCGCCGTACGCCGGCTCGCGCGGGACTTCGTGGAACGCGAGATCGCCCCCCACGTCATCGCCTGGGACCGGGCGGAGCAGGTCGACCGGGCCATCGTGAAGAAGCTCGGCGAGGTCGGCTTCCTGGGGCTGACCGTCGAGGAGGAGTACGGCGGCTCCGGCGGCGACCATCTCGCGTACTGCCTGGTCACCGAGGAGCTGGGCCGGGGGGACTCCTCCGTGCGCGGGATCGTCTCCGTCTCCCTCGGCCTGGTCGCGAAGACCGTCGCGGCCTGGGGCGACGAGGAGCACAAGCGCCGCTGGCTGCCGGGGCTCACGGCGGGGGAGTACGTCGGCTGCTTCGGCCTCACCGAACCCGGCACCGGCTCCGACGCGGGCAACCTCACCACCCGCGCGGTCCGGGACGGCGACGACTTCGTCATCAGCGGCACCAAGACGTTCATCACGAACGGCACCTGGGCCGACGTCGTCCTCCTCTTCGCCCGTTCCACCGACGCCCCCGGCCACAAGGGGGTCTCCGCCTTCCTCGTCCCCACCGACACCCCCGGCCTGACCCGCCGAGCCATCCACGGGAAGCTCGGTCTGCGCGGCCAGGCCACCGCCGAACTGGTGCTGGAGGAGGTCCGCGTCCCCGCCTCCGCCCTGCTCGGCCCGGAGGGCAAGGGCTTCACCGTCGCCATGTCCGCGCTCGCCAAGGGCCGGATGTCGGTCGCGGCGGGCTGTGTCGGCATCGCCCAGGCCGCCCTGGACGCGGCGGTCCGGCACGCGGGGGAGCGCGAGCAGTTCGGCAGAACCATCGCGCACCACCAGCTCGTCCAGGAGCTCATCACCGACATCGCGGTCGACGTCGACGCCGCCCGCCTCCTGACCTGGCGTGTCGCCGACCTCGTCGACCGGGGGCAGCCCTTCGCGACCGAGGCCAGCAAGGCCAAGCTCTTCGCCTCCGAGGCCGCCGTCCGCGCGGCGAACAACGCCCTCCAGGTCTTCGGGGGATACGGCTACATCGACGAGTACCCGGCCGGCAAGCTCCTGCGCGACGCCCGCGTGATGACCCTCTACGAGGGCACCAGCCAGATCCAGAAACTGCTCATCGGGCGGGCGCTGACGGGGGTCTCGGCGTTCTGATACGCGTGCGCGCCGGTCTGAGTACCTGGGATCGCCCTCTGAGTATCCCGACGGATGTGGTGCGGGCCACAGCTGCCGAACCATGTCCCCATGAGTGAGACACCGGTCAAGCAGCAGAACACGGCGGCCTTCTACGGCCAGTCCGTCGCGTCCTTCGCCGTCGCCATGACGGCCACCACCGTCGGTATCTACCAGCTCGACGCCGACACCTGGGTCCGCGCCTTCCTGGCCGTCGCGGTCCTCTACCTCGTCACCTCGTCCTTCACCCTGGCCAAGGTGATCCGTGACCGCCAGGAGGCCGGGCGCATCGTCAGCCGGGTCGACCAGGCCAGACTGGAGAAGCTCCTCGCGGAGCACGACCCGTTCGAAAAGCTCTGACGTGCCCCGGCCCGACGGTGCCCGGCCCGTACGGCACAGCCCTGAACGGGCCTTCTAAGCGCTCGCTCACCTTTCGGCGGTATGGTGGTGACCAGCCATCGGAAGGGGCGAACGAGCGATGAGTACGGCGGAGGAGACGGCGGGCGGCGAGCCGCAGCCGTGGGGCGAGGTCAACCCGGACGCGGCCCGGCGGCTGCTGGTGGCCGCCGTGGAGGCCTTCGCCGAGCGGGGCTACCACGCGACGACGACCCGTGACATCGCGGGCCGCGCGGGCATGAGCCCCGCCGCGCTGTACATCCACTACAAGACGAAGGAAGAGCTGCTCCACCGGATCAGCCGCATCGGCCACGAGAAGGCCCTCGACGTGCTGCGCACGGCGGCCGAGGGCGACGGCAGCCCGGCCGACCGCCTCGCCGAGGCCGTCCGCTCCTTCGTCCGCTGGCACGCGGGGCAGCACACCGTGGCCCGTGTCGTGCAGTACGAGCTGGACGCCCTCGGCCCCGAGGCCCGCGCAGAGATCGTCACCCTCCGCCGTCAGAACGACGCGGCCGTGCGCGGCATCATCGAGGACGGCGTCGCCGCCGGTGACTTCGACGTCCCCGACGTGCGGGGCACCACCGTCGCCATCCTCTCCCTCTGCATCGACGTCGCCCGCTGGTTCAACGTCAACGGTCCGCGCACCCCCGACGAGGTCGGTTCCCTCTACGCGGACCTCGTCCTGCGCATGGTGACCGCGCCGAAGTAGCCGGGACCGGCCGGCGGCGGCCCGTTCGGCCCTGAACGGTCTGTTCAGCCCTGAACGGTCCGTTCGGTCCGTGGGCCCTGCCGGCTGTCCTCGCCCTCCTCGCTCTCCCTGCTTATCCCGGTGTGTTCGGTCGGCGGAACCTTCGAAACATTCGAGGATCTGAGGCGCGAAAGCGATCGGCGCTCCACGCCTGGGATGGATCATGGCTGGTACAGCCTGCGAATGTTTCGGGATCATTGCCGAAACCATTGACAGTTGACAGGGGCAGGCCAACACTCCGGGGGTGACAGGGCGAACCCCCCGACAGCCCGAGGAGGACGCGCGCATGAACGACGCATCCGCACCCACTCCCACCCCGCCCCCGAGCCGCAGGCTCTTCATCGGCGGTCTCTGCACGACCGCGCTGGCCGCCGCGACCGCGGTGGCCCTGCCCGGCACCGCCCACGCGGACACGGTCATCACCAGCAACCGGACCGGCACCGACAACGGGTTCTATTACTCCTTCTGGACCGACGCCCCCGGCACGGTCTCCATGACCCTGGCCTCCGGCGGCAACTACCGGACCTCCTGGAGCAACACCGGGAACTTCGTCGCGGGCAAGGGCTGGAGCAACGGCTCCCGCAGGACCGTGAGCTACTCCGGCTCGTTCAATCCGTCCGGCAACGCCTACCTGACCCTCTACGGCTGGACGGCCAACCCGCTCGTCGAGTACTACATCGTCGACAACTGGGGCAACTACCGGCCCACCGGAACCTACCGGGGCACGGTCAACAGTGACGGCGGCACGTACGACATCTACCGGACGACGCGGTACAACGCCCCCTCCGTCGAGGGCGTCCGCACCTTCGACCAGTACTGGAGCGTCCGTCAGTCGAGGCGGACGGGCGGGAGCATCACCACCGGCAACCACTTCGACGCCTGGGCCCGCGCGGGCATGCCCCTCGGCAGCTTCCGTTACTACATGATCATGGCCACCGAGGGGTACCGGAGCAGCGGCAACTCCTCGATCACGGTGGCCCCGTGACCGGCGGACCGCGCCGCTCGCTCCGGCGGGCGGGGAGGCGGTCGCTCGTCGTCGCCACCGCCCTCGCGAGCACCGTGCCGCTCTTGCTCACCGCCGCCGAGGCGAGCCCGGCGCGGGCCGCCGCCTGCAACGGGTACGTCGGTCTCACCTTCGACGACGGTCCGTCCGCGAACACGCCGGCCCTGCTCAACTCGCTCCGGCAGAACGGGCTGCGGGCCACGATGTTCAACCAGGGCCAGTACGCCGCCGCCAACCCAGCCCAGGTCCGGGCGCAGGTCGCCGCCGGCATGTGGGTGGCCAATCACAGCTACACCCATCCGCACCTGACCCAGCTGGGCCAGGCGCAGATCGACTCGGAGATCTCCCGGACCCAGCAGGCCATCGCCGCGGCGGGCGGCGGCACTGCCAAGCTGTTCCGGCCGCCGTACGGCGAGACCAACGCGACGGTACGGTCGGTGGCCGCCCGGTACGGGCTGACCGAGATCCTCTGGAACGTCGACTCGCAGGACTGGAACGGGGCCGGCACCGATGCCATCGTGCAGGCCGCCGCCCGGCTCACCAACGGCCAGGCCATCCTCATGCACGACTGGTCCGCGAACACGCTCGCGGCGATCCCGCGCATCGCACGGGGCCTGGCGGGCCGGGGCCTGTGCGCCGGGATGATCTCACCGCAGACCGGCCGGGCCGTGGCACCCGCGTAGGGACGCGGTCGTGGCGCCCGCACAGCACCCGGCGACGGTGCGGTGGGGGCGCCGCTCGGCTCAGAAGTAGTAGCGGGACACCGACTCCGCGACACACACCGGCTTGTCCCCGCCCTCGCGCTCCACGACGACCGCGGCCGTGACCTGCACGCCGCCGCCGACCTCCGTGACCTCCTGGAGGGTCGCCGTGGCGCGCAGCCGTGAACCGACCGGCACCGGTGCCGGGAAACGGACCTTGTTGGTGCCGTAGTTGACGCCCATCTTCACGTTCTCGACGCGGAGGATCTGCGGCACCAGCAGCGGGAGCAGCGACAGGGTCAGATAGCCGTGGGCGATGGTCGTGCCGAAGGGGCCGGCCGCCGCCTTCTCCGGGTCCACGTGGATCCACTGGTGGTCGCCGGTGGCCTCGGCGAAGAGGTCGATCCGCTTCTGGTCGACCTCCAGCCAGTCGCTGTGCCCCAGCTGCTCACCCACCGCCGCCGTCAACTCCTCGGCGGACGTGAAGATCCTCGGCTCTGCCATGTCCCGGCCTCCCTGATCCCAAATCTCTAAGCGACTGCTTAGCATGGTCGGCGTCGGGGCCCCTGTCAACGGACCCTGACCCTTTCGGGTGTGGGTAGGCTCGGAGGGGTGCCCCAGATCCCTGAGAAGATCCACGAGTTGACCGTCGGCCAGCTGTCGGCCCGTAGCGGTGCCGCCGTCTCCGCGCTGCACTTCTACGAGTCCAAGGGGCTGATCAGCAGCCGCCGCACCACCGGCAACCAACGCCGCTACAGCCGTGACGCCCTGCGCCGGGTCGCCTTCGTCCGGGCCGCGCAGCGCGTCGGCATCCCGCTCGCCACGATCCGGGAGGCGCTCGCCGAGCTGCCCGAGGAGCGGACGCCGACCCGCGAGGACTGGGCCCGTCTGTCCGAGGCGTGGCGGTCCGAGCTGGACGAACGGATCAAGCAGCTCAACCGGCTGCGCGACCATCTCACCGACTGCATCGGGTGCGGCTGCCTCTCCCTGGCCACCTGTGTGCTGTCGAACCCCGACGACGCCTTCGGTCAACGGCAGAGCGGTTCGCGTCTTCTGGTCGAGCGTCCAGGGCCGGCCGGGCCGGGGCGGAAGGAGCCCGGGAGTTGCCGCTGAGCGGCGACTCCCGGGCCCCGGGCGCCTCGGTCCTCACTCGTACTCGGTGCCGCCCTTGCGGGTCAGATACGCCGGACTGACCGCCTTGGCGACGGCCCGCCCGCCGGTCACCGGGCTGTACCGCTCGGTGGCCGGCCGGATCACGACACCCTCGCGCAGATGCAGACCGCTCCCGGAGACCGTCTCCCGGCCGGTGGCCACCTCCAGCACCCGGTCGATGGCGTACGGGCCCTCGTACAGCCGTGGCACCAGCGGCAGTTCGCCGTCGAGCAGTTCGGACAACTCGGCCGGGTCCAGCCAGCGGACCCGGCCGTCGATGTCGGCGGAGACGTCGAACACGGCGTACCCGAGGGTGTCGCGACGGCCGTCGGCGCCGTACGACAGGTCCTGCACCCCGGCACCGTAGACCTCGCCGAAGATCCCGACCCGGCGGGCCCCCAGCCGCTCGGCGAGCCGGGCCGCGGCCTCGGCGACCCCGTGGCCGTGGACGGCGCGCCAGTACAGGTTCCGCGGGTCCTCCTTCAGCGCGAGGGACTTGGCGCCGAAGCCCTTCGAGGAGACCTGGACGCGGCCGTCCTCGGCGAAGTACGTCACCAGGCAGGCCGTGCCGTGCAGCTTCTCCGTCAGGACGATCTGTTCGCCGGGCGTGAAGATGTCGGGGTAGCGCTGGATGTTCTCGATGTCGACCCAGGGCAGCAGATCCGGCGCCGACTCGACCTCGCCGCTCATCGTCGGCGGGATCGGCGGCACCCATTTGACGATGCCGAGCCGCTCCGCGAAGTCCGTGCCGTCCGTGACGGCGGCCGTGAGGTCCACGTCCGCGAGCGCCCGGGGCAGGCAGACGATGCCCTGCGACAGCTCGCCCCGCAGCCGTACCGCCTTCACCCGGTCCGCCCCGCTTCCCGCGAGCCGCCCCGTCAGCCCCAGCTCCTCGATCAGTCCGGCCGGGAGCACGGACTGTTCGGGGATGTAGAGGGCCGTGTCCCCGGTCCGGTACACGCCCTTCGCCACGACGGCCCGGTACAGCCCCACCTGGGCCAGTTCGAGCGCGTCGGCGTTCGGGTGTTCGTGGATCGTCAGCACTTCGGCGGTGACGCGCAGCGTCGACATCGGGGCTCTCCCTCGGTTCCTGGGTCGCTCAGGGCGGTGTCATCGCCCTCAACTGTCGTCCGGGGAAAGGGGTGGAGCGAGGGAATTTGGCGCTGGTACAGTCCCGCCCCCGGCCGCCGGACAGGCGCCCGAGCGCGCCCGGCGCGAACCTGTGAATCTCCGGCTCTCCGACGCGTTCTCGCCCTGTGCCGCAACCGCTCTCCCCTCGACCGTGTCATGCACACGAGGGGGTGGAACGGCATCCTCCGGCAAGGGGAAAGGGGCGGCGATGAGCGTCGTCATATGTTCGCTGAAGTGGGAGAAGGCACACTCGGGCGGGCAGCGGATCACCTACGACTCCGACGGCTACCACCTGGTGCGCTTTCCGTACGAGAGGGCCCGGGAGTCCTACGACCCCTGGAAGATGCACGATCCGGCGAACGGCGGCGGCTCCGCTTCGAAGTTCCCCGATCCGCGCTCCGGGCTGATCTGGCCCAGCCACGACGGCTGGGGCGTGCTCTCGGCGATGGTCTTCTGGGAGGCGGACCCGAGAGCGGTGGAGTACCGCGCCCGCTTCGTACGCGATCCGCTGAACCTGACGAAGAAGAAGTACGACTCGACGGGCACGACGGACGGCGTGTCCACCCGGGGCGGGCAGTACCGCACCTTCATGTGGCAGATGTTCGTGCACGAGGGCATGCCGCTCGGGCTGAAGACATCCGCGCGCGGGCCGGGGGACACCAGGCGGGCCACGGCACTCACCCTCGCCGAGTTCAAGCTCGCCATCCACACGGACGTCGAGGAGCCGTAGATGCCGGGGCGTACCGGCGGCCGTGCCCTCGCGCCGTACGCGCGCGGACCGGGATCCGCGCAGTGGCATCCGCACATACACGGGGGTGCGGCATCCCCGGCGCACCCCCGTCGCGCTACGCCGAGATCAACAGCCGTCCGCGCCTGGTCTCCGCCAGGGCCTCGGGCGTGAGCACCGGACGCGGCACCACGATTCCGCACTCCGTGCAGACCGGGCCCGAGGACGGTTCGTGGGCCAGGTCGTACCGCCAGACGAGCCGCTCGCCCTCGCACACCGGGCAGGTCGAGCCCGGCTCGCGCTCCAGCGCGGCGATGAGCCGGCGCAGCACCTCCGCCATCGGTTCACGGGGATGGACCCCCGGGTCGTCGCACCAGGCGACTCCGAACCCTCCCCAGGTCAGCCGGTGCCAGTCGTCCACACTGCCCGGCCTGCGCAGCCCGTCGTGCTTCTCCTTCTTGCGGCGCCGCGCGAACTGCACCTCGTAGTCGAGCCACACGGAGCGGGCCTCCTCCAACTCCTCCAGTGCGGCCACGAGCCGCGCCGGGTCGGGGTTGCGGTCCTCGGGGCCGAACCCGGCCCGTGAGCACAGGTGGTCCCAGGTCGCCCGATGCCCGTAGGGGGCGAAGCGCTCAAGGCACTTGCGCAGCGAATAACGCCGCAGCGCCAGATCGCACCTGGGATCTCGCACCTGTCTTGCCAGACTCCGGAAACCAGCCATCGCCCTGCACCTCCGTCACACCTGCACCTGTACTTCGGTCACTTCGGCGTCGTCGTCGGGACGTCGCCGAATAGACGTATCGACACCCGATTCGGCTCCATCCGATTTCCGATGACCTCCATAAGTCGTCCACTGAGCCGTTCATGGGCCGTTCCTGCCTACGTCTGACTGCCTCTTACTTCTTCTTGTCTGCTTACGCCTACTTCTGAGTACCCGTTCATGCTGTGTGGTGCCTGTCCGAGGGTGATGATCCTGAAAACGTGACGCATGTTCATCTTCAAAGCCGGGGATACCGGCGGTAACATCCGGCCCACCCTCGTCGGCAGGAGCTGCCATGCACCGGCGCATCCCACGCACCTCACGCAACGCCCTCGACAGACTGAGAACTCCCCGTAGATTCCCGGAGTTCCTCAAGGCCGCTTCGATATGCGCACTCGTTGCCGGTCTTTTGTCGCCTCTTTCCCCTGCTGCCCCAGCCGCGGCGGCCGACACGTCCGCCGACGCGGCCGCAGCGGTCACCGACCACTGCGCCGGGCAGTGTTCCGACATCCTGCCGCCCGGCCAGAACGGCAACGCCACCCTGGCCCAGATCCTGCTCAACCAGGCATTCGGCTCCATGCCGGAGAACGCGAGCAACCAGCTGGGCCCCTACAACAACCTGGCCACCGGCTACCCGGGCCTCACCAACTCCACCATCAACACCTTCTTCAACGACGCCTCCTTCGGCGTCCCCTCCGGCCAGGTCGCCTCCACCCTGAGCCCGGCGGGCCGCACGGACGTCACGATCGTCCGTGACAAGAAGACGGGTGTGCCGCACATCACGGGCACCACCCGGTACGGCACCGAGTTCGGCGCGGGATACGCGGCGGCCCAGGACCGGCTGTGGCTGATGGACGTCTTCCGCCATGTCGGCCGCGGCAAGCTGACCCCGTTCGCCGGCGGCGCCCCGTCCAACCAGGGCCTTGAACAGGAGTTCTGGCGCCACGCCCCCTACACCGAGGCGGACCTCCAGGCCCAGATCGACAAGGCCGTGGCCAGTAACGGCGAGCGCGGGCAGCTGGCCCTCGCCGACGTCAACGCCTACGTCGCCGGCATCAACGCCTACATCGACGCCTCCGACAGCGGCCGCTACTTCCCCGGCGAGTACGTCCTGACCGGCCACAAGGACTCCGTCACCAACGCCGGCACCATCGAGAAGTTCAAGCCCACCGACCTCGTCGCCCTGGCCTCCGTCATCGGCGCCCTCTTCGGCTCGGGCGGCGGCGGCGAGGTCAACAACGCCCTCTCCCTGCTGGCCGCCCAGGAGAAGTACGGCGTCACCGAGGGCACCAAGGTCTGGGAGTCCTTCCGCGAGCGCAACGACCCCGAGGCCGCCCTCACCGTCCACGACGGCAGCTTCCCGTACGCCACCAAGCCCGCGAACCCGCAGGGCACGGCCCTCCCCGACGGCGGCACGGTGGCCGAGGAACCCCTCGTGTACGACCGCACCGGCAGCGCGGCCACGTCGGCCTCCACGCGCCTGTCCGCCAAGGCCACCGACAACGCCCTCAGCTCCGCCCGGCGCGGCATGTCCAACGCCCTGGTCGTCAGTGGCAAGCACACCGCGAGCGGACACCCCGTCGCCGTCTTCGGCCCGCAGACCGGTTACTTCGCCCCGCAGTTGCTCATGCTCCAGGAGATCCAGGGCCCGGGCATCAGCGCCCGCGGAGCCTCCTTCGCCGGCCTGAGCATGTACGTCGAACTCGGCCGGGGCCAGGACTACGCCTGGAGCGCCACCACCTCCGGCCAGGACATCATCGACGCGTACGCCGTCGAGCTGTGCCAGGACGACGTCCACTACCTCTACCACGGCACCTGCACGGCCATGGAGAAGATCGAGCAGACCAACTCCTGGAAGCCCACCACCGCCGACTCCACCCCGGCCGGCTCCTACCGCATGCAGGTCTGGCGCACCAAGTACGGCCCCGTGACGCACCGCGCCACCGTCGACGGCAAGAAGGTCGCCTACACCACCCTGCGCTCCTCGTACCTGAACGAGGCCGAGTCGATCATCGGCTTCCAGATGCTGAACGATCCGGACTACGTCAAGGGCCCCGAGTCCTTCCAGAAGGCCGTCCAGAACATCAACTACACCTTCAACTGGTTCTACGCGGACTCCACCCACACCGCGTACTACAACAGCGGCGACAACCCGGTGCGCCCCGCGAGCATGGACCCCGAGTTCCCGGCCTGGGCCCGGTCCGCGTACGAGTGGCGGGGCTGGAACCCGGCCACCAACGCCGCCGACTACACCCCGCCCGCCCAGCACCCCAACTCCGTCGACCAGGACTACTACATCTCCTGGAACAACAAGCAGGCCGCGGACTACACCACCGCCCCCTGGGGCAACGGCTCCGTCCACCGCGGCAACCTCCTCGACGACCGGGTGAGGAAACTGGTCGCCGCGGGCGGTGTCACCCGGGCGTCGCTGACGAAGGCCATGGCCGAGGCGGGCCTCGCCGACCTGCGGGCCGAGGACGTCGTCCCCGACCTGCTCAAGGTCATCAACAGCAGCACCGTCACCGACTCCGCGGCCGCCGCGGCGGTCACCAAGCTCCAAGCCTGGGTCACCTCCGGTTCGAAGCGCACGGAGACCTCCGCCGGTTCCAAGACCTACGCCAACGCCGAGGCGATCCGCATCCTGGACGCCTGGTGGCCGCTGCTGGTGAAGGCCGAGTTCGCACCCGGTCTCGGCACCGATCTGTACAACGCCATCACCGCCAACCTCCCCATCGACGAGTCCCCGTCGGCCTCGCACGGCCCGACCGGCTCCCACGCCGGCAGCTCCTTCCAGTACGGCTGGTGGAGCTACGTCGACAAGGACCTCCGCTCGGTGCTGGGTGAGACGGTGCGGGGTCCGCTGGCGAAGCAGTACTGCGGCGGCGGCAGCCTCGGCGCCTGCCGCACCGTCCTGATCGACACCCTCAAGGAGGCGGCCGGCAAGACCGCCGCACAGGTCTACCCCGGCGACGCGAACTGCTCGGCCGGCGACCAGTGGTGCGCCGACTCGATCATCCAGCGGACCCTGGGCGGCATCAAGCACAACAAGATCAGCTGGCAGAACCGGCCGACCTTCCAGCAGGTCGTGGAGTTCACCTCGCACCGGTGAACCAGCCGGTGAACGTGCCGGTGCGCGCGTGGGTGAACGCACCCGCGCACGCATGGGTGCACGCACCGGTGCGCGCACCGGTGTGAGCGAGTCCGCGTGACGGCGGCGGGCCGGGATCAGGCGATACGGCCCGCCGCCAGCACCACCCGCGCCAGCTCCCGGTGGCAGATGTCGCCGTGCGCTCCGGACGGCGCCCCGCCGCGTCGCACCACCGCCGACGCGTCGACGTTCACGCAGCCCGAGGCCGGCAGCCGGACCCGCAGGGCGTCGGCCAGGGTGAACGACCGGGTGCCCTCGACCGCCCGCACCCCTCCGTAGCCGAGGGCTCCCCACTTGGTGCCGAGGAGGCTGTTCACACTCAGTCCCAGCACCGTCCGCGCGTCGCCCGCCATCCGGGAGGCCAGCGGGTAGATGGTCCCGAGCGCCGAGTCGTGCCGGGAGTGACAGCACACCAACGGCCCGTCGACACGCCTGTACCGGCCGTCGAGGACCCCGCTCGCGCCGTGGTCGTGGGGCAGGCGCGCCGCGAACGCGTAGTGCGAGAAGGCCGCCTGGAGGAGCGTCACCGACTTCACCGTGCGCACGCCCTCGGGCAGCCCGCGCAGCGCGAACGACACCAGGCGCGCGCCGAAGCTGTGCCCGACCAGATGCACCCGCACGTCCGGTGCCGTGCGCGCCAGCTGCCCGAGCAGCCGCCCGAGCCCGCGCTCGCCGACCGCCCCCGCCCGCCGTTTCATCGCGAAGTACGTGGCCTGACGCAGGAGTTCGTGCGCGCCGTCCCACACCTGCGCAGGAGCGGGCACGGTCCCGGTCATCACCCCCGCGGTCCCGACCTCCGCCAGCGCCGCCGCGAAGTCCGCGCACACGGCCGGCGTGTCCCCGCACAGCATCCCGGGCAGGTCCTCCGGCGCCCCCGCCCCGACGGTGTCCGCCGCGCACACGCCCTGCGGCCCCTGGGGCGGCACCTCCACCAGCAGCCGTACCAGCCGCCCGAACTCCTCCAGCGACGGACCGTCGTCCGTACGGCTCTCCAGCAGCCCGGCGAGCCGCTCGACGACGACCGACCGCCCCGGAAACACCTCCGCCAGCGCGCTCCGGGTCCTCTTGTCGAGCGCGGGGCGGCCGGACGCCACGGCCGGGGCCGGTTCGATGTCCGGGATCGGCTCGTCCGAGAACCGCATCGAGGGCCACAGCACGCCCACGTACCCGAGCCTCGCGTGCGGCGCGAGGTCCGGGAACGGGGCGAAGAAGCGGCTGTAGAGCGCGGTCGCGCCGGACCGGTCGCTGTTCCAGCCGTGCGCGAAGACGACCAGGTCGGCGATGCCGCGGCCGCGTACCCCGGCGAACAGCCGGTCCCGCCGACCGGTGTCGACGTCGCCGTCGGCGTCGAAGGTCAGTTCCCAGTAGGGAGTCACGCTCATTACCGGATCCGCCATGACGAGCCCCCTTCGGCCCCGCTGGTGCTGCGCTCACGCGCATGGTCCTGCCAACGGCGAAGGATGGCCATACGTCACGTACGCGGATCCTCGGCGCCCCCGCTACCGGTACAGCAGATACTCCTTGCGCACCCTGCGGAACGCCGCCAGTTCCTCCTGCCAGCCCGCCACGACCTCGTCGGTGTCCGCACCCGCGTCGATCATGATCCGCACCCGCGCCGAGCCGGTCAGCTTGTCGATCCAGTTGTCCGGCCGCCAGGCGAACCCGCTCCACACCCGCTTGGCGGTCACGAGGAGGCCGATCCCGGTGCGCACGGGGTCGTACGCGGCGCGGTCGTGGACATGGATCTGTACGCCCCCGATGGTCTTCCCCTGGAACTTGGAGAACGTCGGCGCGAAGTACGCCTCCCTGAAGTGGGCGCCGGGCAGGGCGAGTTCGTTCACGGCGGCCGCCCACCGCCGGTCGACGCCCTCCGCGCCGAGCAGTTCGAACGGCCGCGTGGTGCCGCGCCCCTCCGACAGGTTCGTCCCCTCGAACAGACACGTCCCCGCGTACACCAGGGCGGTGTCCGGCGTCGGCATGTTCGGGCTCGGCGGCACCCAGGGCAGCCCGGAGTCCTCGTGGAACCGCGACCGTTTCCACCCCGACATCAGTACGGTCTCCAGCGGTACGGGCGAGGTGAGGAACTCCCCGTTGAACAGCCGTGCCAGCTCCGCGACCGTCATCCCGTGCGCCTGCGAGACGGGCTGCCGCCCGACGAACGTCGCGAACTCCTTGTGCAGCACGGGCCCCTGGGCGCTCCGCCCGGTCACCGGGTTCGGCCGGTCCAGCACGACGAAACGCTTCCCCGCCAGCCGGGCCGCCTCCATGCAGTCGTACAGCGTCCAGATGTACGTGTAGAAGCGGGCGCCCACGTCCTGGATGTCGAAGACGACCGTGTCCACGCCGGAGGCGGTGAAGACGTCGGCGAGGGGACGGCCGCTCTTCAGGTACGTGTCGTAGACCGGCAGCCCGGTCGCCGGGTCGTCGTGCCGGCCCTCGGAGCCGCCGGCCTGGGCGGTGCCCCGGAAGCCGTGCTCGGGGCCGAAGACGGCCCTGAGGTCCACGCGGTCGTCGGCGTGCATCACGTCGACGATGTGGCGGGCGTCCCGGGTGACGCCGGTGGGGTTGGTGACGATGCCGACCTTCTGACCGCCGAGGAGTGCGTAGCCGTCCTGTACGAGGCGTTCGAACCCGGTGCGGAGCCCTTGGCGGGCGGCCTCGGCCGGGGGCGCGGTGGCGAGGCCGGCGGTGGAGGCGGTGGCCGTGGCCGCCGTGGCCGTGGAGGCGGCGAGGAAGGTGCGGCGGGAGAGGTGCATGGGGGGTGGACCTCCGGTCGCGGTGGGGGAAGAGGCGTACAGGCAGGCTAAGCGCTTGTGCGGGTGGTTCGTCGTCCGCGGGGCGCGTGTGGCTGGTCGCGCCCGGGCGGCGGAGCCCCACGGGCCACGGCCCCGTGCCTCTGAGGGGCACGGCGACACCCTTCCTCAAGGACATACCGACCGGTTAGTCTGGTGGTCTTGGTGGACCGATTCTTGATACGTCGCATCGAAGTCGAAGGAGACCGATCGTGGGAGCCGTGCAGGGTGCGGGTGTGGTCGTCACGGGGGCCGGTGGCGGGATCGGGGCCGCCCTGGCCCGCCGGTTCGCGGCCGAGGGCGCGCGGGTCGTCGTGAACGACCTGGACGGCGACCGGGCGAAGGCCGTGGCCGACGAGATCGGCGGGATCGCGGTCCCCGGGGACGCGTCCGTCGTCGTCCCGGCGGCGCGCGAGGCCCTCGGCGGCACCGTGGACGTGTACTGCGCGAACGCCGGACTCGCCTCCGGCGGGACGGAGGCGGCCGACGAGAAGGTCTGGGCGCTCGCCTGGGACGTCAACGTCATGGCCCACGTCCGGGCGGCCCACGAGCTGCTTCCGGCGTGGCTGGAGCGGGGCAGCGGGCGTTTCGTCTCGACGGTCTCGGCCGCCGGGCTGCTCACGATGATCGGCGCGGCGCCCTACAGCGTCACCAAGCACGGGGCGTACGCCTTCGCCGAATGGCTGTCCCTCACCTATCGGCACCGGGGCGTCAAGGTCCACGCGATCTGCCCGCAGGGCGTGCGCACCGACATGCTGACCGCCTCCGGCAGCGCGGGCGACCTGGTGCTCGCGCCGACCGCGATCGATCCGGAGGACGTGGCCGACGCGCTCTTCGAGGGCATCGACAAGGACCGTTTCCTGATCCTGCCGCACCCCGAAGTGGCCGGTTTCTACCAGGCCAGGGCGGCCGACCCGGACCGCTGGCTGACGAACATGAACCACATCCAGCAGAAGTGGGAGACGACGGGCTGACCGCCCTGCCCGGCGGGCGCGTGCCGGAGAGTGGGATGATCCTCCGGCGGAAGCGCCCGATTCCGGCCGGTCGGGAACCGGCCGAGGGCCGGCGGGCGACCGGCAGGCGACGACAGAACCTCGGAAGGCAGGTGGCGGCAGTGCCCAGGACGACGGACGGAGACGGTACGCCCGTCCCGCAGCGGCTGCTCGCCGCCGCCACCCGGCTCTTCGCCGAGCGGGGCTACGACCGCACCTCGGTGCAGGAGATCGTCGAGGCGGCGGGCGTCACCAAGGGCGCGCTGTATCACTACTTCGGTTCCAAGGACGACCTGCTGCACGAGGTGTACGCGCGCGTGCTGCGTATCCAGCAGGAGCGGCTCGACGCGTTCGCGGGAGCCGACGCGCCCGTCGAGGAGCGGTTGCGGGGTGCCGCCGCCGATGTCGTCGTCACCACCATCGACAACCTCGACGACGCGATGATCTTCTTCCGGTCCATGCACCACCTGAGCCCGGAGAAGAACAAGCAGGTCCGCGCGGAACGCCGGCGGTACCACGAGCGTTTCCGGGCGCTCGTGGAGGAGGGGCAGGAGGCCGGCGTCTTCTCGACGGCGACCCCGGCCGATCTGGTCGTCGACTACCACTTCGGTTCGGTCCACCACCTGTCGACGTGGTACCGCCCCGACGGCCCGATGGGTCCGCAGGAGGTCGCGGACCACTTGGCGGACCTGCTGCTGAGGGCGCTCCGGCCGTAGGGGTGCGTTGTCGGGTGCGGGCCCGGTGGGGCTTCTCGCGCAGTTCCCCGCGCCCCTGAGTAGCAGGGGCTGCGCCCCGTGCTCTTCAGGCCCGCGGGGCCGTGTCTTTCAGGCCCGCAGGGGGCCTGGGCTCATAAGGGCGCAGGGGCCCGGGCTCGCAGGGGCGCGGGGAACTGCGCGAGAAGCCCCCACTCACCCGCACCCGGCAATGCACCCCACACTCACCCGCACCCGACAACACACCCCCACCGCTCACACGTACCGCTTGAGCTCCCGTCGCGCCAGCGACCGCTGGTGCACCTCGTCCGGCCCGTCCGCGATCATCAGCGTCCGCGCCCCCGCGTACAGCTCGGCCAGCGGGAAGTCCTGGCTGACACCCCCCGCGCCGTGCAGCTGGATCGCGCGGTCGATGATGTCCACCACCGTCCGCGGGGTGGCGATCTTGATCGCCTGGATCTCCGTGTGGGCCCCCTTGTTGCCCACCGTGTCCATCATCCACGCCGTCTTCAGCACCAGCAGCCGCAGCTGCTCCACCGCCACCCGCGCGTCGGCGATCCAGTTGTGCACGACCCCCTGCTGCGCCAGCGCCTTGCCGAAGGCCTCCCGGGCCACCGCGCGCCGGCACATCAGCTCGATCGCCCGCTCGGCCATCCCGATGAGCCGCATGCAGTGGTGGATGCGACCCGGACCGAGCCGCGCCTGCGCGATGGCGAAACCGCCGCCCTCCTCGCCGATCAGGTTGGAGGCCGGCACCCGCGCGTTCTCGAAGACCACCTCGGCGTGACCGCCGTGCGAGTGGTCCTCGTACCCGAACACCTGCATCGCCCGCTTCACCGTGACACCCGGAGTGTCACGCGGGACCAGGATCATCGACTGCTGGCGGCGGATGTCGGCCCCGTCCGGGTCCGTCTTGCCCATGACGATGAAGATCTTGCAGTCGGGGTTCATGGCCCCGGAGATGTACCACTTGCGCCCGTTGACGATGTAGTCGCCCGTGCCGTCGGAGTCTCGCTCGATCAGCGTGGTGATGTTGGTGGCGTCCGAGGAGGCCACCTCCGGCTCGGTCATCGCGAACGCCGACCGGATCTCACCGGCGAGCAGCGGCTCCAGCCACTGCTTCTTCTGCGCCTCGTCACCGAACTGGCTCAGCACCTCCATGTTGCCCGTGTCGGGCGCGGCACAGTTCAGCGCGGTCGGCGCCAGCTGCGGGGAGCGGCCCGTGATCTCGGCGAGCGGCGCGTACTGCAGGTTGGTGAGCCCCGCCCCGTACTCGGAGTCGGGCAGGAAGAGGTTCCACAGGCCCTGCCGGCGGGCCTCGGCCTTCAGCTCCTCCACCACGGCGGGCGTGTCCCAGGGTGAGGCCAGCCGGGCCCGCTGCTCCTCGGCCACGGCCTCCGCCGGGTACACGTACGCGTCCATGAAGGCGAGGAGCCTGGCGCGCAGCTCCTCCGTGCGGGCGTCGAATGCGAAGTCCATGGCGGGTCAGCCTTCCTGGGTGCCGGCGCCGAGCGTCGTCAGGCCGTGTTCGATGAAGACGGGGACCAGGTCGCCGATGCGGTCGAAGCCGCGGCCGACCGTCTGGCCGAGTGTGTAGCGGTAGTGGATGCCCTCCAGGATCACGGCGAGCTTGAACCACGCGAACGCCGTGTACCAGGACACCGAGGAGACGTCACGGCCCGAGCGGGCCGCGTACCGCTCCACGATCTCGGACGGGTCCGGGTGCCCGGCGGCCGCCGCGGTCGTGGAGACGGGCGAGTCGGGCGTGGCGAGCGGGACGCTGTACATCACCAGCAGGCCCAGGTCGGTGAGCGGATCGCCGAGCGTGGACATCTCCCAGTCGAGGATGGCTCTGATCCGGTCGTCGTCGCCGAGGAGCACGTTGTCCAGGCGATAGTCGCCGTGCACGACGGTGGGAGCGGGGGAGTGGGGCAGCCGGCGTCCCAGCACCGCGTGCAGTTCGTCGATGCCGGCCAGATCGCGGTTGCGGGACGCGTCCAACTGCTTGCCCCAGCGCCGCAGTTGCCGGTCCAGGAAGCCCTCCGGGCGCCCGAAGTCGGCGAGGCCCACCTCGGCGGGGTCCACCGCGTGCAGCTCGACGAGGGTGTCGACCAGGCTCAGCACGGCGGCCCGGGTGCGCTCCGGGCCCAGCGGGGCCAGCTGCTCGGCGGTGCGGTAGGGGGTGCCCTCGACGAAGTCCATGACGTAGAAGGGCGCGCCGAGCACGTCCTCGTCGTCGCAGAACAGCACGGGGCTCGGCACCGGCACGTCCGTGGCGTGCAGCGCGCTGATGACACGGTGTTCGCGTCTCATGTCGTGCGCGGTCGCCAGCACATGGCCCAGCGGAGGCCGTCGAACGACCCACTTCGCGGTGCCGTCCGTGACCTCGTACGTCAGGTTCGACCGTCCGCCCTCGATCAGCCGGCCGGTGAGCGGGCCGCGCACGAGTCCGGGCCGCTCGGTGTCGAGCAGGACGCGGAGCCGGTCGGGATCGAGACCTGGCGGGTGGTCTGGGTGCATCATCGCTCCTACACGCGGCGTATCGGGACCCGTCCCATGATGCCGACCGGTCGGTATGTCGTCCAGTGGGCGACCCGAAAGTGATCGGAGTCTCGGCGGGATCCCGGGCAGCGTGGCGGGTTCCCGCCGGACTCCGGCGGGATCCCGGGGCCGGATCGCCTCGTCCGGGCCTCTCGTCCGGATCCCTCGTCCGGATCCCGTCCTCCGATCCCCCGTCCGGATCCCCGGCCCGGCTGCCGTCAGGCGTGGCAGGTCATCATCTCCCCGCCGTTCACGGTCGCCATGTCCATGAACCCGGCGAACGGGTCGACGCCCTCGCCCTCGGGCTTCCCGTCCAGTTCGGCGTAGGCCCGGTGCAGGTTCGCCACCAGCCGCTCGCTCTCGGGCAGCGCGGCGTACTCGCCGAGATCCGTGCTCCGCGCGGCCTCCAGCGGTGTCAGCCCCGCCGCGTGCGCCTTCTGCGCGACCTCGGCCACGAACCGGATGTACCGCTCGGCCCTGTCGAACGCGGACGGGTCGGTGACCGGACCGTGCCCCGGGACGACGGTCTCGGCGCCCAGCTCGCGCAGCAGCGCCAGCGCCCGCAGTGAACCGCTGAGCGAGCCCATCAGGAAGAACGGAGTCCCGCCCTCGAAGACCAGGTCCCCCGCGAACAGCACCCGCCGGTGCGGCAGCCACACGACGGAGTCGCCGACCGTGTGCGAGATGCCGGGGTGGATGACCTGGGCCTCGATGTCACCGACGTGGAGCGTCACGCGGTCGTGGTACGTCAGGTCCGCGCCCCGGATCTCCACATCACCGAAGTCGGTCCCCGGCCACAGCAGATGGAGGTGCTGCCCGCTGGCGAGAGCCTCGCGGCGGCAGGCCGTGTGCGAGACCAGGGTGGCGGAGGGAGTGAAGAAGCCGTTGCCGTAGGTGTGGTCGCCGTGGTGGTGGGTGTTGACCAGGAGGCGGGGCCTCGGGACCCCGGTCGCGTCCAGCGCGGCGCCCAGTGCGAGGGTCCGGCGCTCGGTCGCGGCCGTGTCCACGAGCAGCGTGGTGGTCCCGTCGCTCACGAAACCCGAGTTGTTCAGGCACCACCCACCGTCCGGCTGCACATACGCGTACACGTCGCTCGCGAGTTCGACGGTGTACGGCTCTTCCGCGGTCATCGTGACCCCTTCCGTCCCCCCGGATCGTCGCCAACTGGTGGTCAGAGCCTGCCAGTCGGCGACGAACCGGGGAAACCGGGGGTGCGGAAGCGGTGCGGGCGGCGGTGCCGGAGTCGGCGCCAGGGTCGGCGCAGGGAACTGGTGCCGGTCGTCGCCGCCGTACGTGCCGTCGGTCAGTGGTCGTCCCAGTGCCCGTCGTGGGCGGCGTGCCGGTGTCCGTCGTGCACGTAGTCCACGTGGTCCCCGTGGGTGACCGCCTGGTGCCCGCAGTCCTCGCCGTGCTCGTGGCTGTGCCCGTCGTGCGCGGTGTGCCCGCTCGGCTCGCATTCGTCCCAGTGGCCGGAGTGCTCGCGGTGGAGATGCCCGTCGTGCGCGTAGTCGGTGTGGTCCCCGTGCGACACCGCGGTGTGCCCGCAGGCGGGGCCGTGGTCGTGGTCGTGGACGGGGTGCTCCTGGTGCAGGGTGGTCATCGCGCTCACCTTCGGTGGGACATGGGGTGACAAATCCAGGCTAGTCACACAAACCCCAATTCTCCCTTTGGAAACTCCATGCACAGACCAAGATCTGGCCAGGCTTCGATTCGCCCGGCTGCGCCTCGACGCGTCCGCGCGGTCAGAACACCAGGGCCGCACCGCAGACCGCGAGGGCGATCACGCACAGGGCGGCCGTCGTGGCGATCCGGGGCGTGAGGACGGGCGGGCGGGAGGCCGCCAGGGCGTGGATACGGCGATGGGCGAGCGCCAGGCAGCCCAGCCACAGCACCGCGCACAGCGCCGCGGCCACCACGCCGGCCGTCGACGGCCCGCCGTGCAGGGCGGACTTGGCCGCGAGGACGGCGACCACGGCACCCGTGAGGGTCGTCCGCCGCCAGGCGAGCCGGGTGCGTTCGGGTTGCAGGCCGGGGTCGCGGTCGGCCGGCTCCGGGGGAGCGGACGACGGGCTCACCCCTCCCGCCGGAGCAGGACCACGACGACCATGGCGACGGCCACCACGGCGACGACGATGCCGAGCACGGCCGGGAAGCGGGACACCGGAAGGTCCTCCCCGCGCCGCATCGCCCGCTCGCAGCGCACCCAGTGGTTGACCGCCCGCAACGCGCACAGCACCCCGGAGGCCAACAGGACCAGGGCGAGCCCGACGCGCCAGCCCCAGCGCAGGTCCGGCAGGAACTGGTCCACCGCGAAACCGCCGCCGATCAGGGCGAGCGAGGTGCGCAGCCAGGCCAGGAACGTCCGCTCGTTGGCCAGGGAGAACCGGTAGTCCGGGGTCCGGCCCTCCGCCCGGATTTCCTCGGGGACGAACCAGAGGCGGACGTTCCGTGCAAATTCGCTCACGTGCAGGACATTACCGGTCGACTTCGGAGGGAAGGCCGCCCTCCCCACCCGTCATCTGCCCTCGCCACCCGTCATCTGCCCTCGCCACCCGTCATCCGGCGGCCCCACCCGTCGTCCGGCGCTGCCACCCGTCGTCCGGCGCTCCCGCACGTCATCCGGTGACCCAGCCCGTCATCCGGCGCTCCCACGCGCCCTCAGCCGCTCGTACGCCGCCACCCCGTCCGGCACCCACTCCCACTCGCGCAGCCGCCGCTCCACCTCCGCCTCCGGCAGGAAGCCGTGCCAGGCGACCTCCTCCGCCTGCGGGTCCACCGGCAGCTCGCAGCGAACCTCGTACACCGCCGACCACCAGGTACGCCCGGCCCCGTCGTCGTACAGGAACCGGAACAGCGGGTCCGGCCGGGGCAGTCCGGAGACGCCCAGCTCCTCCTCGGCCTCGCGCAGCGCCGCGTCGTCGTAGGACTCGCCCGCTCCCACGACCCCGCCCACGAACATGTCGTACAGCGACGGGAAGATCAGCTTCGTCGGAGTCCGGCGGTGCACGAACACCCGCCCGGACCCGTCCCTGACCAGCACGAACACGGCCCGATGCCGCAGTCCTCGGGCATACACCTCCCCTCGTGGAAGCTGCCCGATGACCTGGTCGCTCTCGTCCACGATGTCGAGGATCTCGTCGGCGGCACTCATGGCCCCCATTGTGGGCGCCCGAGGAACAAGGGGCGCAGCCCCTCCGCGCCACCGACCCCACCCGGCGTGCGAACCGCACCCCCGAGCTATACGGCGCTCGCGCCCGCCCCCACCACACCCTTCCGCGCCCCGGCGGGGCCGCACGGCATCGCCGGATGCATCCCGAGGAGCACCACCCCCACCACGGCCCCCGCCAGCCCGGCCGCCTCCCACGCGAGCGCCCCCGCGTCCGTCCGCAGCCGGTCACCCAGGAACCCCACCCCGCACGCGATCCCCGCCAGCGGCTGCGCGACGGTCAGCGCCGGCAGCGACATCCGCAGCGGCGCCGTCTCGAACGCGCTCTGGACGAGGAGGAGCCCGGTCACCCCGAGCAGTACGACCCCGTAGGGCTGCCACGAGGTGAGCAGCCCGCTCCAGCCTCCCGCGCCGAACAGTTGCCCGCTGATCCGGGTGAGCGCGTCCTGGACGCCGTACAGGAGCCCGGCGGCGACCGCCAGGAGCACCGGCGCGGCGCTGCTGCGGGACCGCTTCGCGTAGGCGGTGAGCAGCAGTGCGAGCCCCACCATGACGCCGATGATCAGCCACTGCCGGAAGGGGCCGCCGACCGCCGCTCCACCCTCCGGTCGCCCGGCGACGATGAACGCGGTGACCCCGCCCGCGAGCAGCACCAGCCCCGCCCATCCCTGGCGGCCCAGCGGCTGACGGGTGTGCCGGCGGGAGAGGGCGAGCGCGAAGAGGAGGTTGGTCGCGAGGAGCGGCTCCACGAGGGTGACCTCGCCCCGGCCGAGCGCGACCGCGCCCAGTGCCATCCCGCACACCATCAGCCCGATCCCGCCGAGCCAGCGCGGCACCCGGATCAGGTCGAGCAGCAGCCGGGGCGAGAGGAAGTCGCCCAGCGGGGCGTGCGCGGCGGCCTGCTGCTGGAGGACGAAGCCGAAACCCAGACAGCAGGCGGCGCCCACGGAGAGGAGGAGAACGAGAACCGACACGCGGAGTACCTCGGGTCGTCGGACGGGCCGCGGCGGAACTTCCGGGGTGTCCGCCGGACGTCCCGGCCGGGGAGTGATATGTGCCCCGACGGGCGGCCCGATACGTATTGGACCGACTGTAGCCGCCCCGGCCGGATGCTGTCGGTGGGAGGAGACACACCTCGGCGGTTGACTAGGTCACTCCTTCTGCCGAAGGATCTGAGGCCAGCGCTGCTGACCGGCCGGTAACAAGGCGCGAGGCCGTGCCTGGCCCGCTTCGGCCTGCCTTTCTTCGCCCGACCCGTTCCCGAGAGGACGTCCTCGAATGTCGTACGACGCAGATGTGATCGTGATCGGGGCGGGCCTCGCGGGGCTCACGGCGACCGCGGAGCTCGTCGACGCGGGCCGCAAGGTGATCCTCCTCGACCAGGAGCCGGAGCAGTCGATCGGGGGCCAGGCGCACTGGTCCTTCGGCGGGCTCTTCTTCGTCGACTCGCCCGAGCAGCGCCGCCTGCGGATCAAGGACAGCCACGCGCTCGCCCTCCAGGACTGGATGGGCACGGCCGCCTTCGACCGCGAGGAGGACCACTGGCCGCGCAAGTGGGCCGAGGCGTACGTCGACTTCGCGGCCGGCGAGAAGCGGTCCTGGCTGCACGGGCAGGGCGTCCGGTTCTTCCCGGTCGTCGGCTGGGCCGAGCGCGGCGGCTACGACGCCAACGGACACGGCAACTCGGTCCCCCGCTTCCACATCACCTGGGGCACCGGCCCCGGCCTCGTCGAGCCCTTCGAGCGGCGGGTGCGCGAGGGTGTGGCCCGAGGGCTCGTCCAGCTGAAGTTCCGGCACCGGGTGACCGGCCTCTCGCGCAGCGCGGGCACCGTCGACACCGTCACCGGCGAGATCCTGGAGCCGTCGTCCATCGAACGCGGCCGGCCGAGCACCCGCAACGTCACCGGCGCCTTCGAACTGAAGGCCCAGGCCGTGATCGTCACCTCCGGCGGCATCGGCGGCAACCACGACCTCGTCCGCGCCAACTGGCCCGAGCGGCTCGGCAACCCCCCGGAGAAGATGATCTCCGGCGTGCCCGCGCACGTCGACGGCCGGATGCTCGGCATCGCCGAGGAGGCGGGCGCCCACCTCATCAACCGCGACCGGATGTGGCACTACACCGAGGGCATCCAGAACTGGAACCCCATCTGGGAGAACCACGGCATCCGCGTCCTGCCCGGCCCGTCCTCGCTCTGGCTGGACGCCCGCGGCAAGCGGCTCCCGGTCCCGCTGTTCCCCGGCTTCGACACCCTCGGCACGCTCGAACACATCATGAAGACCGGCTACGACTACACCTGGTTCGTCCTCGACCAGAAGATCATCGGCAAGGAGTTCGCCCTCTCCGGCTCCGAGCAGAACCCCGACCTGACCGGCAAGTCCATCAAGGACGTCTTCATCCGGGCTCGCGCGGACGTCCCCGGCCCGGTCAAGGCCTTCATGGACCACGGCGTCGACTTCGTCGTCGAGAAGGACCTCGGCTCCCTGGTCCGCGGCATGAACGCGCTCACCAAGGAGCCGCTGATCGACGAGGCCGAGCTGCGCCGCGAGATCGTCTCCCGGGACCGCGAGGTCGCCAACCCCTTCACCAAGGACCTCCAGGTCATGGCGATCCGGGGGGCCCGCAACTACCTCGGCGACAAGCTCATCCGCACCGCCACCCCGCACCGCATCCTCGACCCCAAGGCGGGTCCGCTGATCGCCGTCCGCCTGAACATCCTCACCCGCAAGACCCTCGGCGGCCTGGAGACCGACCTGTCCTCCCGGGTCCTCACCGAGGGCGGCGACCCGCTGGAGGGCGTGTACGCGGCGGGCGAGGCGGCGGGCTTCGGCGGCGGCGGTGTCCACGGCTACCGCTCGCTGGAGGGCACCTTCCTCGGCGGCTGCCTGTTCTCGGGCCGCACGGCGGGCCGGGCGGCGGCGAAGGCGACGGGCTGAGCCGCGGCGCGTCGGCGCTGAACCGGAGGCCGCAGAGGCCGAGTTCGGGCCCTGCGGGGCTTACGGAATCCTGACGGATCTCCGCCGTCGCTGGCCCGACGGGGGCGGCGGATGGTCGAATCAGTACGTGAACCCCGAACATCCAGCGGCGCGGCAGGCGCCGGCGGAACACCCCGAAGACGTGGACAGGGAACCGGGGCGCGGTGCGCCCGTGGGCCGCCGGGTCCTCCTCGGCACCCTCGGACTCGGCGCCCTCGGCGTGGTCGCCGCGCCCGTCCTCCAGCGCGGCATGGAGGCGTTCCTCGGCGAGGCGGCCGAGAAGGACCCCACCGGCCTGACCGGCCTGCTCCCCAACGGCGGCGGCTTCCGCTACTACTCGGTGACGTCGTCCGTACCCCGCAGGACCGCGAAGAACTACCGCCTCACGGTCGGCGGGCTGGTCGACAAGCCCGGCTCCTACACCCTTGCCGACCTGCGGGCCCTGCCGCAGACCCGGATGGTCAAGGACGTGCAGTGCGTCACCGGCTGGCGGGTCCCGGACACCCCCTTCGAGGGCGTACGGCTCTCCACGCTGCTGGACGCGGCCGGGGTGCGCTCCTCGGCGGGCGCGATCCGCTTCACCTGCTTCGACGGGGCGTACACCGAGAGCCTCACCCTGGAGCAGGCCCGCCGCGCGGACGTCCTGGTGGCCCTGCGCATGCGGGACAAGGACCTCAGCCACAACCACGGCGGTCCGGTCCGGCTGTACGTCGCCCCCATGTACTTCTACAAGTCGGCCAAGTGGCTCTCCGGCATCGAGGTCACCGAGAAGGTCGAGCCGGGCTACTGGGAGGAGCGGGGCTACGACATCGACGCGTGGGTCGGCCGATCGAACGGGCGGGACGATGAACCGACGACTTGAGGAGCCACCGGTCCTGGCGCAGGCCCGTGTCGCGCGTTTCGCGACCGCCGAGCGCTGGATCCACCGCACGACGGCCGCCCTGATGGGCATCTGCGTGGCAACGGCGGCCTGCCTGTACATCCCCGCGTTCGCCGAACTGGTCGGCCGCCGGGCGCTCGTGGTGACGGTCCACGAGTGGGCCGGGCTGCTCCTGCCCCTCCCCGTCCTGGCGGGCCTGGCCTCCCGCGCGTTTCGCGCGGACCTCGGCCGGCTGAACCGCTGGGGCCCGCACGACCGCGTCTGGCTCCGCGCCGCCCGCCGCCGTACGCCGGGCGCACGCCCCGCCGCGAAGTTCAACGCCGGCCAGAAGCTCTACGCCTCCTGGATCGCCGGCGCCACCCTCGTCATGCTCGCCACCGGCCTGATGATGTGGTTCACCCACCTCACCCCGCTGATGTGGCGCACCAGCGCGACGTTCGTCCACGACTGGCTGGCCCTGACCATCGGCATCGTCCTGGCGGGCCACATCGGCATGGCCCTGGGCGACCCGGAGGCGCGGCGGGGGCTGCGGACCGGGTCGGTGAGCAGGCAGTGGGCGGACCGGGAACACCCGCTGTGGCGGCCGTAGCGCGGCCCACCGCGCAGAGCCCCCGGCCCCCACCTCCTGGATCACCGGCGTCACCGAGACCACCGGCCTCACCGGCCGCGCCGTTGCCCCGTACGCCTAGATCACCAGCGACAGCAGCAGCACGATCGCCCCCGCCACCACCGAGATGATCGTCTCCATCACCGACCAGGTCTTGATGGTCTGGCCGACGGTCATCCCGAAGTACTCCTTGACCATCCAGAACCCGGCGTCGTTGACGTGGCTGAAGAAGAGCGAGCCGGCGCCGATCGCGAGGACCAGCAGGGCCGTGTGCGTGGTCGACATGTCCGCGGCGAGCGGGGCCACCAGCCCCGCCGCCGAGATCGTGGCGACCGTGGCCGAGCCGGTGGCCAGCCGGATCGCGACCGCGATCAGCCAGGCGAGCACGAGCGCGGGGATCGACCAGTCCTCGGAGATCTCCAGGATCATCTGCCCGACCCCGGAGTCGATGAGGGTCTGCTTGAATCCGCCGCCGGCGCCCACGATCAGCAGGATGCCCGCGATGGGCGCGAGGGACTTCTCGACCGTCGACCCCAGCCGCTCCTTGGTGAACCCGGCCGCCCGCCCCAGCGTGAACATGCCCACGATCACGGACGCGAGCAGCGCGATCAGCGGCGAACCGACCACGTCGAAGACCCGCTGGACCATCTGCTCGGGGTCGTCCACGACGATGTCCACCAGAGCCTTGGCCAGCATGAGCACCACCGGCAGCAGCATGGTCGCGATGGTCGCGCCGAACCCCGGCCGCTTCTCCAGCTCCTCCGAGGCCCGCGCGGGGATCATCCGCTCGGGGACGGGCACGTCCACCCAGCGCGCCGCGTACTTCGAGAACAGCGGCCCGGCGATGATCACGGTCGGTATCGCCACCAGCAGCCCCAGCGCCAGCGTGACGCCCAGATCGGCCTTCACCGCGTCGATCGCGACCAGCGGGCCGGGGTGCGGCGGGATCAGCCCGTGCATGACGGACAGACCGGCGAGGGCCGGGATGCCGATACGCATCAGTGAGTAGTTGCCGCGCTTGGCGACCATCAGCACCACCGGGATCAGCAGCACGATCCCGACCTCGAAGAACAGCGGCAGCCCGATCACGGAGGCGATCAGCACCATCGCCCAGGGCATCGCCCGTCCGCCCGCCTTGGCGAGGATGGTGTCCACGATCTGGTCGGCGCCGCCGGAGTCCGCCAGCAGCTTGCCGAGGATCGCACCCAGCGCGATGAGCACACCCACCCCGGCCACGGTCGACCCGAGCCCGGTGGTGAAGCTCAGGATCGCCTTGTCCAGCGGTGCCCCGGCGAACGCGCCGAGCGCGAGCGAGCCGATGGTCAGCGCCAGGAAGGCGTGCACCTTGAACCTGGTGATGAGGACGACGATCACGGCGATGCCGGCCAGTACGGCCAGGCCCAGCTGCGCGTGTCCCGCCGAGGTGATCGGCTCGACGGGGTCCGCTGCCAGCAGCTCGACGTTGAGTCTGGTCACGGTGATTCCTTGAGTGGGGAAGGTGGGGGAGGAAGAGAGGGAGGCGAGGAGGAGGAGAGAGAGGCGAACCGGCGACGGCGGCCCTACGGCACGGCCGGGTCGATCTCCCGCAGCGCGGTGACCGCCCGCTCGGCGATCTCCTCGGGCGAGCCCGCCACGTCGACCGCGACGCCCGCCTCGTCCGCCTGGAGCGGCTGGAGCGTGGCGAACTGCGAGTCCAGCAGCGCCGTCGGCATGAAGTGGCCCTGCCGGTGGGACATCCGGTCCTCGATGAGCGCCCGGTCACCCGCGAGATGCAGGAAGACGACACCGGGCGCGGCGGCCCTCAGCCGGTCCCGGTACGCGCGCTTCAACGCGGAACAGCTGACCACCCCGCCGAGCCCGTCCCGGCCGTGGGCCCACGTGCCGATGGCGTCCAGCCACGGTCCCCGGTCCGCGTCGTCCAGCGGTGTCCCGGCCGACATCTTGGCGATGTTGGCCTCGGGGTGGAAGTCGTCGCCCTCGGCGTACGGAACGCCGAGCCGGGACGCGAGCAGGGGACCGATCGTGGTCTTCCCGGTTCCTGCCACGCCCATCACCACGACGACATGAGGGGTACGCATCACTACCTCGCTGTCTGTCGTCGACATCTGGGACGTCACCCGATGTCGACGACACTGAAGCCCATTAGGTACGACGAATTCAAGCCCTGGACCCAAATAAGTCTGACTTTTTCTTCGCCCTCCCCTCCTCGTACCCTGAACCCCATGACCACACCGGGCCGGGGGCTGCACGGCCGAGTACTGGACACCCTCGGACCGGCGATCACGGCGGGCGAGTACCCGCCCGGGAGCGTGCTGCGCACGGACCAACTCGCCCAGACCTTCGAGGTGTCCCGCTCGGTGATGCGGGAGGCGGTCCGCGTCCTGGAGTCCATGCATCTCGTCGAGTCCCGCCGCCGTGTCGGCGTGATCGTCCGCCCGTCCGCCGCGTGGAACGTCTACGACCCGCAGGTCATCCGCTGGCGCCTGGCCGGCGCGGACCGCCCCCGCCAGCTGCGCTCGCTGACCGTGCTGCGCGGCGCCGTCGAACCGATCGCCGCGGGCCTCGCCGCGCGCCACGCCACGGCCGAGCAGTGCGCCGCGCTCACCGAGTGCGCCATCGGCATGGTCGCCCACTCGCGGGGCCACAAGCTGGAGGGCTACCTCCGATACGACGTCGCCTTCCACCGACTGATCCTCGACGCCTCCGGCAACGAGATGTTCGCCCGCCTCGGCGACGTCGTCGAGGAGGTCCTCGCCGGCCGCACCCACCACGCCGTCATGTTCCACGACCCCGACCCGGCCGCCGTCAGCCTCCACGTCCAGGTCGCCGAGGCCGTCCGCGAACACGACGCCCCCCGGGCCGAGCGGCTCACCAGGGAGATCACCGCGGGCGCCCTCCAGGAACTCGACATCCTGGCCCCCAACGGCCACGCACCGACCGCCGGTTGACCGGACCTAGCCGAGGAACTCCCCGTCCACGTACACCCAGGCCCCGTCCACCCGCTCGAACCGGCTCCGCTCGTGCAGCGAGCCGCCCCGGAACGAGGCGCGGAAGGTGACCGTGCCGGTGCTGTGGAAGGCCGACCCGTCCCGGGTGTCCAGGATCTCCAGGCCGGTCCAGCGCATGGTCGTGTCGAAGTCGACGGTGGCGGGCCGCGTCCGGGGATGCCAGCTGCGCAGCAGATACGCCTCGTCGCGCACGACGAACGCGCTGTACCGCGACCGCATCAGGGCCTCGGCGGTCGGCGCCGCTGCAGCGCCCGAGTGCCGGCGCCCGCAACAGGCCTCGTACGCCTCGGGCAGCCCGCAGGGGCAGGCGCGGGGGACCGGCGAAGGCACCCGTGCGGCACTCTTCGACCCGGCCCTGGAACCACTGCGGCGCGACGACATGGCAGCCATTGTGCCCCGCCTACGCCGACCCCGCGTTCGTCGGCGGATACGGCGGCCGCGCCGGGACCCCGGGGCTGCTGACGGACGGCGGGGACGGCAGGGGCGGCAGCGCGGGCTCCTGGAGCCACGCGCGGAACAGGGCGTCCAGCGGTCCGTCCGCGTAACGGCCGGCGTGGGCCGTGAACCCGGCGGTCGTCACGGCGCCGCCGCGGTGGGCGCTCGCCCAGCCGCGCAGCATCCGGAAGAACGCCTCGTCGCCGAGCGCGCAGCGCACCGCGTGGACGGTGAGACCGCCGCGCTCGTAGAGCCGGTCGTCGAACATCAGCTTGCGGCCCGGGTCCGCCAGCCGCAGATCCTGGGGGAGCGCGGCGAGCTTCTGGTGCGCGGCGGCGGCCAGTCGGTGCGCGCTGCGCCCGCCGGAGCGCTCCGACCACAGCCACTCCGCGTACTTGGCGAACCCCTCGTTCAGCCAGATGTGCCGCCAGTCGGCGATGGACACGCTGTTGCCGAACCACTGGTGGGCCAGCTCGTGCGCGACCAGCCGCTCCGAACCCCTCGCCCCGTCCACGTGGTTGGCGCCGAACAGCGACAACCCCTGCGCCTCGACCGGGACATCGAGCTCCTCCTCGGTCACCACGACCGCGTACTCCCCGAAGGGATACGGCCCGAACAGCTCCTCGAACAGCCCCATCATGGCGGGCTGCCGCGCGAAGTCCCGCGAGAACTCCGTGAGGAGGTGCGCCGGGATGTGCCCGTGCTGCGGCACCCCGCCCGGCCCGGGATCGCCGAGCAGCACCGTCTGGTACTTGCCGATCGACAGGCCCACCAGATAGCTCGACGTCGGCGCCGACTGCTCGTACACCCACGTCGTCGTGGACGCCTTCGCCGTCCGGGTGAGCAGCCGCCCGCCCGCCACCACCTGGTACGCGGACGGCGTCGTGACCGAGATCTGGTACGAGGCCTTGTCGGCGGGCCGGTCGTTGCACGGATACCAGGACGGCGCCCCGACCGGCTGGCTCGCCACCAGCGCCCCGTCCGTCAGCTCCTCCCAACCGAGCCCGCCCCAGGGGCTGTTCACCGGCTTGGGATTGCCCGACCAATGGACCTCGACCGTGAACGCGGCCCCCGGCCGGACCGGCTTCGCGGGCCGGACCCGCAGCCGGCCGCCCCGGTGGGTGTAGTGCGGAGCCCGGCCGTCGACCCGGATCCGGCCGATCTTGAAGTCGGCGAGGTTCAGCTGGAACTCGGTGAGCGCCGCCCGGCCCGCTATGGCGTTGAGCCGTGCGGTGCCCGACAGCCGGTTCGGCCCCGGCCGGTAGTCCACAGCCAGCTCGTACCGATGCACCCGGTAACGGGAATCACCGTTCGCCGGGAAGTACGGGTCCGGACCCACTGACTGCTGAACCGCCACTGCCGCTTCTGCTCCCCGCTCCGCATTCGTACGACGTCCATCGTCCCCAGAGTCCCCCGCCGCCGCACGAGCCGCACTCAGCGGCGCCACGCCTCGATCGGGTTGCCCAGCCACCGGGTGTCGTCGGGAACGGACTCCGCGGCCATGACCAGCGACGCCGGCCCCAGCGTGGTGCGGGCCCCGACCACGCTGCCGGGCAGGACGATTCCGCCCGGGCCCAAGGTGGCACCCTCACGGAGTTCAACAGTATCCGTCCGCAAGATCCGGTCGTGGAAGAGGTGGGTCTGGAGCACACACCCCCGGTTCACCGTCGCCCCGTCGCCGAGCGTGACGAGGTCGGTCTCGGGTAGCCAGTAACTCTCCACCCACACCCCCCTGCCGATGGTCGCCCCGAGCCCGCGCAGCCAGACGTTCAGCACCGGCGTCCCCGGCACCGACCCTGCCAGCCACGGCACGGCCAGCACCTCCACGAAGGTGTCCGCCAGCTCGTTGCGCCACACGAAACCGCTCCACAGCGGATGCTCACCCCTGCGGTGCCGCCCCACGAGCAGCCACTTCGCGACGATCGAGAGCACGCAACCGAGAACCCCGGCGCCGAGCAGCACCACCCCGCCCAGCAGCCACGCCCAGCCGCCCAGCGCGCTGAGCGCCGCCACCGTCAGCAGCGCGAGACCCGCCGAGCAGAACACCGGCACGATCCGGCACAGCTCCACCAGGGCACGCGCCCACAGCAGCCGCGCGGGCGGCTCGTACGTCAGGCTCTGGTCGCCGTCCGCGGCCGACCGGGGCAGCCTGACCGGCGGCAGCCCGAGGTACGAGCTGCCCTTCTTGGCCTTCTTCGGCGTCGCCGACAGCACACCCACCAGACCGCCCTCCGGCACGGAGCGCCCCGGCGCGGTCATCCCCGAGTTCCCGAGGAACGCCCGCCGCCCGATCTCCGCCCGCCCGATCCGCAGCCAGCCGCCCCCCAGCTCGTACGGCGCGGTCAGCGTGTCGTCCGCGAGGAACGCCCCGTCGCCGACCGTCGTCAGACTCGGCAGCGCCAGGACGGTGGACACCTCGGCGCCCTTGCCGATCCGCATCCCGAGCAACCGCAGCCACACCGGCGTCACCAGCCCGGCGTACAGCGGGAACAGCGTCTGCCGCGAGCGGTCCATGAGCTGCGTGACCGTCCACGCCTGCCACCCGACCCGGCTGTGCGTCGGATGCGTGCCCTCCCGCAGCCCCAGACTCAGCAGCCGTACGGCCGCGAGCAGCAGCAGCGCGTACGCCGCCCCGAAGGCCAGCGTGGCCGGCACCAGCCCGAGTGCCGCGCCCCTCGTCGCCGCACCGAGCCCGGCGTCCGGGTCCACGAACAGACCCAGCACGGCCAGCGCGGCACACCCGGCGAGCACCGGCAGCGCGGTCAGCCCGAACCCCGTCACGCCGTACGAGACCCGCCAGAACAGGCCACGCTGCGGCCGCTCCTTGGGCCAGTTCCGCTTCGCCTTGCCCAGCTTGCCCGCCGGCGCCCCGGCCCAGCGCTGCCCGGTGGGGATCTGTCCGGCCACCGCCGACCCCGGCGCCACCTCGGCCCGCTTGCCGACCCTGGCGCCCGGCAGCAGCATGCTGCGCGTCCCCACGACCGCGCCGGCCCCGACCTTGACGGTCCCGATCTCCAGCCGGTCCCCGTCGAGCCAGTACCCGGAGAGATCCACCTCGGACTCCACGGCCGCGCCCCGCCCGAGCTTCAGCATCCCGGTCACCGGAGGCAGCGCGTGCAGATCGACATCCGTGCCGACCCTGCAGCCCAGCGCCCGCGCGTACCGCTCCAGCCACACCCCGGTCAGCGAGGTCGCCCCGCTGAACTCGGCCAGCCGCTCCGCCGCCCACAGCCGCAGGTGCACGCTCCCGCCGCGCGCGTACCGCCCGGCCGCGACCCCGCGCAGCAGCAGCCGCGCCCCGCCCGCCGCGACCGCCAGCCGCCCCGGCGGGGTGTACAACAGCACCGCCCCCACCGCCACGGCCCACCAGGGCGCGGTCGGCAGCCAGGCGTACGGCCCGAGCAGGTTCCCGAGCGCGGCCAGCGGGACGACCCACCGCAGCCCGAGCAGGGTGAACAGCGGCAGGAGCAGCAGGAACTGGACGAGTCGCGCCCGCACGGGCACGGGCTCCACTGCCCGGCGCGGACCGTCCTCCCCGCCCGACTCCTCCAGATACCGGGCCAGCTTCCGCAGGGTCGGCCGCTGGTAGATGTCCACCACCGCGACGCTCGGGTACCGGGTCCGCAGCCGGGTCGTCAGCTGCGCGGCCGCCAGGCTGCCCCCGCCGATCGCGAAGAAGTCGTCGCCCGCGCCGCCGACCGGGATGCCCAGCACCTGCGTCCACTGCTCGGCGAGCCACGCCTCGGTCCCGTACAGCTCCTCGGCCGGCCCGGCGCTCTCCAGCTCCGCGAGCGGCCACGGCAGGGCGTCGCGGTCCACCTTCCCCGAGGTCCGGGTCGGCAGCTCCGCCACCGGCGCCGGCAGCGGCACCAACGCGGCCGGCAGCTCCGCCCGCAGCTTCTCCACGGCCGCCGCCCGGTCCCATCCGTCCTGGGTGACCACATAGCCGACGAGCAGCTGGTTCCCGCTCCGCGCGGTCCGTACGGCCGCCGCGGCGCCCGCGACGCCGGGCAGTGCCTGCAGCGCGGCGTCGACCTCGCCCAGCTCGATCCGCCGCCCGCCGAGCTTGATCTGCTCGTCGGCGCGCCCGAGGAAGACCAGCCCTTCCGGCTCCGCCTTCACCAGGTCGCCGCTGCGATAGGCGCGCTCCCAGCCCAGCGACTCCAGCGGCGCGTATTTCTCCGCGTCCTTCTCGGCGTCGAGATACCGCGCGAGCCCCACTCCACCGATCACGAGCTGCCCGCTGCCGCCCATCGGCACGGGCTCCCCGGCCTCGTCGACGACGGCCAGTTCCCATCCGTCGAGCGGCAGCCCGATCCGGATCGGCTCCTCGCCGGACATCAGCGAGGCACAGGCGACGACGGTGGCCTCGGTCGGCCCGTAGGTGTTCCAGACCTCGCGGCCCTCCGTCACCAGCCGCTGCGCCAGCTCCGGCGGGCATGCCTCACCGCCGAAGATCAGCAGCCGGACGTCGTTGAGGGTCTCGGGCTCCCAGAGCGCGGCCAGCGTCGGCACGGTCGACACGACCGTGATCTCCTGCTCGACCAGCCAGGGCCCCAGATCGGCGCCGCTCCTGACCTGGGAGCGCGGCACCGGCACCAGACAGGCCCCGTACCGCCAGGCCAGCCACATCTCCTCGCAGGACGCGTCGAAGGCCACGGACAGCCCGGCCATCACCCGGTCCCCGGGCCCGATCGGCTCCTCGGCCAGGAACAGCTCCGCCTCGGCGTCCACGAACGCGGCGGCACTGCGATGGCTGACGGCCACGCCCTTGGGCTTCCCGGTCGACCCGGAGGTGAAGATGATCCACGCGTCGTGACCGGCCCCGGGCCGGGCGGCGGGGAACTCGGACGCGCCGTCGACGGTCAGCTCGTGCCCGGCCCCGACGACGGCCCGCACCCCCGCCTCCCCGAACACCAGCTCGGCCCGCTCGTCGGGATCCTCGGCGTCGACGGGCACATAGGCGGCACCGGCCGCGAGCACCGCGAGGATCGCGACGTACAGGTCGTTCGTGCCCGACGGCACCCGCACCCCGACCCGGTCGCCCAGTCCGACCCCGGCCGCCCCGAGGCGCTGCCGCAGGTGCTCCACCTCGACCGCCAGCGCGCGGTAGGTCAGCCGCCGCCTCCCGTCGTCCAGCGCCGGCTCGTCCGGGTAGGACCGCACGGACGCCTCGAAGACGTCCACGAGCGTGCGCGGCGAGGCCGCAGGACCGGCCGAGAAGAGCGCCGCCCCGCCGAACCCCCCGGTCGCCTCCGCCAGCTCCCCGTCGAGCAGCGTCAGGTCAGGACTCTCGTGCACGGCGGCCATCGGATCCTCGCCTCTCGAACCCGGACCATCCGGGGGCGCCGACGGGCCCGCAGGTCTGCCTGGGGATATTTCCGTATCGGCACCGAACAAGCCCAATACTCTAGTGCTCGGGTGACTACGGCCTGTCGTGTCGGCCAAGCGGGGGCGTCCACCGGGTGACCCCGAGGGGCGAGCAGACGGGGCGTGACCTGGGGCTTTCCTGGTGGGGAGAGACGTCGCCCACATTTCGTCAGTCTAACGCGACGAAGGCCGCGACCCTCGGGTCGCGGCCTTCGCCACTCTGTGTCCGAGGGGGGACTTGAACCCCCACGCCCGATAAAGGGCACTAGCACCTCAAGCTAGCGCGTCTGCCATTCCGCCACCCGGACAGGGTGTGTGTCGTGCGGGTTTCCCTCGCGGCGACGAAGGAAACATTACCAGGCTTTCCAGGGCCCCCGATCACCCCCGGTCCCCGGGGCGGCCGGGTGTGAACGGCGTGTGACCCGGCCGGTCCCGGTCTTGGGGCGGGCGGTGGGGCAGGAGGAGGATGAGGGGGAACCACCAGCAGCGACAGCGGGAGGAACCAGCGTGAACGAGACGGACACGGGCAGGCGCGTGACCGGTGAGGACGAGGTCGTCGACCTCTGCCGCGAGCTGATCCGGATCGACACCAGCAACTTCGGCGACCACTCGGGGCCCGGGGAGCGCAAGGCCGCCGAGTACGTCGCCGAGAAGCTGGCCGAGGTCGGGCTGGAGCCGCAGATCTTCGAGTCGCACCCGGGACGCGCGTCGACGGTGGCCCGTATCGAGGGCGAGGACCGGTCTCGGCCCGCGCTGCTCATCCACGGTCACACCGACGTGGTCCCGGCCAACGCGGCGGACTGGACCCACCACCCGTTCTCCGGCGAGGTCGCGGACGGCTGTGTGTGGGGTCGCGGCGCGGTCGACATGAAGGACATGGACGCCATGACGCTGGCGGTCGTCCGCGACCGCATGCGCAGCGGCCGCAAGCCCCCGCGCGACATCGTGCTCGCCTTCCTCGCGGACGAGGAGGCCGGCGGCACCTACGGGGCGAAGCACCTCGTGAAGAACCACGCCGACCTCTTCGAGGGCGTCACCGAGGGGATCAGCGAGGTCGGCGGGTTCTCGTTCACCGTGAACGAGCAGCGGCGGCTCTATCTGATCCAGACGGCCGAGAAGGGCATGCACTGGATGAAGCTCACCGTGGCCGGCACGGCCGGGCACGGCTCGATGATCCACCGGGACAACGCCATCACGGAGCTGTCCGAGGCCGTCGCCCGCCTCGGCCGCCACCAGTTCCCGGTACGGGTCACCAAGACCACCCGGGCCTTCCTCGACGAACTCGGGGACGCGCTCGGCACCACACTCGACCCGGAGGACATGGAGGGCACCCTCGCCAGGCTCGGCGGGATCGCCAAGCTGATCGGCGCGACCCTGCGCAACACCGCCAACCCCACCCAGCTCGGCGCCGGCTACAAGGTCAACGTCATCCCGGGCGAGGCCACCGCACACGTCGACGGGCGGTTCCTGCCCGGCTTCGAGGAGGAGTTCCTCTCCGACCTCGACAAGATCCTCGGCCCGCACGTGCGGCGCGAGGACGTGCACTCCGACAAGGCGCTGGAGACGTCCTTCGACGGGGCGATCGTCGACGCCATGCAGTCGGCGCTGCTCGCCGAGGACCCGGCCGCGAAGGCCGTCCCGTACATGCTCTCCGGCGGTACGGACGCCAAGTCCTTCGACGACCTCGGGATCCGGGGCTTCGGCTTCGCGCCGCTCAAGCTGCCGCCGGAGCTGGACTTCGCGGGCATGTTCCACGGCGTCGACGAGAGGGTGCCGGTGGACGGCCTGAAGTTCGGTGTGCGCGTCCTCGACCGTTTCATCGACGCGTCCTGACCTGTTCGGCTTTTATTCGGCAGCGCGTACGACGATCGACCGGGTCGAGTGAATCGGACCATAAGCTCGTAGCTCCATTACTCCCTCCTCGTTACAGGTGGTGTGACTCGCTACTTGGGGTCGCTTTGCCAACAAGGAGGAATAATGCTCAAGAAGGTCGTCGCCGCTGCGGCTGCCACTGGTGGTCTGGTTCTCGCGGGCGCGGGTCTGGCCGTCGCCGACGCCGGGGCTCAGGGTGCCGCCGTCGGCTCCCCGGGTGTCGCGTCCGGCAATGTCGTCCAGGTGCCGGTTCACGTCCCCGTGAACGTGTGCGGCAACACGATCTCGGTGATCGGGCTGCTGAACCCCGCCTTCGGCAACACCTGCATCAACAAGTGACGTCGTGCCTCACCAGGTGAGGGACTGAAACGACCGCCGGCCCCGGAGTGCGCGCCATGCACTCCGGGGCCGACCGGTATTCCCACAAGGCGCAGAAAATCAGAACATCAGGGCTAAGGCAGGTAATTCAGCAATGCGACAGGTCACCCGCAAAGGCCTCATGACGATGGCGGCCGCGTCCGGTGTGCTCGCCGCGGCGGGCGGTGCCGCGCACGCCGACGCCGGTGCGCAGGGATCCGCCACCCACTCGCCAGGCGTGCTCTCCGGCAACACCGTGCAGGCGCCGGTGGAGACCGAGGTCAACGTCTGCGGCAACACGGTGAGCGTGGTCGGACTGCTCAACCCGGCGGCGGGCAACAAGTGTTCCAACGGCGGAGGCGGCAAGCACGCACGCGGCGGCCAGGGCGGCGGTCACGGTTCGTCGTACGGCGGCTCCCGCGCGGACGGCCACGCCGGTGACTCGCCGGGTGTGGCCTCCGGCAACAGCGTGCAGGTTCCGGTGCACATCCCGGTCAACGTGTGCGGCAACAGCGTCGACGTGGTCGGCATCGGCAACCCGGCCACCGGCAACGACTG
>NZ_JBVIYK010000004.1:0-342611 GCF_055592645.1 Streptomyces sp. NPDC041108 | reverse complement strand
TGCTCCAACGGCGGCGGTGGCGGCGGTTACGGCGACCACGGCCACGGCGGTCACGGTCCGTCGTACGGCGGCTCCCACGCGGACGGCCACACCGGTGACTCGCCGGGCGTGGCCTCCGGCAACCACGTACAGGTTCCGGTGCACATCCCGGTCAACGTGTGCGGCAACAGCGTCGACGTGGTCGGCATCGGCAACCCGGCCACCGGCAACGACTGCTCCAACGGCGGCGGTGGCGGCGGTTACGGCGACCACGGCCACGGCGGTCACGGTCCGTCGTACGGCGGCTCCCACGCGGACGGCCACACCGGCGGATCGCCGGGCGTGGGCTCCGGCAACAGCGTGCAGGTCCCGGTCGACGTGCCGGTCGACGTGTGCGGCAACAACATCGGCGTGATCGGCATCGGCAACGGGGTCACGGGCGACGACTGCGGGAACTCGGGCGGCGGAGGGGCGCACGAGAACCCGGACGGCGGCCACCGGACCCCGCCGGGCGACTCCGAGGAGGCGTCCCCGCAGACGCCGGACAAGCCGGTCCGGCCCGGCGACGAGATCCCCCGCGGGGACACCAACACCCCGGGCACCCAGACCGTCGACCGGCCCGACGGTGTCGCGCAGCTCGCCCAGACCGGCGGCGACCTGCCGCTGGGGCTCGTCCTCCCGGTGGGCGCGGGCGCTCTGATCGGGGGCGCCCTGATCTACCGCAAGGCACGGGCGGCCGCTCTGTAACCGGCCCCGCCCCGCCATGACGGAAGCGGGCCCCGCAGTCGCGGGGCCCGCTTCCGTCATGCCGCGCGCGTCACCAGGTGGCGCGCACCTGGCGGATGATCCGTCGGCGCAACCGCACCCTGCGGCTGCCGTCACGCAGCAGGCTCAGTCGGTCCAACTCCCAGTGTCCGTACTCGGCATGGTCCGTCAGCAGGCGTGTGGCGTCCTTGCGGGAAACCCCGCGCGGTACGTACACGTCGACAAATTCGTATTCCGGCATCGGTATCTATTGTGCGGGCTGGGGCCCGGTACGGATAGCGTCTGCACTATGTCTGATGCTGCGCAGCCCACCGCTGCCGAGGTACGCGCCGCCGCCGAGGCGGTCAAGACCGCGCTCGACCGCCACCTGGCCGCGGTCGAACGCCGGTCGGGGGAGGACGACCCGGCCGTCTACGAGGCGTTCAACGAGCTGGCCGCGGCCGCCGAGGAGTACGACGAACTGCTCTACGACCGCTACGACGAGGTCACTCCCTTCGAGATCCCCGGCACCGAGGACATGCCGCCGTACACCGGCCCCGAGGAACCCGGCGCGCTCAGCGTCCTGATCCGCCGGGACTACACGGTGGCCGAGCCGCAGCGTCTGCTGGCCCAGGCCCAGCGGGTGGAGGCGGCGGAGGAGCCGGCCGGCTCCGAGGGGGCGGCGAGCACCGTGCACGGTGCGCTGGGCCTGCTGTTCGGGGAGTTCGAACCGGACGAGATCGTCTCCCGGCACAAGGAGTTCGGGCTGGAGGAGGGCGACTCCACGCTCTGGGTGACCGCCGCGGACGACAGCGCCGATCCCGGCGAGTGGCTGGAGGCACCCTTCGACGGGGTCGATCCGCAGCGGGTCGTCTGCCGCTTCGACGTCAGCGCGGTCTTCGACGACGAGCCGGACGACGACGAGGACCTGGAGCCGCTGGACGCGGACCGGTAGCGGTACCCGGGGCACCCGGCGGCTCGCGGGGTGCCCCGGTCCGGCGGCACGGCACCCTCTAGCCCACCGGGGGCACCTGGGCCCTCAGCAACGCGGGCAGCCTTGTGGTGCGGGGCTTCGCCGGGGTCTCGGCCACGGCTCGCGGGAGCGCCTGCTCCACGCCGTGCACGACGGACAGGTGCCGCTCGGCCCGTCCGAACGCGGTGTAGACCCACGGGCGCGTCAGCAGCCGTGCCGCGTCGCCCGGCAGCACCACGACCGCGGCCGGCCACCGCTGCCCCACGGCCTGGTGCGCGGTGAGCGCCCAGCCGTGCCGCACGGTCTGCTCGACCCGCTCCTTCGGTACGACGACGGCCGTGCCGGCGCACTCCAGATGCAGCCCCTCGGCGTCGGCCTTCACCACCCGGCCCGGCGTCGAACGGCCCGGCACGGGGGAGTAGGCCACGCGGTCGCCCGGGTCGAACCCGCCGAAGCGGCCCGGGCCGGGGTTCAACCGCTCCTTGAGCGCGGTGTTGAGCGCGCGCGTGCCGGCCGCCCCGCCGTGCCCGGTAGTGATCACCTGCACCTGCTCGGCGGGGATCCCGAACGCCCTCGGCACCGAGTCCACCACGAGCTGCGCGGTCCGGTGCACCGCCTCGCCCGCGTCCCGCACCGGCACGATCACCACCTCCTTGCCGGGCGCGTCGACCTGGTTCAGCTCCCCGATCCCGATCCCGGAGACCAGTTCGCCGACGGGCCCGGGGTCGGGTGTCCGCGAGGCGATCTGCGGGCAGGCGCGCGCGGCCAGCAGGTCCGCGAAGACCCGGCCCGCCCCGGCGGACCACAGCACCCCCGGGTCGCCGCTGAGCACCAGCCGGGCCCCGTCGGGCAGCGACTCCATGAGCAGGGCGGCGGTCTCGACGTCCAGCTGGGGCGCGTCCAGCACCACGAGCAGGTCGAGGTCGAGGGCCCCGTCCCCGTCACGGCCGGGTCCCTCGGCGCCGGACAGCAGCCCGGCGAGGGTCGTGACGGCGGCGGGGTCGACCCCCTCGGCGGTGGCCGACCCCTCGGCGGCGGCCGGAGGGGAGACGAGGCGCCGCCTTCCGTCCGCGCCGTGCGTCGCCGCGTACGCCCGCAGTCCCAGTGCCCGGGCGGCCGTGAGCAGCGCCGCCGGTTCCGCGCGGGCCGCCTCGCCGCCGGTGTGCAGCACGAGTCCGTGTCCGGCGACGGCGCGGATCAGCTCCGCGGCGGAGCGCGGTGCCGAGGCGGCCGCCGACGCCCAGTCCGCCGTGTCCTGCTTGGGCAGGGAGTTCATGACGCGGGCGAGTCCGTCGGCCAGGCTCTCCTCGGCGAGGGCGTAACGCTCCAGGCCGACGAGGACACGGACCGGGCGCTCCTCCCCCGCCTCGTCGCCCTCGGTGCCGTCGGCCGGGGGCGCGGGCCGGGCCGCGGTCGGGGTGTCGTCGAGCGCGTCCTGGAAGACCAGGGCCTCCCCCTCGGCGACGGCGTTCTGGACGGCATCGTCGGGGTCGGGCACGGAACGCTGGGCGAGCGCGGCCTCCAGCGCCGGGGCCTCCAGCGCCGTGTGCCCGGCGACGGCCGCCTGCTCCAGCAGCCACACGGTGACCGCGCGGCCCCGCCGCTCGTCGTCCGGGCCGCACTCCGCGCCGAGCAGCGCTCGCGCGAACCCGTCGGCCTGCTCCGGCCGTACACCGGCGACCCGCAGCAACTGCCAGGGATCCGCGCGCAGCCGGGCGCCGGCGCCCTCACCCAGAGCCTCGACGACCTGCGCCACCAGCGCCTCGGGGGCGCCGCCCTCGGCCAGCACCGCGCGGACGTCCTCGACGGTCTCCTGCGAGAGGGCCGTCGCACCGGCCGCGGGCGTCACCGGCTGCGGCCGCCGAACGGCTTCCGGCGCGGGCCGGCGCGGAGCGGGCTCCGGCCCGGCGAAGGCGGTGGCCGTGGGCTTCTGCCCGCCCTCCACGGCCCGTACGGCGGCCAGCAGATCGGCGGCCGTGCCGCTGAGCCTGGCCCCGCTCGTGATGGGTGCCTTCTTCTCCGCCTTGCGCCGCTCGATCCGCTCCCGCTCCAGCCGCTGTGCCGCCAACTCGGCCTGAGCCTCGGAGGTTTCGGGCGCGGCTTCGGTGCCGTCACCCGCGGTCCCGTCGGTGTCGCCCGCGGTCCCGTCGGCGTCGCCGTCGGCGGCCTCTTCACCGGCCTCCGTGTCGCCCGCCCCGTCGGTCCCACCGGCTTCGCCCTCGGCGGTGACCCCGCCCTCGGCCTCCCGGTCGCCGGGCGCGTCGGTGCCGTCGGCGGAAGTCCCGTCGCCCCGTCCCTCCGGCTCGTCCGGCTCCGTGGTCGCGGGCTCCGTGCTCACAGCGTGCTCCAGTCGTGATCGGGATAGCGGTGCACGGGCGCCGACACGTCGTCGAGAGCCCGGCAGATCTCGTCAGGAAGACTAAGGCTCTCCACTGACAGTGCCCCCGTGAGCTGCAGCGCGTTGCGCGCGCCGATGATGGGCGCGGCCACGCCGGGCCGGTCGCGGACCCAGGCGAGGGCCACCTGGATCGGGGTCACCGCAAGGCCGTCCGCGGCGGTCTGCACCGCGTCGACGATGCTGGTCGCCGTGTCGTCGAGGTACGGCGCGACGAACGGGGCCATGTGCTCCGAGCCGCCCCGCGAGTCCGGGGGCGTGATGTGGCGGTACTTGGCGGTCAGCACGCCCCGGCCGAGCGGGGAGGACGGGAGCAGACCGATGCCCAGGTCCAGTGCGGCGGGCAGCACCTCGCGCTCGACACCGCGCTGCAGCAGGGAGTACTCCAGCTGCGTACTGGCCAGGCGGGTGCGTATCCCGGGGGCCGCGAGCTGCCAGGTGGCCGCCTTCGCGAGCTGCCAGCCGCAGAAGTTGGAGACCCCGGCGTAACGGGCCCGGCCGCTGCTGACGGCCAGGTCGAGGGCCTGGAGCGTTTCGTCCAAGGGGGTTTCGGGGTCGTAGGCGTGGATGTGCCACACGTCGACGTGGTCGGTGCCGAGCCGGGCCAGGGAGGCGTCGAGGGCGGCGAGGAGATGGCCGCGGGAGCCGTCGAAACGGCGGTGGGGGTCCGGGACGCTGCCGGCCTTCGTGGAGATCACGAGGTCGCGGCGGGGCACGAGCCCGTCCATCAACTGCCCGAGCAGATACTCCGCCTCGCCGTCGCCGTACACGTCGGCGGTGTCGACGAGTGTGCCGCCCGCCTCCCAGAACAGCTTCAACATGTCCGCGGCGTCATGCTCGTCCGTGTCACGGCCCCATGTCAGGGTGCCGAGCCCGATCCGGGACACTCGCAGGCCGGTACGGCCGAGATGCCTCTGCTCCATGAACGGCGACATTACTGGCCGGAGTTCCCCACGTGGGGGCCTGTGGACAACCGATTTCCGGGTGCGCGGCCCCCCGGACCCGGTGCGGGCGACCGCATCCGACCCGCACCCGTCGCCGGAAATCCCCGCCTCGCGCGTGCCGGCCCGCGACAGCCCGGTAGGGTCGGCGCGACAAAGACGTTACTGATCGGTAAGGGAAGGCGGGTCTCAATGAAGCTCGGGATCAACCTCGGCTACTGGGGCGCCGGGATGGACGGGGACAACCTGGCCGTGGCCCAGGAGGCCGACCGGCTGGGTTACGCGGTGTGCTGGGCGGCGGAGGCGTACGGCTCGGACGCCGCCACCGTGCTCAGCTGGGTCGCCGCCAAGACCGAACGCATCGACGTGGGATCGGCCATCTTCCAGATCCCGGCCCGCCAGCCCGCGATGACCGCGATGACCGCCGCGACGCTGGACTCGCTCTCCGGCGGCCGCTTCCGGCTCGGCCTCGGCGTCTCCGGACCGCAGGTCTCCGAGGGCTGGTACGGCGTCAAGTTCGACAAGCCGCTCGCCCGCACCCGCGAGTACGTGGAGATCGTCCGCAAGGCGATGACCCGCGAGCGTCTGTCGCACGACGGCGAGCACTGGACACTGCCGCTGCCCGGCGGCCCCGGCAAGCCGCTGAAGCTGACCGTGCACCCCACCCGCGAGCACATCCCGCTGTACATCGCCGCGATCGGCCCGAAGAACCTGGAGCAGACCGGCGAGATCGCCGACGGCGCCCTGCTGATCTTCCCCTCGGCCGCGCACCTGGAGGACACGGCCGTCACGTACCTGCGAGCGGGACGGGAGAAGGCCGGCAAGACCCTCGACGGCTTCGACATCTGCCCGACCCTGCCCCTCGCCGTCGGCGACGACAAGGACGTCGCGACCCTCGCCGACACCTTCCGCCCGTACACCGCGCTGTACGTGGGCGGCATGGGCAGCCGCAAGCAGAACTTCTACAACCAGCTCGCCCGGCGCATGGGCTACGAGAAGGAGGCCGCCGAGATCCAGGACAAGTACCTGGCCGGCGACAAGGCCGGGGCCGCGGCCGCCATCCCGCACGAGCTGATCGACCAGACGACGCTGCTCGGCTCCGTCGAGCGCATCGCCGACCGGATGACGGCCTACGCCGCGGCCGGGGTCACCACCCTCACGCTCGCCCCGGCGGGCTTCACCCTCGACGAGCGGATCGCCTCGCTGCGGGCCGGTTCGCAGGCCATGGAGCTGGCCGGGCTCGGGTAACCCGAACGGCGCAGTGGCGGACGAGAATCGACAAGGAAAGTACTACGGCCGTGGTGGGGGCTCGGGGGTCTTCCCCGCCACGGCCGTCACCCGGGACAACGCGGCAGGCTCTGCTCGGTTACGCCCCCGCGCCGCTCCCCGCATCATTCATTCGGCGGATTTGTCCGACACAGCTGTTGCCCGGCTCCTGTCACCCCATTTGACTCGTTTTCTGCAGGACCCTGCCAGGCCCCTGCAGAGAGGTGTCCTTCGATGCTTTCGGCCAAGAGTCTGTTCCAGGAGATCGTCGACAACGACGAGTCGTTCCGGCTGTTCTGTTCCATCGCCGCCGGCGGGGAGACACAGGGCGGCTGGGAGAACGCGCGCATCGCCGCCCTCGTCCCGCCGAGCGAGCGGACGCTCGCACCCAAGATCACCCGTCATGGTGCCGACGAGGACAAGCACGGGCGGATCTTCAACGCCCTGATGAAGAAGCGCGGCCTCCAGCCCGTGGAGGTCCCCACCGAGACCGACTACACCATGCTCCTGGAGCGCGGCGGCATCGGCCTCGCGCACGAGAAGCTCAAGGCCGATGACCCCCTCTCGGTACAGGACGTCATCGTCTACCTGTGCCACAGCCGGGTCACCGAACAGCGGGCCGCCGACCAGATGGTGATGCTCCGCAAGCACTTCGCACGGCACCCCGAGATCGGCAAGGCCGTCCGGATGATCTCCGACGACGAGGACAACCACCTCGCCTACACCCACGAGGAACTGCTGCGCTACGCGGCGGCCGGACACGGCCGCTTCATCCAGCGGACCCTCCGTGAGTGCGCCCTCGCCGAGATCGCCGTCCACCGGGACGTCAGCCTCGCGGTGATGGACCGCATGGGGCGCATCCTGGGCTGGCCGAAGGCCAAGGCCGCCGTTCTCGCCGCGGGCATCCGGGCGGTGTACGCCTACGAGCGGGTCCTCGGCTGGCGCCGCATGGTCAGCCTGGAGATGCCGGCCCGTCGCGACGCCCTCGGCGGCCCGGCCACGGCGGCCCCCGAGTTCGCCTGACCTGCCTCCCGCCTACGCGCGCGGGCACGGAACCCCGCCACGCGCGCGTACGGCCCGGGGACCTCCGTGAACGGGGACGGCCACCGGGGCCTCCGTGAACGGGCGACGGTTACAGCCAGCCCCGGCGCTTGAAGAGCCGGAACACCAGCACCTCCGTCACGACCATCAGCGCCATCAGCGCCGGATACGACCAACCCCAGTGCAGTTCCGGCATGTGCTCGAAGTTCATGCCGTAGATCCCGGCGGCCATCGTCGGGATCGCGGCCATGGCCGCCCAGGCGGAGATCTTCCGCATGTCGTCGTTCTGGCGGACGCTCATCTGCGCCAGGTGCGCGGAGAGGATGTCGGAGACCAGCCGGTCCAGTCCCTCCACGGACTCGTTGACGCGGGTGAGATGGTCGTTGACGTCACGGAAGAAGGGCTGGGCCTTCTCGTCGACGAAGGGCACGGCGGCGGCGTTCCCCGTGGAGGAGAGCCGGTTGAGCGGTGCGGCGAGGGGTCCGGTCGCCCGGCGGAACTCCAGGACCTGGCGTTTGAAGGTGTAGATCCGGGAGGCGGTGTTGCGTGAGCCGCCGACGTCGGGCGAGAAGACCTCCGCCTCCAGCTCCTCCAGGTCCGTCTGGAGTTCGGTCGCCACATCGAGGTAGTGGTCGACCGTGGCATCCGTGATCGCGTACAGCACGGACGTGGGCCCCTTGCCGAGCAGTTCCGGCTCCTGTTCCAGGCGATGGCGTACGACGCCCAGCGGCGAGCCCTCGCCGTGGCGGACGGTCACCACGAAGGCGTCGCCGAGGAAGACCATCACCTCGCCGGCGGTCACGGTGTCGGTGGACGGCTCGTAGCCCACCGGCTTGAGGACCATGAACAGCGAATCGTCGTACACCTCCAGTTTGGGCCGCTGGTGCGCCTTCAGGGCGTCCTCCACGGCCAGCGGATGCAGTGCGAACTCCTCCGTGACCAGGGCGAACTCCTTCTCCGACGGTTCGTGCAGGCCGATCCACACGAAGCCGCCCGAGGCGCGGGCGGCGGCGAGGGCGTCGGAGAGGTCCTCGGGGCCCTCGGTGCGGTGCCCGTCGTGGTAGACGGCACAGTCGACGATCACAGGGGGTTCCTTTCTCGGGCACTTCGTCCACGGCCGCCCCGTGCGCGGAGGCTTTGTCCACAGGTCCGCAAGGGGCCGTCGGGTGGACGTCTAGGCTGGGGCGCATGCCCACGTTGATCCTTGTCCGGCACGGACGTTCCACCGCCAACACCGAGGGCGTGCTCGCCGGGTGGACGCCCGGGATCGCGCTCGACGAGCGCGGCGCCGCGCAGGCCGCGGCGCTGCCCGGCCGCCTGGCCGGCCTGCCGATCGCCGAGGTCGTCACCAGCCCGCTCCAACGCTGCCAGGAGACCATCCGCCCGCTCCTCGACGCCCGGCCCGGCCTCGGCCCGCACACCGACGAGCGCATCGGCGAGTGCGACTACGGCGACTGGTCCGGCCGCAAGCTCGCCGAGCTGATGGACGAGCCGCTGATGGAGGTGGTCCAGGCGCATCCGACGGCCGTCGCGTTCCCCGGCGGCGAGTCGATGCGGGCCATGCAGCACCGGGCCGCCGAGGCGGTGCGGGAGTGGAACGCGCGCGTGGAGCGTGAGCACGGGGCCGACGCCGTGTATCTGATGTGCTCGCACGGCGACATCATCAAGTCGCTCGTCGCCGACGCACTCGGACTTCATCTGGACCTCTTCCAGCGGATCTCTGTCGAACCGTGTTCCATCACCGCGATCCGTTACACCCGGCTCAGGCCCTTTCTCGTCCGGCTCGGCGACACCGGGGACTTCGCGTCCCTGGCGCCGCGCGAGCAGCCCCCGAGCGGTGACGCCACCGTCGGGGGCGGTGCGGGGGCATCGTGATCGTCAACCGCAGTAGGGTGAAGCGGTCGCGGCGGCGCTGAACCAGTCAGCAGCCGGCGCGGCCGGTCCCGACGTCGATTCCAATGGAGACAGGACGTGTCCCGTCAGGTGTTCCTCTACGACCCCCCGGACCGCTTCGTGGCCGGTACGGTCGGGCTGCCCGGGCGCCGGACCTTCTTCCTGCAGGCCTCGTCCGGGCAGCGTGTCACCAGTGTCGCGCTGGAGAAGACGCAGGTCGCCGCGCTCGCCGAGCGCATGGACGAGCTGCTCGACGAGGTCGTGCGGCGCAGCGGCGGCAGCGCCGCGGTGCCGGCCGTCGCGCCCAGCGAGGTGTCGGACACGGCGCCGCTGGAGGCCCCCGTCGAGGAGGAGTTCCGGGTCGGCACCATGGCGCTGGCCTGGGACGGCGACGAGGAGCGGATGATCGTCGAGGCCCAGGCCCTGGTCGAGCTGGACGCGGACTCCGAGGAGGATCTCGCCGAGGCGGAGGAGCGGATGCTCCAGGACGAGGAGAACGGTCCGCCGATGCTCCGCGTCCGCCTCACCGGTTCGCAGGCCCGTGCCTTCGCCAAGCGCGCCCTCGAGGTCGTCAACGCGGGACGGCCGCCGTGCCCGCTGTGCAGCCTGCCGCTCGATCCGGAGGGACACGTATGTCCGCGCCAGAACGGATACCGGCGCGGGGCGTGACCCCCTCCGCCTCCGCTGCCTCCGCCGGCTCGTCCCCGCCCGACCCGCCCTACGCCGAGCTGCTCGCCGAGGGCGAGTTGACCGTGCGCGGACGGGTGCGGGAGGCATCCAACGCCGTGCTGTACTGCACGGTCGCCCACGAGGGCCGCGAGGCCGCCTGCGTCTACAAGCCCGTCGCCGGGGAGCGGCCCCTGTGGGACTTCCCCGACGGGACGCTCGCCCAGCGGGAGGTCGCCGCGTACGAGGTGTCCGAGGCGACCGGCTGGGGGCTGGTCCCGCCCACCGTCCTGCGGGACGGACCGTACGGGCAGGGCATGTGCCAGCTGTGGATCGAGGGCGAGCCCGGCTCCGAGCTGCTGGCCCTCGTGGAGGGCGAGGAGGCCGGGGAGGGCTGGAAGGCCGTCGGCTTCGCCGAGGTCGGGGAGGGGGAGACCGCGCTCCTCGTGCACGCCGACGATCAGCGGCTGCGACGGCTCGCCGTCCTCGACGCGGTCGTCAACAACGCCGACCGCAAGGGCGGGCACCTGCTGCCCGCCGCCGAGGGAAGGCTCTACGGCATCGACCACGGAGTGACCTTCAACGTCGAGAACAAGCTGCGGACGCTGCTGTGGGGCTGGGCGGGGGAGCCGCTCACGGACGAGGCCGTGGGCGTCCTGGAGCGGCTGCGGGGCGCGCTCGGTGAGGGCGGCGCGCTGGCCGCGAAGCTCGTCGCGTTGATCACACCGGCCGAGCTGGACGCCACGCGGGAGCGGGTCGCCGCGCTGCTGAAGAGCGGACGCCACCCGGAGCCGAGCGGCGAGTGGCCGGCGATCCCGTGGCCCCCGGTCTGAGGGCCCCTGCCGGTGCCGAGCGGCAAGGTCCCGCTGCCCGGCCGTGCGCCCCACAGGGGCGCGGGGAACCGCGCGATCAGCCGTGTCCCGGCGGCGGTCGCCGTACCGCGCCCACCCGCGAGTCGAGGGGCGGCCCGCCCGCCCACCCACCCGGCCGCACCCGCGCAACAGCGCGCACCCCCGGGCCACGGGCCGGCGGGCCGAACCCCCGGAGGCGCCCGGCATAGTGATGCGACGATCGGGTTAGGCTCGTGGCATGCATGCCTGGCCCGCTTCTGAGGTCCCCGCCCTGCCCGGCAAGGGCCGCGACCTTCGGATCCACGACACCGCGACCGATGGGCTCATCACCCTTGACCCCGGTCCCGTCGCCCGTATCTACGTCTGCGGGATCACCCCGTACGACGCGACCCACATGGGTCACGCGGCGACCTACAACGCGTTCGACCTCGTCCAGCGCGTGTGGCTCGACACCAAGCGGCAGGTTCACTACGTCCAGAACGTGACGGACGTCGACGACCCCCTGCTGGAGCGGGCCGCGCGTGACGACATCGACTGGGTGGCCCTCGCCGAGAAGGAGACCGCCCTCTTCCGCGAGGACATGACCGCCCTGCGGATGCTCCCGCCGCGCCACTACATCGGCGCTGTCGAGGCCATCCCCGGAATCGTCCCGCTCGTCGAGCGGCTCCTCGCCTCCGGTTCCGCGTACGAACTCGAAGGAGACGTCTACTTCTCCGTCGAGGCCGACCCCGACTTCGGCAAGGTCTCGCGCCTGGACGCGGCCACGATGCGGCTGCTCTCGGCCGAGCGGGGCGGGGACCCGGACCGGGCCGGGAAGAAGAACCCGCTCGACCCGATGCTCTGGATGGCCGCGCGTGAGGGCGAGCCCAGCTGGGACGGCGGCTCCCTCGGCCGCGGCCGGCCCGGCTGGCACATCGAGTGCGTCGCCATCGCCCTCGACCACCTGGGCATGGGCTTCGACGTCCAGGGCGGCGGCTCCGACCTCGCCTTCCCGCACCACGAGATGGGCGCCTCGCACGCCCAGGCACTGACCGGCGAGTTCCCCATGGCCAAGGCGTACGTCCACGCCGGCATGGTGGCGCTGCACGGCGAGAAGATGTCGAAGTCCAAGGGCAACCTGGTCTTCGTCTCCGCACTGCGCCGCGACGGGGTCGACCCGGCCGCGATACGGCTCGCGCTCCTCGCCCACCACTACCGGGCCGACTGGGAGTGGACCGACCAGGTGCTCCAGGACGCCGTCGGCCGTCTCGGCCGGTGGCGGGCCGCCGTCTCCCGGCCCGACGGGCCGTCCGCCGAGGCCCTCGTCGAGGAGATCCGCGAGGCCCTCGCGCACGACCTGGACGCGCCCGCCGCGCTCACCGCGGTCGATCGCTGGGCCGCGCTCCAGGAGGAGCGGGGCGGTACGGACGAGGGCGCGCCCGGCGTCGTGTCCCGTGCCGTGGACGCGCTTCTCGGCGTGGCCCTGTGACCCACCTGAAGTAACGACTCTGCACGGGTGTCGCAGCCGGCACCCCTGTCCCGTGCCGTGGACACGGGACGAGAGTGGAGGGGTGCCTCCTCCGGGCCGGAGGAGGCACCCCTTCGCCTTTCCCGGGAGTCCCGTCCCGTTCCGTCCCGAACACGAAGAGGCGCGGCCCGGGCGGGAGTTCATGAAACCCGCCGTCCCCGGAAGCCGGAAGTGAACAGGGGCTCCCGGACGCCCGTCGCCGAGAACGCCCCCGGCCCCGGCCGCTCCGCCTCTCCCGCGCCCTCCGCCGGCCGTACCTGACTGTCCCTCGGGTACCGCACCGTCCGGTCATCGCCTTCCGCTCCCTCCGGTTCCGCGGGTGCGGGGCGGGCGCTCGGCACTCCCGGGCACGGGAGACCGCCCGTACGGGAGCGGCGCGCGGGCCGGACCGGCACAGTACGGCCGGAGGCCGCTCCGGGGCTGTCGAGGCCCTGTCGGTCGACCGGTGAAGGGCTGCGGGGCCGGTCGGCATGTGATGGCATGACACACGTCAGTCGTAAGGCCGGACCGGCCAGTTGCCGGTCCCTTCGTGGAAGGGACGATCAGTGGCACCCCCGCAACCTCCGCAGGCCCCGCAACCCCCCTCAGCCCGTCATCTCAGTCGGCGAACACTGCTCACGACGTCCGCCGCCGGCGCGGCCGCGCTGCTCGTCGGATCGTCCGCCGCGACCGCCTCCGCCTCCACCTCCGCCGTCTCCAGGAGCACGTGGCCGGACCGCATCCCGCTGCCCCCCGGTTTCCGCCCCGAGGGCATCGCCATCGGCGGCCACCACGCCTACCTGGGCTCTCTCGGCGACGGCTCGATCTACCGCGCCGACCTGCGCACCGGCGAGGGCGGCATCATCTCCGCGGGCCCCGGCACACCCTCCGTCGGACTCAAACTCGACGACCGGGGGCGGCTGTTCGTCGCCGGACGGGCGCAGGGCGCCCGGGTGGTGGACGTCCGCACCGGCGCGGTCCTCGCCTCGTACCGTCTCACCACGAAGACGCCGACCTTCGCCAACGACGTCTTCCTCACCGCCCGCGCCGCCTGGTTCACCGACTCCTTCCAGCCCGTCCTGTACGCCCTGCCGCTCGGCAGCCACGGACGTCTGCCGGCCCCGGACAAGGTCGAGACTCTCACCCTGAGCGGTGACTGGTCCCAGGCTCCCGGTGAGGTCGTCAACGCCAACGGCATCACCGGCACCCCGGACGGCAAGGCACTCCTCGTCGTCCAGTCCGGCGCCGGCGGCCTCCACCGGGTCGATCCCAGGACCGGTGTCACCGAACTCGTCGACCTCGGCGACGCGGCCCCCCTCACCAACGGCGACGGCCTGCTGCTCCTCGGACGGCGGCTCTACGTCGTCCAGAACCGCCAGAACGCGATCGACGTGTTCAAGCTCTCCGCAGACGGTCGCAGCGGCATCTTCGAGGACCGTCTCATCGACGCCGGCTTCGACGTCCCGACGACGGCCGCGGCCCACGGCAACCGCCTCTACCTGCCCAACGCCCGCTTCACGACGACCCCGACCCCGGACACGGCGTACGCGGTGGTGGCGGTGAAGCGCTGAGCGCGCGGTGACCGCCGGCCGGTTCCCCGCGCCCCGCGACGGGCGCGGGGAACCGCGCGATCAGCCCCGACGAACCCGCGGCCACCGTGCTGCGGCACCCCCGCGGTGTCGTGTCACCCCCGCGCCAGAGGGGCGCTCAGTCGTCCGACGAATCCTCGTCCTCGGCTCCGGCCTCGGTCCCTGCCTCGGTCCCGGACCCCGCCTCGGCGTCGGCCTCGGGCCGTGCCGGCTTCGGCGGCCGCGCACGCCCGACGGGATTGTCCTTGGGGTTCCACGCCCCGGCGGTCCCGTCGCCACCGTCGACCGTGGCGTGACCGCCCGGCGCCGGACCGCCCCCGTCACGGCGCCGCAGATACCGCTCGAACTCGCGCGCGATCGCCTCTCCCGACGCCTCCGGCAGCTCCGCGGTGTCCCGGGCCTCCTCCAGCGTCTGCACGTACTCGGCGACCTCGCTGTCCTCCGCCGCCAGCTGGTCCACCCCCACCTGCCAGGCACGCGCGTCCTCGGGCAGCTCGCCCAGCGGGATGCGCACGTCGATCAGGTCCTCCAGCCGGTTCAGGAGGGCCAGCGTCGCCTTCGGGTTCGGCGGCTGCGACACGTAGTGCGGCACCGCCGCCCAGAGCGAGACGGCCGGGACGCCCGCGTGCGTGCACGCCTCCTGGAGGATGCCGACGATGCCCGTGGGGCCCTCGTACTTGGTCTCCTCCAGGTCCATCCGCTGCGCCAGGTCCGGGTCGGACGTGACCCCGCTGACCGGGACCGGACGTGTGTGCGGGGTGTCCCCGAGCAGCGCGCCCATGATGACCACCAGTTCCACGCCCAGCTCGTGGGCGAAGCCCAGCAGCTCGTTGCAGAACGAGCGCCAGCGCATCGACGGTTCGATGCCCCGGACGAGTACGAGATCGCGGGGCTTGTCGCCGCCGACCCGGACCACCGACAGCCTCGTCGTCGGCCAGGTGATCTTCCGTACGCCGCCGTCCAGCCACACCGTGGGGCGGTTCACCTGGAAGTCGTAGTAGTCCTCGGCGTCCAGCGCCGCGAACACCTCGCCCTTCCACTCCTTGTCCAGATGCGCGACCGCGGTGGAGGCGGCGTCGCCGGCGTCGTTCCAGCCTTCGAACGCGGCCACCATCACTGGGTCGATCAGCTCGGGAACCCCCTCCAGCTCGATCACCCAGCGCCTCCTTCCGACGTGCCCTCGCGTACGCCCCAACCTTACGGCGTGCGGCGGGAGCCTCCGCAGCCCCCTTGCACGGGGGAGTGAACGGATCAATGCCCCGTTCGCACGGCACAAACCCTCGTGGGCGACGAGGGTCGCGCGTGATCGACTTGTCAGAGCGTGGACCGCAGCCACTGCTCCACGCTCGCGATGTGCACCGTGGCCCAGGAACGCGCGGCGTCGGCGTCCCGGTCGCGCAGGGCGGCCAGGATGGCGCGGTGCTCGTGCAGGGTCCGGCTGACGGCGTCCTCCTGCGTCAGACCGCGCCAGATGCGGGCCCGGGTGGTCGGCCCCGACAGACCGTCGAGGAGCGAGCACAGGACCGAGTTGCCGGAACTCTGCACGATGCCCCGGTGGAACTCCAGGTCGCAGGCGACCAGTTCCTCCACCGAGGGGTCGGTGCCGAGCCTGTCCAGCTGGGTCGTGAGCGCGTCCAGCTGCTGCTCGCTGATCCGCAGGGCGGCCATCGCCGTCGCCGCGGGTTCGAGTATGCGGCGCACGGCGAGGAACTCCAGGACCGTGTCGTCGCGGTGGAAGTCGACGACGAAGCTCAGCGCTTCGAGCAGGAGCTGGGGGTCGAGGCTGGTGACATAGGTGCCGTCGCCCTGCCGTACGTCGAGGATGCGGATCAGGGACAGGGCACGTACGGCCTCGCGCAGGGAGTTGCGGGACAGCCCGAGGTCGGCGGCCAGCTCACTCTCCTTCGGGAGCCGGTCGCCGGGGCGCAGGGCGCCGGAGACGATCATCCCCTTGATCTTCTCGATCGCCTCGTCGGTGACTGCCATGGGTGGGCCCCTCCCTTGTCGTTTCAGACATCCGATGTCTCAGGCCATTATGGAGGCTCCCTCGCCTCTATCAGGCCAAAGCATCCAGATCGGCCGAGGTCGCGCCCGCGTCCGTCGGCCTGGTGGTCGGCGTGGGCGGTACGGGCGAGGCACAGGCGGGGGCGGGCCCGTCCGGCCGCTTCGAACTGTGGTTCCCGTCGATTCTCCGAGGTCATGTACGGTGTCGGGCACCGTCGGAACACCAGGAGTGCCCCGCTATGCCCCAGGAACTGCGCGCCGTCGACTGGACCGGAAACAGCCTTGCGCTCATCGACCAGACGGTCCTGCCGCACCGCACGGAGACGGTCGAGATCCGTGAGGTCGGCGCGCTGATCACCGCCATCCAGCGCCTCGTCGTCCGCGGCGCGCCCGCGATCGGGGCCGCGGGAGCGTACGGCGTGGCGATCGCGCTGCTGCAGGGGGAGCGCGAGGGCTGGTCGGCCGAGGAGGTGCGTGCCGCCGTGGCCCGGGTCCGTGCGGCCCGCCCGACCGCCGTGAACCTGATGGTGTGCGTGGACCGTGTCATGACCCGCTTCGACGAGGGGCTGGAGGCGGTGCTGGAGGAGGCCGCCGCCGTCCAGCGCGAGGACGTCGAGGCGAACCGGGCGATGGGCGCGCACGGCGCCGACTGGCTGTTGAAGCGGGTGGACGTCGACCGTCCGCTGCGGGTGCTGACGCACTGCAACACGGGGGCGCTCGCGACCGCCGGGTGAGGCACGGCTCTCGGCGTCGTCCGGGAACTCCACGCGCGCGGCCGCCTCGAAGTGGTCTACGCCGACGAGACAACGTCCCCTTCTCCAGGGATCCCGGCTGACCGCCTGGGAGTTGGTCCAGGAGGGCACTACGCGATCGGCGCCAACCCCGAGCCTCCCGTCTGGCCGGCATCCGCGTCGGCGCGTACCGCGCGCTGGCGTACGTCCTGTCCGGTGTCCTCGCCTCGGTCGGCGGTCTGATCCTGGCCTCCCGCATCGGCCAGGGCGATGTGAGCGCCGGCACCTCCCAGCTGCTGGAGGCGGTCGCCGTGGCACTGGTCGGCACCTCGGTCCTCGGCCGGGGCCGCCCGAACGTCTGGGGCACCGCCCTCGGCGCCGTACTCATCGGCATCATCACCACGGGCCTGACCATCAAGGGCCTGCCGTACTACACCCAGGACGTCGTCGAGGGCGCGGTCCTCATCCTCGCCCTGGTCTTCAGCTTCACGTTGTCCAAGCGCCGCACCGCATAAGGGAGTTCACCGACCATGGGCTACCGCATCCTGGAGACCGACGACATCCCCGCGTACCTGCGCGAGCGGGGCCACTGGGAGGACACCGGCGACATCACCGTCCGCGAGGTGTCGGACGGCAACGTCAACCGGGTCTTCCTCGCCTCGAACGCCGCCGGCACCCGCGGTCTCGCCCTCAAGCAGGCGCTGCCCTGGGTCCGTGTGGCCGGCCCGTCCTGGCCGCTGAGCCCCGACCGCGCCGACGCCGAGGCCCGCGCGTACGAGCAGCTCGCCAGGGTCGCGCCCGACGAGATCCCCGCCGTCCACGGCTACGACCCCGAGCACCACACCCTCGTCATGGAGGACCTGTCCGACCTGGAGGTCCTGCGCACCCTGCTCAACGAGGGCGCCTCCTACGGCCCGCACACCTCCCCGCAGATCGGCCGCCTCGTCGCCCGGCTCTCCTTCGCCACCAGCGACTTCGGCATGGACTCCGCCGACCGCAAGGCGCTGATCGCCGTCTCGGTCAACCCCGAGCTGTGCAGGATCACCGAGGACGTCGTCCTCTCCGAGCCGTACGTCGAGCACGAACACAACCACTGGCACCCGGCGCTGGACGGCCTGGCCGCCGCCTTCCGCGCGGACACCGCCCTGCGCACCGAGGTCGCCGACCTGCGCCATGTCTTCATGACGAGCGCCCAGGCCCTCCTGCACGGCGACCTCCACTCGGGCAGCGTCATGGTCGGCGAACGCGACGGCGCCCATGTCGTACGGGTCTTCGACCCCGAGTTCTCCTTCGTCGGCCCCATCGGCTTCGACCTCGGCCTGTACTGGGCCAACGCGCTCGTCTCCGAGGAACGGGCCCGCGCCCTCGGCACCCTCACGGACCACGGCGACCAGCTCCGGCTGTCCTGGGACGCCTTCGAGACCGAGTTCCGCCGTCTCTGGCCCACCCGCGTCGACACCTTCTTCGACGACGCCTACCTGGAGCGCTTCCTGACCCGCGTCTGGACGGAGTCCCTGGGCTTCGCCGGCACGGAACTCGTCCGCCGTGTCATCGGCTTCGCCCACCTCACGGACCTGACGACCCTGGACGACCCGGCCCCGGCCTCCCGCCGGGCCCTGCTCCTGGGCCGCGAACTCATCGTCCGCCGTACGGAGCTGACCTCACCGGACACCGTACGCGACCTCGTGGCCTCACCACTGGGCTGACTCGGCGTCGAACCACTCCTTCCCGGCGGCCCAGTGCGCCACCCAGCCGCCGAAGCCGGGCGCGGAGGTCGTGTGCCCGAACTCCGCGCCGAACGGCATCGCGCCCACGTCGGTGATGTGCCATATGTGGCCCCGGTGGGGGCCGGTGACGACGAGATGCCAGTTCATGGCGCACCCGTCCGTGCCGAGGACGATCGAGCCGTGGTCGTAGACCTTGCCGACGGCCTCGTCCCAGTCGTCGTACGGGCCCTCGTCCTCCTCCCACAGCCAGGGCGCGGTGAGCGGGAACGGTTCGCCGAGGACCCGGTCCGCGCCGTCCTCGCCCCAGTCCGCCGGCAGCTCGGCCAGCCCCACGAGCCCGTACTCGGGCGGCCCCTGCGACGAGCCGTCGGAGATCTCCGCCACGAACGTCCGGTACGGCTCGGGGAGCACCACCGAGTGTTCCGCCTCGAAGGCGCGCACGGCGGCCCAGCCGAGCGCCGACTCCCCGCTGTCGTCGACGGCGAAGACAGCGCGCAGGGCGGCCAGTTCGGCGGGGTCGGCATGATCGATGTTCATGCGGTCATGAAAGCACCCGGCACCGACAACCGGGCCGGCGACGAAGGGGCGGCTCCGTCGAGGGAACCGCCCCATGCCGTGGTCCGGCCCCGGAGGAGCAGGGGCCGACCGTCTCGGTGCGGGCCCAGGTCAGGGGAGGGGCCGGCACCGAGATCCGCTCACTTCTTGTCGAGCAGGTCCTGGACCTTCGCCCGGACCTCGTCCGTCGCCAGGCCGCGTATGGTCAGCGTCGTCCGGCGGCGCAGGACGTCGTCGGCCGTCTCGGCCCACTCGGTGTCGCGGGCGTAGACGACCTGCGCCCAGATCTCGGGGGCGTCCGGGTGGACGCGCTCGCCCAGCTCGGGGTTCTCGTTGGCGAGGCGGGCGATGTCGAAGGCCAGCGAACCGTAGTGCGTGGCCAGGTGCCGCGCGGTGTCGGCACCCATACGGGGGCCGGGCGCCGGGCGGTCGACGAGGAGCCGGTGGGCGACCGCGCGCGGGTTGGCGACACCCGGCAGCGGCAGCTTCTTCGGCAGCGAGCCGACCGGCTCGAAGTCCTCACCCAGCGGGTGCCCCGGCAGCGCCTCCAGCTTCTTCATGATCGTGCGGCCGATGTGCCGGAAGGTCGTCCACTTGCCGCCCGCGACGGACAGCATGCCGCCCCGGCCCTCGGTGACGACCGTCTCGCGCTTGGCCTTCGCGGTGTCACCGGGACCGCCCGGCAGCACCCGCAGACCGGCGAAGGAGTAGGTGATCAGGTCCCGGTCGAGCTGCTGGTCCCGGATGGAGAACGCGGCCTCGTCCAGGATCTGGGCTATGTCCTTGTCGTTGACCGCGACATCGCCCGGGTCGCCTTCGTACATCTCGTCGGTCGTGCCGAGCAGCAGCATGTCCTCCCAGGGGAGGGCGAAGGTGATGCGGTACTTGTCGATGGGCGTGGCGAGCGCGGCCTTCCACGGAGCCGTCCGCTTGAGCACGAGGTGCGCGCCCTTGGACAGGCGGATGGAGGGGGCCGCGTCCGGGTTCTCCATCCTGCGCAGGTGGTCCACCCACGGCCCGGTCGCGTTCAGCACCAGCCGGGCGCTGACGCCGAACTCGTCGCCGGACAGCCGGTCGCGCAGCTCGGCACCGGTCACCCGGCCCCTGGTGAACCGCAGCCCCGTGACCTCGGCGTGGTTCAGGACGACGGCACCCGACTCGACGGCCGCGCGGACCGTCATCAGAGCCATCCGGGAGTCGTTCATCTGGTCGTCGCCGTACACGGCCACGGCCTTGAGGTTGTCGGTGCGCAGCTCGGGCACGTCCTGCGCGGCCTTCGACGGCGAGAGCAGATGCCCCACGCCGTCACCGAAGGCCGACAGCGCCGAGTAGGCGAAGACGCCCGCCCCGAGCTTCGCCGCGCCGTGCGGCCCGCCCTTGTACACGGGGAGGTAGAACGTGAGCGGGTTCGCCAGGTGGGGGGCCACCTGACGGGACACCGCACGGCGCTCGAAGTGGTTCTCCGCCACCAGCTTCACCGCGCCGGTCTGCAGATAGCGCAGGCCGCCGTGCAGCAGCTTGGAGGAGGCGGAGGAGGTGGCGCCGGCGAAGTCGCCGGCGTCGACCAGAGCCACCCTGAGCCCGGACTGCGCGGCGTGCCAGGCGGTCGAGATGCCCAGGATGCCGCCGCCGATCACGAGGAGGTCGTACGACGCCTTGGAGAGTTGCTCCCGGGTCTCGGCACGGCTCGGGTTCGAGCCGGACGCCGGGCGCGTCCCCAGGGCAGGCAGGGTCTGCAGGGTGGTCTGACTGGTCATGTCGGGTTATTACTCCTCATCAGAGCCGGTGTCGGAGCCGTCGAGGGCTCTGGCTCAGCTCTCGTCCTCGATCCAGCCCATGGTCCGCTCGACGGCCTTGAGCCAGCTCTTGTACTCACGGTCGCGGGTCTCCGCGTCCATGCGGGGGGTCCATTCGGCGGCCCGCCGCCAGTTGGCGCGCAGGTCGTCGGTGCTGTTCCAGAAGCCGACGGCGAGTCCGGCGGCGTAGGCGGCGCCGAGGCAGGTGGTCTCGGCGACCATCGGGCGCACCACGGGTGCGTCGAGGAAGTCCGAGAGGGTCTGCATCAGCAGGTTGTTGGAGGTCATGCCGCCGTCGACCTTGAGGGCCGCGAGCTCGACGCCCGAGTCCTTGGTCATGGCGTCCGTGATCTCACGGGTCTGCCACGCGGTGGCCTCCAGGACGGCACGCGCGAGGTGCGCCTTGGTGACGTACCGGGTCAGGCCGGCGATCACACCGCGGGCGTCGGAGCGCCAGTACGGGGCGAAGAGTCCGGAGAAGGCCGGTACGAAGTACGCGCCGCCGTTGTCCTCGACCGAGAGCGCGAGGGTCTCGATCTCGGCGGCCGTGGAGATCAGGCCCATCTGGTCGCGCATCCACTGCACCAGCGAACCGGTGACGGCGATCGAGCCCTCCAGCGCGTAGACCGGCTTCTGGTCGCCGATCCGGTAGCCGACCGTGGTCAGCAGGCCGCTGTAGGAGTTGATGATCTTCTCGCCGGTGTTCAGCAGCATGAACGTGCCGGTGCCGTACGTGGACTTCGCCTCGCCCTCCTCGAAGCAGGTCTGGCCGAACAGGGCCGCCTGCTGGTCGCCGAGCGCGGAGGCGACCGGGATGCCGCCCAGCAGGTCGCCGAGGCGGCCGCCGGTGACCTCGCCGTACACCTCGGCGGAGGAGCGGATCTCGGGCAGCATGTTCAGCGGGACGCCGATGGACTCGGCGATCTTCTCGTCCCACTCCAGCGTGTGCAGGTTCATCAGCATGGTGCGGGAGGCGTTGGTGACGTCGGTGACGTGGTGGCCGCCGTCGACACCGCCGGTCAGGTTCCAGATGACCCAGCTGTCCATGGTGCCGAAGAGGATGTCCCCGGCCTCGGCGCGCTCGCGCAGGCCCTCGACGTTGTCGAGCAGCCAGCGGGCCTTCGGACCGGCGAAGTACGAGGCCAGCGGCAGGCCGGTCTCGCGGCGGAAACGGTCCTGCCCGACGTTGCGGCCGAGCTCCCGGCAGAGGGCGTCGGTGCGGGTGTCCTGCCAGACGATGGCGTTGTGGACGGGCTCACCGGTGTTCTTGTCCCAGAGCAGCGTGGTCTCGCGCTGGTTGGTGATGCCGATGGCCTTGATGTCGTCGCGGGTGATGCCGGCCTTCGCGATGGCTCCGGCGACGACCTCCTCGACGTTGGTCCAGATCTCGGTGGCGTCGTGCTCGACCCAGCCCGGCTTGGGGAAGATCTGCTCGTGCTCCTTCTGGTCGACGGAGACGATGCGTCCGTCGCGGTCGAAGACGATGCAGCGGGACGAGGTCGTGCCCTGGTCGATCGCGGCGATGAAGGGGCCGGCGGTGTGGGCGTCGGTCACGGTGCTCTCCTGAAAGGTCAACTGGTCAACGGGCTGTACGTACGGCGCGTGCTGAGCGTTCCGCGGGACCGACCCGCGGAACGGCGGCTGGGCGGTCTTCTCAGGCGAATGCGACGTTGTAGAGGCCTGCGGCGATGGCGGCACCGATCAGGGGGCCGACCACCGGGACCCAGGCGTAGCTCCAGTCCGACCCGCCCTTGTTGGGCAGGGGCAGCAGGGCGTGCACGATGCGCGGGCCGAGGTCACGGGCCGGGTTGATCGCGTAACCGGTCGGGCCACCGAGGGACAGACCGATGGAGACCACGACGAGCGCGGTGATCAGGGCGCCGAGCGTGCCGAGGCCCTTGCCGTCGCCGTTGAGGCCCTGGGTCAGGACCGCGATGACGAGCACGATGGTGCCGATGACCTCGGTGGCGACGTTCTGCCAGGCGACGCGGACCTCGGGGCCGGTGGAGAAGATGCCGAGCACGGGGCCTGCGCCCAGCTCACGGGCCTCCACGGACTTGGTCCTGGCGGCCTCCGCCGGCTCGCCGACGATCTCGCGGTCGGTGAGGTGGGCGTGGAACTGGCCGTAGTAGGCGACCCAGACCAGCGCCGCGCCGATCATCGCGCCGAGCAGCTGACCGCCCCAGTAGATCGGGACGTCGCCCCAGGGGATGCCGTCCTTCTTCAGCGCGAGCGCGAGGGTGACGGCCGGGTTGAGGTGGGCGCCGGAAAGCGGCGCGGAGGTGTAGACGGCCGTCAGAACGGCGAAACCCCACCCGAAGGTGATGGCGAGCCAACCGGCGTTACGGGCCTTGGAGGCCTTCAGCGTGACGGCCGCGCAGACGCCGCCGCCGAGCAGGATGAGTATGGCGGTACCGATGGTCTCGCCGATGAAGATGTCGGAGCTGGACACCCGCGACTCCTTTGTCCTTCGTCCAGGGGAAAGAGTTCGGCCCATGGCGTTGTCACACTCTAGCGCGTATTGCCGGTAGGTGTTCGACAATGTCGACCGATGGACGGGAGTCTTGCTCGGTGTCTCAGGTGCGTCAAGAGCTCTGTTGTCGAAAACGCGATCGTTATTGATCGAACCGGCCCATCGATCTTGAAACTGCTGCTAAAGGGCCTCGCGAGCGGTCGCGCAGGGCCGAGCGAGCAGCCGCGCAGGGCCGAGCGGCCGGGCGCGGGGCACGCGCCCGTACGGCGAAGGCCGGGACACCCCGCGGGGTGTCCCGGCCTTCGCCGTACGGGCGGACGGGCGGTGGTCAGAACCGGGCGGCGCCCAGGTCCCGCGACACCGCGCGGGCGCAGTCCCGCACGGCCGCGACCAGCTCGGGGCGCGGCTCGCCCTCGCGGCACAGCCGCTCCACGGCGCCGGTGATGCCGACCGCGCCCACGGGCATGCGCCGCCGGTCGTGGATGGGGGCGGCGACGGAGGCCACACCCTCCCAGGTCTCCTCCACGTCGGCCGCGTACCCCCGTGCGCGGGTGAGGTCCAGAACCCCTTCGAAGTCCTCCAGGGCGTGGACGGTCCGGTCGGTGAACGGCTTGCGCTCGGCCTCCAGGACCTCGCTGTGCGCCACCGGGTCGTACGCCGAGAGGACCTTGCCGAGGGCCGTGGAGTGCAGGGGCTGCATGGCGCCTATCTCCAGGACCTGCCGGCTGTCGTCGGGCCGGAAGACGTGGTGCACGATCAGCACCCCCTGCTGGTGCAGCACCCCCAGGTGGACGCTCTCGCCGCTGGAACGGGCCAGGTCGTCCGTCCAGACCAGGGCGCGTGCCCGCAGCTCGTGGACGTCCAGGTACGTGGTCCCGAGCCGCAGCAGCTCCGCGCCCAGCTGATAGCGCCCGGAGGCGTCGTCCTGCTCGACGAACCCCTCCTGCTGGAGCGTGCGCAGGATGCCGTGGGCGGTGCCCTTGGCGAGGCCCAGCGACGAGGCGATGTCCGACAGGCCGAGCCGCCGTTCGCCGCCCGCGAGCAGGCGCAGCATCGCGGCCGCCCGTTCGAGCGACTGGATGTTCCGTGCCATCGCCGTCCTGCCTCCGTCCCCTTCGGCCGCCGTACGCGACTGAACTTCCAACGTTCGGCAATGCCGAACACTACCGGTCGTTGCCGACCTCTCGCCAATGGCCGTCGACAGCTTTTCGGACACGGTCCCCGCACGGTGCCACCCTGTGACCGTCCCGTGTCCGTCCGGTGCGCCTTCGGCGACCGTGTGATCGTGAGGTGTACGTGTGGTGTCGGAGCGGTGTCCGGTGTTCGCCTGCGTCGTCGGAGTAAACCGCACTCGGCCGCGTACGCCACGTCCGTCCGCCCCGTGGACCGCCCTGACCGTCGGCGGCGCTCCGGGCTACCCTTGCGGCGTGCGGCTTCCATGGGAGGCCGCAAAGCCGACAGCCGTCGCACTCCAGGGAGCAGCTCCATGGCCTCGTTGCCGAACCCGTCCCCCTCGTCCGCCGCCGCCGGCCGGGCCCGATCCGACGCCCTGCGCGAGGCCCTCGCCACCCGAGTGGTGGTCGCCGACGGCGCCATGGGCACGATGCTCCAGGCGCAGGACCCCACCCTGGAGGACTTCCAGCAGCTGGAGGGCTGCAACGAGGTCCTCAACGTCACCCGCCCCGACATCGTCCGCTCGGTGCACGCCGCGTACTTCGACGCGGGCGTCGACTGCGTGGAGACCAACACCTTCGGCGCGAACCTCACCGCCCTGGGCGAGTACGACATCCCCGAACGCACCACCGAGCTGTCCGAGGCGGGCGCCCGCATCGCCCGCGAGACGGCGGACGAGTACACCGCGCGCGACGGCCGCCCGCGCTGGGTGCTGGGCTCGATCGGCCCCGGCACCAAGCTGCCCACCCTCGGCCACACCACCTTCACCGCCATCCGGGACGCCTACCAGCAGAACGCCGAGGGCCTGCTCGCGGGCGGCGCCGACGCCCTGCTGGTGGAGACCACCCAGGACCTGCTGCAGACGAAGGCCTCCGTCGTCGCCGCCCGCCGCGCGATGCGGACGGCCGGACACGACGTCCCCCTGATCGTCTCGGTGACGGTCGAGACGACCGGCACCATGCTGCTCGGCTCCGAGATCGGTGCCGCGCTGACGGCGCTGGAGCCGCTCGGCATCGACATGATCGGCCTGAACTGCGCGACCGGCCCCGCCGAGATGAGCGAGCACCTGCGCTATCTGGCCCGCCACTCCCGCATCCAGCTGTCCTGCATGCCCAACGCCGGCCTGCCGGTGCTCACCAAGGACGGCGCCCACTACCCGCTGACCGCCCCCGAACTCGCCGACGCGCAGGAGAACTTCGTCCGCGAGTACGGCCTCTCCCTGATCGGCGGCTGCTGCGGCACCACCCCCGAGCACCTGCGGCAGGTCGTCGAACGCGTCCGGGACCTCACTCCCGCCCCGCGCGACCCGCGCCCCGAGCCCGGCGCCGCCTCGCTCTACCAGACGGTGCCCTTCCGCCAGGACACCTCGTACATGGCCATCGGCGAACGGACGAACGCCAACGGCTCCAAGAAGTTCCGCGAGGCCATGCTGGAGGCCCGCTGGGACGACTGTGTGGAGATGGCCCGCGACCAGATCCGCGAGGGCGCCCACATGCTCGACCTCTGCGTCGACTACGTGGGCCGCGACGGCGTCGCCGACATGGCCGAACTCGCCGGCCGCTTCGCCACCGCCTCCACCCTGCCCATCGTCCTGGACTCCACCGAGGTGGACGTGATCCGGGCCGGGCTGGAGAAGCTCGGCGGCCGTGCGGTCATCAACTCCGTCAACTACGAGGACGGCGACGGCCCCGAGTCCCGCTTCGCCAAGGTCACCGCGCTGGCCCAGGAGCACGGCGCCGCGCTGATCGCCCTCACCATCGACGAGGAGGGCCAGGCCCGTACCCCCGAGAAGAAGGTCGAGATCGCCGAGCGGCTCATCGACGACCTCACCGGCAACTGGGGCATCCATGAGTCGGACATCCTCATCGACACCCTGACCTTCACCATCTGCACCGGTCAGGAGGAGTCCCGCAAGGACGGCATCGCCACCATCGAGGCGATCCGCGAACTCAAGCGCCGCCACCCCGACGTCCAGACGACGCTGGGCCTGTCCAACATCTCCTTCGGCCTCAACCCGGCCGCCCGCATCCTCCTCAACTCCGTCTTCCTCGACGAGTGCGCGAAGGCGGGCCTCGACTCCGCCATCGTGCACGCCTCCAAGATCCTGCCCATCGCCCGCTTCAGCGAGGAGGAGGTCCAGACCGCCCTCGACCTCATCCACGACCGCCGTGCGGAGGGCTACGACCCCCTGCAGAAGCTGATGGCGCTGTTCGAGGGCGCCACCGCCAAGTCCCTGAAGGCCGGCAAGGCCGAGGAACTGGCCGCCCTCCCGCTGGAGGAGCGCCTCAAGCGCCGCATCATCGACGGCGAGAAGAACGGCCTGGAAGCCGACCTCGACGAGGCCCTCCAGACCCGCCCCGCCCTCGACATCGTCAACGACACCCTGCTGGACGGCATGAAGGTCGTCGGCGAACTGTTCGGCTCCGGCCAGATGCAGCTGCCGTTCGTGCTGCAGTCCGCCGAGGTCATGAAGTCGGCGGTGGCTCATCTGGAGCCTCACATGGAGAAGTCCGACGCCGAGGGCAAGGGCACCATCGTGCTGGCCACCGTCCGCGGCGACGTCCACGACATCGGCAAGAACCTCGTCGACATCATCCTGTCCAACAACGGCTACAACGTCGTCAACCTCGGCATCAAGCAGCCGGTCTCCGCGATCCTCGACGCGGCCAAGGAGCACCGGGCGGACGTCATCGGCATGTCCGGCCTCCTGGTCAAGTCCACGGTGATCATGAAGGAGAACCTGCAGGAGCTGAACCAGCGGGGCCTCGCCGCAGACTTCCCGGTCATCCTCGGCGGCGCTGCGCTGACCAGGGCGTACGTCGAGCAGGACCTGTACGAGATCTACGAGGGCGAGGTCCGCTACGCCCGCGACGCCTTCGAGGGCCTGCGGCTGATGGACGCGCTCATCGGCGTCAAGCGCGGCGTGCCGGGGGCCGTCCTGCCCGAGCTGAGGCAGCGCCGGGTACGGGCCACGGCCGGCGCCACCGCCGTCGAGGAACGCCCGGAGGAGGGCCACGTCCGCTCCGACGTCGCCACCGACAACCCGATCCCCACGCCCCCCTTCCGGGGCACCCGCGTCATCAAGGGCATCCAGCTCAAGGAGTACGCGACCTGGCTGGACGAGGGCGCCCTCTTCAAGGGCCAGTGGGGCCTGAAGCAGGCCCGCACCGGAGACGGACCCACCTACGAGGAGCTCGTCGAGACCGAGGGCCGGCCCCGGCTGCGCGGGCTGCTGGACAAGCTGCAGACCGACAACCTCCTCGAAGCGGCCGTCGTCTACGGCTACTTCCCCTGTGTCTCCAAGGACGACGACCTGATCATCCTGGACGACGACGGCAACGAGCGGACCCGGTTCTCCTTCCCGCGCCAGCGCCGCGGCCGCCGGCTGTGCCTGGCCGACTTCTTCCGCCCGGAGGAGTCCGGCGAGACCGACGTGGTCGGCCTCCAGGTCGTCACCGTCGGCTCCCGCATCGGCGAGGAGACCGCCAAGCTCTTCGAGGCCAACTCCTACCGCGACTACCTCGAACTCCACGGCCTGTCCGTGCAGCTCGCCGAGGCCCTCGCCGAGTACTGGCACGCCCGTGTCCGCTCGGAGCTGGGCTTCGCCGGGGAGGACCCGGCCGCGATCGAGGACATGTTCGACCTCAAGTACCGGGGCGCCCGTTTCTCCCTCGGTTACGGCGCCTGTCCCGACCTGGAGGACCGCGCCAAGATCGCCGAGCTGCTGGAGCCCGAGCGGATCGGCGTCCGGCTCTCGGAGGAGTTCCAGCTCCACCCCGAGCAGTCCACCGACGCCATCGTGATCCATCATCCCGAGGCGAAGTACTTCAACGCGCGGTAGCCCCGCCGGGACGGGCCGCAGCCGGCCGCGACGCCATGTCGTGGCCGGTCACACCCCTCGCCGGGCCCGGCACGGCTGCTCCGCGAGGCGTTCGTCCGCGCGGCGTCGTAGACTGGTCGGTCCACCGCAGGCCGGTTCCCCACCCGGGAACCGGCCTGCTCGTCCCCCAAGGAGGTGCGCCGGATGACCACGACGATTCCCGCGCCAGGAACCCGTACGGCCGAAGGCTCCGCACTGCAGGCCGTGCTCCTCGACATGGACGGCACCCTGGTGGACACCGAGGGCTTCTGGTGGGACGTGGAGGTGGAGGTCTTCGCCGGCCTCGGCCACGCCCTCGACGACTCCTGGCGCCATGTCGTGGTCGGCGGCCCCATGAGCCGCAGCGCGGGCTTCCTGATCGAGGCCACCGGCGCCGACATCACCCTCTCCGAGCTGAGCGTGCTGCTCAACGACGGCTTCGAGGCCCGCATCGGACGCACGCTGCCGCTGATGCCCGGCGCCTCCAGACTCCTCGCCGAACTCGCCGCACACGGTGTCCCCACGGCCCTGGTCTCCGCCTCGCACCGGCGCATCATCGACCGCGTCCTCGCCTCCCTCGGCCCCCAGCACTTCGCGCTGACCGTCGCGGGCGACGAGGTCGAGCGGACCAAGCCGTTCCCCGACCCCTACCTCCTCGCGGCCTCCGGCCTCGGCGCGGAGCCCACCCGCTGCGCGGTCATCGAGGACACCGCGACCGGTGTCGCCGCCGCCGAGGCAGCCGGCTGCCACGTGGTCGCCGTCCCGTCCGTCGCCCCCATCGCCCCCGCCGTGCGACGCACCGTCGTGACCTCTCTGGAAGAGGTCGACCTGCCCTTTCTGCATGGTCTGATGACGATGACGGGCAATTGAAAACGCAAGAAATTCCAAGATCACGCACAGGGCCCGGACCAGGGAATTCGATCCGGTCCGCATGACTGAATTCCCGGGCCCGGGAACCCCTTTTCGGCTGTGACGTTTACCACTCCCGGAGGCGTCCGGCGCGCCCTTGGGGCATGGTCAATCCCCTCATTCAGGGGTGTTCGACACGCCCTTGTGTCCTAATTGGCGAAGGCTGCACCCAAACATTCCGTGCGTACTACACCGTTTGTGTCCACGCCCGGTTCCGTAGCGTGATGGGAACTCAACTCCGGTGCGCGCGGGCCCCTTCGGCGGTGCGGGCTAATCTCGACCCGAGAACATCGCCGTACTTCCCGTGACGCGCTCGCACCACCCCGCAGGCACCCGTCCCGGACCACAGCTCTGGAGAAACCGAGCATGAACCGCAAGACCCTGGTGCTCCCGGCCGTGATCGGACTGCTCGCTCCGGTGCTCGCCGCCTGCGGTGCCACCGACGGCGCGGGCGCGAGCGGCGACGCGATCGTCGTCGGCACCACCGACCGGTTCACCGCCTCGAAGGAGGCCCCGGCCCCGATCGACCCGGCCTACGCCTACGACGTCGGCACGTGGAACATCCTCCGCCAGACCGTCCAGACCCTCCTGGTGCAGCCGCGCGGCGACGGCGAACCGGAACCCGAGGCCGCCTCCAGCTGCTCCTTCACCGACAGCGGCAACGAGCGCTACGTCTGCACGCTGCGCTCCGGCCTGAAGTTCGCCGACGGCTCCCCGGTCACCGCCGAGGACGTCAAGTTCTCCATCGACCGCGCCCGCTCCCTCAAGGCCGACAGCGGTGTCTTCGCCCTGCTGTCCACCATCGACCTCGTCGAGACCAAGGGCGACAACGAGGTGATCTTCCACCTCAACGGCCCCGACGCGACCCTCCCGTACAAGCTGTCCACCCCGGTCGCCGGCATCGTCAACCCGGCCGACTACGACAAGGGCAAGCTGCGCGACGGCTTCGCGGTCGACGGCTCCGGTCCCTACACCCTGGACGCCGAGGTCGAGAACAACGAGCTGGTCCGGGCCGTGTTCACCAAGAACCCCCACTACAGGGGCCAGTTGGACCCCAAGAACGACAAGGTCGAACTGCGCTCCTTCGCGGACGCCGACGCCATGGGCGCCGCCCTGAAGGACGGCGACATCGACCTGATGACCCGTTCCATGACGCCGGAACAGATCACCAAGCTCTCCGGCGCCCCCGACGGCGACATCGACGTGATCGAGTCCGCCGGCCTGGAGATCCGCTACCTCGCCTTCAACACCGACGCCGCCCCCGTCAAGAGCACGGCCGTCCGCCGGGCCATGGCCGAGGTGATCGACCGCGGCGAACTCGTCGCCAAGGTCTACGGCTCCCAGGCCGAACCCCTCTTCTCGCTGGTCCCGGCCGGCATCACCGGCCACTCCAACTCGTTCTTCAACAAGTACGGCGACCCGGACGTCGCCAAGGCGAAGTCGACCCTGCGGAGCGCGGGCGTCACCGCCCCGGTGAAGCTGACCCTCCACTACACCACCGACCACTACGGCTCGGCCACGAAGAAGGAGTTCGAGCTGCTGAAGAAGCAGCTCAACGACAGCGGCCTGTTCGACGTGACCATCAAGGGCGCCCCCTGGTCCACGTTCCGCCCCGCCGAACAGGAGGGCGAGTACGCGGTCTACGGCATGGGCTGGTTCCCGGACTTCCCCGACGCCGACAACTACCTCGCCCCCTTCCTCGACAAGGACAACTTCCTCGGCTCGCCGTACGCCAACAGCGAGATCCGCGGCAAGCTGATCCCCGAGTCCCGCCGCGCGTCCGACCGTCTCTCCGCCTCGGACAGCCTCACCGGCATCCAGGACATCGTCGCCGACGACGTGCCGATCCTCCCGCTGTGGCAGGGCAAGCAGTACGTCGCCACCCGGGACGACATCACCGGTGCCGAGTACGCCCTCAACGCCGCCTCGACGCTCCAGCTCTGGGAGCTCGCCCGCGGCAGGGGAAACTGACCGGACCTCACCACCCTCCGGACAGAGGCCCGTCGGCCTCGGGGGAACCCGGAGCGCCCGCAATGCACCGACGACACAAGGCATCCATACGTGAACATACGCACCCAGTGGCCCGTCCTGACCATCGCGACAGGGCTGGCCGCCGGTCTGCTGACCGGTTGCGGCTCAGACTCGGGGGGCCCGGGGGGCTCCGGATCCGGCATCGTGATGGGGATGTCCGACGACGTCCTGGCCACCGACCCCGCCTCCGGCTACGACCCCGGATCCTGGCTCCTCTTCAACAACGTCTTCCAGTCGTTGCTGAGCTTCCCCAACGGCGCCACCGAGCCCGAACCCGACCTCGCCGAGGAATGCTCCTTCACGGACAGCGGCACCCGCGTCTACGAGTGCACCCTCAAGAAGGGCCTGAAGTTCAGCAACGGTGAGGCGCTCACCGCCAAGGACGTCAAGTTCTCCTTCGACCGCATGCTGAAGATCAACGACGACGCCGGCCCCGCGATCATGTTCCCCATGCTCGACAAGGTCGAGACCCCGGACGACCGGACCGTCCGCTTCGACCTCAAGTACGCCGACGCCACCTTCCCCAGCAAGATCGCCTCCGGCGCCGGCTCGATCGTCGACGAGAGCTCCTACGACGCCGACGGACTCCGCGAGGACGGCGAGGCCGTCGGCTCCGGCCCCTACAAGCTGGAGTCCTTCGGCGAGGACGAGGCCGTCTTCACCGTCAACGACAACTACAAGGGCCCCGCCGACGTCGAGAACACCGGCGTCACCCTCAGGTTCTTCCACGGCGACCAGGACGCCCTGAAGAAGGCCCTGCTGGAGGGCGACCTCGACGTCACCTACCGCGGCCTCAGCGCCTCCGACATCTCCGACATCGAGACCGACACCTCCACCGCCAGCGGCATCGACATCGTCGACGGCACCGGCGCCGAGGTCCAGCACCTCGTCCTCAACATGGACGACCCGGTCACCGGCAAGCTCGGCGTCCGCCAGGCCATCGCCTACCTCCTGGACCGTGAGGCCCTCGTCGACGAGGTCTACCAGGGCACCGCCACACCGCTGTACTCGATCATCCCGGCCGGCATCACCGGCCACAACACGGCGTTCTTCGACACCTACGGCGCCCGACCCTCCAAGGACAAGGCCGAGGCCGCGCTCCGCGCCGACGGCATCACCGACAAGGTCCGGCTGACCCTCTGGTCCACCCCCTCGCGCTACGGCCCCTCCACCGACCAGGAGCTGAAGGCCATCGCGAAGCAGCTCAACGACAGCGGCCTGTTCGACGCCGACGTCAAGTCCGTCGCCTTCGCCCAGTACGAGAAGGACATCGCCGCCGGCAAGTACGGCGTCTACGTCAAGGGCTGGGTCCCCGACTACCCGGACCCCGACAACTTCACCGGCCCCTTCTTCGGCAAGGGCAACGTGCTGGACAACAACTACAGCAACCCCACCATCACCGGTGACCTCCTCCCCAAGACCGCCGCCGAGAGCGAGCGCTCCTCCACGGAGAAGGAGTACGCCGAACTGCAGAACATCGTCGCCACCGACGTCCCCCTCATCCCCATCTGGCAGGCCAAGCAGTACGCCGTCATCGGCGACAACGTCTACGGCCTGGAGTACTGCCTGGACGCGTCCACCGTCTTCCGCTTCTGGGAGCTGAGCAAGGGCTGACGCCCCACCACGGCCACACACACCGAGGGCGCCCTCTTCATGGGAAGAGGGCGCCCTCGGCGCGTGAACCACGGTGCGCGGCGCGCTACTGAGCGCCGGGGCGCACCAGCCCGCTCTCGTAGGCGTACACCGCAGCCTGCACCCGGTCGCGCAGCCCCAGCTTGGTCAGCACATGACCCACATGCGTCTTGACCGTGGTCTCGCTGACGAACAGGTCGGCGGCGATCTCCGCGTTCGACAGACCCCGCGCCACCAGCTTCAGCACCTCGACCTCACGGTCGGTCAGCGTGTGCAGCGTGTCCGGCACCGGCTCGTCGCCCGACGGCAGATGCTCCGCGTACTTGTCCAGCAGCCGGCGCGTGATGCTCGGCGCGAGCATCGCCTCCCCGCCCGCCACCACCCGGATCGCCTGCACCAGCTCATTGGCCGGCGCGTCCTTGAGCAGGAACCCGCTGGCCCCCGCCCGCAGCGCCTCCACCACGTACTCGTCCAGGTCGAACGTCGTCAGCACCAGCACCTTCGCCGGACCGTCCCGCCCGGGACCGGTGATCTGCCGCGTCGCCTCCACCCCGTCCATCCGGGGCATCCGGATGTCCATCAGCACCACATCGGGCTGCAGCGCCCGCACCTGGTCGATCGCCTGCAGACCGTCACCGGCCTCCCCGACGACCGCGATGTCCTGCTCCGCCTCCAGAATCATCCGGAAGCCGGTGCGCAGCAGCGGCTGATCGTCGACCAGTAGGACCCGGACGGCCACGAACGTCTCCTTCGCTAGGGCCTGATGCGGAATCAGACCGGCTTCGGGCCCCCGCGGCCCAGGCCTGATCCACCGGACAGGCCCCAGGGCCCTTCTGACGGATCTCCGCGGCGGGCCCTAGTCCGGCCCCATTCTGCCCTGTCCGCCGACGTCCGACCCGGGCGACCTCACCTGGAGCGGGTACGGCGGGGGAGTGCCGCCGAACTCCGGACACACCGCCCGGTGGTCGCACCAGCCGCACAGCTTCGTCGGCCGGGGCCGCCAGTCACCGCTCTCCGTGGCCAGCCGGATCGCCTCCCACAGCGCCAGCAGCTTGCGCTCCACCCGCTCCAGATCCGCGATCACCGGGTCGTACGTCAGGACGTCACCACTGCCCAGGTACACCAGCTGCAGCCGGCGCGGCACCACCCGCTTCAGCCGCCACACCACCAGGGCGTAGAACTTCATCTGGAACAGCGCGCCCTCCGCGTACTCAGGACGCGGCGCCTTCCCCGTCTTGTAGTCGACGATCCGCACCTCCCCGGTGGGCGCCACATCCACCCGGTCGATGATCCCGCGCAGCCTCAGCCCCGACTCCAGCTCCGCCTCCACGAACAGCTCCCGCTCGGCGGGCTCCAGACGCGTGGGGTCCTCCAGCGTGAACCAGCGCTCCACCAGCTGCTCGGCCTCGGCCAGCCAGCGCGCCAGCCGCTCACCCTCCGCGTCGTCCGCGAACAGCTCCTCGACCTCCGGCCGGGTCTCCCGCAGCCGGTCCCACTGCCCGGGCACCAGCGACCTGGCGCGCGGCGCCGTACGCTCCGCCGCCGGTGCGTCGAAGAGTCTCTCCAGCACCGCGTGCACCAGCGTCCCGCGCGTCGCCGCCTCGCTCGGCTTCTCGGGCAGCCGGTCGATCACCCGGAACCGGTACAGCAGCGGACACTGCATGAAGTCACTGGCGCGCGACGGCGACAGCGAGGCAGGCGGGGCGGCGGCCCGCACGACAGGACGGGCGTCCTCCCCGCCCACGGGGGCGGGGGCGGGGACGGTGCCGTCGGTGCTGGTTTCCATGACCTCAGACCATACGGCCCACCACTGACAGTGACAGTCACGGGTCCGTGCCGTCGGCGGCCGACGACCCCCGCCACGAAACCCGTGTGCCCGGGGCGACGCGGGGGAGAACAGAGGGGGTGCCGGGGCGGAACACGCCCCGGTGACCGCATAGCATCGACGACAGACCCTTCCGCCCGGCCACCGGGCGCGGAAGACGCTTCGAACGAGGGGACATCGTGGAGACGAGCGGCGGGAGCGGGCAGCCGCGGTCCGACAGGGACGAGGCCCCCGAGCGCGCGCACCGCGACGCGACCGAGCCACCGGCGACGAGCGGCGCCCCCACCCCGGCCCCGCACACCCCCCACGAGCCCCCCGCCCCCGCCGAGGCCCCCGGAGCGGCAGCCCCCGGGCGAACCGACACCCCCGGGCCGTCGGACGCCGACCGGCCCGGCGGCGACCCCGACGACCGGGAGGCGGCCGCAGTGCAGAGCCCCGCGGACGCCTCCGACGCGCAGGACACCGGCGACGCGCAGGACACCATCGGCGCGCAGGCCACCACCGGCCCGCAGGACACCACCGGCCCGCAGGACGGCGGTGACGCGACGGGCGCCGGCGACGCGGAGAACACCACCGGCGCACAGGACGGCGGTGACCCGCAGGTCACCACCGGCCGGCACGGCACCACAGAGCCCGCACCCGCCCCCGGTGACCCCTCGGCGCACCCGGCGCCCGAGTCCTCCTCGCAGCCGCAGCCGCAGCCGCAGCCGGAGCCCGCCCCGGACCCGGAGCCCGCCCCGGACCCGGAGCCCGCCCCGGACCCGGCATCGCCGCCCGCCGCCCCCGTCGACCTGGACAAGGCGCCGGAGGACGAACGGGAGCGCACAGCGGCTTTCGCACGCCCCCACGCCCACACGGACGGCCCCAAGCCCCCCGGGCGTCGCCCCAAGGGGCCCGGCGGCGGCATCCTCATGGGCCGCCCCTTCGGCGTCCCCGTCTACGTCGCCCCCAGCTGGTTCCTCGTCGCCGCCCTGATCACCTGGGTCTTCGGCGGCCAGCTCGACCGCGTCCTGCCCGAACTCGGAGCCCTCCGCTACCTCGTCGCCCTCTTCTTCGCGGTCGCCTTCTACGCCTCCGTCCTCGTCCACGAACTCGCCCACACCCTCGCCGCCCTGCGCTACAAACTGCCGGTCCGCCGCATCCAGCTCCAGTTCTTCGGCGGCGTCTCGGAGATCGAGAAGGAGTCCGAGACCCCCGGGCGCGAGTTCGTCCTCGCCTTCGTCGGACCGCTGCTCTCCCTCGTCCTCGCGGGCGTCTTCTACCTCGCCCTGCTCGCCGTCGAGCCCGGCACCGTCCCCGGCGTCCTGCTCGCCGGCCTGATGGTCTCCAACCTGATCGTGGCCGCATTCAACCTGCTGCCCGGTCTCCCCCTCGACGGCGGCCGCATGCTCCGCGCCGTCGTCTGGAAGATCACCGGCAAACCCATGAGCGGCACCGTCGCTGCCGCCTGGGTCGGCCGCGCCCTCGCCCTCTCCGTCCTCATCGGACTGCCGCTCCTCACCCAGTCCGGCCTGCTCGGCTCGGCCGCCGAGGACAGCGTCGGCATGGACACCGTCCTGGACGCCCTGCTCGCCGCGATCCTCGCCGCGATCATCTGGACCGGCGCCGGCAACAGCCTCCGCATGGCCCGCCTGCGCGAACACCTGCCCGAACTCCAGGCCCGCGCCCTCACCCGCCGCGCCGTCCCCGTCGAGACCGACACCCCCCTCTCCGAGGCCCTGCGCCGCGCCAACGAGGCCGGCGCCCGCGCCCTCGTCGTCGTCGACCCCGACGGCGAACCCCTCTCCCTCGTCCGCGAGGCCGCCATCGTCGGCGTACCCGAACACCGCCGCCCCTGGGTCGCCGTCAGCGGCCTCGCCCAGGACCTCACCGACGGCATGCGGGTCTCCGCCGAACTGGCCGGCGAAGAACTCCTCGACGCCCTGCGCGCCGCCCCCGCCACCGAGTACCTGGTGGTCGAGGACTCCGGCGAGATCTACGGCGTCCTCTCGGCCGCCGACGTGGAACGGGCCTTCGTCAAGGCGATGGCCAGGCCCAGCTGACCTCCCGCCGACCGTGGTCGGCGGCCCCCGCAATCGCCGGTAGGGTGGGTCACATGTCCGAACCGACCGGTGCCGCCCGCCGTCGCGGGCCCTTCAAGGTCGGGGACCAGGTCCAGCTCACCGACCCCAAGGGACGCCACTACACGTTCACGCTCGAAGAGGGAAAGAACTTCCACACCCACAAGGGTTCCTTCCCGCACGACGAGCTGATCGGCGCTCCCGAGGGCAGTGTTGTCCGCACCACGGGGAACGTCGCCTACCTGGCGCTCCGCCCCCTGCTCCCCGACTACGTCCTGTCCATGCCCCGCGGCGCCGCCGTGGTCTACCCCAAGGACGCGGGGCAGATCCTCGCCTTCGCCGACATCTTCCCCGGCGCCCGCGTCGTCGAGGCCGGCGTCGGCTCCGGCTCGCTCAGCAGCTTCCTGCTGCGCGCCATCGGCGACCAGGGCATGCTGCACAGCTACGAGCGCCGCGAGGACTTCGCCGAGATCGCGCAGGCCAACGTGGAACGCTACTTCGGCGGCCCCCACCCCGCCTGGCAGCTCACCGTCGGCGACCTCCAGGACAACCTGAGCGACACCGAGGTCGACCGCGTCGTCCTCGACATGCTCGCCCCCTGGGAGTGCCTCGAAGCCGTCTCCAAGGCCCTCGTCCCCGGCGGCATCGTCTGCTGCTACGTGGCGACCACCACCCAGCTCGCCCGGACCGTCGAGTCCATCCGCGAGATCGGCTGCTTCAACGAGCCGAGCGCCTGGGAGTCGATGATCCGCAACTGGCACATCGAGGGCCTCGCCGTCCGCCCCGACCACCGCATGATCGGCCACACCGGCTTCCTGCTCACCGCCCGCCGCCTCGCCGACGGCGTCGAGCCGCCCATGCGCCGCCGCCGCCCCTCCAAGGGCGCCTACGGCGAGGACTACACCGGCCCCAACGCCGACGGCGGCTCCGGCCGCTGAACCCCCGGCCACCGGGGCGGGCGGCCCACGCCGTCCCCCCGGTGCCGCGGACGGCAGCCCGCCGCGGACAACACGCTCTCGGCGTGCCGGAGTTCCAGGAGGCGCCCGCGAACTCGGGCACGCCGCTCATCCGTTGACGCGCCACCGGAAAGCCGCGGGAACCACCCACCCCGCTGTTCCACCCCCACTGTGACGTGTGGCACCATGCGGGTCACCCCCACCGGCACAGCACCCCCAGGAGACGCTCCTAGTGCAGCAATCCGCCGTCCCGGAACTGGCACACGCACACACCCGCCCCATCCACTGGCTCGCCACGGCCACCGCCCTCGCCGGCGTCGTCGCCCTGTCGTCCGCCCTCCAGCCCGACGCGGCACGAGCGGCCCAGCCCGTCACGAAGGCGGACCCCGCCCCGGCCGTGGTGGCGGCCCCCGACCCCGCCGAGACGGACCTCCCCCTCGACTGCGGACCCGTCGGCATCATCGTGAAGAAGAAGGCCTCCGGAGACCTCGACGGGGACGGCCGCCCCGAAACCGTGGCCGTCGTGCACTGCGACGCCAGCATGGGCACCCCGCCGGACGGCGTCTACGTCCTCACCCGCTCCACCGACGCCGCCCGGCCCCGCGTCGTCGCCACCCTCGTGAACCCGAAGCGCCGCGAGACGGTGTCCGACCTCGCCGTCCGGGACGCCGCCGTCACCGCCACCCTGCACGGCTACTCGTCGGCCGACATACCCAACTGCTGCCCCGACGTCACCGACCCCGTCAAGTGGCAGTGGAGGAACGGGGCGTTCGTACGCTCGACGCCCGCCGGAGCACAAAGCGTCTGACACCGCCCACCTCGGGCGAACGGGAAGTGATCACCCGGCAAACCCGCTGTGAGAAAGCAGACACACGGCGACGCGGAGTGCCCGGCCGATCACTCCGCGTCGGGACCGAACACCTCTACGCTGTCCGAAACGCGACGTACATGGATGCACTCGCCCGGACACTCCTTCGCGGAGTCCACCACATCCGTGAGAAGCGGCAGCGGAACGGGCGTTGTCGCCCCCGGGGCCTGCAGCAACTCGTCACCCGAGCCCTTCACGTAGGCCAGTCCGTCGATGTCCAGCTCGAAGACCTCGGGCGCGTACTGCACACAGATACCGTCACCGGTGCAGAGATCCTGGTCGATCCAGACCTCCAGCGCCTCACCCTCGGCCACGGCCTCCTGCTGCACGGTCATCTCTCCAGTCCGTCTCGATCGCCGAGCCGCTCGGGAACGATGCAGGCTCTGACGGGTGTTGAACACTTCGACCCTACCCGGGGCGGCTTCCCAATCATGTTCGGTGGGTATTCCCCTGGCGTGAGGGAGAGCGCAAGGGTGAAGATCGGACCCACCCCGACCGTCTTTGTGATCTAGGGGTTTCAATCGACACCCACCCAGGTAGGGTCTGGAAGCGTCCAGCTCCCCTTGGAGGAGGTGAGGACCGTGGCAGCCCACGACGACGACATGAACCGCGGCATCCGCCCGGGACGAGGGTCCGACGACCCGTCCGGGCAGATTGCCTACCTTGAGCAGGAGATCGCCGTCCTGCGGCGCAAGCTCGCCGACTCTCCGCGACACACGAGGATTCTCGAAGAGCGGATCGTCGAGCTGCAGACCAATCTGGCCGGCGTGTCCGCGCAGAACGAGCGGCTCGCCAACACCCTCCGCGAGGCCCGCGACCAGATCGTGGCCCTCAAGGAAGAAGTCGACCGGCTCGCGCAGCCGCCGGCCGGCTTCGGTGTCTTCCTCGCGGCGAACGAGGACGGCACCGCCGACATCTTCACCGGAGGCCGAAAGCTCCGCGTGAACGTCAGCCCCAGCGTCGACCTGGAAGAGCTCCGGCGAGGCCAGGAAGTGATGCTGAACGAAGCTCTCAACGTGGTCGAGGCCATGGAGTACGAGAGCGTCGGCGACATCGTCACCCTCAAGGAGATCCTCGAGGACGGCGAGCGCGCACTGGTACAGGGGCACACCGACGAGGAACGGGTGGTGCGGCTCGCCGAGCCACTGCTGGACATCACCATCCGCCCCGGCGACGCCCTCCTGCTCGAACCCCGCTCCGGCTACGTCTACGAGGTCGTGCCCAAGAGCGAGGTCGAGGAACTCGTCCTCGAAGAGGTCCCCGACATCGGGTACGAGCAGATCGGTGGCCTCGGCAACCAGATCGAGATGATCCGCGACGCGGTCGAGCTCCCCTACCTCTACCCGGACCTGTTCAAGGAGCACGAACTGCGCCCGCCCAAGGGTGTCCTGCTCTACGGACCCCCCGGATGCGGAAAGACGCTCATCGCCAAGGCCGTCGCCAACTCCCTGGCCAAGAAGGTCGCCGAGGTCACCGGCCAGGCCCAGGGCAAGAGCTTCTTCCTCAACATCAAGGGCCCCGAGCTCCTCAACAAGTACGTCGGCGAGACCGAGCGACAGATCCGCCTCGTCTTCCAGCGTGCGAGGGAGAAGGCCAGCGAGGGCACCCCCGTCATCGTCTTCTTCGACGAGATGGAATCCCTCTTCCGCACCCGTGGCTCCGGCGTCAGCTCGGACGTGGAGAACACCATCGTCCCGCAGCTCCTCGCCGAGATCGACGGTGTGGAGGGCCTGCAGAACGTCGTGGTCATCGGCGCCTCCAACCGCGAGGACATGATCGACCCCGCCATCCTGCGCCCCGGCCGGCTCGACGTGAAGATCAAGATCGAGCGTCCGGACGCCGAAGCGGCCAAGGACATCTTCCAGAAGTACCTCACCGAACGCCTTCCGCTCCACACGGACGACCTCGGCGAACACGGCGGCTCCAAGGCCACCACCGTCCAGAGCATGATCCAGACGGCGGTGGAACACATGTACGCCGAATCCGAGGAGAACCGCTTCCTGGAAGTCACCTACGCCAACGGAGACAAGGAAGTCCTCTACTTCAAGGACTTCAACTCCGGCGCCATGATCGAGAACATCGTCGGCCGCGCCAAGAAAATGGCGATCAAGGACTTCCTCGACAAGAACCAGAAGGGCCTGCGCGTCTCCCACCTCCTCCAGGCATGCGTGGACGAGTTCAAGGAGAACGAGGACCTGCCCAACACCACCAACCCGGACGACTGGGCCCGAATCTCCGGCAAGAAGGGTGAACGGATCGTCTACATCCGTACGCTCATCACCGGAAAGCAGGGCGCTGACACCGGACGCTCCATCGACACGGTGGCGAACACCGGACAGTACCTGTAAAACACAGGGCGGCTGCGGGTGCCCTCAATGGGTACCCGCAGCCGAGTGTTTTCCAGGCACAGGCCGGAGCAAGGCAATGACGCAAATGATCTCCCCACCAGCGCTGAGCCGTTCTAGGCTCTTTCGTACCGCCGAGTCGCGCAGTGCGGGGACGGGCACCGCACACGCACCGGAGCGCCAGCGGTACTTGAGCGACGTCCCCGACCGAGGACGCCGCCGGGCAAGGAGGGCCGCATGACCGTACGGCGAGTAATGGGCATCGAGACGGAGTACGGGATCTCCGTCCCCGGCCACCCCAATGCCAATGCCATGCTCACCTCGTCCCAGATCGTCAACGCCTACGCAGCGGCGATGCACCGGGCCCGCCGGGCCCGCTGGGACTTCGAGGAGGAGAACCCGCTGCGGGACGCGCGAGGCTTCGACCTCGCCCGCGAGGCCGCCGACTCCAGCCAGCTCACCGACGAGGACATCGGCCTCGCCAATGTCATCCTCACCAACGGCGCGCGGCTCTACGTCGACCACGCCCACCCCGAATACAGCGCACCCGAGGTCACCAACCCCCTGGACGCCGTCCTGTGGGACAAAGCCGGCGAGCGCATCATGGCCGAAGCCGCCGAACGCGCCGCCCAGCTCCCCGGCGCCCAGCCGATCCACCTCTACAAGAACAACACCGACAACAAGGGCGCCTCCTACGGCACGCACGAGAACTACCTGATGAAGCGGGAAACCGCCTTCTCGGACATCGTGCGCCACCTCACCCCGTTCTTCGTCTCCCGCCAGGTCTTCGCCGGCGCCGGCCGCGTCGGCATCGGCCAGGACGGCCACGAACACGGCTTCCAGCTCAGCCAGCGCGCCGACTACTTCGAGGTCGAGGTCGGCCTGGAGACCACGCTGAAGCGCCCCATCATCAACACCCGCGACGAACCCCACGCGGACGCGGAGAAGTACCGCCGCCTCCACGTGATCATCGGCGACGCCAACCTCTCGGAGATCTCCACCTACCTGAAACTGGGCACCACGGCCCTGGTCCTCTCCATGATCGAAGACGGCTTCATCGCCGTCGACCTGGCCGTCGACCAGCCTGTTCGTACACTGCACCAGGTCTCCCACGACCCGAGCCTGCAACGCCTCATCACCCTGCGCAGCGGACGCACCCTGACCGCCGTACAGCTCCAGATGGAGTACTACGAGCTGTCGCGCAAATACGTGGAGGAGCGGTTCGGGGCGGACGCGGACGATCAGACCAAGGACGTCCTGAGCAGGTGGGAGGACACCCTCAACCGGCTCGAGAACGACCCGATGAGCCTCTCCGGGGAACTGGACTGGGTCGCCAAGCGAGAGCTGATGGAGGGCTACAGGCGCCGCGACAGCCTCGACTGGGACGCCGCCCGGCTGCACCTCGTCGACCTGCAGTACGCCGACGTGCGGGCCGAGAAGGGCCTCTACAACCGTCTCGCGGCCCGCGGCAAGATGAAGCGGCTCCTGACCGAGACGGACGTCGACCGGGCCCGTACCAAGCCGCCGGAGGACACCCGCGCGTACTTCCGCGGTCGCTGTCTGGAGCAGTACGCGGACGACGTCGCGGCGGCCTCCTGGGACTCGGTGATCTTCGACCTCCCCGGCCGGGACTCGCTCCAGCGCGTCCCAACCCTCGAACCGCTTCGCGGAACGCGAAATCACGTCAAGGAGCTCCTGGACCGCTGCCGCACGGCAGAAGACCTGGTCAGGGTGTTGTCCGGGCACTGAACCGGGCTTCAATCGTGATCAGCCGAGCAGGGTGGAAACACCGCCGTCCGGGAATCATCGAGGTGGCCCCCGGACGTTGAGGAAACGACGGGGCCAATGTCGGACCCGGCTTGTAGGGTCTGATCATCACCGATCGGCAGGAAAGCCGACCTGCCGACCATGTCGGGCAAACAGAGCGGGGTGAGGGTTATGGCGACCAAGGACACCGGCGGCGGCCAGCAGAAGGCCACCCGTTCCACCGAGGAGACCGAGGCGGCGCCGGAGGCGCAGGCCTCGGAGGACCTCAAGGAACGCCAGGAGAAGCTGAGCGACGACGTGGACTCGGTTCTCGACGAAATCGATGACGTACTCGAGGAAAATGCCGAGGATTTCGTGCGCTCCTTCGTGCAAAAGGGTGGCGAGTAAAGGGACAGGGTGGAGTTCACCTTCGGATTGAAGATTCGGGCGGCGGGGGATGGAAGAGTCCGGCAAGCGGTGTAGCGGGTGTGGGCGAGTGCTGCCCGTCACGGCGTTCGCGAAGGACAAGAACCGTAGCGATGGCCTCCAGGTGAGGTGCCGGGAGTGCGTGGCCGAGTACAGCGCCGCGCACTACCGGCGTCGCCGGGAGGCCATGGGGAAGCCCGTACGGGAACAGGTGGAGGTTTCCGCTGGGCACAAGCTCTGCCGGACATGCGGCGAGGTCAAGCCGCACAGCGAGTGGCATCGCAACGCAACCGCCTCCGACGGCCTGTCGACGCGTGGTAAGGCGTGCCGAGCTTTCCAGAGCCGGCAGGACCATCTGAAGCGCCAATACGGCATCACCGAAGCCGAACGTGACGAGTTGATCGCCTCTCAAGGAGGCGTCTGCTGCATATGTTTGGCGGCTTTGCCGGTGCATGTGGATCACTGCCACGAGACGGGTAGGGTCCGAGGCGTACTGTGCTTCAGCTGCAACGCGGCGCTGGGGCAGTTCAAGGATCGGCCCGACGTCATAAGGCGGGCTGCGACATACGTGGAAGGAAACGCGTGGAAGCCAACACTCGTAGCACCGGGCGTCTACCAGCTGCCTTCCTGACGCCTGGGTCGTCGTCCTTCATGGACTTCCTGTCGGACCACCAGCCGGAGCTGCTCCCCGGCAAGCGGCAGCTGCCGCCGACCCAGGGCGTCATCGAGGCCCCGCACGGAACGACGATCGTCGCCGTGACGTTCCCCGGCGGCGTGGTGCTCGCCGGTGACCGCCGGGCCACGATGGGGAACATGATCGCGCAGCGGGACATCGAGAAGGTGTTCCCGGCGGACGAGTACTCGGCGGTGGGTATCGCCGGCACGGCCGGTCTGGCCGTGGAGATGGTGAAGCTGTTCCAGCTGGAGCTGGAGCACTTCGAGAAGGTGGAAGGCGCCCAGCTCTCCCTGGAGGGCAAGGCGAACCGGCTGTCCACCATGATCCGTTCCAACCTCGGCATGGCCATGCAGGGTCTGGCCGTCGTCCCGCTCTTCGCCGGTTACGACGTGGACCGCGAGAAGGGGCGCATCTTCTCCTACGACGTGACGGGCGGCCGTTCCGAGGAGAGCGGTTACGCGGCCACCGGCTCCGGCTCGATCTTCGCGCGCGGTGCCATGAAGAAGCTCTTCCGTGCCGACCTCGCCGAGGACGAGGCCACGACCCTGGTGATCCAGGCCCTCTACGACGCGGCAGACGACGACTCGGCCACCGGTGGCCCCGATGTCGCCCGCCGGATCTACCCCATCGTCACCGTGATCACCGAGGACGGTTTCCGCCGTCTCACCGACGAGGAGTCCTCCGAGATCGCCCGTTCGATCCTGGAGCGGCGTCTGGAGCAGCCGGACGGTCCCCGGGCCGCGCTGCTCTAGCCGGTCCGGCCCGCGACGGCCCTCTTATCAAGGTGATCCAGTGACTTCGACAGAAAGGGACGGATAACCGGTGTCGACTCCGTTCTATGTCTCACCCCAGCAGGCGATGGCGGACCGGGCGGAGTACGCCCGCAAGGGCATCGCCCGGGGCCGCAGCCTGGTCGTGCTGCAGTATGCCGACGGCATCGTGTTCGTCGGCGAGAACCCGTCCCGCGCGCTGCACAAGTTCAGCGAGATCTACGACCGGATCGGCTTCGCGGCCGCCGGCAAGTACAACGAGTACGAGAACCTGCGGATCGGTGGTGTGCGCTACGCCGACCTTCGTGGGTACACCTACGACCGTGACGATGTGACCGCTCGTGGTCTGGCGAACGTCTACGCCCAGACCCTGGGCACGATCTTCTCCTCGGCGGCCGAGAAGCCGTACGAGGTGGAGCTGGTCGTGGCCGAGGTGGGGGAGACCCCTGAGGGTGATCAGATCTATCGGCTGCCGCATGACGGTTCGATCGTCGACGAGCACGGTTCGGTCGCGGTCGGTGGCAACGCCGAGCAGATCAGCAGCTATCTGGATCAGCGGCACCAGGACGGCATGTCCCTGGCGGAGGCGCTGAAGCTCGCCGTCCAGGCTCTGTCGCGTGACACCAACGGCACCGAGCGGGAGATCCCCGCCGAGCGTCTGGAGGTGGCGGTCCTGGACCGTACGCGACCGCAGCAGCGCAAGTTCAAGCGCATCGTCGGTCGTCAGCTCGCCCGTCTGCTGGAGGTGGGTGGCGCCACCACGGAGGCGGAGAGCTCCACGGAGGACGAGGACGAGTAGCCCTTGCGGCTCGTACAGCCCTGTCCGTAGTGCGCCCCGGCCGGTACAGGCCGGGGCGCGCGGCGTTCCGTGTCGTTCGCGGAGGCGCCCGACGGTGCCGTGTCTCAGGCTCTTGCCCGGGCCGTGGATCCCCGTACCACCAGCTGGACCGGGATGTCCCCCTCCGGCGGCGTGCGCCCGTCCAGGACGGCGAGCAGTGCTTCCATGCCCCGTTCCCCGAACAGCTCGGAGTCCAGTCGCACGGTGGTCAGCTCGGGGTCGAGTGCTGTGGCGAGGGCGAGGTCGTCGAGGCCGGTCACGGAGACGTCCTCGGGGATCCGCAGTCCCAGTCGCCGTACGGCCTTGTAGACCCCGGCCGCCAGCTTGTCGTCGTCGCACACCACCGCGGTGGGACGTCCGTCGGCGCCGCCGGTTTCGGTCAGGGCCGCTTCCGCCGCGGCCAGTGCCCCCTCGATGGAGATCGGAGCGGCGGCTGTCCGCAGGGATGTGCCCGGCACGGAACCCACCCGTGCGGCCAGCTCCCGCGCGCGGACGTGGAAGGTCCAGGAGGGGATGTCCGCGGCGAGGTGCAGGAAGTCGCGGTGTCCCAGGGCGAGCAGGTGTTCGGCGACCTGTCGGACGCCGTCGCGGATGTCGAGGTTGACCGTCGCGGCTCCGAGGCTGCCCTCGGGGTCGCTGTCGAGCATGACGAGGGGCAGTTGGTCGCCGCGGATGGCGGTGAGGGCGTCGGCGGCCATGGAGGAGGCGATCACGCCGTCGAGGGCGGCCTGGGCGGAGGCGAAGGGGTCGCGGGCGGGGCCGACGCCTTCGGGGGAGGGGTAGAGGACGACGCCGAAGCCGTGGCGGGCGGCGACGCGGGCGGCGCCGGTGTAGACGCCGGCGAAGAATTCGGTGGTCAGGGCGGGGACGACGAGCAGGACGGTGCGGGTGCGGCCGAGGCGGAGGTTGCGGGCGGCGAGGTTGGGGCGGTAGCCCAGGTCGCGTGCGGTGTCGCGGACGCGTTGGGCGGTGGCCTCGGAGACGCGGCCGCGCCATTTGTCGCCGAGGACGAGGGAGACGGCGGCCTGGGAGACGCCTGCGGCCTGGGCGACGTCACGGCTCGTGGGCCGTGTACTACCTCGTGCCACGGTCGGCGTGCTCCTTCGTATGGACTGGTGGACAGGGCACATGGTACGTATGACGGGAGACGTTATACGTAACACTTCGCTCGTCGAGCGCCCTTCGAGAGGCAGGACATGGCCGCCGGATATCTCGGGATCCTCAGGACGCGGCACGCCGCGCGGCTGCTCGCCGGAACGCTGGTGGGCCGGCTGCCGAACGCCACGGCCGCGATCGCGATCGTGCTCTTCGTGCGGGCGGAAGGCGGCAGCTACAGCCTCGCGGGCGCGCTGGCGGCCGTGTACGGCCTCGCCAACGCCGTGGGCCAGCCGCTGCTGGGACGGCTCGTGGATCTGCACGGCCAGCCGCGTGTGCAGCTCCCGGCGGCCGTCGTGTCGGCCCTGGCCATGTCCGCCTTCGCCCTGTCGGGGCTGGATCCCCTGCCGGTGGCGTATCTCGCCATGGCGGTCGCCGGGCTGTTCACGCCCCCGCTGGAGGGCGGGCTGCGGGCGCTGTGGTCCTCCGTGCTGCGCGGGGAGGAGCAGGTGCACACGGCGTACGCGATGGACGCGGTGGCGCAGGAGGTCATGTTCACGGTCGGGCCGCTGCTGGTGACCCTGTGCGTGGCGCTGTGGTCGGCGTCGGCGGCGCTCGTCGTGCTCAGTGTCGTGGGGGTGCTCGGCGCGCTGTGGGTGGTCGTGTCGCCGCCTTCGCGGGCCTGGCGTTCGGCTCCGCGTGAGGCCCACTGGCTGGGCGCGCTGCGTTCGCCGGGGCTGCTGGCGCTGCTCGGCGCGTTCTTCTTCGTCGGTATCGCGCTCGGTTCGATCACGGTGGCCGCCGTGTCGTACGCGGACGGTCACGGCGGGGACGCCGTCTACGGGTGGCTGATGGCGGGTGTGGGGCTGGGCGCCCTCGTGGGCGGGACGGTGTACGGCGCGCGGCGGTGGCGCGGGGCGCCGGAGCGGCGTCTGCAGGTGCTGGTGGCGCTTCTGGCGGTCTGTTATGTGCCGCTGACGCTGATGCCGGGCCCGGTGGGCATGACGGGGCTGACGGCGCTCGCGGGTGTGTTCCTGGCGCCGGCCATCGCTTGTGTGTTCGTTCTTGTCGACCGGCACGCGCCGCGTGGCACGGTGACGGAGGCGTTCTCGTGGATCGTGACGACGTTCACTGTGGGCCAGTCGGCCGGAACGGCGGTGGCGGGGCCGGTGGTCGAGTGGGGCGGGTCCCTGTGGGGATTCGTGGTGCCGGGCGCGGCAGGGGCGGTGTCGTTGCTGGTTCTGCTGGCCACCGGACGGGTTCTCGCTGTTCCCTCCGGGGGTGCGGTGGTTGCGGTCTCATCGGAAAATGATCCAAACCGTGCTGCCGAACCCCGTTTCAGCTCGGTGGATCGGGCGTAATGTTCAGTCATGGACCGCCGCATTTTCGGGCTGGAGAACGAGTACGGCGTCACGTGCACGTTCAGGGGACAGCGCCGTCTGTCTCCTGACGAGGTGGCGCGGTACCTCTTCCGCCGTGTCGTGTCATGGGGCCGCAGCAGCAATGTGTTTCTGCGGAACGGGGCCCGCCTCTATCTCGACGTGGGCTCACATCCGGAATACGCGACACCCGAATGTGACAACGTGACCGAACTCGTCACTCACGACAAGGCCGGCGAGCGCATTCTCGAAGGACTGCTGGTCGACGCCGAACGCCGCCTGCACGAGGAGGGAATCGCGGGCGACGTCTATCTCTTCAAGAACAACACGGACTCGGCGGGCAACTCGTACGGGTGCCATGAGAACTATCTGGTGGCCCGGCACGGGGAGTTCTCCCGGCTCGCCGACATCCTGATTCCGTTCCTCGTCACCCGGCAGCTGCTCTGCGGCGCGGGCAAGGTGCTGCAGACCCCGCGTGGTGCGGTGTACTGCGTGAGCCAGCGCGCGGAGCACATCTGGGAGGGTGTCAGCTCGGCGACCACCCGCTCCCGGCCGATCATCAACACCCGCGACGAGCCGCACGCGGACGCCGAGCGCTACCGCCGTCTCCACGTCATCGTGGGCGACTCGAACATGTCCGAGACGACCATGCTGCTGAAGGTCGGGGCCACCGACCTGGTGCTGCGCATGATCGAGGCGGGCACGGTCATGCGTGACCTCACCCTGGAGAACCCGATCCGGGCGATCCGCGAGGTCAGTCATGACCTGACCGGCCGCCGCAAGGTGCGGCTGGCCAGCGGCCGTGAGGCCTCCGCGCTGGAGGTGCAGCGCGAGTACTACGAGAAGGCCGTGGACTTCGTGGAGCGCCGCGGTATCCGTACGGGCACCGTCGAGCAGGTCCTGGAGCTGTGGGGCCGCACGCTGGACGCGATCGAGGCCGAGGACCTCGACCGGATCGGCACCGAGATCGACTGGGTGATGAAGTACAAGCTCATCGAGCGGTACCGGGCCAAGCACAACATGACCATGTCGCATCCGCGGGTCGCTCAGATAGACCTCGCGTATCACGACATCCACCGCCGTCGTGGCCTCTACTACCTGTTGGAGAGGAAAGGTCAGGCCACCCGTATCTGCAATGACTTGAAGATCTTCGAGGGCAAGTCGGTTCCGCCGCAGACGACTCGGGCGCGGCTGCGCGGTGACTTCATCCGGCGTGCGCAGGAACAGCGTCGGGATTTCACGGTCGACTGGGTGCATCTCAAGCTCAACGACCAGGCGCAACGGACGGTGTTGTGCAAGGACCCGTTCCGTTCGGTGGACGACCGGGTGGAGAAGCTGATCGCCGGAATGTGAGCCGGAATGTTCCGGCCCGGATTGTCGGAACGCAACGCGGGGCGCCGTACGTTTGCCGTACGGCGCCCTTCGCACGCCGTAGAGTTGCGCGCACGCCATCCGACAAGATCGACCGATACGAGGCCTTCATCGTGCGCCGACGCTCCCTCCTCATCGCTGTTCCCGCTGGACTGGTCACGCTCGCCGCCTGTGGTGACGGTGAGTCCGACTCGGCCAAGGCCAGCAGCAGTCCGTCCGCGTCGGCGAGTGGGGCGAAGCCGCCGAAGATCGTGGACGGTCCGCTGCCGGCGATCACGGGCGGGGTGAAGTTCGACGAGAAGCCGACCGTGGCCAAGGGCAGCGGTGAGCCGTCGAAGGACCTGGCGGTGAAGACGGTCATCGCGGGCAGCGGGAAGACGGTCGCCGAGGGCGACTACATCCAGGCGAACTACCTGGGGCAGATCTGGTCGACGGCGAAGGTCTTCGACAACTCCTACGACCGCAAGACGCCGCTGGTCATCCAGCTCTCCCCGCAGGGCATCATCGACGGCTGGCGGTACGCGCTGGCGGGCAAGAAGGCCGGCAGCCGGGTGCAGATGGCCGTGCCGCCGACCTGGGGCTACGGTCCGGACGGCAACGCGCAGGCGGGTATCAAGGGCACCGACACGCTGGTCTTCGTGGTGGACGTGCAGGACACCTTCAACGCCAAGAGTTCGGCGAAGGGCACGAAGGTCGCGCAGGACGACGCGAACCTGCCGAAGGTGGGCACCAACACCGACGGCAAGGCCCCCTCCATCGAGGTGCCGAAGGTCGACCCGCCGACGAAGCTGGTGGCGAACTACATCATCGAGGGAGACGGCCCCGAGGTCGGCGCCGACGACAGCCTCCTCGTGCAGTACAAGGGCGTGCTCTGGGACACCGGCAAGGAGTTCGATTCCTCGTACAGCCGTGGGGCGCTGAGCTCGTTCGGGCTGAAGCAGGTCGTCAAGGGCTGGTCACAGGGCATGACCGGCAAGAAGGTGGGCAGTCGCCTTCTCATCGTCATCCCGCCGAAGCTGGGTTACGGGGACACGCCGCCGAGCGGCAGCGACATCAAGAAGGACTCCGTGATGGTGTTCACCGTGGACATCCTCGCGAAGATGTGAGGCCCCGGGATGCGAGACTGTCCGGCGTTGTCCAGTACATACACAAGCAGGAGCCTGAAGACGTGAGCATTGACAAGCCCGAGATCGACTTCCCCGAGGGCGCGCCGCCGGCCGACCTGGAGATCAAGGACATCTGGGAGGGCGACGGCGAGGTGGCCCAGGCGGGCCAGACCGTGACGGTGCACTACGTGGGTGTGTCCTTCTCCACCGGTGAGGAGTTCGACGCCAGCTGGAACCGTGGGGCGCCGTTCCGCTTCCCGCTCGGTGGCGGTCGTGTCATCAAGGGCTGGGACCAGGGCGTGCAGGGCATGAAGGTCGGTGGCCGCCGTCAGCTGACCATTCCGGCGCACCTCGCCTACGGCAACCAGAGCCCGACGCCGGCGATCAAGCCCGGTGAGACGCTGATCTTCGTGGTCGATCTGCTCGGGGTCTGATCTGTCGGAAGCCGTGTCAGGGACGACCGTGTCGTGACCGGTCTCGACTGTCTGGGGTCCATGCCTGTTCGGGCATGGGCCCTCGGCTTTTGCCGCGACGCTTCGTAGCGGTAGGTTCGTGCCGCGGAAACACCCGGAGGAAGGGCGTCGATGGCCATTGCCAAGGCCGAGCGGTTGATGAACCTGGCGCTGTGTCTGCTGGGGACGCGCCGGCCGCTCAGCAAGCGCGAGCTGCGGGAGTCGATCGAGGCCTATCTCGAAGCGGGAAGCGACGACTCCTTCAACCGCATGTTCGAGCGCGACAAGGACGATCTGCGCGAACTCGGCCTGGTCATCGAGACGGTGGAGAACCTCGACGGCGAGGTCGGCTATCTGGCCCGCCGTGTCAGCAACAGCCTTCCCCCCATCACCCTCGACGCCGAGGAGGCCGCGGCCCTCGGGCTCGCCGCGAAGGTCTGGCAGCAGGCCCGTCTCGCCGGAGCGGCGAGCGGCGCCCTGCAGAAGCTGCGCGCGGCCGGGCTGCCCGAGGAGGTCGACCCCTACGAGGCCCATGGCGCCCTGGAACCGCGCATCCCGGTGCACGAGGCCGCCTTCGAACCGCTGATGCTGGCCTGCCGCGACCGGCGCCCGGTCGTGTTCGACTACCGCAAGGCGACCGCCGCGCGTCCCGAGCCCCGCCATGTGGAGCCGTGGGCCCTGGAGTGCTGGCGCGGTCACTGGTATCTCGCCGGGTTCGACCGTGACCGGGGCGCGGAGCGTGTCTTCCGGCTCTCCCGGATCACCGGCAAGGTCCGCAGCCGCGGGGGCGCCTTCACCGCCGAGGTGCCGGACGTCGTCACGGTCCGGGAGACGGTCGCGAGCTGGGCCGGGGAGACCGCCGACCGGTCCGCGCTGATCCGGCTGCGCTCCGGCGCCGGCTACCCGCTGCGGGCGAAGGCCTCCGCCGTACGGGAACTCGGGGACGGCTGGGACGAGTTGGAGATTCCGTACGGGCACGGGCTGGATGCCTGGCTGGTCGAGTTCGGGCCCGACGTGGTGGTCCTGGAGCCCGCCGAGCTGCGGGCCGACGTGATGGACCGGCTGCGTGCCGTGGCCAAGGGTTGAGGGGACGTAAGAACGTGGTGGGAAAACCGGCCCGGCCGGCGAACGCCATCGACCAGACCCGGCGGATGCTGTCCCTGGTGACCTATCTGCGGGAGCGGCCCGGCGCCCGGATCGAGGACGTCGCCCGTGCCTTCGGGATCACCGAGGACGAGCTGGTCTCGGACCTCGATGTGCTGCCCATGTGCGGGACCAGCTTCCGCGGCGGTGATCTGCTCGACATCGACACCGACGGCGAGCGCATCTGGTGGCACAACCCGGCCGCCCTCGGCGCGGAGGCGGCCGAGCCGCTGCGGCTCGCCGCCGACGAGGCCACCGCCCTGCTGGTGGCCGCCCGCGCGGTGGCCACCCTGCCCGGACTGCGCGAGAGCGACCGGCAGGCCCTGCTGCGGGCCACCGCCAAGGTCGAGGGCGCGGCCGGGGAGGCGGCGGGCGCCAGCTCGCGGCTGTCGGTCACCTTCGAGGCCGAGGGCGGGGTCTTCGCGGACGTCGACCGGGCCATCTCGGAGCGCCGGCGGCTGTGGATCCGCTACTACTCGCCGGCCCGGGACGAGGTCACCGAACGCGAGATCGACCCGATCCGCCTGGTCAGCGTGGGTCACACCTATGTCGAGGCCTGGTGCCGCCGCTCCGAGGCGCGGCGTACGTTCCGGCTGGACCGGGTCGCCGAGATCAAGATCCTCGACGAGCCGTCCGCGCCGCCCGAGATCGAGCTGCGGGACCTGTCCCAGGCGCTGGTGCAGCCCGCCGCCGAGGATCCCGAGGTCGTCGTCGAGGTCGGGCCAGGGGGGCGCTGGGTCGCCGAGTACTACCCGCACGACACCGCCGAGGAGCTGCCGGAGGGCGGGCTGCGCATCAGCCTGCGCACCCCCGACCCGGCCTCGCTGCGGCGCCTGGCGCTGCGGCTCGGGCGCGACGGCCGGATCGTCTCCCCGCAGGACCTCGCGGACAGTGCCCGCAGGGCGGCCCGCGAGGCACTGGCGGCCTACGACGAGGCCGCGACGACGGTGACGACGGGTCCCTGACGGCGGGACCGTGACGACGGCGTACGACCGGAACAAGGAGATGCGAGGGCTGTGAGCGGCGGTTCGGTTGTGTCGGGTGTGAAGGCCGGCGTGAGGTCGGGCGTGAAGTCCGGTGTGCAGGAGATCCAGGAGATCCGGGAGATGACCGTGGCCGTCGCCTTCGCGGGCATGAAGAAGGCCGTGGACGTGGTGTTCAGAGCCGGCTGCCCCGACTGCCGGGCCCATGTCGAACTGGGTGCGAGCGCGCTGCGCCTGGCCATCGGCGCCAGCAGCAGGACCACGTTCTACTCCTTCACCTGCCCGGAGTGCGGCATCGCCGTCCGCAAGCCGGCCGGCGAGCGGATCGTGGAGCTGCTGACCGGGGGCGGGGTGCGGACCCTGCGGCTGCATTCGGCGGGCTAGGGTCGTCGCCATGTTCTGGGCGATGTTCGCGGTGGCTGTGGGTTTCGTGGGGCTGGTCGTGCTCGGGGTGCTCGCTGCACGGGTCTTTGTGGAGGCCCGGCGGCTGGGTACGCAGGTCACGGAGTCGGCGCGCAGGATCAGCCGGGCGGCGGAGGATCTGGAGCGGGCGTCGGCGAGCGCGGCCCGCTCCGCGGACGCCCTGTGAGTTCCGGTCGAGCCTTCTGAGACTTGCCCGGTGAGTGCGTTTTGTGTCACTTCGTCTTGTCGCCTTCTCACCTTTGGCAGGTACGCTCGTGGGCGCGGCCCAGGGACGAGGTGCGGGCCGAACACGAAGTATGCGCAGGCATTGCCAGGCGTTTACTCCTGCGGGTTACGATCGCACTGCTCGGATGTATGTCCGGCTGGACGGTCGGAACCCACCCCCGACCACGCCGTCAGAAGGAGTCCAACATGATCGGCAACCTGAAGCCCCTTGAGATCGTTCTGATCATCGCCGTCATTCTGCTGCTGTTCGGTGCCAAGAAGCTTCCTGACATGGCTCGGTCGCTGGGCAAGTCGGCTCGCATCCTGAAGAGCGAGGCGAAGGCGATGAAGAAGGACGACGAGGCGGCCACCGCTTCGGAGACCACCCAGGACCAGGCTGCGCAGCAGCCGATCGCTCCGCGCACCATCCAGGCTGCCCCCGGCGACGTCTCCAGCTCCCGTCCCGTCACAGAGACGCAACGCACGACTCAGAGCTGACTCCTTACCGCTGAGGCCTTTGGACGAGACGAGGATGTGGGTTGCTCAAGTCTGCCCGCAAGCAGGAGAAGGATGCCGAGGGGCGAATGCCTCTCGGTGAGCACCTGCGTGAGCTACGCAATCGACTGCTGAAGTCGGTACTCGCCGTTGTCGCCGTCACGATCGTGGCGGCGTTCTTTCAGAAACAGATCTTCGAGTTCCTGATGCGGCCGATTCTCGAGTCGGTCGGTTGTGTCGACGGTGCCACGACCATGCGGAACGGCAAGCCGTGCGCTTCCATGACCACGAACGGACTGCTGTCGCCGTTCACGATCGCACTGAAAGTCGCTCTGATGACGGGCGTGTTGGCCGCCACCCCGATCTGGCTCTACCAGCTGTGGGCCTTCATCGCCCCCGGGCTGCATCAGCACGAGAAGCGCTACGCGCTCGGGTTCGTGGGGGCCGGTGTCCCCCTCTTCCTGGGCGGTGCGTATCTTGCCTACTCGATCCTGCCGCAGACGGCAGAGATCATGCTCAGCTTCACGCCCGACAATGCCCAGAACCTGCTGCCGCTCGACGACTACCTGGACTTGATCACACGCATGGTGATCGTCTTCGGCCTGGCGTTTGAGCTGCCTCTCCTGCTGGTGTTGCTGAACATGACGAACGTGTTGAGCGGCAGGAAAATGCTCGGCTGGTGGCGGGGCATGATCGTCGGCCTGACGGCCTTCGCTGCGATCGCCACGCCTGGCGGCGAGCCGATTTCGATGCTGCTGCTCGCTGGGCCCCTGTGCGTGCTCTACTTCGTCGCCGTCGCCTTCTCCGTGCTCAATGACATGCGGCGGAGCCGGAACGACGCGGACGCCCGGCTGAGTGACGACGAGGCATCCGAGCTGGATCTCACGCCCGAGGATGTCGGCGAGATCGAGTCCGTCTCGGCGAGCCCGGAACTCCCTGCGCAGGCCGAGCGAGGGCGGGAACGGATCAACGGGTACGACGACGTCACCTGACACCCGGCCGCCGCCCGGGAGCGGTGGCCACGGCGGCGGGCCCCACCGGAGGTACTCGGTGGGGCCCGCCGCCGTTCTCGGACGCCTTTTCGGACGCCGGGGCGTCCGGATCTCGACGGTGCCACGATCCGGATAATGATCGTCCTGTTGTCAGTGGGGCCCGGTACGCTCGAAAGCACGATGACAGAGGACCTCTCCCCGGCCGAGCGGTACGCGGCAGCACGTAGGCGCGCCGTCGAGCAGGCCACCGCGCTCGCCGGTTTCCGCGCGATGTACGACTTCGGTCTCGACCCGTTCCAGATCGAGGCCTGCCAGGCGCTGGAGTCGGGCAAGGGCGTCCTGGTGGCCGCCCCCACCGGCTCGGGCAAGACGATCGTCGGCGAGTTCGCCGTCCACCTCGCCCTGGAACAGGGCAAGAAGTGCTTCTACACGACACCCATCAAGGCCCTGTCGAACCAGAAGTACTCCGACCTGTGCCGCCGCTACGGCGCCGACAAGGTCGGCCTGCTCACCGGCGACAACAGTGTCAACTCCGACGCCCCGGTGGTCGTGATGACCACCGAGGTGCTGCGGAACATGCTGTACGCGGGCTCCCAGACGCTTCTGGGCCTCGGGTACGTGGTCATGGACGAGGTGCACTACCTCTCCGACCGCTTCCGGGGGGCCGTCTGGGAAGAGGTGATCATCCACCTTCCCGAGTCGGTCACCCTCGTCTCCCTCTCGGCCACCGTGTCCAACGCGGAGGAGTTCGGCGACTGGCTGGACACCGTCCGCGGCGACACCGATGTGATCGTCTCCGAACACCGGCCCGTGCCGCTGTTCCAGCACGTGCTCGCCGGACGGCGGATGTACGACCTGTTCGAGGAGGGCGAGGGCAACAAGAAGGCCGTCAACCCGGACTTGACCCGGATGGCGCGGATGGAGGCGAGCCGACCCTCCTACCAGGACCGCCGGCGCGGCCGTGCCATGCGCGAGGCCGACCGTGAGCGCGAGCGCAGACAGCGGTCGAGGATCTGGATCCCGAGCCGGCCCGAAGTGATCGAACGGCTCGACTCCGAGGGCCTGTTGCCCGCCATCACCTTCATCTTCAGCCGCGCTGCCTGCGAGGCCGCCGTCCAGCAGTGCCTGTACGCGGGTCTGCGGCTGAACGACGACGAGGCCCGGCTCAAGGTGCGCGCCCTCGTCGAGGAGCGCACCGCCTCCATCCCCCACGAGGACCTTCATGTCCTCGGCTACTACGAATGGCTGGAGGGCCTGGAGCGCGGTATCGCGGCCCACCACGCCGGCATGCTGCCGACGTTCAAGGAGGTCGTCGAGGAACTCTTCGTACGCGGCCTGGTGAAGGCCGTGTTCGCCACCGAGACCCTCGCCCTCGGCATCAACATGCCCGCCCGCTCGGTGGTGTTGGAGAAGCTCGTCAAGTGGAACGGCGAGCAGCACGCCGACATCACCCCCGGCGAGTACACGCAGCTGACGGGCCGCGCGGGCCGGCGCGGCATCGATGTCGAGGGCCACGCGGTGGTGCTCTGGCAGCGCGGGATGAACCCCGACCACCTGGCCGGACTCGCGGGCACCCGCACGTACCCGCTGCGCTCCAGCTTCAAGCCGTCGTACAACATGGCGGTCAACCTTGTCGAGCAGTTCGGGCGACACCGCTCGCGGGAGCTGCTGGAGACCTCGTTCGCGCAGTTCCAGGCCGACAAGTCGGTCGTCGGGATCTCCCGGCAGGTCCAGCGCAACGAGGAGGGTCTGGAGGGCTACCAGGAGTCCATGACCTGCCACCTCGGGGACTTCGAGGAGTACGCGCGCCTGCGGCGGGACCTGAAGGACCGTGAGACCGATCTGGCGAAGCAGGGCGCTGCCCAGCGACGGGCCGAGGCGGCCGTCGCACTGGAGAAGCTGAAGCCGGGCGACGTCATCCACGTGCCCACCGGCAAGTACGCGGGGCTGGCGCTGGTGCTGGATCCCGGGCTGTCCGCCGGGCGGTCCAACGGTCATCGCGGGTTCGAGCAGCACGACGGGCCGCGTCCGCTGGTGCTGACGGCCGAGCGGCAGGTCAAGCGGCTGGCCTCGATGGACTTCCCGGTGCCGGTGGAGGCGCTGGAGCGGATGCGGATCCCGAAGTCCTTCAACCCGCGTTCTCCCCAGTCGCGGCGGGACCTGGCGTCCGCGCTGCGCACCAAGGCAGGGCATCTCGTGCCCGACCGGCACCGCAAGCGCAGGGCCGCCGCCGCGGACGACCGTGAGATCGCCCGGCTGCGGGCGGAGCTGCGGGCGCATCCGTGCCACGGCTGCAGCGACCGGGAGGACCACGCGCGGTGGGCCGAGCGCTACTACCGGCTCAAGCGGGACACCGCGCAGCTGGAGCGGCGAATCGAGGGCCGTACGAACACCATCGCGCGGACCTTCGACCGGATCGTGGCCCTGCTGACGGAGCTGGACTATCTGCGGGCGGACGAGGTCACCGAGCACGGGAAGCGGCTCGCGCGGCTCTACGGCGAGCTGGACCTGCTGGCGAGCGAGTGCCTGCGGGCGGGCGTCTGGGAGGGGCTCGGGCCTGCCGAGCTGGCCGCGTGTGTCTCCGCCCTGGTGTACGAGGCGCGGGCCGCGGACGACGCGATGGCGCCGAAGCTGCCGTCCGGGAACGCCAAGGCCGCGCTGGGGGAGATGGTGCGGATCTGGGGGCGGCTGGACGCGCTGGAGGAGGAGTTCCGGATCACGCAGAGCGAAGGGGTGGGGCAACGCGAGCCCGACCTCGGCTTCGCCTGGGCCGCGTACATGTGGGCCTCGGGGTCGGGGCTCGACGAGGTGCTGCGGGAGGTGGAGATGCCGGCCGGTGACTTCGTGCGGTGGTGCAAGCAGGTGATCGACGTGCTGGGGCAGATCTCGGCGGCGGCGCCTCCCGGGTCGAGCGTGGGGAAGAACGCGCGGAAGGCCGTGGACGGGCTGCTGAGGGGGGTCGTGGCCTACTCCTCGGTGGGGTGAGGCCCCGCCGGGCGTGGGCGGGACGGGTCGTTCGACGGGCGCGGGTGGGGAGCTTGTCTCCCGGGTCCCCGCGCCCCCGCAGGACCTCGCGGTGCCCCTCGGCCGCAGGAGTGCCGGGTCGTCAGCGGGACAGGAAGCCTCGCCAGCCGCCGTACTGAGTGATGTCCTTGGCGTCCCGCAGGGCCGTCGGCTCGCAGAGGAAGCCCGGGGCCCGGGTGCCGTCGGACAGTTCGACGGTGCCCAGGGCCATGGGGCGGGGCAGCGCGGTCAGGAGGCGGCCCAGGCCCGCTGCCGGGAGGCGCCAGATCTCGGCCTCGACGGCGGCGCCGCCCTCGCCCACATGGACCAGACCCGGCTTCGGCGGGGTCGTGCGCAGGGCGTGCAGGCGGTAGACGGGCGCGGTCGTGGTCGTACGCTCCAGCCGGGCGCCCAGGGACAGGAGTTGGGGGTTCAGGGGCTGGCCCGAGAGATGGGCGCCCACGACCGCCAGCCGGGCCTCCGGCTGGAGGAGGGCGGCGACCCGGGCCAGGCGGTCGTCGGTGAAGGCCGGGCCGATCAGCATGACGCCGAAGGGCAGGCCGTTCACCTCGCCCGCCGGCACGGCCACGGCCGCCAGGTCGAAGAGGTTCGTGGAGTTGGTGAAACGGCCGAGCCGGGCGTTCGCGCGGAGCGGGTCGGCGGCGACCTCGGCGAGTGTCGGGTGCCCCGGAGCCGTCGGCAGCAACAGGGCGTCCGCGTCGCCCAGTTCGGCGAGGGCGCGGGCGCGCAGGACCGCCAGCCGGTCCTGGTCGGCGAAGAGCTGGTGGGCCGGGATGTCCCGGGCCCGGGTGATGATGCCGGCGACCGTGGGGTCGAGGGAGCCGACGCCGTCCGCGAGCGCCTTGTCGACGAACGTGCCGACGGCCGTGTAGCGCTCGGCGACGAACGCGCCTTGGTAGAGCATGGCCGCGGCCTCGGTGAAGGGGGTGAGGTCGAGGGGGCGTACGTCCGCTCCCGAGGCCCTGAGGAGGGTCACCGCCGACTCGTACGCCTCCGCCCAGCCCTCGTCCAGTTCGCCCAGCTGCTCGCGTGGCGGGACGGCGACGCGCCACGGGCCCGGGGTGCGCTGGGGGAGGGGCGGGAGGGGCCGGCCGGGCGGGGAGACCATGTGGGCGAGGGCCTGTTCGGCCTCCGGGAGGGTGCGCGCGAACACCGTGACGCAGTCGATCGAGGCACAGGCCGGGACCACGCCGGTGGTGGGGACCAGGCCCCGGGTGGGCTTCAGGCCGACGATGCCGTTGAAGGCGGCGGGGACCCTGCCGGAGCCGGCCGTGTCGGTGCCGAGCGCGAGGTCGACGACACCGAGCGCCACCGCCACGGCCGAGCCGGAGCTGGAGCCGCCGCTGATACGGGACGGGTCGTGGGCGCTGCGCACGGCACCGTGCGGGGAGCGGGTGCCGACGAGGCCGGTGGCGAACTGGTCGAGGTTGGTGGTGCCGAGGACGAGGGCGCCGGCCTCGCGCAGCCGGGCGACCACGGGGGCGTCGGCGGCGGGGGTGTAGGCGTACGCCGGGCAGCCCGCGGTGGTGGGGAGGCCGTGGACGTCGATGTTGCCCTTCACGGCGACGAGGCGGCCGGCGAGGGGGAGGGGGGTGCCGGCGGCCAGACGGGCGTCGAGGGCGCGGGCCTCGGCCTCCACCTCCGGCTGGGGCCGTAGGTCGATCCAGATCTCGGGGCGGTCGACGGCTTCGATGCGGGCGTAGGCCGTGCGGACTCTGGTGAGGGTGGGGGAGGCGGGCATGTGTGCTCCTGGCGGCTGTGAGGTGCGCGTGTTCGTTTCGTTCGTCTCGCCCCCGCCGCCCCTACCCTTCCCATCCCCAGGAGCTGTGCCCCTTCGCCCCCCTTGCACGTGAGGGCTCGGAGGGTACGGATCGTCGGCGGGTGCGGGTGTGCGGGGCTTGTCGCGCGGTTCCCCGGGCCCCTAAAGGGGGCTCGGGGTCAGGACGATCAAGGGCGTGCCCGCGGTGACCTGGGTGCCCGGGGTGGTCAGGACGCGGTCGACGACGCCGTCCGCGGGGGAGGGGACACGGGACTCCATCTTCATCGCCTCCAGGGTCAGCAGGGGCTGGCCGGTGGTCACCCGGTCGCCCGGTCGTACGTTCACCTGCCAGACGGAGGCGGTGAACTCGGCCTCGACCAGGTGGCCGCCCTCCGGGACCCGGATCTCCGCCGGGGCGGCCGGGGGCGTGGCCGCCGTCTCCGCCCGGGTGAACTCGCCGGCCGCCTCCCAGGCCGCGCGCTCCGCCGCGAAGGCGCTCTGCTGCCGGGTCCTGAACTCGGCTATGGAGTCGGCGTGTTCGGCGAGGAAGGTCTCGTACTCGGCCAGGGAGAACGTGCCGGGCTCCACGCGCGGGACGAAGCGGCCCGAGACGATGTCCGCGCGCAGGGACAGGAGTTCGTCGGCGTCCACCGGGTACCACCGGATCCGGTCGAAGAAGCGGAGCAGCCACGGGGAGCCGGGCTCGAAGGCGCCGCGTTGCTGCCAGGGGGACCACACCTGGGTGGTGCGGCCGACGAACTGGTAGCCGCCGGGGCCCTCCATGCCGTACACGCAGAGATACGCGCCGCCGATGCCGACCGAGTTCTCCGCCGTCCAGGTGCGGGCCGGGTTGTACTTCGTCGTCACCAGGCGGTGGCGCGGGTCCAGCGGCGTCGCGACCGGGGCGCCCAGATAGACGTCGCCCAGGCCCAGGACCAGGTACTCCGCGGCGAAGACCGTGTCGTGGACGTCGGCCGTCGAGTCCAGGCCGTTGACGCGGCGGATGAACTCGATGTTCCAGGGGCACCAGGGCGCGTCGTCGCGGACGCCCGCCATGTAGCGGGCGATGGCCTCACGGGTCGCCGGGTCGTCCCAGGAGAGGGGAAGGTGGATCGTGCGGGACGGGACGACGAGTCGGTCCGTCGGGGGGAGGGACGCCACGATCCGGCGTACCGCCGTGAGGAGTCCGTGTTGGGGCAGGACGGCCGGGTCCGTCCGGATCTGCAGGGAGCGGATGCCGGGGGTGAGGTCGGTGACGCCGTCGAGGGCCGCGTCGCCGACCGCCTCCATCAGGGCGTGCACGCGCATCCGCAGGGCCAGGTCGAGCTGCATGGGGCCGAACTCGACGAGAAGGTTGTCGTCGCCGCTGCGCCGGTACGTCACGTCGCCGTCGCGGGCCAGGACGCCGCCGTCGACGATCGCGGGGCGGGGCGAGGTGTCGTCGGCCACCGGGACGAAGCGGACCGTGTCGCCCGGGCGCAGCTGGCCGAGCTTCCAGCGCTCGGTGGACAGGACCGTGGCCGGGCAGACGAAGCCGCCGAGGGAGGGGCCGTCGGGGCCCAGGAGGACCGGCATGTCGCCGGTGTAGTCGACGGCGCCGACCGAGTACGGGGTGTCGTGGATGTTGGAGGGGTGCAGACCCGCCTCGCCGCCGTCGGCGCGGGCCCAGCGGGGCTTGGGGCCGACCAGGCGGACGCCGGTGCGGGCCGAGTTGAAGTGGACCGTCCAGTCGGCCGCGTAGAACTCGTGGATGTCCTCCTCGGTGAAGAACTCCGGTGCCGCGTGCGGGCCTTCGAGGGCGGCGACCCGCCAGGCGGAGGTGAGGGACGGGCGGACCTCCGGCGGGACCGGGCCGCCCTCGGCCGTGACCTCACCGCCGTGCAGCACGTCGCCGGTGCGCAGCGCCCGGCCGCCGTGGCCGCCGAAGCGACCCAGGGTGAAGGTGGCCGCGCTGCCCAGGAACGACGGCACGTCCAGGCCGCCGCCCGCGAACAGCACGTAGGTGCGCAGGCCGTGCTCCGCGGGGGCGCCGACGGACAGGACGGCTCCGGCGGGTACGGTCACCGGCTCCCACTGCGCGATCGGCGCCCCGGCCACGGTCACCTCGGCGGGGGCGCCCGTCACACAGACCGTGGTGGCACGGGTGAAACGCAGGGTCGGCCCCTGGAGGGTGCATTCGAGGCCGGGGGCGCCCTCGGCGTTGCCCAGCGCCCGGTTGCCGAGCCGGAACGACAGGTCGTCCATGGGACCGCAGGGCGGGACGCCGACCTGCCAGTGGCCGGTGCGGCCCGGCCAGTCCTGGACGGTGGTGAGGGTGCCGCCGGAGACGACCTCGATCCGGGGGGTCGGGTCGGTGACGGTGGCGAGGGTGGCCGTGGAGTGGGTGGCGTGCCGGACGTCCCCGTCGGCGAGGGCGGCCCGGACCAGGCCCAGGTTGGTCTCGATGCCGTCGATCCGGGTCCCGGCCAGCGCCTCGTCCAGCCGGCGCAGGGCCTCGGCGCGGTCGGAGCCGTACGCGACGACCTTGGCGAGCAGCGGGTCGTACGCGGTCGTGACCTCGGTTCCGGTCTCGGCCCAGCCGTCGACCCGGACGCCCTGCGGGAACGCGACCCGGGTCAACAGGCCCGCGCTCGGCCGGTGTTCGCGCGAGGGGTCCTCGGCGTAGATCCGGGCCTCGACGGCATGGCCGCGGGGCTGCGCCGGGGCCCGCACGACAGCGGAGTCGCCGCGGGCCAGGCGCAGCATCCACTCGACGAGGTCGACGCCGTGGATCTCCTCGGTGACGGTGTGCTCGACCTGGAGGCGGGCGTTGACCTCCAGGAAGTACGCCTCCTCGCGGGCGGCGTCGTAGACGAACTCGACGGTTCCGGCGGAGCGGTACTCGACGCTCGCGCACAGGTCGCGGGCGGCGGTGGCCAGCCGCGCGCGCACATGGTCGGGCAGGCCGGGGGCCGGGGCCTCCTCGACGACCTTCTGGTTGCGGCGCTGGAGGGAGCAGTCGCGGTCGCCGAAGGTGACGACCAGGCCGTCCCCGTCGCCGAAGACCTGCACCTCGACGTGGCGGGCCCGTTCGACGAGACGTTCGAGGTAGACGCCGGCGGAGGAGAAGGAGGCAGCGGCGACGCGCTGCACCCGCTCCCATGCCTCGGTCAGCTCGGAGGCGGACCGGCAGGCGGACATGCCGATGCCACCGCCTCCGCCGGTGGCCTTGAGCATCACCGGGTAGCCGACGGCCGAGGCGTGGGCGAGGGCGTCGGTGAGCGAGGGCAGCAGGTCGGTGCCGGGCAGGAGCGGGACGCCGGCCGCCTCGGCGGCCGCCCGCGCGGTGTGTTTCGTGCCGAACAGTTCGAGCTGGTCGGGGGTCGGGCCGACGAACACGAGGTCCGCGTCCTCGCAGCGGCGGGCGAAGCCGGCGTCCTCGGAGAGGAAGCCGTAGCCGGGGTGGACCGCTCCGGCGCCCGTGTCCTTGGCGGCCTTGAGGATCAGGTCCGCGTCGAGGTACGACTCCTTCGCGGGTGCCGGGCCGAGCCGTACCGCCTCGTCGGCGAGCCGGACGTGGGCGGCGGCGCGGTCGGCGTCGGAGTACACCGCGACCGTGCGCAGGCCCAGTGCGCGGGCCGTGCGGATGATCCGGACGGCGATCTCGCCGCGGTTGGCGACCAGCAGGGTGTCGAAGGTCATGTGCCCGTCCCGGTGATCGTCATCTCCACGGCCGTCGGATCGAAGCCGTTGCAGGGGTTGTTGACCTGGGGGCAGTTGGAGACCAGCACGAGCACGTCGCACTCGGCGCGCAGGGTCAGGGCGAGACCGGGGGCGGAGATGCCGTCGACGATGCCGAGGGTGCCGTCCTTCTCGACCGGCACGTTCATGTACCAGTTGATGTTGGACACCAGGTCGCGCTTGCCGAGGCCGTGTTTCGCGCCCTCGGCGAGGAAGTTGTCGACGCAGGCGTGCTGGGACCAGGTGTGGTGTCCGTACCGCAGGGTGTTCGACTCCTTGGAGCAGGCGCCGCCGACCGTGTCGTGGCGGCCCACGTCGTCGGCGGTCACGGTCATCAGCGGGGTGTGCTCGTTGGACATCAGCACGCTGCCGGTGGTGAGGAAGATGCCGCCCTGCGCGTGGATCGTGTCGGGCGCGCTGTAGCGGACGGCCGTGTCGTGGGCGTCGTACACGAGGAAGTCGACGGCCTGGTTGCCGTGCAGGTCGGTGAGGGTGAGGGTCTGACCGGCGCGGATCACGCACGACCAGGCGGCGCGGGCCGGGACGACGGTTCTCACGGAGGTGGCGGTCTTCATGCGATCCCCCTCGCGGCGAGGAACTCGGCGGTGTTCAGGAAGGCGCGGCGGCCCTCGGGGCCGGTGTCCCACAGGGGATCGCCCGGGCGGGTCGGCGAGGCGCGCCAGGCGAGCACCTCCAGCGGGGTGCAGACGTACTCGGGGCGTGGGTCGGCCGGGTGCGGCACGTTGGCGATCAGTACGGTCACGTCCTGCTCGGTGCGCAGGGTCACGGCGGCTCCGGGGCCGGCCGAGCCGGTGAAGTCGAGGGTGCCGTCCTCGCGCACTTCCACGCCCTGGAAGAACGAGAGCGAGGGCGGGAGGTCCCGGGGTCCGAGGCCGTTCTTGGCGGCGGCCAGCTTGAACAGCTCACGTCCGGCGGGGGAGGGCGACTGCGCGGTGCCGTCCCCGTACCGCTCGGTGTTGCGGACGAGGGTGCTGGTGCCGCACAGCGCGTCGTGACGGCCCGAGGTGTCCGCGACCACCGACGCGAGGACGCGGCCCTGGTCGGACAGGAGCAGGACGCCCTCGCCCAGGTAGGCGTTCCACTGGACCTTGACGGTGTCGGCGACGTTCAGCCGCTCCCAGGGGCGGTCGGCGTGGTGCAGCAGCAGATGGGCGCAGGCGTCGCCGCGTACGTCGGTGAGCCGGAGTTCGGTGCCGCGGGCGAGCACCCTGTGGGTGTAGTTCCCGCCCGCCACCGTCTCCGCCCACACCAGCCGTTCCGGCGCGCAGGGCGGGTCCGGCCAGTGGGCGGCGGGCACCACGGGCATCGCCTCGGCCCGGGCGCCCTCCTGCGCGCGGGCGTGGTCGCGTGCTCCGTACGTCGTCGATGTCGCCATCGGGGGACCTCCGGGTGCGGCGTGTATTTCTGTCGTGCGACAGAAATTAGGGGCCCGGCGGGTCGCCGCCATGTCCCGTGCGTTGCGGTGCGGTTACCGAGCCCTCACGGACTTCTGCCTCGGCGGCGGGTCGGGGAACCGTGCGGCCGGGCGTGCCCGCGTGCGGGTGTCGTGTGCGTCGTGCGGCCGGCCGCCGGGGTGTGCGGGTGCCGTGTGCGAGGATCGAACACATGGGAAGCGCGGGTGGCACCGGTGGGCGGCGGGTCGGCAGGCCCCGGGCCCAGGGGCGTGCGGAGAGCGGACTGCCGCCCCGCGACGAACTGCTCGCGGCCGCGGCCGAGTTGTTCACCACGCGAGGCTACGCGGCCACCACCACCCGGGCCGTCGCCGAACGGGCCGGTATGCGGCAGGCGTCCATGTACCACTACGTCTCCGGCAAGGAGGAACTGCTCGCCGAGCTGCTGGAGTCGACCGTCACCCCCTCGCTCGCGTACGCCCGTGAACTCCTCGCCCGGGACGGCGTCCGCGTCGAGGACCGGCTCCGGGAGCTGTGCCGCGCCGATGTCGCCCTCCTGTGCGGCGGCACGCACAACCTCGGCGGTCTGTATCTCCTCCCGGAGGTCCGCGCCGAGCGCTTCGCCGGATTCCACGCCGTACGGGCCGAACTGAAGGACGCCTACCGGCAGTTGATCGCGGCGACGGCCGCGGGCGGGGCACTCGCCAAGAATGAGCTGGATCTGCGTACGGATCTCGTCTTCGGGCTGATCGAGGGTGTCATCCTCGTCCATCGCTCCGATCCCGACCGCCCCGTCTCCGCCTTTGCCGAGGCAACGGCGGACGCCGCGCTGCGCATCGTCGGCGTCTGAGGAAGACACCCCGGCGGCCCGTTCTCCGGCGCCGGTTCACCCTGTCAAGAGGCTCCGCTCGTACGCCCGTACGCCGTCACGCACTGTGTGCGAATGACGCCCCAGCGTGTAAATGACCAGAGCGTACTCCTGTCGCGAGGGTGATTTCAGGCGGTTGCTGAATATGACACAGCGATGATCCGGTCGGACTAAGCTCGCCCGCAGCGCACCGAGTTGAGATGTATTCGGGCGCTTGTTCCAAAAAATACCGAAGACGCAGTTTGATTCGCGGATGAACCCGAGCAACCCCCGGCAACTCCCCGCAAGTCACCCGACCATCAGCCGAACCGTCTTTAGAGGGCATACATGGTGAGTGTTCAATCGCCTCCCGGTGGCCGTGAACTTCCCTACGCGCGCTTGCTACCGCTACCGGCGATACTGATGGCCGCGGCGACCGGAACCACCGTCTCCCTGGTGACGGGCCCGGTCCGGCTCGCCGTCGGCTTGTGCGGAGCCGCCGCGACGCTCCTGCTGACCGTCGTGGCCGTTCTCGCGGTGCGCGGCGGCCGTCGTACCGTCCGGGAACTGCGCGCCGAACAGCAGCGGCGGACCGCGCTCCTCGAACAGCGCATCGCCGCCCACGACCAGGAGTTCACCCGGCTGGGCAAGGAGATCCTGCCCGCCACGCTGTACCGGCTGCGCACCGGAGAATCCCCCTCAGAGGTGATTCGTCACGTCGTCGACGGCGATACCGAGTGGCGCCAACTCCCTGCCGCCCAGCGAGATTTGCTGCGCACCCTGCTCACCATCGTCGACCGTGAGGTAGCGCTGCGCGACTCCTCGCAGCGGTCCTTCGTGAACATCGCCCGCCGCGTCCAGGCGATCGTCCACCAGCAGAACAACGAACTCCGCGAGATGGAGGAGGACCACGGGCGCAATCCCGAGGTCTTCGACGACCTGCTGCGCATCGACCACGGCACCGCCCTGATCGGCCGCCTCGCCGACTCCATCGCCGTCCTCGGCGGCGGCCGCCCCGGCCGCGTCTGGTCCCGGCCCGTCCCGCTGTACAGCGTGCTGCGCGGCGCCATGTCCCGCATCCTGGAGTACCGCCGCATCGAGCTGGACTCGATCGCCAAGGTCAACGTCGACGGCGTCGGCGTCGAGCCCGTCATCCACGCCTGCGCCGAACTCCTGGACAACGCCACCCGCTACTCACCGCCCCAGACCAAGGTGCACGTCACCGCCGTGGAGGTGCAGACCGGCATCGCCATCGAGATCGAGGACGGCGGGATCAGTCTCAGCGAGGAGACCCGCGCCAAGGTCGAGGACATGCTCGCCAAGGCCCAGCAGGGCGTCGACATGCAGGAGATGGGTGACACCCCACGCCTCGGCCTCGCCGTCGTGGGCCGGCTGTCGACCATGTACAACATGCAGATCTCGCTGCGGCCGTCCGCCTACGGCGGCGTCCGCGCCGTCGTCGTCGTACCGCGCAACCTGCTCACCGAGGAGCCCGCCCCCGGCCTCGCCCACGGCATCGGCGCCGGCGCCGTGACGACCATGGACACCGACGGCGTCGAGGGCCCCAACCGCAAGGCCAAGCGCCGCCGCCCGACCACCGGCCCGCGGATCCCGAGTTCCGCGGAGGACATGGGCCAGGGCATGGACGACGACGTTCCCGTCGTCACCGAGTGGACGGCCAACGGCCTGCCGCAGCGCCGCAGCCGGAGCAAGATCCCGCTGAGCCAGCGCTACGCCGAGGCCGCCGCCGCGGAGGCCGCGGCCGAGGCCGCCATGGCCGCCGCCCCCGTGTGGCAGGAGCCCGCACCCGAGAAGGAGCAGCCTCCGCCCGGCATGTGGGTCGAGGCGTTCATGGCCGGGCTCAAGGGCGACCCCGACCCGAACGCCTTCAGGAACCACCCGGACGACCCGGAGCCGTCCACCGCACGCACCGCGAACACCGAGCCGGCCCGTACCGAGGCCGACGACGAGGGGGACCTCAAGTGATCCAGCAACGGGCCAATTTCGACTGGCTGCTGAAGGATCTGGCCGACGGCGTACCCGGCATCCAGCAGATCGTCGTGCTCTCCGCCGACGGCCTGCGGATCGCCCGCCACGGAGGCGACCCGGACGCCGCCGACCGGGTCGCCGCGGCGTGCGCGGGACTGCAGAGCCTGGCCGGTGCCATGGCCGGTGAGATCCCGCAGAGCGACGGCCACATGCGGATGGTCATCATCGAGATCAACGGCGGCTACTTCTACATGATGGCCGCCGGATCCAACGCCTATCTCGCGGTGCTCGCCAACGAGGTCGCCGAACCCGGACTGATGAGCAACCGCATGCGCGACCTCGTCGACCGCATCGGCTCCCACCTCACCAGTCCGCCGCGGCGGAACGGGCAGACCGTATGACGCCTCCGCGTCGACGGCGGCGCCAGCCCCAGCACGAACCGCCTCCCCCGCCGCCGCCCGGGGACGGCCCCCCGAGCGGGACGGGGGAGCGCCGGGCCCCCGAGCGGCTCTACATCCTCACCGGCGAGGACGGCGAGCGGGCCCCGATCGACCTCGTCACGTTAATCGTGGCGCGCGCCGACCCGCCGCCGTCCGCCGCCCCGGAGCAGTCCGCGCTGCTGCGGATCTGTGAGGCACCCCTGTCCGTGGCCGAGATCTCGGCCTACCTCAACCTGCCGATCAGCGTGGTGACCGTCCTGCTCACCGAGCTGCTGACGGCCGAACTGGTACAGGCACGCGCACCGGTCGTCCGGCAGGCGCGGGCAGACCGTTCCCTCCTCGAAGCGGTGATGCATGGACTTCAAAAGCTCTGACACCATCACGGGTCCACGGACCGAGGACCACCTGCCGCACACCGCGCAGGCCGCGGCGAAGATCGTGATCGTGGGCGGTTTCGGCGTCGGCAAGACGACCATGGTGGGGTCCGTCAGCGAGATCAGGCCGCTGACGACCGAGGAGACCATGACGCAGGCCGGTGTGGGGGTCGACGACAACTACGGCTCCAAGTCCAAGACGGCCACCACCGTGGCCATGGACTTCGGCCGCATCAGCATCACCGACGAGCTGGTGCTCTATCTGTTCGGCACCCCCGGCCAGGAGCGCTTCTGGTTCCTGTGGAACGGCCTGTTCGAGGGCGCCCTGGGCGCTGTCGTCCTGGTCGACACCCGACGGCTGGAGGTCAGCTTCGACGTCATGGGCCGCCTGGAGGAGCGGGACGTGCCCTTCGTCGTGGCGGTCAACGACTTCCCCGACGCGCCCCGCTACGCCGTCGACGAACTGCGTCAGGCCCTCGACCTGGCCCCGGAGATCCCGATCATCCGCTGCGACGCGCGCCGCCGGGCGTCCAGCCGGGACGTCCTGATGACCCTCACGACCTTCCTGCACTCGCTGGCGATGTCGGGGGCGGGGGTGCCGGGCACGGCGCCGGGGACGGCGTCGGCATGACCCACGTCCGAGCCCCGTACACCTCGAAGGGCCGCTACTCCTCGAACGGCCGCTCTCCCTCGAACAGCCCATGCACCCAGCACGACTCGTGCGCCCCGTACCACCCGTACGCCCTGTACCAGCCGTGCACGCCGTACGCCCCCGGCGGCCTCACCGACACAGACAACGGATCCACCTCAGTTCGGAGCGATCACCGTGACGCCTGAATCACACTCCCTCACCGGCACGGACGACCCCACCTTCGGGCCGCCCCCCGGCTGCCCCGCCCACGGCACGGGCCCCGGCGGACTCCGCCGTCTCTACGGCCCCGAGGCGGAGGACCTGGGAGCCGTGTACGAGAAGCTCCGCGCGGAGCACGGCCCGGTGGCTCCGGCCCTGCTCCACGACGACGTGCCGATCTGGGTGGTGCTCGGGCACGGGGAGAACATGCACATGGTGTGCACACCGTCGCAGTACTCCCGCGACACCCGTCTCTGGAACAAGCTCCAGGACGGCACGTTCAAGCCCGACAACCCGCTGATGCCGCACATCGCGTGGCAGCCCATCTGCTGTCACGCCGAGGGCGACGAGCATCTGCGGCTGCGCGGCGCGGTCACCGGCGCCATGTCGACCATCAACTTCCGGGGCATCCGGCGCAGCATCAACCGCTACACCCAGCAACTCGTCAACGAGTTCTGCGAGGAGGGCGAGGCGGATCTCGTCGGCCAGTTCGCCGAGCATCTGCCGATGGCGGTGATGTGCGAGATCCTCGGCATGCCCGAGGAGTACAACGACCAGATCGTGCACGCCGCCCGGGACATGCTCAAGGGAACCGACACCGCGATCGCCAGCAACGCCTACATCATGGAAGCCCTCATGCGGCTCACCGCGCGCCGCAGGGCCGAGCCGCAGGAGGACTTCACCAGCCACCTGATCAACCACCCGGCGCGGCTCACCGACGAGGAGGTGGGCCAGCACCTGCGCGTCGTGCTCATCGCCGCGTACGAGGCCACCACCAACCTGCTCGCCAACGTGCTGCGCGTGGTGCTGACCAACCCCGGATTCCGCGCCCAGCTGAAGGGCGGCCAGATGACGGTGCCGGAGGCGGTCGAGCAGTCCCTGTGGGACGAGCCGCCGTTCAGCACGCAGCTCGCCTACTTCGCCAAACAGGACACGGAGCTGGGCGGTCAGCGCGTGCGCAAGGGCGACGGTCTGCTCTTCGGCATCGCGCCGGGCAACGTCGACCCGCGGGTACGGCCCGACCTCACCGCGAACATGCAGGGCAACCGGTCGCACCTCGCCTTCGGCGGCGGTCCGCACGAGTGCCCCGGCCAGGACACCGGCCGTGCCATCGCCGACGTGGGCGTCGACGCGCTGCTCACACGTCTTCCCGACATCCGGCTCAACTGCGAGGAGAGCGAGCTGCGCTGGCGGGCCTCCATCTCGACCCGGCACCTGGTCAGGCTCCCGGTGCGCTTCGAGCCCAAGGAGAGGGAGGCTCTCGAACTGCCGCCCGTCGGCCGCCCGGTGCCCGCACAGCGCGAGGGCCGGCAGGCGGCCAACCCGGACACCCCGCTTCGGGCCGCCTCCACCGCGCCCCGGCCGGCGCCGCCGGTCCCGGCCGCCGAACCGAGCGGCCGTCCCGGTCTCCTGCGCCGCGTGCTGCGGTGGTTGAGCGGCCGCTAGGAGACGCCGTCAGGCCTGGTCCTCGGGGTCGTCCCGGCCCACGTCTCGTACGACGACCAGGCCTGCAGCACCCTCCCGCTCACGAACCGGTGGTCGAGCCCCGTGACCGGATCGGCGAACTCCAGCGCGCGTGCCAGCAGTTGCAGCGGGCGCCGGAAGTCGCCGGACGGCACGGGGTCCCGCACCTGCGGATACAGCGGATCCCCGAGGATGGGCAAGCCCAACGACGCCATGTGCACCCGTAGTTGGTGGGTCTGCCCGGTGCGGGGCAGCAACCGGTAGCGAGCCGGCCCGCCCTCCCGCCGGTCCAGCAGCTCCACACCGCTCACGGCATTGGGTTCGCCCTCCACCTCGCGGGCCGCCATCACCCCGCGCTCCTTCACGATCCGGCTGCGTACGGTGCACGGCAGGGCGACCGACGGGTCGTACGGGGCGACGGCCTCGTACTCCTTGGTGACGAGCCGGTCGCGGAACAGCGACTGGTAGGCGCCGCGTTCCTCGGGGCGGACGGTGAACAGCACCAGTCCGGCGGTGAGCCTGTCCAGACGGTGGGCGGCGCCCAGCGTGGGCACCCCCAGCTCCCGGCGCAGCCGGGCGAGTGCCGTCTGCGTGATGTGGCTGCCCCGCGGTGTCGTGGCCAGGAAGTGCGGCTTGTCGACGACGACGATGTGGTCGTCCCGGTACACGACCTCCAGCGGGAAGGGGACCGGCACTTCGTGCGGAAGGTCCCGGTGGAACCAGACCGACATGCCCGGCAGGTATGCCATGTCGCGCGACACCGCATGTCCGTCGGCGTCCACGATCAGCCCCGCGTCGAGCATCCCGTCGATCACTCCGGTCCCGGCCGCGAGCCGTTCCACCAGGTGATCCCGCACGGTCGCCCACGCGGTCCCCTGCGGCAGCCTCACCCGCACGGGGTCGATCCCGTCGCGCTGCGGCAGGGGCGCGGGGGGAGCCGGGCTTCTGCGTCTCATCACGGTCAAGCGTACGGGGGACCGCCGGCGCAAGCGCCCGGCGATCCCCCGTCTCGGTCCGGCGGTCCCCCGTCCAGGTCCGGCGGTCGTGCGCCGCGCCGGGTCAGGCGGCGCAGCGGTATCGGTCGGTGTCCTCGTGCCAGTGGTAGGAGCCTGCCGCCCAGCCCTGGATGGCACGGGCGTGGCGGAGCACGGCGCGCTGTGTGTGCTGATTGGTGCGCAGGTCGTGCAGTGCTTGCGGAAGGTCCGTCCTGACCGTCTCGTCCAGGGTCCTGACCCGCCCGGTCAGGATGCGGTTGACGAACGAGACCGCCTCGTGGAGCGGGAGGCCGTGCAGTTCCTGGGTCACGCGCACGATGTTGTTCCTGGCGACACCCTCACGGACCTCCTTGGGGTAGGACACGATGTCGTTGTGCAGATCGACGGTGTCCCTGAACGCGTCGATCAGGACGCGGAACGAGCGGGTCGCGCGGATGTCCTCGGTGATCTCCCAGCCGAGCGAGTGCTCCATCAGCAGTGCGCTGCAGCCGGCCGCGCCGTAGTCGCGCCGCATCTCCGTCTGCTCTATGACGTCGGGGTACCGGTGCCGTGTGAGGTTCTCCGTCTCCCACAGCGACGCCTGGAGGAACTGTCGTACGGATCTGGTGTAGAGGAACTGCCATGCGAGCGAGGCCGAGGGCGCCGTACGGCGCCACAGGTCCGCCAGGGCGCGTTCCAACGGTTCCTCCGGGATCGGTCCCGTGCCGGCGGGGTGTGTCCCGACCGGGAGGAAGTCCATCAACCGCTCGATGCGGTCGAGGATCTGCTCCCGTTTGCCGAGGGCCTCGCACCAGGGCAGAAAGATGTCGTCGAGGCACCAGATCACGCTGTGCCAGCTGGACAGCAGCTCCAGCTCGCGGGCGGAGGTGTGCGGATAGGTCAGGGCGGTGAAGCGGGTGAAGTCCGCCCGGTCGAAGGTCTCGGCACTCCACCCGCCGTGGTGCGATTCGGTGTGCTGAGGTTCGAGTAATCCCATGGAGTGCGCCCAGGCGCGGACGCGCGGACGGACCTCCCGCAAATGAGGGTTCACCCTGGCCTGGAACGGCATGTAGAACGAGGGTATCTGGAAGGTGTCCGCCACGGCTGCCTCCTGTCTGTGACGACTGGCCTCTGCACCGCCCTCTGACCCGGGCCGACGGCGCGCGGCCGCCACCAGGTCCATGAACCACGCGCTGTGCTCCCTGCGCCGCGATCGCGGCGCGGTGGACTTGCGTACGCTTTCGGCGGCCGGCGCGAGCCGGTCCGACCGAAACCAGTTGCCTGCGTGCCGGGCGGTGTCGTCGGCCATGATCTTCGAGGCGGCCGACAGACGGTGCAGGAGTCCGTGGGTCACCATCGCCGCGATCATGCCGTCGGCGACAAGGTCATGAAACGACCCCACCTTCCTCTGGACGCTCTCCGGGGAATTGACCTTCCAAACCACCATCCGCTCAGCGTTGTCCTGCGTCAACCTCGGTGTACGGTCGTTGGGGCCGAGGAGACGGTACAAAACGGATTTGTCAACTGTTCGCGTCGCCATGAGGGCCCTGGGAGGTGGAAACCGGCCAGGCTCTCGCACGCGGTGTGCGACACACGGCCGGTGCCTCGGGTCGGCATCCGGACACCACCTCCTCGGACGGGGGCGGGGAGCCCTGCCCCCTCCCGGCGTCAACGCGCCCCGTCGGCACACCACTTCGCACCATGCGCCGGGCCGAGGTCGTCCGACAGGGCGCGCGCGCCCGCGCACGGAGCGGCCCGGCGTCTCGCTCTGCCCGGCGCGCCGCCCGTGCCGGGCCCGTGCGGCGGCCGGGGAAGGAGCACGCCGCCGGGGCGGGACACGACGGCGCCGGGCGGGCCGAGCGCTATGCCGAACGAGCGCGGCGGTGTCGGGTCAGGTGGTGGAGGAGGCCGGCGGCCACCGTGGTGAGGAGGAACAGGACGGTGAACCACTGGAAGTACCAGTGGCCGCCCGCCGGGTCGTAGACCTCCGCGCGGGGCCAGGCCAGGTTGACGGTCATGAAGAGGCCGTAGAGCAGGGCGAGGGCGTTGACGGGGATGCCCCAGCGACCGAGGGAGAAGAGGGGACGGCCGGTCTCGTCCGTGCCGGCGAAGGGGAAGGTGCCCTTCAGGCGTTGGATCAGCAGCGGACCGGTGACCATCGCGTACGCCAGGTACAGCATCACGATGCAGGTGGTGCCGATCGCCAGGAACGCCTCCGGTGAGGCGAAGTTGAGGAGCAGCAGGGCGGCTGCGAGGGCGCCGACGACCAGGGCGGGAGCGGTCGGCATGCCCGTGCGGGGGTTGACCTCGGCGAGCCGCGCGGCGAAGGGGAGGCGGCCGTCGCGGGCCATCGAGAAGAGCATGCGGCAGGCCGACGTCTGGATCGCCAGCGTGGCCACGGCGATCGCCACCACCACGTCGGCGAGCAGGAGGCGCCCCACTCCGTCACCGAGGCTGCTGGTCAGGACATAGCTCAGGCCGTCCACACCCAGCCGGCCGTCGGTGAGGCTGGGCGCGGCGAGCAGACCGGCCAGGACGAGGAGACCGCCGAGCAGACCGGCCGCGCCGAGTGCCGTGAGGATCGTGCGGGGCGCCACCCGGCGGGGGTGGTGGGTCTCCTCGCTCATCTCGCCCGCGCTGTCGAAGCCGATCATCACGTACGCCGCCATGAACGAGCCCACCAGCAGGGCGCCGAGGAGGCCGGTGCTGCCCTCCGCCGTGTGGAAGGTGATGCCGGGGGAGCGCTCGGCGTGGGTGAGCAGGAGCACGACGATCAGGATCGCGCCGATGATCTCCGCGGTCACACCGACCCGGTTGACCACGGACAGCACCCGGTTGTCGAGGACGTTCACGAACGTGGTGACGGCCAGCAGGATCACACCCAGGACGGCCGCGTTCGCCGCGCCCGTCGCCGTGGTGGGCGCCGGGTCGCCGCCCACGATCTGGAAGCCCGACCAGATGGCGGGCATCACCATCTGCAGCGCGAGCGCGGCCGCCGCGACCACCACGATCTGCCCGATCACCATGATCCAGCCGGCGAACCAGCCGAAGGTCGGGTTAGACAGCCGGGACGACCACTGGTAGATCGCGCCCGATATCGGGTAGCGCGCGGCCAGTTCCGCGAAGCACGCGGCCACCAGCAGCTGGCCGATCAGTACCGCGGGCCAGGTCCAGAAGAAGACCGGCCCGCCGAACGCGTAGCCGAAGGCGAAGAACTGGAAGACGGTCGTGAGGACGGAGATGAAGGAGAAACCGGCGGCGAACGAGGCGTACCTGCTGAGGCTGCGGTGCAGTTCCTGGCGGTAGCCGAACTCGTCGAGGGAGGCGTCGTCGGGGGAGCGGGGCGGCTCCGGACGGACATCGGGGGCGGTGCTCGTCATGGCGGCAACCTGCTTTCGCACAAGCGGCGCGAGCGTTCGCGCCCGAGCGGCGCGAATTCCTGTCGGGCGACAGAAATTAGGGGAGACCTGTGTCGCGCGTGTCACGCGGCCATGTCCGGATCGAGCCCAAATCCTCACGTCCGTGCCCGGTGCGCGGGTCTCGCCGGCGGGGGAGCCGGCGACGTCGTGCGAGGATCCCCGGATGAATGACGCGTCGCCCTCCCACCGGCTCCTCGCGGGCGCGCCCCGCTCGCCCGTACTGCTGCATGTGCCGCACGGTTCACGGGTGATCCCGGCCGCCGTACGGGCCGGCATCTTGCTCGACGACGCCGCGCTGGAACGGGAGTTGGACCACATCACCGACGCGCACACGGACCGGATCGCCGAGCGGGCGGCCGGGCGGTCGGGCGTCCGCCCCTGGAGATTCGTCAACCGGCTGTCCCGGCTCGTCGTCGACCCCGAGCGCTTCCCGGACGAGCGGGAGGAGATGCTGGCGGTGGGGATGGGGGCCGTCTACACGCGGACCACGCACCGGGAGCCCCTTCGCGAACCCGGGTACGACGGGCAGCCGCTCGTCGAGCGCTACTTCCGTCCCTACGCCGACGCCGTGACCGACGCCGTGACCGGCCGGCTGGAGGCCGTGGGCCGGGCCGTGGTCGTCGACGTCCACTCGTATCCGAGCGAGCCGCTGCCCTACGAGCTGCACGGCGACGGTCCCCGCCCGCCCGTCTGTCTGGGCACCGACCCCTTCCACACCCCGGCGGACCTGATGGCCGCCGCGGAGGAGGCGTTCGCCGGCTTCGGCGGCACGGGCGTCGACAGCCCGTTCGCGGGCACGTACGTCCCGCTGAAGTACTACGGGAAGGATCCGCGGGTGAGCGCGCTGATGATCGAGATCCGCCGCGACGTGTACATGGCCGAGCCGGGTGGGGCGGCGGGGCCGGGGGTGGCGGCGCTCGGGGACGCGCTGGCCGCGCTGGTGGACGTGCTCACGCACGACTGAAGGCGCCCGGCCCGGTGCCGTCGAACACCTCGACGGTCACCGACGTCGCCGCTCCGTCCGCGTCGCTCTCGGCGGTCGGACCGGCCGGGGCCGTGTCGAAGAAGCCGAGGACGAGGGCGGCATGGCAGTGCGGGACGAGGGCGCCGGGGCCGTACGAGGCAGGGCCCGCGTACTCGTACGGCAGCACGTCGGCCGGTCCGCCGGCCCTCGCGCGGTCCTGCGGGCGCCGGTGTCGCGTGCGGATCCCGTGGGCCGCGGCTTTTCGCCGGGCCCGGGGGTCACGCCGTCGGCGTGCCCTCCTGTTCCGCCTCCACGCGTGCGTTCCACTCCTTCTTCGACGCCTGCCAGCCGTCCTCGTCGTGCCCGAGACGCCAGTAGCCGGAGACCGACAAGTCCTCGCGGGGGACGGCGAGTTCGACGCGGAGCAGGCGGCGCAGCTCCTTCACGAAGCCCGCCTCGCCGTGGACGAAGGCGTGCATCCGGCCCTCGGGGAACCTCAGCGCGCGCACGGCTTCGACCAGGGCCGCGCCGACGGGGCGGTCGCCTCGGTGCAGCCAGACGACCTCCACATCGGAGTTGATCTTCTGCTCCTCCTCGGGGCCGGCGACCTCGACGATCGCGTGGGCGCGAGCGCCGTCGGGGAGGGCCTCCAGGGACGCGCCGATCGCCGGCAGGGCGCTCTCGTCGCCGACGAGGAGGTGCCAGTCCGCCTCCGGGTTGGGTGCGTAGGCGCCACCGGGGCCGAGGAAACGGATCAGCTCGCCGGGCTGGACGCGGGTGGCCCAGGGGCCGGCGATGCCCTCGTCGCCGTGGAGCACGAAGTCGACGGTCAGTTCGCCCAGTTCGCGGTCCCAGGCGCGCACGGTGTACGTCCGGGTCACGGGCCACTGCTCCCGGGGGAACTCCGCGCGGATCCGCTCGATGTCGAACGGCTCCGGGTAGGTGACACCCTCGGGGCCGAACAGGAGCTTCACGTAGTGATCCGTGCTGCCGCGCGGTGAGAACTCGGCGAGGCCGTCGCCACCGAGTACGACGCGCTGCATGTGCGGGGTGAGCCGCTCGGTGCGGACGACTCGCGCGGAGTGGGGCTTCGGGGTCCTGCGTACCGGACGCTCTGCCATGACGGCCTCCCAAATACCTTGCTAAGGCTTACCTAAGTTAGCATCTTCCCCTCGTCGGCACCTCACGCTCGTGGCGTGTGCGAGGACTTCACGATGTGAATCGCGCCTCAAAGTCCTCACCACCGAAGTGTCTCCTACCCTCCGGCGTACGCCCCAGCCATGGGACGCGCGCCTCACGCCTGCAGCGTACCGAGCAGCCGTTGCAGTGATCCGCCGAGCCCCCAGCGCTCCGCGAGCGCCTCCAGCGCCGCGGGGTCCTTCGGTTCGCGCGGCAGAGCCGTGTCGACGTCCGGCAGGGGGACGTCCGCCGCCACCAGCACCACCTTGGGTGCCACCGCGACATAGGGGCGGGCCTCGTCGAGCCTCTTGCGCTGCGACGGCGTGAGCTTCGCCGTCGGGTCGTCGACCGCCGCCATGATCCCGGCCAGGTCGCCGAACTGGTCGAGCAGCTTGGCCGCCGTCTTCTCGCCGATGCCCGGCACGCCGGGCAGTCCGTCGCTCGGGTCGCCGCGCAGCAGGGCCAGATCCGCGTACCCGCGCCCGACCACCCCGTACTTCTCGCGCAGCCACGCCTCGTCGGTCAGCTGCAGGGTGCCCACGCCCTTCAGCGGGTACAGCACCCGGACCCCGCGCGCGTCGTCGACCAGCTGGTACAGGTCGCGGTCGCCGGTGACGATGTCGACCGGGTCCTTCGCGAGGGCGGTGAAGGTGCCGATCACGTCGTCCGCCTCGTACCCGGCGACGCCCACGCGCGCGATGCCGAGGGCGTCGAGGACCGCCTCGATCACCGGCACCTGCGGCGACAGGGTGTCCGGCACCTGCTCCTCGTCCGGTCCGGCCTCGTGCTCCTCGGCGACGCGGTGCGCCTTGTAGGAGGGGATCAGGTCGACCCGCCACTGCGGCCGCCAGTCCGCGTCCATGCACGCCACCAGGTCGGTCGGCCGGTGATCCTTGACCAGCCGGTCGATGAATTCGAGCAGCCCGCGCACGGCGTTCACCGGGGTGCCGTCCGGGGCCTTCACGGATTCCGGTACCCCGAAGTAGGCGCGGAAGTACAGCGAGGCGGTGTCGAGAAGCATCAGGCGTCGGGTCACGCCCCGCATCATGCCGTACACCACCGGCACCCGGGCCCCCGGCGCAACCGGCGCGCACCGCCCCGGCGGCCCCCCTCGGCGAGGTGGGCCGGCGCGCGCGCCCGCTCCGACGGCCGCCGGGCTCCGCCGTGCGCGGTCGCCCCGAACGGACCGGCGTGGTTCCGTACAGGAGTACGGGAAAGATCCGGACAACCCTTCACAGGGCCCGGCCACCCGGTCCGGGTGCCCCTTCGTGCAGGTGGGGTGTGTCGGATGGGGATCGCCAACTCCGTTACCCGGTGGGCGACTTCGTGGCCGAAGGAGAGGCCGGGCGGCCCGGCGGACCGTGTCGTGGCTGCGCGGGACGGTTCCGGCGGGCGCGGGACCGCGGGTCACCGGACCGGTGACGGGGTGTGCCGGAAGGGCCACCCGGCGCGGTCGCCGAGGTGGCGCTCGCATCTCCGCGGGGCACGAGAGGCCCGGGAAGACCGAGGTGGGACGGTGACTGCGCTGGCGCGAAGTGTGAGCATGGACCCTCCGCCGGTTCACAGGGATGTGACGGGCGCGTGAAACGGTTTGCCGAACATGCGTAGGGTGCAGAGAACTCCTCAGGAGAAGTGCTCCCGACGAGTGCCGGACGGGTGGACATCCGTCACCGGACCAGTGAGCGCTCGCGAGCCCAGTAGTGGGTGTCCGTGAGCCGACCGACGAGCTGAGGAGGGAGCCGGAGCGATGGGCGACCACAAAGAACAGCCCCTCCGGGTGGGCGCGGCCGTCCGGCGGCGGCGCCGGACACAGCAGCTCACCCTCGCCGCCGTGGCCGAGCGCAGCGGTCTGTCGGTCCCCTTCCTCAGCCAGGTCGAGAACGAGCGGGCCCGGCCCAGCAAGCCCTCCCTGGAGCGCATCGCCGACGCCCTCGGCACCACCGCCGTCGAACTGCTCGCCGCGGCCGACCCGGCGTGCAGCGTCGATGTCGTTCGGGCGGCCGACGAGGACGGTTTCACGCCCCCCGATTCATACGCGCGCTCCCTGGTGCGCGGTCACCACCAGTTGCACGCCATGGAGTTCACCGGCGACCACGACGAGGGCCGCGAGGTCCAGCACCGCAACGACGAGCTGATGTACGTCGTCGACGGCGCGGTCGAGGTCGAGGCGGAGGGCCGTGCCCACCGCCTCGGCCGCGGCGACACGCTGTACATGTCCGGTGGCGTACGGCACCGCTGGCGGGCCACCGAACCGGAGACCCGGGTGATCGTGGTGGCCGTCGCGGACCACATCGAGGCCCTGGAAGACCGTCACCGCCGGGGCTCGTGAGGCCGCCGTGCGCTCCGTGTCCCGTGTCGTCTCCCTCGTCCCGTCGCTGACGGAGGCCGTCGCCGTCACGCTGCCCGGCGTGCTGGTCGGCGCCACCGACTGGTGCGCCCACCCGGGTGATCTCGACGTCGTACGCGTCGGCGGCACCAAGAACCCGAAGACCGACGTCATCGCCCGCCTCGGTCCCGACCTCGTGATCGCCAACGAGGAGGAGAACCGCGAGCCCGACCTCGCCGCCCTGCGTGAGGCGGGGGTGGAGGTCCTCGTCACCGAGGTGCGCGACGTGCCCGGCGCCTTCCTCGAACTGGACCGTGTGCTGCGGGCCTGCGGAGCCCGTTCCCGGCCGGGCTGGCTGGACGAGGCGGAGTCGGCGTGGTCCGCGCCGCCGGACGCCGTGGCCGGTCCCGGCCGTCGTACGACCGCCGTGGTGCCCGTGTGGCGGCGGCCCTGGATGGTCCTCGGCCGGGACACCTTCGCCGGCGACGTGCTCGCACGGCTCGGCGTGGACCACCTGTACGCCGGGCACGAGGAGCGCTATCCCCGGGTTCCCGTCGAGGAGCTGCGAGCCGCCGCGCCGGACGTCGTGGTCCTGCCGGACGAGCCGTACCGCTTCACCGCCGACGACGGACCCGAGGCGTTCCCGGGGGTGCCGTGCGCCCTGGTGAGCGGGCGCCACCTCACCTGGTACGGGCCGTCGCTGGCCGAGGCTCCGCGGGTGCTGGGCGCGGCGCTGCGAGCAGCCCGCCGCTGACCAGCCCGCGCGCGGTGCACACGGCGGCCGACGCCCACGCCGCCAGCAGCAGCGCGTACAGCGCCACGGCGAGGACGTCCAGGGCGACGAGCCCGGTGAGCCGGGCCAGACCCCGCGCGCCGGTCGCACAGGTCCCCACCGGGAAGGTGAAGGCCCACCACGCCATGGAGAAGCCCATGCCCCGCCGCCGGGCGCGCACGACCATGGCCCCGGCGAGCGCGAGCCAGAGCATCGCGAAGCCCAGGACGGGCACGCCGTAGAGGACGGCGAACGCGGTGAGGCCGTGCGGGTACGGGGCCGGTACGGTGCCGGGGGCCGCGTCGGCGAGGTGGGCGACGGCGGTGGCCGACTGCCCGAGCGGCCCCAGGACCAGGAACAGGCTCGGTGTGAGGGCCAGCGGCAGCGGTCCCGCCGTGATCAGCCGGCCGAACACCAGTGGCAGCACGAGCAGCGTGGCCAGCAGGCTCAGCCCGAACAGGGCGAGACAGCCGAGCAGCAGCGTCTGCTGCGCCTGGCCGGCCGGCAGATAGGGGACCAGCAGCGGGCCGAGCGCGGCGGACACCATGGGCGCGACGAGGGGGAGGAGCAGCACGGGGGTGATCCCGGCCGGCTCGATCCGGTGCCGGACGATCATCAGATACGGCACGGCCACGGCGGCCGCCAGGCCCGTGACCGTGCCGGCGCCGAAGAGCACGACGTCCAGCGCGAGGGCCGCCCGGACTCCGATCCAGTCCCGGCCGACGACGAGGGCGCCGCCGCCGACGGCGAGCAGGGCCATGGAGAGGCAGCCGTGGAAGGGGGCCACGGCCGGGTCGAGGAGGTGGGCGCGGGCCTGGTCACGGTGGTGGGCCCAATGCAGGGCGCGGGCGCCCAGCACGGTGACCAGGGCGAGGAGCGCGAGCGCCCACACGGCCGCGCAGGCCGTCCGCAGGCCCGGGAGGTCCAGGGGGAGCCCGGCGCCGGCGGAGGCCACGATCGCGGTGCCCATGACCGGGGCGTACCAGTGGGGGCCGAGGTGGCGGAGAGCGGGAAGTCGGGGGCTTGCGCCGGAGCGTGTGCCGGGGCGTGTTCCGGAGTGCGTCGTGGAGGGGCGAGTGGACCGGGCTGGGCGGACTGCGGTGGCCATGTGCCGAGCGTCGCGCCGTCCGGCGGGGCCCACCAGGGAGTCCGGTTGTATGGGGGCATAAGCTGGAGTTATGAGCGAGAGCGAGGGGCGGGGCGGGCTGGCCCATCGGGTGCCGGATCTCGGGGCCCTCGAACTGCTGCTGGCCGTGGCCCGGCTGGGCTCGCTGGGGCGGGCGGCGCGGGAGCTGGGCATCACCCAGCCTGCCGCCAGCAGCCGGATCCGCTCGATGGAACGGCAACTGGGTGTCGCCCTCGTCGACCGGTCCCCGCGCGGGTCCCGGCTCACCGACGCGGGGGCGCTCGTGACGGACTGGGCCCGGCGGATCGTGGAGGCGGCCGAGGCGTTCGACGCGGGCGCGCAGGCGCTGCGGGACCGGCGCGACTCCCGGCTCCGGGTGGCGGCGAGCATGACCATCGCCGAGTACCTGCTGCCCGGCTGGCTCATCGCGCTGCGTGCCGCCCGCCCCGACACGGCGGTGTCGCTTCTCGCGGGCAACTCGACCGTCGTCGCGGAGCGGCTGCTCGCGGACGAGGCCGACCTGGGGTTCGTGGAGGGGCCGACGGTGCCGGCCGGGCTGGACGCGGCCGTCATCGCGCACGACCACCTGATCGTCGTGACCGCGCCCGGCCATCCGTGGGCCCGCCGCCGCAAGCCCGTGGAGGCGGCCGAACTGGCCGCCACGCCGCTGATCCTCCGGGAGAAGGGTTCCGGGACGCGGCAGGTCCTGGAGGGGGCGCTCGGCAGCCTGGCGCGCCCCCTGATCGAGCTGTCCTCCACCACGGCGGTCAAGTCCTCCGCGCTGAGCGGCGCCGGGCCCGCGGTCCTGAGCGAGCTGGCCCTCGGCGAGGAACTCTCCGCCCGCCGTCTGGTCCCCATCCCCGTCCACGGCGTACGCCTGCGACGATCCCTCCGCGCGGTCTGGCCCACCGGCCACCGGCCCACGGGCCCGGCCCGGGACCTCCTGGGACTGACCCAGGCACCCGCGGCCGACTGATCCGGGCACCCGCGGCCGACTGACCCAGGCACCCGCGGCCGACTGATCCGGGCACCCGCGGCCGACTGATCCGGGCACCCGCGGCCGACTGACCCGGGCACCCGCGGCCGACTGACCCGGGTTCACGCGGCCGACTGATCCGGGTTCACGCGGCCGACCGACCCGGGTTCACGCATCCGACGACCCGGGCCCCCTTGGCCGACTGGCCTGGGCCCACGCGGCCGACTGAGCCGAGCGCCTGCGGCCGACTGAGCCCAGCGCCCGCGGCCGACTGAGCCGAGCACCCGCGGCCGACTGAGCCGAGCACCCGCGGCCGACCGACCCGAGCACCCCCGGCCCGACCGATCCGAACGCCCGCGGCCGACCGGCCCGGCCACGCCTTCGCCCGACGCCGCCAGGGGACCGCGCTCCCTCTCCCCGCAGCCCCGGGCCCGGGCGCCTTCAGGTCACCCGGCAGGACGACGCCTCTGTCAGGGCCCGCATCACTCGGGTGTCCTCGCCCATCTCGGGGTGCCACTGGACGCCCAGGGCCCAGGCGGGGGAGGGGAGTTCGATGGCCTCGATCGTGCCGTCCGAGGCGTGGGCCGACGGCACCAGGCCGGTGCCGAGGCGGTCGACCGCCTGGTGGTGGTAGGTCGGGACGTCGGTCTCCTCGGCGTTGATGTCCGCGTACCGCGTGCCGGGTACCGGCTTCACGGGGTGGCGGCCGAAGACGCCGACCTCGACGACGTGGTCGTCGAGGTGCTGGACGAGCGTGCCGCCGAGGGCGACGTTGAGGAGTTGCATGCCGCGGCAGATGCCGAGCAGGGGCGTGCCGTTGTCCAGCGCCGCCCGGATCAGGGCCAGCTCCCACGCGTCGCGCAGCGGTGCGGGCGGGCCGCAGCGCGGGGAGCGCTCGGCGCCGTAGAGAGCGGGGTCCACATCGGGCCCGCCCGCGATGACCAGGCCGTCGAGGCGGGCGACCACCCCGGCGGCGTACGAGGGGTCGTCCGGCGGCAGCATCGCGGCGATGCCGCCCGCCGCCTGCACGAGCCGGGGGTAGCCGACCGGCAGCAGGGCCGCCTCCAGCTCCCACACGCCCCAGCGTGCGCCGGACTCCAGATACGTACTCACACCGATCAGCGGCCTGGTCACGCCGGCTTGCTCCTTGCTCGTGGAACCTGTGCGACTCGTGGGACTCGGGGCACCTGGGGCGCCGGTGGAGATCGGGAACCCGATCAGTCCCGCGCCAACTCTGCCTCGGCCGCGGCCAGCGCGGCGAATTCCTCCTCCGGCGCCTTCGCCACCAGGTGCTTGCGGCTGTAAAGGCCGAAGTACGCCGCCGCCACCGCGTACACGACGAGTGCGATGATCGCGGCGGTCACGTCCACCAGGAAGGTCGCCACCAGCGCCGAGCACGCGAGGACGAGGGCGACCGAGGAGGTCAGGACACCGCCCGGCGTGCGGTACGGCCGCTCCAGCTCCGGCTCCCTGCGGCGCAGGACGATGTGCGACAGGGACATCAGCGCGTAGCTGATCGTGGCGCCGAAGACGGCGATGTTGAGCATCCGGCCGCCGTCACCCGTGGCGGTGGCCAGCGCGAAGCCGATCGTGCCCGGCACCAGCAGGCCCAGGTAGGGGGCCTTGCGCTTGCTGGTGAGAGACAGGACCCGGGGCAGGTAGCCGGCCCGGGAGAGCGCGAAGAGCTGCCGGGAGCCCGCGTAGATCAGGGAGAAGAACGAGGCGACGAGGCCGGCCAGACCGGCGTAGTTCACGAACAGGCTGAGCGCGGTGGCCTTGCCGTCCGGCTGGAGCGCCTCGACCAGCGGGTTGCCCGCGTCCTGGATGGCGGCGGAGCCGCGCGCCCCGGCCGCGGCGAAGAAGGTGATCACCGCCAGCACCACGAGGACGCCCATCGACCAGCGGATCGCCTTCGGCAGCGCGCGGGCCGGGTCCTTGGTCTCCTCGGCGGCCAGCGGCACGCCCTCCACGCCCAGGAAGAACCACATGCCGAACGGGAACGCCGCCCAGATGCCGAGCAACCCCATGGGCAGCCATGAACTGGCGCCGAACGCCGAGGAGTCGACCGGGATGTCGTCGAGCGCGGCCACGCTGAACTCGGGCAGCGCGCCCACGGCGAACACGATCAGGGCGAAGACCGCGAAGCCGGTGACGACGAAGCTCGCGATCAGTGCCTCGCCGACGCCCCACAGGTGGATGCCGATGAAGAGCGCGAAACAGACCAGGTAGACCGGCCAGCTCGACGTCAGGCCGAACAGGCCGAGCGACTCGATGTAGTCGCCGATGAAGATCACGATGGCTGCCGGGGCGAGCACGTACTCGATCAGGATCGCCGTGCCGGTCAGGAAGCCGCCCCACGGGCCGAGCGCCCGGCGTGCGAAGCCGTAGCCGCCGCCCGCCGTGGGCAGGATCGCCGAGAGTTCGGCGAGGGCGAAGACCATACAGGCGTACATGGTGCCCATCAGCACCGTGGCGATCGCCAGACCGCCGAAGCCGCCCTCCGCCAGGCCGAGGTTCCAGCCGGAGAAGTCGCCGGAGACGACATAGGCGACGCCGAGGCCGGTCAGCAGCACCCAGCCGGCGCTGCCCCGGCGGAGCGTCCGGCGCTCCAGGTAGTCGTCCGCCGCGTCGGCGGTGTCCGCGTCTTTCAAGGACATGGCGCTCTCCCCACTCAAAGGAATGGATCCATACCTTTGTGGGGTGAGTGGCCGAAATGCAATACCCCTGCGTTAAGCGAGCGTAAATACGTGCTCATCTCCGGAGGCCGTGCGGCGGGGACGTGCTCATCCGAGGAAGCCGCGCAGCAGGGCCGCCGTGCCGGAGCAGTGCTCCCGCATGATCTCCCGCGCCGCCTCGGCGTCCTCGTCCAGCACGGCCTCCACCAGGGCCGTGTGCTGCTGCTGGGAGTGCTCCAGGTTGCGCACCAGCAGCGGGATGCAGTCCAGCAGGTCGTTGACGCCCGCGCGGACGGCCGCGTACTGGCCGGCGAGCGAGGGGGAGCCGGACAGCTCGGCGACGGTGAGGTGCAGGAGGGTGTCCAGGCGGCGGTACTCCGTGAGCGGCGCGTTGTGCGTGCGGGTCAGGGCCGTCCGCAACCGGTCGGCCTCCTCGCTGGTCAGACCGTGTGCCGCGCACAGCCCCGCCGCGCCCACCTCCAGCACCTCGCGGAAGCGCAGCGTGTCCTCGACGTCGATGCCCTTCAGGCGGCGGCGCAGCTCGTCCTCGCCCGGGGTGGCCACGCGCGGCAGGACGAACGTGCCCCCGTACCGGCCGCGCCGCGCCTCGATCAGGCCCTGGTCCTGCAGCACCTTGAGCACCTCGCGCAGCGTCACCCGGCTGATCCCGAGCCGCTCCGCCAGCTCGCGTTCCGCCGGCAGCCGTTCACCGCCCGGCACCAGGCCGAGCCGGACGACCTGGAGGATCTGCTCCAGTGCCTCCTCGAAGCCGTTGCCGGCCCGCACCGGCCGCAGGACGGACGCCAGTCGGTCGTCGGCCCAGGGAGTGCCCGGTTCCGCCCCTGTCTGCGACATGTGGACGTTGCCCCTTCCCAACTAATGGTTACGGGTAATACCTTATGGCTCCCGGATGGCTGAATGCCTCCGGGGTGGCCGAAGAAGCCCCTAGGAGGCTTTCCCGTGGCAGACCGCACACCCCCGCTCACCGTCGAGGAGCTGCATGCCCTCGTCGCGGCCGGTGAGATCGACACTGTCGTCCTGGCCTTCCCCGACATGCAAGGGCGCCTCCAGGGCAAGCGGTTCGCCGCGCGCTTCTTCCTCGACGACGTCCTCTCCCATGGCACCGAGGGCTGCAACTACCTGCTCGCCGTCGACACCGAGATGAACACCGTCGACGGTTACGCGATGTCCTCCTGGGACCGCGGCTACGGCGACTTCGCCATGCACCCGGACCTGAGCACCCTGCGCCGGGTGCCGTGGAACGCGGGCACGGCGATGCTGATCGCCGACCTCGCCTGGAACGACGGCTCGCCGGTCGCCGCCGCGCCCCGCCAGATCCTGCGCCGCCAGCTGGAGCGCCTCGCCGAACTGGGCTACACGGCCAACGTGGGCACCGAGCTGGAGTTCATCGTCTTCAAGGACACCTACGAGCAGGCCTGGGACGCCGGTTACAAGGGGCTGACACCGGCCAACCAGTACAACATCGACTACTCGGTCCTCGGCACCGGCCGGATCGAGCCCCTGCTGCGGCGCATCCGCAACGAGATGGAGGCCGCGGGGCTGACCGTCGAGTCCGCCAAGGGCGAGTGCAACCCCGGCCAGCACGAGATCGTGTTCAAGTACGACGAGGCCCTGGTCACCTGCGACCAGCACGCCGTCTACAAGACCGGCGCCAAGGAGATCGCCTCGCAGGAGGGCGTCTCGCTCACCTTCATGGCGAAGTACAACGAGCGCGAGGGCAACTCCTGTCACATCCACCTCTCGCTCGCGAACGCCGACGGCACCAACGTCATGGCCGACGGCCATGACATGTCGCAGGTCATGCGTCACTTCCTCGCCGGCCAGCTCGCCGCGCTGCGCGACTTCTCGCTGCTCTACGCGCCCAACATCAACTCCTACAAGAGGTTCCAGCCGGGCTCCTTCGCGCCGACCGCCGTTGCCTGGGGGTACGACAACCGGACCTGCGCGCTGCGCGTCGTCGGCCACGGCCGCTCGATGCGCTTCGAGAACCGGCTCCCCGGCGGTGACGTCAACCCGCACCTCGCCGTCTCCGGGCTGATCGCGGCCGGGCTGTACGGCATCGAGCAGAAGCTCGAACTGCCGGAGGTGTGCACGGGGAACGCGTACGCCGCCGGGTACGACCAGGTACCGACCACCCTCCGCGAGGCCGCCGAGCTGTGGGAGAACAGCCCCATCGCCCAGGCCGCCTTCGGCGAGGAGGTCGTCGCGCACTACGCCAACATGGCCCGCGTCGAGCTGGCCGCCTTCGACGCCGCCGTGACCGACTGGGAGCTGCGCCGTTCCTTCGAACGTCTGTGAGCCCCCGCGTACGCCCCTGAGCCACGGAGCACATCCGTGAGTCACGGCGTACGTCCATGACCCACCGAGCACATCCGTGAGTCACCGCGTACGTCCATGACCCACCGAGCACATCCGTGCGTCACCGAGTGGTCGTGAGTCACCCCGTACGTCCGTGAGTCACCGGGCCCGCCCCTGACCCACCCGCTGTGAGAGGCCCTGTCTTGTCCGAGCATCAGCTCCAGGTACTGAACCCCGCCACCGAGGAGGTCGTCGCCACCGTCCCGGCCGCCACGGCGGCGGACGTCGACGCCGCCGTCGCCCTGGCGACGAAGGCCCAGCGGCTGTGGGCCGCCATGGCCCCCGGCGACCGTGCCCGGCTGCTGCGCCGCTTCGCGGTGACCGTGGACGAGCACCTGGAGGAACTGGCGCTGCTGGAGGTCCGGGAGGCCGGACACACCCTCGGCAACGCCCGCTGGGAGGCCGGCAACGTCCGGGACCTGCTCGACTACGCGGCGGGCGGCGTGGAGCGGCTCACCGGCCGGCAGATCCCGGTGGCCGGGGGTCTCGACGTCACCTTCCTCGAACCGCTCGGCGTCGTCGGCGTGATCGCCCCCTGGAACTTCCCGATGCCCATCGCGGCGTGGGGCGTCGCCCCCGCGCTCGCGGCGGGCAACGCGGTGCTCCTCAAGCCCGCCGAGACGACGCCGCTCACCGCGCTGCGCCTCGCCGAGCTGGCCCGCGAGGCGGGGCTCCCCGAGGGCCTGTTCCAGGTGCTGCCCGGCCACGGCCGCGTCACCGGCAACGCCCTCGTCGAGCACCCCGGCGTCGCGAAGATCGTGTTCACCGGGTCGACGGCCGTGGGCAAGCAGGTGCTGGCGAAGGGCTCGGCCCTGCTCAAGCGCGTCACCCTCGAACTCGGCGGCAAGAGCCCCAACATCGTCTTCGCCGACTCCGACCTGGAGGCCGCCGCCGCGGCCGCCCCCATGGCGTTCCTCGACAACGCCGGCCAGGACTGCTGCGCCCGGACCCGCATCCTCGTCCAGCGCTCCGCCTACGACCGCTTCCTCGACCTCCTCGCCCCCGGCATCGAGTCCGTCCGGGTCGGCGACCCGGCCGACGAGGCCACCCAGATGGGCCCGCTCATCTCCCGGGTCCAGCTGGACCGGGTCCGCGCGTACGTCGACCCGGACGCGCCCGGCATCCGCGGCAAGGCCCCCGAGGGCCCCGGATTCTGGTTCCCGCCGACCGTCCTCACCGGTGTCGGGCCCGACGCGCCGGTGGCCGCCGAGGAGGTCTTCGGCCCCGTCGCCGTCGTCCTCCCCTTCGAGGACGAGGTCGACGCGATCCGCCTCGCCAACGACACCCCCTACGGCCTGTCCGGCTCCATCTGGACCCGGGACGTCGGGCGCGCGCTGCGCGTCTCCCAGGCCGTCCGTGCGGGCAACCTGTCCGTCAACTCCCACTCCAGCGTCCGCTACTGGACCCCCTTCGGCGGCTTCAAGCAGTCCGGCATCGGCCGTGAACTCGGCCCGGACGCCCTGACCGCCTTCACCGAAACCAAGAACGTCTTCATCAGCACGGAGGGCCCCGCACAGTGACCTCAGAAAACACCTGCCGCCGCCTGGTCGGCCGCACCGCCGTCATCACCGGTGCCGGCAGCGGCATCGGTCTCGCCACCGCGCGCCGGCTCGCCGCCGAGGGCGCCCACGTCGTCTGCGGCGACCTCGACGAGGAGCGCGGCAAGGCGGCGGCCGAGGAGGTCGGCGGGCTCTTCGTCAAGGTCGACGTCACCGACGCCGAGCAGGTCGAAGCGCTGTTCAAGGCCGCGTTCGACACCTACGGCAGCGTCGACATCGCCTTCAACAACGCCGGTATCTCGCCGCCCGACGACGACTCCATCCTGGAGACCGGACTGGAGGCGTGGAAGCGGGTCCAAGAGGTCAACCTCACCTCCGTGTACCTGTGCTGCAAGGCCGCGATCCCCTACATGCGGCGCCAGGGCAAGGGCTCGATCATCAACACCGCGTCCTTCGTGGCCCGCATGGGCGCGGCGACCTCCCAGATCTCGTACACGGCATCCAAGGGCGGTGTGCTGGCCATGTCACGGGAACTGGGCGTGCAGTTCGCGCGCGAGGGCATCCGCGTCAACGCGCTCTGCCCGGGACCGGTCAACACCCCGCTGCTGCAGGAGCTGTTCGCGAAGGACCCGGAGCGGGCCGCGCGCCGGCTCGTGCACATCCCGGTCGGCCGGTTCGCCGAGGCCACCGAGATCGCGGCCGCCGTGGCGTTCCTCGCCAGCGACGACTCGTCGTTCGTCAACGCCACCGACTTCCTGGTCGACGGCGGCATTTCGGGCGCGTACGTCACCCCGCTCTAGGCGCCCTTCGGACAGCACACCCGGGGCCCGGACCACCGGTCCCGTCGGTGTGATTAAAGTGCCGGGATGAGCAGTTCGCCGCCGCCCGGCTGGTACCGCGACCCGTCCTACCCGCTCACCGAACGCTGGTGGGACGGGACCGCGTGGACCGACCACCGGCGCCAGCCGGAGCAGCCCGTGCCGCCGGGGCTCCGGCCGGGGCCGCCCGCGCGCGGGGGCCTCGGCCGCACCAAGGTCGTGGCGCTGGCCGCCGCCGGTGCCGTCCTGGCCGCCGGGGCGGTCACGGGCGGCGTCCTCCTGCTCGGCGGCGACGGGGACGGCGGGGACGGCGGCCGGGAGACGAGGACCGCGACGACCTCACCGGCCTCCGGCCCCGACGGCGACGACAGCCCCACCCCGACGAAGCCCGCCACCGCGTCGCCCACCGGCGCCCCGAACGTCGTCACGGACGACCTCAACGGCATCACGTTCCCCGTCCCCGACGGCTGGGAGGACGGCGACGGTTCGGCCGAGGACGACGCGGTCCTGGTCACGGACGACGGCATCTACGACTGCCCCGGCGACAACGGCCTGTGCCGCCGGGGCACGGTCGTCTCGCGGACCGTCACCGGCAGCGCCGAGACCTCCCCGAAGGTCCTCGCCGAGAACGACATCGCGGACGCGGCCGACGACGCCTACGACCGCGACGAACTCGACCGGCGCCCCTACGACGGCATCACCGGCCACGAGGTCGTCGGCTCCGGCTCGGTCGCCGTCGCGGGCCGCGCCGGCTACTACGTGCGCTGGCGCGTCACGACCGGGGCCGGGCCCGGCGGGTACGTCCAGTCCCTCGTCTTCCCGTCCAGCAGCGGCTCCGAGGCCCCGGTCCTCGTCCGGTTCGCCCTCGACGCGGGCGACGACGGCCCGCCGCTCGACGACATCGACGAGATCGTCGAGGGCATCCGCGCGGTGGGCGACGCGGACGCGGACGCGGACACGGGCGGGGGAGTGGGCAGCAGTCTCGGCCCCTCGTGAGACCGCGCGCCGCCCCCGCCGCCCCCGGCTACAGGAACGTGTGGCCCTCGCCGCGGTACGTCGGCACGGCCGCCGTCACCTCGTCGCCCTCCACCAGGTGCAGCACGTCGAACCGCTCGCACAGTTCGCCGGCCTTGGCGTGCCGGAACCACACCTTGTCGCCGAGCAGCAGGTCGTCGGCGGGCGCCCCCAGCAGCGGGGTCTGCACCTCGCCGGGACCCTCCTGGGGGTCGTACTTCAGCCCCTCGGGCAGATACGGCACGGGCAGCCGGTCGGGGCCGGGCGCGCCCGAGGCCGGATAGCCGCCGCCCAGGACCGTGACGACCCCGACACCCGGACGCCGTACGACGGGCATGGCGAACAGGGCGGCCGGACGCCCGCTGAACGACGTGTAGTTGTCGAAGAGACGCGGCACGTAGAGCCCGGAGCCGGCGCCGATCTCGGTGACCGAGTCCTCCGCCGCCGTGTGCTGCACACTGCCCGTGCCGCCGCCGTTCACGAACTCCAGGTCCGGGGCCACCCGCCGTACGGCACGCACCACTTCGGCCCGCCGCGCGGCCAGCTCCTTCTTCGCCGTGGCCTGCATCAGCCGGATGGCACGGGAACGCAGCGGCCGCCCCGCCACCGCGTCGCCGACACCCGCGATGTGTCCCTCGTACGCCATGATCCCGACCAGCTTGAACCCCGGGCGCTCGGCGACGGCGCGGGCCATCTCGCCGACCTGCGCGGGGGAGTGCAACGGGGAGCGCAGGGCGCCGACGCGCACCCGTCCGCCGAGCAGCTTCAGCGAGGTGTCCAACTCCAGGCAGACACGCACGACTTCGGTGCCGCCCCGCCGGGAGTCGTCGATCAGCTGGAGCTGGGCGGGGTCGTCGACCATGACGGTCACGGCGGCGGCGAGCTTGGGGTCGCCCGCCAGTTCGGCGAAGGCCTCGTGGTCGGCCGACGGGTAGGCGAGGAGCACGTCCTCGAATCCGGAGCGGGCCAGCCACAGGGACTCGGCGAGGGTGAACGACATGATGCCCTCGAAGCCGTCACGGGCCAGGACCCTCTCCAACAGGGCCCGGCAGCGAACGGACTTGCTCGCGACGCGGATCGGCTTGCCGCCGGCCCTGCGCAGGAGGTCGTCGGCGTTCGCGTCGAAGGCGTCGAGGTCGACGATCGCCAGAGGGGCGTCGAGATGAGCTGTGGCCCGGTCGTACCGGGCCCGGTCGGCGGCGCGCGCAGTCATGCACGAAGCCTGCCAGACATGATTACCGCAGGGTAGGGGGACGTTCCGGGCAGAAGCCACGGGCCGGCGGACCGGTTCCCGTTCGACGGGGGCCAACCCGTAGAGTGACGCGCACGCAGGGACGACCTCGACGGGGATGCCGATCCGCTGCCGCGGGTATGGCTTGCCCGTGGTGACGGCGGCCGCCGGCGGGCGCGTCCCGGGTACGCGTGACGACCGCTCCCCACGGGCGGTCGGGCGCCCGGACGACCTCCGGGTCGCACGGGACGAGGAAACGGGGGGTGCATGAGCACGGAAGCACGTCGTGCCTCCATCCCCCCACGGCCACCGGTCCCGCCCCGCCCGTCCATACCGCCGGACCACGAGCCGACGGCCACGCCACCGGCCGCACCACCGACCACCCCGCCTCGGCCTCCGTCGAGGGAACCCGGCTCCGACCGCCGGGCGAGGGACACGAGTCCGCCTGTATCGAGTCCGCCTGTATCGGGCTCCTCCGCCTCGACCACACGTCCGCACGGCACGACCACGCGTGCGTCCGCCCCGGGCACGCGTCCGTCCGGCCCGGGTGCGTCCGGCCCGGGCGCTCCGCTCGGATCCGGCCCGACGGGGGGCTCCTCGGTCCCCCCGCCCCGCCCGGACCGCGCGCCGTCGGCCGGGAACGGCCCGACCGTGCCACGCCGCCCGCAGCGGCCCCCCGTGACGCCCGCGCGGCCCAGTACTCCGCCCCGCCCGTCCTCGGCGCCCGCGGCGACGCCGGACGCGCTCCGGGAGGTACGGCGCCCCCGCACGGCGGACACGCCGAACACCCCGGACAGCGGCCGGAGTTCCGCCGGCCGGCCCACGCCCTCCCGTCCGGCCGGCACCGACCCGACGGCCCGTCAGGACGGTCTCCCGGGAGGCTCCCGGCAGACAGCCGGACAGGGCCCCGTACGAGGCTCCGGCGCGGCGGCCGGGCCCGACCCCGTACGGGGGCCGGGCGAGGCGGCCGCGGGCCCGGCTCCCGCTCGGGGTGCCGGCCAGACCATGACCGGTCGCACCTCGGCGCGGGACGCCGCCGGACGGCCGGACGGCCGGAGCCCGGCACGCGACGCCGCCCAGCCGGCCGGACAGGGCCCCGCCCGTGATGCCGCCGTGGACGGCGGCACCGCCCCGCGTCGCGGCGAGCACCCGCGCTTCTCCGACTTCCGGCGCACCGCCGGCCAGAACGGCGCCACCCCGGCCACCCCACCGCCCCCGGCCGCCTCCGCCCGTTTCCCGGACGCCCCGCCGCCGGCCTGGACCCGCTTCCTGAACGCTCCACCGACGGCTCCGACACACTTCCCGGACGCCCCGCCCGCGGCCTCGGCCCGCTTCCCGGACGGCCCCCCGTCCGCCGACCGCCGGCAGGACGGCCCACCTCCGGCCTCGGCACGCTTCCCCGACGCCCCGCCGTCGACACGAGACACCACACGACGGACGGCTCCCGCACGTCCTTCCCGTCCCGCACCGTCCTCGGGACCCGCGCGGCCTTCCGGTCCCGCACCGTCCCCGGGTTCCGCACGGCTCTCGGGCGCGCGGGCCGCCGACCCGGCCCCACCCGCCGACGGTTTCCCGGGCCGTTCGCCCCGGCCTTCCGGCCCTCCCGCCGACAGCGCGCCGCCACGCGCCTGCGACCCGTCCTCCGACGGCGCGGGCGCCCGGCCCGCCGACGCCTCCGCCGGTGGGGCACCACCGCGCTCCTCCGGCGGCGCGCCCGCCCGGCCCGTGGGCTCCTTCACCGACGGCGCGCCCCCTCGCCCCTCCGGCCCGTCGGCCCCCGGCGGCCGTCCGCCCCGAACCTCCGCGCCCTCCACCGACGGCCGCCCGAGCCGAACCTCCGGCTCCACCCCCGGCGGCGCACCGGCCCGCCCGGTCGGACAGTCCCGGCTGTCGGCCCCCCGCGACGGCGGGACGGCATCGGCCGGTGCCGTCCCGTCCTCCGGTCCACCCCCCGCCGCACCGCCCCTGCGCCGCCCCCTGCCCGAGGAGCGGGGCCCCGAGGGCACTCCGCACCCGCGGCCTCTCACACCCGAGCGTCCCGGCGCCTGGCAGCCCCCGTCGGGTTCGTCCCGGCGATCCGCCGAAGCCCTCGACGGCGTCCTCGGCACGGCCCCCGGACGGCCCTACGTGACGTTCGCGCAGCCCGACACCTCGCCGTGGACCACTCCGGAGCCGTACGGCGCGCGGCGGCGCAGACCCCGGCCCACCAAGGCGCGGGCCGCCGCCGTGACCCTGTGCGTGGTGCTCGGCGTCGGGCTCATCGGCGGAGCGGCGGCCGGGAGCTGGCTCACCGGCGAGTCCGGGACCGACGACTCCCGTGACACCTTCGCGTTGGCAGGCCAGCTGTGGCACGGCGTACCCGTCGACGAACTGTTCCCGCCCACCGTGCGGGGCGAGGGCGCCGGACCCGGCGGCACCGACCGCACCTGGACCCGGATCGCCGTCGCGCCCGACAGCGGCTGCGCGGACGCCTTCGACCCCCTGCTGCGCAAGGTCCTCGCCCCCGTCGGCTGTCTGCGACTGCTGCGCGCCACCTACACCGACGCGACCAGCAGCAACGTCACCACCGTCGGCCTGATGTTCACCAAGTCCGACGCCGCCGCCATGACCGCGCTCAGGAACCGCTTCGCGAAGGACGGACTCGACCACCGCACCGACCTGATGCCGCGGCCGTACGCCGCCGAGGACACCGTCGCGGCCGGCTTCGGCGACGACCAGCGGGCCTCCTGGACGATCTCCGTCCTCACCGACGTTCCCGTCGTCGTCTACGCCGTCTCGGGCTTCGCCGACGGCCGCACCGTCACCGAACCCCAGCCCGCCGAGGACGCGATGAAGGCCGGCGCCACCACCGCCCCCGCCCAGTCCGGTCTCGGCCACGAGGCGAAGGGCCTCGCCGACCGCATCGAACGCGGTCTGCGCGGGACCGCCGCGTCCGCCACGGAGCAGCCTTCATGAACGCCGGTGAATCCGGGACCGCCAGGATCCCCGCGACGGCGCAGGACACCGGGCACCCCGTGACGCCCACCCGTCCCGCCCGCCGTGCCCGGCGCCCGCGCCGCGCCCTGCTCAGCCTCCCCCTCGCCGCCTCCCTGGCCCTCCTGCCGTCCACCGCCGCGCACGCCGACGGCATCCGGGACCAGCAGTGGGCGCTGCAGGCGATGCACACCCAGGAGGCATGGCGCACCACGAAGGGGGCGGGCATCACCGTCGCGGTGCTCGACACCGGCGTCGACGACGAGCACCCGGACCTGGCCGGCAACATCCTGCCGACAAAGGACATGGTCGGCTTCGGGGCCTCGCGGGGCGACCGCCCCTGGGCCCGGCACGGCACCGCCATGGCCGGGATCATCGCCGGACACGGACACGGCGCGAACGACGCCGACGGCGTCCTCGGCATCGCCCCCGAGGCGAAGATCCTCCCCGTCCGCGTCATCCTGGAGGACAAGGACCCGGCCCGCTCCAAGGCCCGCAGCACCCGTGGCAACGCCCTCGCCGAAGGCATCCGCTGGGCCGCCGACCAGGGCGTCGACGTCATCAACCTCTCCCTCGGCGACGACTCCGAGTCCGCCCACCCGGAACCCTCCGAGGACGACGCCGTCCAGTACGCGCTGGCGAAGGGCTCGATCGTCGTCGCCTCGGCCGGCAACGGCGGCGCGAAGGGCGACCACATCTCCTACCCGGCCGCCTATCCGGGGGTGATCGCGGTCACCGCCGTCGACGAGGACGGCGACCGCGCCCCGTTCTCCACCCGCCGCTGGTACGCCACCGTCAGCGCCCCCGGCGTCGACGTCGTCATCGCCGACCCGGACCGCAAGTACTACGAGGGCTGGGGCACCAGCGCCGCCGCGGCCTTCGTCTCCGGCGCCGTCGCGCTCATCAAGGCGGCCCACCCGAGCCTGACTCCCGCCCAGGTCAAACGCCTCCTGGAGGACACCGCCCGAGAGGCCCCCGCCGGCGGCCGCGACGACTCCCGGGGCTTCGGCTTCGTCGACCCGGCGGCTGCCATCCGGGAGGGCGCCGCGCTCACCTCCGACGACCTCAAGACCGCGTCGTACGGCGGCAAGTACTTCGGTTCCGGACCGGACCCGGTGGAGAAGGAGGACCCGACGGTCGGCTGGGCCGCCCCCGCCGCGGGCGGACTCGGTGTGTTCCTGCTGGTCGTCGCCGTGATGGTGTGGCGGGGACGCGGTCGGGGCCGGCCCGACGAGTACGTGGTCTGACACCGGCGCCTACGAGGTGCCGGCCGCACCCGCCGCATTCGCCCCGGCCGCCCCGGTCGCTCCGCCCGTTCCGCCCTCGAACACCGAGACGGCCGCCCGTGCCGCCGCCTCCACCAACGAGATCCCCTTCGCCTTCGTCGTGTTGCCGTTCGACACCACCGCGACCAGGTAGGCCCGCCCGTCCACCGCCACCCGGCCGACGCTGTTGACGACCCACAGCCCGGTGGCGGTACGCGGCAACCAGCCGTTCTTCAGGGCGAATCCGGACCCCGAGACCCCGCCCGACGCCGCTGCCGAGACGCCCCAGTCCTGCCCCTGGGCGATGTGTCCCATCAGCTCCTGGACGTACGCCCGCGAGGCCGCGCTCAGCTCCGAGGTGTCGTCGTCCCCGAACACCTGCTGGAGCAGGGCGAGTTGATCGGCCGCCGTGGTCCGGGTTAGACCCCAGTACAGACCGTCGCCGCCCTCGGTGTCCGTCAGGCCGAACCGTTCGTTCGCGGCGTCGAGCCCGTCCGCCTGCCCGACGGCCTTCCACAGGGCCGTCGCGGACGCGTTGTCGCTGTCCCGGATCATCGCGGAGGCGTACGTCCGCTCCTGCGCGGTGAGGTGCCGGTCGGCGTCCTGCGCCCGCAGCAGCAGGGCCGCCAGGATGTCCGTCTTGACGATGCTCGCGGTGTCGAAGCGCGCGTCCCCGTACCCGGCCGACTCCCCGGACGCGACGTCCCGCACCGCCACCGACACCGCCGCCCCGTCCTCGACGGTGATCTCCGCCAGAGCCGTCGCGAGCAGCGCGTCGTGGTCCGCCCCCGGCGCCGCCACAGGTTCCACCGAAGCCTCCTCAGCGACCCCGTCCGCCCCCGGCGCGGTGGAGGCCGGGGCCGAGGGCGTCACCGACGATGACGCCGACGACGATACGGCGGAACCCGCGCCGTCCAGCGCCCGGGCCCGCATGTACACCGACCCGGCGGCCGTGCCGCCGACCAGGACGAGGGCGGCGAGCGCGAGATGCGGGAGCGGACGGAGCACGGAAGGACGGGCGCGGCGACGGGCTCTGGAGGACGGCATGCCGTGATGGTTCTGCGTCGCGCTGTGCGTGTGGTGAGGCGGTTGTTAAATCCCGGTCAGGGAGAGCTGATAAAACCGTGAGCGAGGTGACCGTCACGTTTCCGGCCTGCCGGACGCCCGGGAGACCTGCCCCGATAGGGTCGACGACCGTGGCGAACAAGAACATCCCCGACCCCGGCTTCTCCGACGACGACGGATCCGCGGACCCCCGGCTGAGCGCCGCGCTCGCCGCCTGGGCCGAGGACCGGACCGCCGTGGGCCCCGTCCTCGAAGCCCTCGGGGGCGCCCGGCTGCTCGTGCCCGTAGTGGCCGTGCTCGGCGAGGCCGAGGTGGACGAGAACGGGCTGCGCCGCGAGAAGACCAGTGACATGGCCGTCCCCACCCTGAAGGCCGGCGGCCGCACCGCCCTGCCCGCCTTCACCTCCACCGACTCCCTGGCCCGCTGGGACCCCGCCGCCCGCCCCGTCGCCGTGCCCCTGCACCAGGCCCTGCGGGCCGCCGCGCACGAGAAGGCCGACACGATCGTCCTCGACCTCGCGGGTCCGGTCACCTACGAGCTGACCGGCCGCGCCCTGCTCGCGCTCGCCGAGGGGCGCACCACCACCGACCCGCTCGCCGACCCCGCCGTCCTCGACGCCGTGCGCGCCGCCGTCGCCGCCGAGCCGGCCGTGCTCCGGGCCCACCTCGGCCCCGGACAGGCCGACGGCACCCTCGCCCTCGTCCTCGACCCGTCCGCGGGCCCGGCCGAGGCCGCGCGGTCCGTCGCGGGCCGCCTCGCCGCCGACGAGACACTGAGGGCCCGCCTGGTCCGCGGCCTCGACCTGGCACTGCTGCCGGCCGGGGCGACGCCACCGGGCGAGCCCTTGTACGTACGGGAGTAGCGGCCGGTACGGGGTCGGGTACTACCGGTACGGGCTCGGGTACTAGCCGTAGACCGGGCCCGTGTACTTCTCGCCCGGACCCTGGCCCGGCTCGTCCGGGACGACCGACGCCTCGCGGAACGCCAGCTGCAGCGACTTCAGACCGTCGCGCAGCGGCGCCGCGTGGAAGGAGCTGATCTCGGTCGCGGAAGCGTCCAGCAGACCGGCGAGGGCGGAGACCAGCTTGCGGGCCTCGTCCAGGTCCTTGTACTTGTCGCCCTCCTCCGTCAGGCCGAGCTTCACCGCGGCGGCGCTCATCAGGTTGACGGCGACCGTCACGATCACCTCGACCGCGGGGACCTCGGCGATGTCGCGGGTCATCGAGTCGAAGTCGGGGTTCTCAGGAGGGGTCTCACTCATGCCCCACACGATAGGCCCCGGCGCGTACGCCCCGACCTGCGGGAGGCCGCCGCACCTCGATTGGCACGCCGGGTTTCAACCCGGTATGGTGGTGTCAACGACCGGCTGGACACTTGTGTGCCCGGCCCGCAAGTGGAGGCTCCGAACTCCCACCTGACCGCCCTCCGGGACGGCAGGTCAACCGGTCAGACGGCCCCCACCGTTCCGTACGGACGGTGGAGCCGTCCGATACTGCGCCCCGCGGGACACCGCGGCGGTGCTCCGGCAGTACATGGAGCCCCGCCTGTGTCTCGTCCGGGGCATTTTTCGTGGCTCCTGACGGTTGGTCCTGATGTCAACCAGACATGACGCGGCGGTCCGCCAGACCGTCGTGTGGTGCTACCGAGGAGGATCCATCAGCGCCGAGCCCCGCATCAACGACCGGATTCGCGTTCCCGAGGTGCGACTTGTCGGTCCCAGCGGCGAGCAGGTCGGGATTGTTCCGCTTGCCAAGGCCCTGGAGCTTGCGCAGGAGTACGACCTCGACCTGGTCGAGGTGGCCGCGAACGCCCGTCCGCCGGTCTGCAAGCTCATGGACTACGGGAAGTTCAAGTACGAGTCGGCCATGAAGGCCCGTGAGGCGCGCAAGAACCAGGCGCACACGGTCATCAAGGAGATGAAGCTCCGGCCGAAGATCGACCCGCACGACTACGACACCAAAAAGGGTCACGTCGTCCGGTTCCTCAAGCAGGGCGACAAGGTCAAGATCACGATCATGTTCCGTGGTCGCGAGCAGTCCCGGCCCGAGCTGGGCTACCGACTGCTGCAGCGGCTCGCCTCGGACGTCGAGGACCTCGGGTTCGTCGAGTCGAACCCGAAGCAGGACGGCCGAAACATGATCATGGTTCTCGGTCCGCACAAGAAGAAGACCGAGGCGATGGCCGAGGCCCGTCAGGCGCAGGAAGCCCGGAAGGCGGAAGCGAAGGCCAACCCTGGCAAGTCGCAGAACGCCGCCGAGCACTCCGACGCCGAGCACTCCGACGTGGAACACGTCGAAGCGGCGCCGGCCGAGGAGCCTGCGGAGGCGTAAGTCCCCGGGACGCGAGTCCGGGGGAAGCCCTGGACACCCGTCCAGGGTGTCAACCGAAAGAAATGACGTTCCGTCGTGCCCGGTTTCGCGACCGGGCACCGGAGCGCCACTGACGAGGAGAGAACGGCGCTATGCCGAAGAACAAGTCGCACAGCGGTGCCAGCAAGCGCTTCAAGATCACCGGCTCCGGCAAGGTGCTCCGTGAGCGCGCCGGCAAGCGCCACCTGCTCGAGCACAAGTCGTCCCGCGTGACGCGCCGCCTCACCGGCACCGCCGAGATGGCCCCGGGCGACGCCGCGAAGATCAAGAAGCTTCTCGGCAAGTGACGCGGCGGCGCCTGACCGGCTGACCGGCCGGCCGCAGCGCGCCGTACGTACGTCAGGACCGGGACCCCATCGATTTCGGGTCGTGTGACGACAACCACGGCCCCGCTACAAGGAGTGAAAAGTGGCACGCGTCAAGCGGGCAGTCAACGCCCACAAGAAGCGCCGGGCGATCCTCGAGGCGGCCTCCGGCTACCGCGGTCAGCGTTCGCGTCTGTACCGCAAGGCCAAGGAGCAGGTCACCCACTCGCTGGTCTACAACTACAACGACCGCAAGAAGCGCAAGGGCGACTTCCGTCAGCTGTGGATCCAGCGCATCAACGCTGCGGCCCGCCAGAACGGCATGACGTACAACCGCCTCATCCAGGGTCTGAAGGCCGCGAACATCGAGGTCGACCGCAAGATCCTCGCCGAGCTGGCCGTCAACGACGCCACGGCGTTCGCGGCGCTGGTCGAGGTCGCGCAGAAGGCACTGCCGGCGGACGTGAACGCGCCCAAGGCGGCGTGACGCTCGCGCCGGCCTGAGCCGTGTGAGATGTGACCCGGACCCGCAGGTGCTCGCCGCCTGCGGGTCCGGGCTTTTTCCGGGTGCGTTGTCGGCTGCGGGGCCGCTGGGGCTTCTCGCGCAGTTCCCCGCGCCCCTGAAAGCAGGGGCTGCGGCCTGTGCTTCTCGTCTTCAGAGGCGCGGGGAACGGCGCGAGCAACCACGAACCACCCGCGCCCGCCGACGCTCGGCCCCCCGAGTTCTCAGGCGCCCATCCGCCCTCCACCCGATCCAAAGGTGACCAATGCCCGCCGCCCCTGAGTTGATCTCCCCGCGTTCCGCCCGCGTCTCCGCGGCCCGCCGGCTCGCGAGGCGGAACTTCCGGGGGAAGGACCGGCTGTTCCTGGCGGAGGGGCCGCAGGCCGTGCGGGAGGCCGCCGGGCACGGGGACACCCTGGTCGAGCTGTTCGCGACGGCCGAGGCCGCCGAACGGTACGCCGACGTCGTCGCACGGGCCCGCGCGGCCGGAGCCCGCGTGCACCTCGCCGACGAGACCGTCGTCGCCGACATCTCCACCACCGTCACCCCGCAGGGCCTCGTCGGGGTCTGCCGGTTCCTCGACACCCCGTTCGCGGAGATCCTCAACAGCCGGCCCAAGCTCGTCGCCGTCCTCGCCCACGTCCGCGACCCCGGCAACGCCGGCACCGTACTGCGCTGCGCCGACGCCGCCGGGGCGGAGGCGGTCGTGCTCACCGACGCGTCCGTGGACCTCTACAACCCCAAGGCCGTACGCGCCTCGGTCGGGTCGCTGTTCCATCTGCCCGTCGCCGTCGGCGTGCCCGTCGAGGAGGCCGTGGCGGGGCTCAGGGACGCCGGGGTGCGGATCCTCGCCGCCGACGGCGCGGGCGACGACGACCTCGACGCGGAGCTCGACAAGGGGACGATGGGCGGGCCCACGGCATGGGTGTTCGGCAACGAGGCGTGGGGGCTGCCCGAGGAGACCCGGGAACTGGCCGACGCCGTCGTACGGGTGCCGATCCACGGAAAGGCGGAAAGCCTGAACCTCGCGACCGCCGCCGCCGTATGTCTCTACGCGTCCGCCCGTGCACAGCGCGCCTTCGGAGGGTGCCGCACCGTCACGCCCAGCTAGTAGGGTGACGGGCTCGGGGGCCCACTGCAAACGCGAGAGGTGGGGTACGGGGATGAGGGTCGGCACGAGCGGCACACGGGAGGCACGGGACGTGCTCGCCCCGACGGCGGCCCGGCACGATGATCTCGCAGAGCTGGGCATCGACCCCGACGACCTCCCCGACGGACTGGTCGTGGCCGACGAGAACGGCCGCGTGATCTGTTTCAACGCCGCCGCCGCCCGGATCACCGCCACCCCCGCCGCCGACGCCCTCGGCCGCCCGCTGGAACGTGCCCTCCCCCTGGAGGACCTCGAAGGCCGCCGCTGGTGGCAGCTGACAGACCCGTACGGAGGGCTCGCCATCCGGGTCGGACAGCCCGAGCGGAACCTGCTGCTGCCCGGGGCGCGCGAGATCCTCGTCTCGGCCCGCTACCTCCGTACCGGGCCGACCGGACCCGTCCGGCGGGTGGTCGTGTCCCTGCGCGACACCGAGGCCCGGCGCCGCACCGAACGCAGTCACGCCGAGCTGATCGCCACCGTCGCCCACGAGCTGCGGTCGCCGCTGACCTCGGTCAAGGGGTTCACCGCCACCCTGCTGGCGAAGTGGGAGCGGTTCACGGACGACCAGAAGAAACTGATGCTGGAGACCGTGGACGCCGACGCCAACCGGGTCACCCGGCTCATCGCCGAGCTGCTGGACATCTCACGGATCGACTCCGGGCGGCTCGAAGTGCGCAGGCAGCCCGTCGACATCGGCGCGGCCGTCGGACGGCACATCCAGGCGTACGTCGCCGCGGGGCAGCCGGCCGACCGGTTCCTGCTGCGGATCGGGCAGCCGCTCCCCGATCTGTGGGCCGACCCGGACAAGATCGACCAGGTGCTGAGCAACCTGCTGGAAAATGCGGTGCGGCACGGCGAGGGAACGGTCACGATTGACGTCACGCCCACGGCGTCCCCCCGGGAGGGGGAGGACACCGGTACGTCGGTCACGGTGAGCGACGAGGGCAGTGGCATCCCGGAGGAGTCCATGAACCGCGTCTTCACCCGCTTCTGGCGGGGCAGCAAGCGCGGCGGCACCGGCCTCGGGCTGTACATCGTCAAGGGCATCGTCGAAGCCCACGGCGGCACCATCACCGTCGGACGCGCCCCTCTCGGTGGCGCCGAGTTCCGATTTACGTTGCCCGTGAGCGCTCCGGCCTACCTGGCCTGAGCAGCCTGCGGGCGCATCCGGACACCACCACCCCGTTAGACTCGGCCTTTGGCACCTTTGTGTCCTGCACACGGCCCTGAGCGCCGGGCACGGGGACATTCAGCCTGGGGGCACCTCCCAGCGGTAGCTGGGGGACAATCGGAAGCACGGGAAGAGATGTCGGCACCGAATAAGTCGTACGACCCTGTAGAGGTCGAGGCCTTGAAACCGGAAGAGATCGAGCGCATGCGGGACGAGGCGCTCGCCGCCTTCGCCGCCGCGGACTCCCTCGAAGCGCTCCAGGAGGCCAAGGTCGCCCACACCGGCGGCACCTCCCCGCTGTCCCTCGCCAACCGCGAGATCGGCGCACTGCCCCCGCAGGCCAAGGCCGCCGCCGGCAAGCTGGTCGGCCAGGCGCGGGGCGCGGTGAACAAGGGACTCGCCGCCCGCCAGAGCGAGCTGGAGGCCGAGCGTGACGCCCGGGTGCTGGTCGAGGAGGCGGTGGACGTCACCCTGCCGTACGACCGCGTACCGGCCGGCGCCCGCCACCCCCTCACCACCCTCTCGGAGCGCATCGAGGACGTCTTCGTGGCCATGGGCTACGAGGTCGCCGAGGGCCCGCAGGTCGAGGCCGAGTGGTTCAACTTCGACGCCCTCAACATCGGCCCGGACCACCCGGCCCGCGGCGAGGCCGACACCTTCTTCGTGCAGGGCCCCGAGGGCGGCACCGAGTCCGGTGTCGTGCTGCGCACCCACACCTCGCCCGTGCAGATCCGCTCGCTGCTCAGCCGCGAGCTGCCGGTCTACGTGATCTGCCCCGGTGTCGTCTACCGCACCGACGAGCTGGACGCCACGCACACCCCGGTCTTCCGCCAGGTCGAGCTGCTGGCCGTCGACGAGGGCCTCACCATGGCCGACCTCAAGGGCACCATGGACCACATGGTCCAGGCCCTGTTCGGCGAGGGCATGAAGACCCGGCTGCGGCCGAACTTCTTCCCGTTCACCGAGCCGTCCGCCGAGATGGACATGGTCTGCTACGTCTGCCGCGGCGAGTCCGTCGGCAACCCCGACCGCCCCTGCCGCACCTGCTCCAGCGAGGGCTGGATCGAGCTGGGCGGCTGCGGCATGGTCAACCCCAAGGTGCTCACCGCCTGCGGTGTCGACCCCGAGAGGTACAGCGGCTTCGCCTTCGGGTTCGGCATCGAACGGATGCTGATGTTCCGCCACAACGTCGAAGACATGCGAGACATGGTCGAGGGTGACGTCCGGTTCACCCGGCCGTTCGGGATGGAGATCTGATGCGGGTCCCGCTTTCCTGGCTGCGGGAGTACGTCGACCTCCCGGCCACCCAGACCGGCCGTGACGTCCAGGCCAAACTCATCTCGGCCGGGCTGGAGGTCGAGACGGTCGAACAGCTCGGCGACGGCCTCAAGGGCCCGCTCGTCGTCGGTCAGGTGCTGACCATCGAGGAGCTGACGGAGTTCAAGAAGCCCATCCGCTTCTGCACCGTCGACGTCGGCACCGCCAACGGCACCGGCGAGCCGCAGGAGATCGTCTGCGGCGCCCGCAACTTCGCCCTCGGCGACAAGGTCGTGGTCGTCCTCCCCGGCGCCGAACTGCCCGGTGGATTCGCCATCTCCGCCCGCAAGACCTACGGCCGCAACTCGCACGGCATGATCTGCTCCAGCGACGAGCTGGGCATGGGCGACGACGGCACCAAGGGCATCATCGTGCTGCCGCCGGAGACCGAGGTCGGCAAGGACGCCGTCGAGCTGCTGGAGCTGGTCGACGAGGTCCTCGACATCGCCGTCACCGCCAACCGCGGCGACTGCCTGTCGATCCGGGGCGTCGCCCGCGAGACCGCCATCGCCTACGGCCTGCCGCTGCGCGACCCGGCCCTCCTCGACGTCCCCGGCCCGAACGCCTTCGGCCACCCCGTCCAGGTCTCCGACCCGCTCGGCTGCGACCGCTTCACCGCCCGCACCGTCACCGGTCTCGACCCCGAGGCGCGCTCCCCGATCTGGCTCAAGCGCCGGCTGCAGAAGGTCGGCATGCGCCCGATCTCGCTCGCCGTCGACGTCACCAACTACGTGATGATGGAGCTGGGCCAGCCGCTGCACGCCTACGACCGCTCCCTCGTCCAGGGCACCATCGGCGTGCGCCGGGCCGAGGAGGGCGAGAAGATCGTCACCCTCGACGGCGTCACGCGGAAGCTGCACGCCGAGGACCTGGTGATCACCGACGAGCGCGGCCCCATCGGCCTCGCCGGGGTCATGGGCGGCGCCGAGACCGAGATCGCCGACCACGACGCCGCCGAGAACGGCGGGAGCGCCTCCACCGACGTCGTCATCGAGGCCGCCCACTTCGACCAGGTCGCCATCGCGCGGACGGCCCGCCGGCACAAGCTGTCGTCGGAGGCGTCCCGCCGCTTCGAGCGCGGCGTCGACCCGCTGGCCGCGGCCGCTGCCGCCCAGCGCACCGTCGACCTGCTCGTGCTCCTCGCGGGCGGCACCGCCGACGCGGGCGTCACCGAGGTGGTCGCCCCCTCCGCGCCGCACACCATCACCGTCCCGGCGGACCACCCGGACAAGGTCGCGGGCGTCCACTACGGCCGCGAGACCGTCGTACGCCGTCTCCAGGAGGTCGGCTGCGACGTGTACGGGACGGACGACCTGATCGTCACCGTGCCGTCCTGGCGGCCCGATCTCGCCGAGGTCAACGACCTCGCCGAGGAGGTCATCCGCCTGGAGGGCTACGAGAACCTGCCCTCCACCCTGCCCAAACCGCCCTCGGGCCGCGGCCTGACCCACCGGCAGCGGCTGCACCGCCGGGTCGGCCGGGCGCTGGCCGGCGCCGGGTACGTCGAGGCGCCGAACTACCCGTTCATCGGCGAGCAGGTCTTCGACCAGCTCGGTCTGGACGCCGACGACCCGGCCCGCCGTGTCGTCAGGCTGACCAACCCGCTCAACGACGAGGAGCCCGCGCTCCGCACGTCGCTGCTGCCGGGACTGCTGGGCGCGCTGCGGCGCAACGACGGCCGGGGCACGCACGACCTCGCCCTGTTCGAGACCGGGCTGGTGTTCCTCCCGCGTGCCGAGCAGCGCGTCGCCGTCGCGCCGCCGGTCGACCGCCGGCCCACCGACGAGGAGATCGCGGCGCTGAACGCCGCGCTGCCCGAGCAGCCGCGCCATGTCGCCGTGGTCGTCGCCGGGGCCCGTGAGCAGGCCGGCTGGTGGGGCCGGGGCCGCCCGGCCGACTGGGCCGACACCGTTGAGGCGGGCCGCGCCGTCGCACGCGAGGCCGGTGCCGAGCTGATCGTCCGCAAGGGCCGCTACGGTCCCTGGCACCCGGGCCGGTGCGCCGAGTTCGTGGTCGTCGCCGACGGCACCGAGCGGGTCGTCGGCCACGCCGGTGAGCTGCACCCCCGCGTGCTCAAGGCGCTCGGGCTGCCGGCCCGCACCGCCGCGATGGAGCTCGACCTGGATGCCGTGGAGCAGGTGGGGGACAGCACCCCGCAGGCGCCGCGCATCTCCTCGTTCCCGGTGGCCACGCAGGACGTCGCGCTCGTGGTCGACGCGTTCGTGCCGCACGCCGACGTGGAGGCCGCGCTGCGCGAGGGGGCGGGCGAGCTGCTGGAGGGCATCCGGCTGTTCGACGTCTACGAGAACGCGGAGCAGCTCGGTGACGGGCGGAAGTCGCTGGCGTACGCGCTGCGGTTCCGTGCCGAGGACCGGACGCTGACCGTGGACGAGGCCTCGGCGGCCCGGGACGCGGCGGTCGCCCTCGCGGGCGAGCGCACGGGCGCGGTGCTGCGGAGCTAGGGGGCCTTCCTCGCGTCCCTGGTGCCTTCCTCGCGTCCCTGGACGGATGCTCGGCCATCCGTCCGGGGACGCCCGGGGGCACCTCACTCGTTCGGGTGAGAATCCCGGGTGGGCTCCCCGGTCGGGGCGGGCAGTGGACAGAATCGGACCGGCCTCTCTGGGGCCTACGCGCTGTCCGGGCCTGATGGGGGGCCAACGGCATGATTCGAGTCAGGGCTGGGCTTCCTCGCAGGACATGGTCCCGGGGACGCGGGCTGTTCGGTCGGCGGTCCGCCCGTGTCGGGGCCCGGGTCGCCGGTGGTGCCGTGTGCCTCGCGGCCGGCACCGGGCTGCTGCTGCACGTCAGGCGGGTGATGCTGCGGGAGACGCGGCAGGCCCGCGAGGCCGCGGCCGCCGTGCGCAGCGCGCTGCTGAGGCCGCTGCCCGCACGGATCGACGGACTGGCCACCGCCGCCGCGCTGCTCTCCGCCGACCGGGGCACGAGGGTCGGCGGCGACCTGTACGAGGTGATCCCCACCGAGCACGGCGTCCGGGTGGTGATGGGCGATGTACGGGGGCACGGCATCGCCGCCATCGGCACCGTCGCCGCCGTGCTGGCCGGCTTCCGCGAGGCCGTCCACGACGAGGCCGAGCTGGCCGGGGTCCTCGCCCGCCTCGACCGCGCCCTCGCCCGGCATCTGCGGGACCGCGACCGCGCCCGTGCCGGGAACACCGCGGACACCGAGGACACCGAGGACTTCGTCACCGTCCTCCTCCTGGAGATCGCCCCCGACGGCGCCCTCCACGCCCTGAACTGCGGTCATCCGTGGCCGTACCTGCTCGGTGTCGGCCGAGCGACACCGCTCGCCCGCGCCGACCCCATGCCCCCGCTCGGGCTCTTCCCGCTGCCCGCCGAACTCCCGGTCACCGCCTGCGGCCGACTCCTCCCGGGCGAGGCCCTGTTCCTGCACACGGACGGCGTGGAGGACGCGAGGGACAGCCAGGGCCGCTTCTTTCCCCTGGCGGTCGCGCTGACGGAAGCCGTCCGGGGCCGCCCCGTCCTGCCCCGGGCGGTACTCCGCGCGGTGTTCACCCGACTCCTCCGTCACGCAGGGGGACGGCCCAAGGACGACATCGCGATACTGGTCCTTCGCAACGAACGTCCGCTCACCCTCAGGGGAGCGCGGAACGGCGCGACCGGCCAGGGACGCCCCGCGGCCGACAACTCGCCGCTCGCTCCCGCCCCTTAGGGCCCTCACGCGGAGCGGAGCGTCCCGGCAGGGCCACCGCACTGTACGAGGGGGAGCCGGCGGCCCGGCCGGCCTCTTGCGAGGCATTTCAGTCAACCGGTCCGGAACTCTCCGCGACAGCGCGCGCACCGTCCGAATCCGGGCATTCCTTTCACACCCCGTGTGAAACGGGAGGCGCTACGCTGCGATGCGCCGGCACCGAGCCACCGGAGGGCCTCCATGCAGCCCAACACCCTGCTCGACGCGATCCTCGACGAAGCCGGTATCTCCCACGCCGGTCTCGCCGCCCACGTCAACCAGGCGGGGCGGGCCCGGGGGCTCGCCCTGAGATACGAACACACCGCCGTGGCCCGGTGGTTGAAGGGCCAGCGGCCGCGCGGCCAGGTGCCCGACCTGATCTGCGAGGTGCTCGCCGGACGGCTGCGCCGGGCGGTCACCCTCGACGACATCGGGCTCGGCGTGCCCGGCGAGCCGGTCTCCTCGCACGGAGCCGGGCTCTCCGGGTTCGTGGAGCGCGCCACCGCGCTGTGGCGCTCCGACGAGCAGCAGCGCCCGCACGTCCTCGGTGCCCCCGCCGTCACCGGCACGCCCGCCGTGATGCCGGTCTGGGAGTGGGAGAACCCGCCGGAGGACGTCGACGTGTCCCGCGGCGGACGGCATCACGTGAGCATGGCCGACATCGAGATGCTGCGCGCGGCCCGTACGCACTACGAGCAGATGTACCGCAAGGCCGGCGGTGTCGCCACGCGCACCCGGATCGTCGGTTTCCTCAACGCGGAGGCCGCACCGCTGCTGCGGGGCAGCTACACCGACGCCACCGGGCGCCAACTGCACCGGGCCACCGGGGGGCTGGTGGCCATCGCCGGGATCTGCGCGTACGACTCCGACGCCCACGGGCTGGCCCAGCGCTACTTCCACCAGGCGCTGCGGCTGGCGAAGGCCAGCGGGGACCGGGGGCTGGGCGCCTATGTGATCGCTCTCCTCGTCAACCAGTCGCTGTTCATGCGGGAGCACCGGCAGGCCGTCGCCTTCGCCGAGGCGGCGCTGCGCACCGCGGGCCGGCACATCACCCCCGCGCTCTCCTCCGACCTCTACGCGATGCAGGCGAAGGCGTACGCGCACCTGGGCGACGGTACGAGTGCCCTGTCCTGCATCCGGCGGGCCGAGCAGGCCGCCGAGCACATCCGGCGCGGTCATGAACCCGATGAGACCGGCTATGTCCAACCCGGCCTGGTGAACGTACAGGTGGCGGAGGCACTGCTCAGCCTCGGCGATCTGGCGGCCGCGGCGGAGCACGCGGCGGCGGCCGTCGGCACCCCGGCGCACGACCGGGGGCGGGTGCACCGGCTCGCGATGCTCAGCCAGATCGAGCTGCGCCAGGGCAACGCGGACAAGGCGGTGGCCACCGCCGTGGAAATGGCCGAGCGAGCACGGGGAATGGAGTCCATGCGCCTGCGCGACAGACTGCGGGCGGTGCGCGAACACCTCGTGCGCAGCGGCTGCGCGAGGACCTCCGAAGCCGCCGAACTCATCGACGGAGCACTGCGCGTACCGATCTGACGCGGTGCCCGGGGCGCGGCCGTGCACCGGCTGTGCGCCTGCTGTCCCTCAGCTCCTGCTGCGATATTGCCACTTACTCGGCGGAAGGTGGCAGAGCCATGCAGTGGGCGAAACAGAGCGAACAAACTGTGTACTCGAACCGCTGGTTCAGCGTCAATCTCGCAGATGTCGCGTTGCCCGACGGGCGACACCTCGATCACTTCCTGATACGGCTGCGGCCCGTGGCCGTGGCCACCGTGATCAACGAGGCCAACGAGGTGCTGCTGCTGTGGCGGCACCGCTTCATCACCGACAGCTGGGGGTGGGAGCTCGCGGCGGGCGTCGTCGAGGACGGCGAGGCCGTCGCCGAGGCCGCCGCCCGCGAACTGGAGGAGGAGACAGGATGGCGGCCGGGACCCCTGCGCCATCTGATGAGCGTCGAGCCGTCCAACGGGCTCACCGACGCCCGGCACCACATCTACTGGGCCGACGAGGGTGCGTACGTCGGCCATCCGGTGGACGACTTCGAGTCGGACCGCAGGGAATGGGTTCCCCTCAAGCTCGTTCCCGACATGGTCGCCCGCGGCGAGGTCCCGGCCGCCAACATGGCGGCCGCCCTGCTCCTGCTGCACCACCTGCGTCTCGGGCAGGACGCCAGGCACTGAAAGCCTCCGGGCGTCCCGCCCCGGGGCCTAGCGGCCCAGCGCCTGCCAGACGGACACCACCAGGGCGCCCAGGGCCGTGAGGGCCGCCACCGCGGGCAGGGGCCAGCGGGCGTGCTCCAGGGTGACGACCCGGGTGTTCAGGTCGTCCAGTTCCTTGGCGCTCTGTTCGGCGCGGTGGCTCAACAGGGTCAGCCCTCCTTCGACGCGTGTGTGCGCCACATCCAGGCGGCGGCGTAACTCTGCGAGTTCGCCGTGGTGCACGGGATGCTCGGGGTCGATGGCCACGAGTCCGCTCCTCTCTGTAGTCGTTCCATCCCTTGCATGCGCACGTACAGTCAACTCGCCTGGTGGACAGGTGGGGAGAGTGTGCGAACGGCATATGCGTGTCCGCCGCGCACACGGTGTGTGAATGCGACGGGCCCGGCACCTTTCCAGGTACCGGGCCCGTGGGCACCGAAGGAGGCTGACCGTCCGTAGTCAGGCGTACGAGTAGAAGCCGGACCCCGTCTTCCGGCCGAGCCGTCCCGCGTCCACCATGCGCTGCAGCAGCGGGGGAGCGGCGTAGAGCGGCTCCTTGTACTCCTCGTACATGCTGTTGGCGATGGAGACGATGGTGTCCAGGCCGATCAGGTCGGAGAGCTTCAGCGGCCCCATCGGATGCGCGCAGCCCAGCTCCATGCCGTTGTCGATGTCCTCGCGGCCCGCGATGCCCGACTCGAACATCCGGATCGCGGAGAGCAGATACGGCACGAGCAGCGCGTTGACGACGAAGCCCGAGCGGTCCTGGGCACGCACACTGTGCTTGCCGAGCACCTTCTCGGCGAACAACTGCGCCCGGCTGAGGGTGCCCTCGGAGGTGGTGAGCGCCGGGATCAGCTCGACGAGCTTCTGCACCGGGGCCGGGTTGAAGAAGTGGATGCCGATGACGTGGTCGGGCCGCGAGGTGGCGACCGCGAGCTTCACCAGCGGGATGGAGGAGGTGTTGGAGGCGAGGATCGCGTCGGGGCGGGTCACCACCTGGTCGAGCACCTGGAAGATCTGCGTCTTCACCTGCTCGTTCTCCACGACCGCCTCGATGACGAGGTCGCGGTCGGCGAACTCGCCGAGGTCGGTGGTGAAGCCGAGGCGCGCCTGCGTCCCGTCCCGCTCCGCCTCGGTGATCTTGCCGCGCTCCGCCGCCTTGGACAGGGAGTTGAACAGCCGGGTACGGCCGATCTCCAGAGCCTCGCCGCTGGTCTCGGCGACCTTCACGTCCAGTCCGGCGCGGGCGCACACCTCGGCGATGCCCGCTCCCATCTGGCCGCAGCCCACGACTCCGACTCGTGCGAGATCTCCCGTCGGGAAGTCCGTCACATCGTCCCTTTCACTGGTCCACGTGCCTGGCAGATACCCCTGGTTCGGTCCTGCGCCAAACCCGCACGTTACCCGTGACGTCTACTGATCAGTATTCCGGGTGTCCCGTGGAAGGCTGGCCGGGACCGGTCCGCGACGCGGCGGACACGCGGGAAGCGGGACGCGGAGGTACGGCCATGCATCGAAAGCCACGCATGTCACGACGGGCGTTCTGGGCGACCGCGGCGGCGACTCTCGTGGCGGCAGGCGGTGCGGCGGCCGGTACCGCCATCGCCGGCGGGGAGCCCGGCCCCCGCCGCAGGGCGGCCGAGGGCGAGCTGCGCGGCATGTGGCTGGCCACCGTCCTCAACCGGGACTGGCCCTCCGCACCCGGCCTGCCCGCCCGCGAGCAGCGCGCCGAACTCCGCACCCACCTCGACACCGCCGTGGCCCGCCGTCTCAACGCGGTGATCTTCCAGGTCCGCCCCACCGCAGACGCGCTCTGGCCCTCCCCGTACGAGCCCTGGTCCCAGTACCTCACCGGCACCCAGGGCAAGGACCCCGGCTGGGACCCCCTCGGCACGGCGGTCGAGGAGGCCCACGCGCGGGGCCTGGAACTGCACGCCTGGTTCAACCCGTACCGGATCGCCGTCCACTCCGACCCGAGCCGTCTCGTCGCCTCGCATCCGGCCCGGAAGAACCCCGACTGGGTCGTCCCCTACGGCGGCAAGCTCCACTACAACCCCGGCATCCCCGCGGTCCGCGCCTTCGTGCGCGAGGCCATGCTCGACGCCCTGCGGAAGTACCCGGTCGACGCCGTGCACTTCGACGACTACTTCTACCCGTATCCGGTGGCCGGCCAGGTCTTCGTCGACGACGTGGCGTACGACCGGTACGGCGGCGGCTTCCCCAACCGGGCCGCCTGGCGGCGCGACAACATCGACCGGCTGGTCCGGGAGACCGCAGCGGAGATCAGGACGATCCGCCCCGGCACACAGTTCGGGATCAGCCCCTTCGGGGTGTGGCGCAACGCCGAGACCGACGAACGGGGCTCGGACACACGGGCCGGCGTACAGACGTACGACGATCTGCACGCGGACACACGGACCTGGGTCCGGGAGAACTGGATCGACTACATCGTTCCGCAGCTGTACTGGCACATCGGCTTCGCGGCCGCCGACTACGCCGAGCTGCTGCCCTGGTGGGCGGAGACCGCCCGGGGCAGCGGGACGCGGCTGTACATCGGGGAGGCCCTGTACAAGGCGGGTGACCCGGCACAGCCCGCGGCCTGGCAGGACCCGGCCGAGCTGTCGAGACACCTCACCCTCGCCCGCGACGTCCCGGAGGCGCGCGGACACGTCTTCTTCTCGGGCAGGGAGGTCGCGGCCGACACGATCGGCGCGATGGCACGCGTGGTCGCCGACCACTACCAGCGGCCGGCGGAACCACCGCGCTGACGGGACCGGGCGGGCGGCCCCGGTCCCGGTCCCGGAGAACGGGACCGGGCGGGCGGGGCCAGGGGGGTGGCCCGGAGAACGGGACCGGGTGGGGACCTGTTACCTGGGGTCTCCGGGGTGACGGACGACCGTGTCCGGGCCCGGAGACATCAGCGCCTCGTGCCCGTCGTCCTCGAACCGGACCCGGTAGGGCGGGTTGCCGTCGTGGCCGAGCACTTCCAGGACCTGTGCGGTCCGGTCGTGGTGCCCGACGGTCCTGCCGTGCACCAGCAGGGTGTCGCCTACAGCTGCCTGCATCGGGGGCCTCCTCGTCTCGCACGGGAGTGGCGTTCCGTGACCGCAGTCTAGTGCGGGCGGCGCCGGTTGGACCGGTGTGCGCGACGGGCTCCCAGACGTCCTCAGGCGGAGGAACGCTGGGTGACCGCGATGCAGACCAGCACGGCGGCGGCCGTCAGGGGAGCGGCCGGGGTGAGCTGCTCGCCGAGGAGCAGCACCGACCACACCAGTGTGAGCAGGGGCTGCGCCAGCTGCAACTGGCTGGCCTTCGGTATGCCGATCGCCGCCATGCCCCGGTACCAGACCACCAGCCCCAGGAACTGGGACCCGGCCGCCACCCACAGCAGCCCGGCCACGCCGTGCGCGCTCAGCCGGACCGGCTCGTGGGTCAGGGCCAGCAGGGCTCCCGGCACGCTCAGCGGCAGACACAGCACCAGGGCCCAGCCGATGACCTGCCAGCCGGGTATCACCCGGGCCAGTCGGCCGCCCTCGGTGTAACCGGCCGCGCAGACCAGCAGGGCGGCGAAGAGGTACAGGTCGGCGGTGGTCAGGGCGCCGCCGCTCTGCGTCACGGTGAAGGCGATCACGGCGGCGGCCCCGGCGAGGGCGGCGGCCCAGAAGGTGCGCGAGGGGCGCGTACCCGTGCGCAGTGCCGAGAGCAGCGCCGTCGTCAGCGGCAGCAGGCCGACCACCACGGCGGCGTGGGCGGTGGTCGAGGTCCGCAGCGCGAGCGTGGTCAGAAGGGGGAACCCCAGGACGACGCCGGCGGCCACGACCGCGAGCCCCGCCCAGTGCCGGCGGGCGGGCGGCCGCACCCGCAGGGCCAGCAGACAGCCCCCCGCGGCGACGGCGGCGAGGACACAGCGCACGGCGACCAGCGACCAGGGGCCGAAGCTCTCCAGGCCCCAGGCGGTGGCCGGGAAGGTGAGGGAGAAGGCGGTGACACCGAGGGCGGCCTGGAGGGTGCCGCCCGTGCGGGTACGGGTGCGGGGGACGGTCGCGGTGGTCCCCGGCGCCCGGGTCCCGGCGGGCCCCGGGCGTTGCCCACCGGGCTGCGGGCCGCGGTCCACCGCTACTGAATCATCGGCGATAGCGCTACTCTCTGCTCTCATGCATGAGCGTAGCAGTGGTGCGGAACTGGCGGAACAGCTGAGGAAGGAGCTGGACCGCTACTCTCCCGGTGGAAAGCTGCCGTCGAGTCGGGCGCTCGTCGAGCGCTTCCGGGTGAGCCCGGTGACCGTCTCGCGGGCCCTGGCGCAACTGGCCGCCGAGGGGCTCGTGGTGACCCGGCCGGGGGCGGGCGCCTTCCGGGCGCGGCCGCGCGAGAGCGGGGCGCCGGCGGGGGACACCTCCTGGCAGGAGGTCGCGCTCAGCGCGGACGGCGGCGCCGAGCCGTCGCCCCGCACGGTGGACGCCTCCGGGGTGCTGGTCTCCCTCGCCTCCCCGCCTCCCGGTGTGATCGAGTTCAACAGCGGCTATCTGCACCCGTCGCTGCAACCGGAGCAGGCCATGGGCGCCGCCCTGTCGAGAGCCGGGCGGCGGCCCGGAGTGTGGGCCCGGCCGCCGGTCGAGGGCGTACCGGAACTGCGGGAGTGGTTCGCGCGGAGCATCGGCGGGGCGATCACCGCGGCCGAGGTGATCGTCGCGGCGGGCGGCCAGTCCGCCCTGACCACCGCCCTGCGCGCCCTCGCGCCGCCCGGAGCGCCGGTACTGGTCGAATCGCCCACCTATCCGGGCATGCTGGCGATCGCGCGGGCGGCCGGGCTGCGGCCCGTGCCCGTGCCCGTGGACGCGGACGGGGTCAGGCCCGCCCTGCTCGCCGACGCGTTCAAGGCGTCCGGGGCCCGGGTCTTCGTCTGCCAGCCCCTCTTCCAGAACCCCACCGGCGCCGCCCTCTCGGTGGAGCGCCGGGGTGAGGTGCTGCGGATCGCCCGCGAGGCGGGGGCCTTCGTCGTGGAGGACGACTTCGTCCGCCGGCTCGTGCACGAGGACGCCGGCCCCCTGCCCGCGCCCCTGGCGGCCGAGGACCCCGACGGCGTGGTCGTGCACGTCTCCTCGCTCACCAAGGCCACCTCGCCCAGCTTCCGGGTGGGCGCCCTGGCCGCCCGCGGGCCGGTCCTGGAACGGCTGCGCGCCATCCAGGTCGTCGACACCTTCTTCGTCCCCCGCCCCCTCCAGGAGGCCGCCCTCGAACTGGTCGGCTCACCCGCCTGGCCCCGCCATCTGCGCGCGGTCTCCCGGGAGTTGCGCAACCGCCGCGACGCGCTCACCACCGAGCTGCGGATGCGCCTGCCCGAACTCGCCCTGCCCCACATCCCCTCCGGCGGCTACCACCTGTGGCTGCGCCTGCCCGACGGCACCGACGAGCCCGACCTGGTCGCCGCCGCCCTCCGCGCGGGTGTCGCCGTCACCCCCGGCCGCCCCTACTTCAGTGCCGAACCCCCCGCCGGACACCTGCGGTTGAGCTTCGCGGGTGTCGCGGGGGCGGGCGAGATCGCGGAAGGGGTACGGCGGCTGGCGACGGCCGTAAATTGGTCGACAGCGGGCCTGTGACCTGCGAACGTCCAGCCATGAACGACGAGCCGGCCCTCCCCGGGGGCTACGAGATGTCCGACGACCCCGACCGCCTGGACGTGGCCCGGGTTCACCACTGGCTGTCCACCGACGCGTACTGGGCCCTCGGCCGCCCCCGCGAGAAGCTGGAGAGCGCGATCCGCGGTTCCCTCAACTTCGGTGTGTACGCGGAGGGTTCGGGGGAGCAGGTCGCGTACGCCCGGGTGGTGACCGACCGGGCCACGTTCGCCTGGCTCTGCGACGTGTACGTCGACCCGTCGGTGCGCGGGAAGGGGCTGGGCACCGCCATGGTCGCGGCCGTCCGTGACCACCTGCGGCGGTACGGGCTGCGGCGCGTCCTGCTCGCCACGCACGACGCGCACGGGGTCTACGCCAAGCTCGGGTTCGAGCCGCTGGCCGAGCCCGACCGGTGGATGGCGCTGGTGTCCGAGTGAGGCCCGGGCGTGCGGACGAGTGCGTCGGGTGCGCGGACGAGTGTGTCGGGTGCGCGGCGCGATAGCCCTGGTAACTCCTGAGTAACGCCTCTTGACCTGCGCAGTCTCCCGTTCCACCATCGCCGCATGCCACTTCGGGTCACGTTCGTCGCCGCCGCGCGCTGCTCCTCGCTGCTCGCGGAACGCTTCGAGGACGACCGGCCGCTGGACCAGGCCGGCTGGGACGAAGTGCAGCGCGCCGCCCATGAGCTGGTGCCCCTGGCGGCGGCCGAGCTGCGCTACTGCTCCCCCACCCCCCGCAGCCGGGCCACCGGGGACGCCCTCGGCTACGCCCCGCTGGCCCAGCCCGCGCTGCGGGACTGCGACATGGGCCGCTGGCGCGGCTTCACTCTCGGTGAGGCCATGGCGCGGGAGCCCTCGGCCGTGGACACCTGGCTCGCCGACCCCCGCTCCACGCCGCACGGCGGGGAGTCGCTGACCACCTTCATCTCCCGCATCGGCGGCTGGCTCGAGACCCGGCCCGCCGAGGAGGGCTGCCGGATCGTCGCCGTGGCCGAGCCGTCCGTCCTGCGTGCCGCCCTGGTCTACGCGCTCAAGGCCCCGCCGTCGTCGTACTGGAACATGGACGTCGGCCCCTTGTCGACGGTCACGGTCGCGGGTCACGCGGGCCGCTGGAACCTGCGGCTGGGCGCCGCGCGGTAGACGGGCGCCGGCCCCTCAGCGCGCTCGCTCGCGGGTGAGGTCGGTGACCATGAGCAGGTCCTTCGCGGGGCCGCCGACCCGCCAGAGCGTCCGCCAGCGGTCCTCGTCGTGGACCTCGAACTCGCCCCGGTAGAGATCGGCGGCGCACGGATGGTCCGTACGCCAGTGGCCGGTGGTCAGGTCCAGGTCGTGGAAGGGGCGACCGTCGCCGAAACGCACGTCCGCCGTGCCGGGGGCGGAGCCCGGCAGGAAGCGCAGGGTGCGTTCGGCGGGGCGGGAGACGCCCTGCCACACGAAAGTTCCGGCCTCCCGGTGGAGCAGCCCATCGCCGTTCAGCGGGCTGAAAATGGTACTGCCCGTGAACACCCCCTCGGCCCCGCTCGTGAGGTCCCGCACCGATCGCACGACCCGCCAGCTGCCGGAGAGGTACGCCAGGGCATCGGGAACTGGCAGGAAATCGCTCATCCGTCCTTCACTTCCGACACTTTCGGTACCGCGCGACCCGTTGACGCTGCTCCGGTCACCTCCCTATCTTGCCGTTCGATGTGCTGATCATTGCCTGATATTTCGAACAACTCCCTGTTCCTCACGCCCTCATGCCCCCCACCCCGAGCCGCGGAGTATTCATGTCACGCAGCACCCGCGCCCGTTGGAGACTCGGCCTCACCGCCACCGCCCTCCTGACGACGGCCGCCCTGGTCCCGGCACCCGCACACGCCGAGGAAGTCACCGACTACGCGATCACCGTCGACCCCTCCACCGAGGGCGCGAAGATCGACGACACGATGTACGGCGTCTTCTTCGAGGACATCAACCGGGCCGCAGACGGTGGTCTGTACGCCGAGCTGGTCCAGAACCGGTCCTTCGAGTACTCGACCGCCGACAACCGCGCCTACACACCCCTCACCTCCTGGTCCGTCGACGGCACCGCGCGGGTCGTGGACGACGCCGGCCGGCTCAACGAGCGCAACCGCAACTACCTCTCCCTGGGCGCCGGTTCAGCCGTCACCAACACCGGCTACAACACCGGGATCCGCGTCGAGAAGGGCGAACGGTACGACTTCTCGGTGTGGGCCCGCGCCGAGAGCCGTACGGCGCTGACCGTCACCCTCCAGGACGCCGACGGCGCCCTCGCCGAGGCCACCGAGGTCACGGTCAAGGGCGGCTGGGCGAAGTACAAGGTCCGCCTCAGGGCGACGCGGGCCAGTTCCGACGGCCGGCTGACCGTCTCCACCGCCGGTGCCGCCGCCCTCGACGAGGTCTCCCTCTTCCCGCGCGACACCTACAAGGGCCACAGGAACGGTCTGCGTGAGGATCTCGCCGAGAAGATCGCCGCACTGAAGCCCGGCTTCGTCCGCTTCCCCGGCGGCTGCCTCGTCAACACCGGCTCCATGCAGGACTACAGCGCGGCCTCGAACTGGGAGCGCAAACGCTCCTACCAGTGGAAGGACACCATCGGCCCCGTCGAGCAGCGCGCCACCAACTCCAACTTCTGGGGATACAACCAGAGTTACGGACTCGGCTACTACGAGTACTTCCAGTTCTCCGAGGACATCGGCGCGATGCCGCTGCCCGTGGTGCCCGCCCTGGTCACCGGCTGCGGCCAGAACAGGGCCACCGAGGACGACGCCCTGCTCCAGCGGCACATCCAGGACACCCTCGACCTCATCGAGTTCGCCAACGGCCCCGTGACCAGCGAGTGGGGCGCCAAGCGCGCGAAGATGGGCCACCCGGAGCCCTTCCACCTCACCCACCTCGCCGTCGGCAACGAGGAGAACCTGCCGAACGAGTTCTTCGCCCGCTTCAGCCAGTTCCGGGCCGCCATCGCGGCGAAGTACCCCGGCATCACGGTGATCTCGAACTCCGGCCCCGACGACACGGGGGCCACCTTCGACACCGCCTGGAAGCTGAACCGCGAGGGTCACGTCGACATGGTCGACGAGCACTACTACAACAGCCCGCAGTGGTTCCTCCAGAACAACGACCGCTACGACTCCTACGACCGAAGCGGCCCGAAGGTCTTCCTCGGCGAGTACGCCTCCCAGGGCAACGCCTTCAAGAACGCCCTCTCCGAGGCCGCGTTCATGACCGGCCTGGAGCGCAACGCCGACATCGTGAAGCTCGCCTCCTACGCGCCGCTCCTCGCCAACGAGGACTACGTGCAGTGGAGCCCCGACATGATCTGGTTCAACAACCACGCGTCGTGGAACTCCGCCAACTACGAGACGCAGAAGCTCTTCATGAACAACGTCGGCGACCGCGTGGTCCCGTCGACGGCGACCGGCACGCCGGCCCTCTCCGGCCCCATCACCGGTGCCGTGGGCCTGTCCACCTGGGCCACGACAGCGGCGTACGACGACGTGCGGGTGACCGCGGCCGACGGCACGAGCCTGCTCACCGACGACTTCGGCGGTGACGCCTCGCAGTGGACCCACACCGGCAGGGGCAGCTGGAGCATCCAGGACGGGCAGTACACCCAGACCGACGTGGCCGCCGAGAACACCATGGTCTCGGCCGGTGACACCGCCTGGCACGACTACGACCTGAAGGTGAAGGCCACCAAGAAGGCGGGCAAGGAGGGCTTCCTCGTCGCCTTCGGCGTCAAGGACACCGGCAACTACTACTGGTGGAACCTCGGCGGCTGGAACAACACCACCAGCGCGGTCGAACAGGCCGTGGACGGCGGCAAGTCCTCGCTGATCTCCAAGCCGGGCACGATCGAGACGGGCCGCACCTACGACATCGAGGTCGAGGTGCGCGGGCGGAAGGTGACCCTGCTCCTCGACGGCAAGGAGTGGGGCAGCTTCACCGACGACAAGCCGGCCGAGCCGTTCCGCCAGGTCGTGACGCGGGACGCGGAGACCGGTGAGCTGATCGTCAAGGTCGTCAACGCCCAGCCGTCGGCGGCGCGTACGTCCATCGACCTCGGGGACGCGCAGGTGCGTTCCACCGCCCACGTGACCACGCTGACGGCCGCGCCGGAGGCGGTGAACACGGAGACGGCCACACCGGTCGCGCCGGTGAGGTCCACGTTCGGCGGGGTGGCCGAGAAGTTCAGCTACACGTTTCCGGCGAACTCCGTGACGTTCCTGCGGATCAAGAAGCGGTGAGGGGGCCGCGGCCTCCGCAGCAGTGGTGAGGAGGCCGGGCCCTAGGAGCGACGGCGGGGCTTTCCGGTCCTGCCGCCGCTCTTGGCGTTCCGGTTGCCGCCCGTGCCGCCACGGGGCTTGCGGGGCGCCGGCTTGCCTGCCGTGGGCTGGCGGCGGGCGCCGCCCTGGGCCGGGCGCCCGTCCTTCGGGGGCTGCTTCTCCGCCGGGTCCTTGGCACGGCCGCGTGAGCTGTTGACCGTACGGCCCCGGACGATGCCGATGAAGTCCTCGACCAGGTCGGTCGTCGCCTCCTGCGGCCAGGACAGGGCGACGCGGGATTCCGGGGCGTCCGTGACCGGGCGGTAGGTGAGGTCCTTGCGGTGGTGGAGCCGGGCCAGCGACTGGGGGACGACGAGCAGGCCGATCCCGGCCGCCACCAGCTCGATCGCGTCCGCCGTGGTGGCGGGACGCTCGAACGCCGGCTCTCCCGGCGGCCGCTCCCAGCCGAGGGTGTCGTCGAGAGGATGCAGGACGACCTCGTCCGCCAGGTCCCCGGTCGTCACCTCGTCGACCGCTGCCACGACATGGTCCCTGGGGACCACGACCACCGTGGTCTCGGCGTAGAGAGGGATCGCGCTGAGGTCGTCACCGTCCACCGGGAGCCGTACGAAGCCGGCGTCGGCGCCGCCGTCCCGCAGCACGCCGAACGCTTCGGCGGGGGAGACCTGGAGGAGGGTCAGGGGGACGTCGGGCAACCGCTCGTTCCAGATCCGCACCCACTTGGTGGGCGTCACTCCCGGGACGTAAGCGAGCCGGAACGAAGGGGATGCTTCCGAGCCTGTCACAGCACCAGGCTAACGGGCGGGGGCACCGGACCGGTCATCGCGGGCGGTGACCGCGGCGGTCGTGGTCGGCGGTCGTGCAAGCGGTCGATACCCTTGACCCATGACGTCGCACCAGACCGCCCAGACCATGAAGCCCGCCACCGCGGCGAAGAAGCTGGGTGTGTACCTCCAGGCCACGCCCGCCGAGTTCCAGGAGGGCGTCGTCTCCCGCGCCGAGCTGACCGCGCTCCAGACGAACCCGCCCGCCTGGCTGGAGGAGCTGCGCCGCAACGGCCCGCACCCGCGCCCCGTCGTCGCCGAGAGGCTGGGCGTCTCCATCGCGGGCCTCGCACGCGGCGGAGTCACCGAGGCCCTCACCACCGAGCAGATCGAGGCGCTCCGGCAGGACAGCCCGGAGTGGCTCCAGAAGGAGCGGGCCACCCAGGCCGAGGTCCGCAAGGAAGGCGCCCGCATCAAGAAGCGCAACGCGGAGCGGGCGGACCGGTCGGACGACCGCCGTTCCTGACCCGTCGTTCCCGACCTGTCGTTCCTGGCCTGTCGTTCCTGGCCTGTGATTCCTGACCCGTCGTTCCTGACCTTTCGTTCCTGAGCCGTCTGCCGTCTGCCGTCTGCCGTCTGCCGTCTGCCGTCTGCCGTCCGCCGTCCTGGGCGGGTCCGGGGCGTGGTCCGGCCCACGGGTCCCGCGGCCGGCGGAAATTCGTGAGCCGTCCGGCAGGGGCCCGGGGCAGGATGCCCCCGTGAACCACCTCCTGTGCGGGCTCGCCGTCAATCCGGCTCTGCCGGCCGAGCTGGTCGACCGGCTCGTCGCGCTGGCGGACGACGACGTCGACCACCACCTCACCGGCCGGGACGATCTCAGCCACGCGCAGACCCTCCAGCTGGCCTCGCGGAGCGAGCTGAACGGTGTGCAACTGGCGTACGGGGGCCGGCTGACCGCCGCCGACGTCGACCCCGCGGCCCAGCCGCGTGTCGCCCTCGCCCTGCTCGACGAGGGTGCCGGCGACCCCGCGTGGGCCCGCCTCCTCGCGGCGGATCCGGTGGTCGAGCACCGGGAGAGGCTGGCCGCCTGCCCCGGGCTGCCCGAGGACGTGGTGGAGACCCTCGCGGCCGATCAGGACATACGGGTCGTCGTGGAGCTGGCCCGGTGGGCCCCGCCGGACGTGGCCGCCCGGCTCGCCGGGCATCCGCATGCCGAGGTCCGCCGGGCGGTGGCGGCCAACGAATCGGCGCCGCCGGACGTGCTGGCGGCGCTCGTCGACGGGGAGGTCCTGCCGCCCGCGCGGCACTGCCTGGTCTGCGACCGCGACGAGCCGCCGTTCACGCACGACCCGGACTGCGCGCGCCACGACTGCGAGCTGCGGCCGGGCGCCTCCTGCGACGGCTCCCACGCATCCACCGCGCTGGACACCCTGTGGGCGGCCCTGGAGAATCCGTCCACTCCGGCTCACGCCGTCGCGGGCCTCGCCGGCCACCCCTCGGCGGTGCTGCGCCGGGCGCTCGCCGCCCGCCCCGGTCTGCCCCCGGAGGCGTACGCCCGGCTCGCCGGGGACCCCACCCCCGGCGTCCGCGCCGACCTCGCCGAGAACCCCGCGATCGACCGCACCCTGATGCTCGTGTCGGCCGGCGACAGCTCCCCCGACGTACGGCGCGCGCTCGCGCACAACCCACGGGTGCCGCTCGACGTGCTCACCCGCGTGGCCGTCGGCACCCGGATCGGCAGCACCCTGCTGCCGCGGATCGCCTCGGCCACACCCGCCGAGGTGGAGGAGCTGGCCAGGTCGCCGCACGCGGTCGTCCGTATGCTCCTGGCGCGACGGCGTGATCTGCCGGCTCCGATCAGTGCCGTGCTGGCCGACGACTCCGACGCCAAGGTCGCCGCGTCCGTCGCCGCGCACCCCGGCCTCGGTGAAGCACGGCTGCGGGCCATGGCCGACCGGCACGGTGTCCAGGTCATCGCCGGGGTGGCCGCCAATCCGGACGCCACCCCCTCCTTGCTGGAGCACGTGTCCCGGCACAGCCCTCCGGCCCGTAAGGCCCTGCGCGAGATCGCCCGCCATCCCCGTGCGACGGCACCGGCCCTGCTGGCCTGCCTGGCGGACGAGCGGGCGAAACGCCTGGCCGCCGGCCATCCGGCACTTCCGCCCCAGATCGTCACGGCCCTGCTGGCCGACCCCGACCCCGAGGTGGCGGAATCCGCGGCCGCCAACCCCGCGCTCCCGCGTGCCGCGATGCGGAGGCTGGCGGAGGAACCGGCGCATTAGCCGGACGGGGGGCGAAGACTCGGGCGTGTCCGCCACGAGGCCGGCCGTGCGGGCGCCGTGTCAGGAGCGGGCGAGGACGCAGAACGGGTGGCCCTCCGGGTCCGCCAGGCATCTCCACGGCACCTCGCCCTGTCCGACGTCGAGGTCGGTGGCGCCGAGGGCCCGCAGCCGGGTCGTCTCCGCCTCGTGGTCGTCGTCGGGGAACCGCAGCAGGTCGAGATGGACGCGGTCCTGTCCGGTCCGCGCTCCGGGCGTGCGGAGGAACTCCAGATACGGGCCGACGTCCTCGGCGGAGCGCAGCACCGCACGGTCGTCGGTCACCTCGCGCAGGGTCCAGTCCGTGGCCGCGTCCCAGAACCGCGCCATGGCCCGCGGATCCACGCAGTCGACCACCACCGCGGCGATCGGCCCGGTGTCGCGGTAGACCTCCCGCGGTTCCAGCACGCAGAACTCGTTTCCCTCCGGGTCGGCGAGGACCGTCCACGGCACATCGCCCTGGCCCACGTCGGCGGGCGTCGCACCGAGAGCCAGCAGGCGTTCGACCAGCTCCCGCTGATGGGCCGCGGAGGTGGTGGCCAGATCGAGGTGCGTCCGGTTCTTCGCCGTCGACCCGGCCTCGGGTACGGCGATGACGTCGACACCCACGCCGACCGGTTCACGCCAATCGAAGCCGGCGGGCTGGGCGGCGGTCGCGCCCGATCCCGAGCCGGAGACACTCCAGCCGAGCGCCCGCGCCCAGAACCGGCCGAGCGCCGAATCGTCCACAGCCTTGATGTTCACCTGAACAGGTCGCAGAGCCATGCCGGCGATCCTATGCAACGCTCGGTGACGCCGTCCGCGCCGTACGGGACCGGGAGGGACCCCGCGCTTTTCGGCCGAGACCCATGCACCGCCTCCACAAAGATTGCATAAACGTGCAGCGAAACGTATAGTCATGCCATCCAGGAGGAGGATTCCATGGCGGCGGTACGTGTGGCGGTGGCGGGAGCGAGTGGTTATGCGGGCGGCGAAGTGCTGCGCCTGCTGCTCGCACACCCCGAAGTGGAGATCGGTGCGCTGACCGGCAGTTCGAACGCGGGCCGACGGCTGGGCGGGCTCCAGCCGCATCTGCTGCCCCTGGCCGACCGGGTGCTGCAGGAGACCACGCCCGAGGCCCTGGCCGGACACGACGTCGTGTTCCTCGCGCTGCCGCACGGGCAGTCCGCGGCCGTGGCCGAGCAGCTGGGCCCGGACGTGCTCGTCATCGACATGGGCGCCGACTTCCGGCTCGAGAACCCCGCCGACTGGGAGCGCTTCTACGGCTCGCCCCACGCCGGGACCTGGCCCTACGGGCTCCCCGAACTTCCGGGTGCCCGCGCCGCGCTGGAGGGGTCCAAGCGCATCGCGGTACCCGGTTGCTACCCCACGGCCGTCACCCTGGCCCTGTTCCCGGCGTACGCGGCCGGCATCGCCGAGAACGAGGCCGTGATCGTCGCCGCCTCCGGCACCTCCGGTGCGGGCAAGGCACCCAAGACGCACCTGCTGGGCAGCGAGGTCATGGGGTCCATGACCCCGTACGGCGTCGGCGGCGGCCACCGGCACACGCCCGAGGTGATGCAGAACCTCGCCGGCGTGGCCGGCGAGCCGGTCACCGTGTCCTTCACACCGACCCTCGCCCCGATGTCCCGCGGCATCCTCGCCACCTGCAGCGCGAAGGCGAGGCCCGGCGTCACCGCCGACTCCGTGCGCGCCGCGTACGAGAAGGCGTTCGCCGACGAGCCGTTCGTCCATCTGCTCCCCGAGGGGCAGTGGCCCGCCACGGCGTCCGTCCACGGTTCCAACGCCGTTCAGGTGCAGGTCGCGTACGACGAGGCCGCGGGCAGGATCATCGCGATCAGCGCCATCGACAACCTCACCAAGGGCACCGCCGGTGGCGCCCTCCAGAGCATGAACATCGCCCTCGGACTCCACGAGACGACGGGGCTTTCGACGATCGGAGTCGCACCGTGAGCGTGACGGCAGCCAAGGGATTCACGGCGGCGGGCATCGCCGCCGGGATCAAGGAGAACGGCAACCCGGACCTGGCCCTCGTGGTCAACACCGGACCCCGCCTCGCCGCCGCCGGAGTCTTCACCTCCAACCGGGTGAAGGCCGCGCCGGTCCTCTGGTCCGAGCAGGTGCTGAAGGGCGGCCGTGTGTCGGCCGTCGTCCTCAACTCCGGCGGCGCCAACGCCTGTACGGGCCCGCAGGGCTTCCAGGACACGCACGCGACCGCCGAGAAGGCCGCGGAGGTCCTCGACGGCCACAGCGCGGGCGAGATCGCCGTCGCCTCCACCGGCCTCATCGGCGTACTCCTGCCCATGGACAAGCTGCTCCCGGGTGTCGAGACGGCCGCCGCGCAGCTCTCCGAGCACGGCGGTGAGAAGGCGGCCATCGCCATCAAGACCACCGACACCGTGCACAAGACGGCCGTCGTGACGAAGGACGGCTGGACGGTCGGCGGGATGGCGAAGGGCGCCGGCATGCTCGCTCCCGGCCTCGCCACCATGCTCGTCGTCCTCACCACCGACGCCGACCTGGAGAGCGACGCGCTCGATCGGGCCCTGCGCGCCGCGACGCGCACGACCTTCGACCGCGTCGACTCCGACGGCTGCATGTCCACCAACGACACCGTGCTGCTGCTCGCCTCCGGCGCCGCCGAAGTCACCCCGGGGTACGAGGAGTTCGCCGAGGCCGTCCGCGCGGTCTGCGACGACCTGGGCCAGCAGCTGATCCGGGACGCCGAGGGCGCGAGCAAGGACATCAGGATCGAGGTCGTGAACGCCGCGACCGAGGCCGACGCCGTCGAGGTGGGCCGCTCCGTCGCCCGCAACAACCTCCTCAAGTGCGCCCTGCACGGAGAGGACCCCAACTGGGGCCGGGTCCTTTCCGCGATCGGCACCACGTCCGCCGCCTTCGAGGCGGACCGCCTCAACGTCGCCATCAACGGCGTCTGGGTCTGCAAGAACGGGGGTGTCGGCGAGGACCGCGACAAGGTCGACATGCGCTACCGCGAGGTGCACATCGTCGCCGACCTCGCCGCGGGCTCCGAGACGGCCACCATCTGGACCAACGACCTCACCGCGGACTACGTCCACGAGAACAGCGCGTACTCCTCATGAGCACCACGCGGAAGCACACCGCCCTCCCCAAGGCCCAGATCCTCATCGAAGCGCTGCCCTGGCTGACCCGTCACAACGGCAAGACGGTCGTCATCAAGTTCGGCGGCAACGCCATGATCGACGAGGACCTCAAGGCCGCCTTCGCCCAGGACGTCGTCTTCCTGCGGCACGCCGGGCTCAACGTCGTCGTCGTGCACGGCGGCGGCCCGCAGATCAGCGCCGCCCTCGACCGGCACGGCATCGTCAGCGAGTTCAGGGCCGGCCTGCGCGTCACCACCGAGGACGCCATGGACGTCGTCCGCATGGTGCTCGCCGGACAGGTCCAGCGCGAACTGGTCGGCCTGCTCAACGAGCACGGACCGCTCGCCGTCGGACTGACCGGCGAGGACGCGCACACCATCACCGCCACCAGGCACCAGCCCGAGATCGACGGGGAGTTGATCGACATCGGGCGGGTGGGCGAGATCACCGCGATCGACACGGGCGCGATCGAGGCACTGCTCGCCGACGGCCGCATCCCGGTCGTCTCGTCGATCGCCCGTAGCCAGGACGACGGACATGTCTACAACGTCAATGCTGATACGGCGGCTGCGGCACTCGCTGCTGCTCTTGACGCCGAAACCCTCATGGTCCTCACGGACGTCGAGGGCCTCTACGAGGACTGGCCGAACAGCGACGAGGTGATCAGTCGCCTCACCGCCACCCAGCTGGAGAAGCTGCTGCCGGACCTGTCCTCCGGCATGGTGCCGAAGATGCAGGGCTGCCTGCACGCCGTACGCAACGGCGTCCAGACGGCCCGTGTCATCGACGGCCGGGTCCAGCACTCGATCCTGCTGGAGATCTTCACCGACGAGGGCATCGGCACGATGGTCGTGCCGGACGCGGAACAGGGGGACGCCGTATGACCGCCAACGAGGAGCTGACCCAGCGGTGGCGGGGCTCGCTCATGGACAACTACGGCACTCCGAAACTCTCGCTCGTCCGCGGCGCCGGCAGCAAGGTGTGGGACGCCGACGGCAAGGAGTACGTCGACTACGTCGGCGGGATCGCGGTCAACGCGCTCGGCCACGCCCACCCGGCGGTCGTCGAGGCCGTCAGCACCCAGATCGCCTCCCTCGGCCATGTCTCCAACCTGTTCGTCGCCGAACCGCCGGTCGCTCTGGCCGAACGGCTCCTGGAGATCTTCGGCCGCGACGGCAAGGTCTTCTTCTGCAACTCGGGCGCCGAGGCCAACGAGGCCGCCTTCAAGATCGGCCGGCTCACCGGGCGCACCCACATGGTCGCGACCGACGGCGGCTTCCACGGCCGCACCATGGGGGCGCTCGCCCTGACCGGCCAGCCCGGCAAACAGACCGGCTTCCACCCGCTGCCCGGCGACGTCACCCACGTCCCGTACGGCGACGCGCAGGCCCTGGCCGCCGCCGTCACCGAGGAGACGGCCCTCGTCATCATCGAGCCCGTGCAGGGCGAGAAGGGCGTGGTGGTCCCGCCGGCCGGCTATCTGAAGGCGGCGCGGGCCATCACGGCCGCCACCGGCTCGCTGCTCGTCCTCGACGAGGTGCAGACCGGCGTCGGCCGGACCGGGCACTGGTTCGAGTACCAGGCGCACGAGGGCGTCCTGCCGGACGTCGTCACCCTCGCCAAGGGCCTCGGCGGCGGACTGCCGATCGGCGCGACCGTCGCCTTCGGACGGGCCGCCGAGCTGCTCCGGCCCGGGCAGCACGGCACCACGTTCGGCGGCAACCCGGTCGCCTGCGCCGCCGGACTCGCCGTCCTGGAGACCATCCGGGCGGAGGGCCTGCTGGAGAACGTCAAGCGGCAGAGCGAGAAGCTGCGCGACGGCATCGAGTCGCTCGGGGACCCGATGATCGACCACGTCCGCGGCGCGGGCCTGCTGCTGGGTATCGTGCTCACCGAGCCGCTCGCGCCCCTGGCGCAACAGGCCGCACAGGACGCCGGTTTCCTGGTGAACGCGCCCGCCCCCGATGTCGTACGGCTGATGCCCGCGCTCAACGTGGCGGACGCGGACGTGGACGCCCTCCTCCGGGCGCTGCCCGGCATCCTCGACGCGGCCCGGGCGGCGCACGAAGCCAGCGGGGACGGACGAGCCGGAGAATGAGACGACGATGAGCCAGGCGCAGGAGCACGACCAGGCAGGGCCCGCCGTGCCGCAGACCCGCACCGCACGCCACCGGCGGATCGTGGACATCCTCAACCGGCAACCCGTGCGGTCGCAGAGCCAGTTGGCGAAGCTGCTGTCCGACGACGGGCTGAGCGTCACCCAGGCGACGCTCAGCCGGGACCTGGACGAGCTGAACGCGGTGAAGATCCGCAACACCGACGGCGACCTGATCTACGCGGTGCCGAGCGAGGGGGGATTCAGGACCCCTCGGGCGCCGCTCGGGGGGTCGGCCAAGGAGGAGCGCATGCGGCGGCTCTCCGCGGAACTGCTGATCTCCGCGGAGGCCTCGGCGAACCTGGTGGTGCTCCGGACACCGCCGGGCGCGGCCCAGTTCCTGGCCTCGGCCATCGACCAGGCCGAGCTGCACGACATCCTGGGGACCATCGCGGGTGACGACACACTGATGTTGATCAGCCGGGACCCCGTGGGCGGACAGGCGCTGGCCGACCACCTGCTGAGGCTCGCCCAGAACGGGCACTGACCCGTCCCGGAACGGACACCGAGGGGGAGCCGCGCGGGGTACCGGGCGGTTCCGCCCGCCGCTGCCCGATCACACCCGCCACCGCCCCGGCCCGGCCGCGGCTCAGCCCAGTCGAGCCGCCAGCCCTCCGGTGCAGCGGACCTCGTCGCCCGCCGTGATCAGCAGCGCCTCCGTGTCCTCCAGCGACTCCAGCCACGCCAGGCCCTCGCGGGATCCCATGGCGAAGGCGGCCGTGGCCCAGCAGTCGGCCCAGGTGAGGCTGGGGGCCACCACCGTCACCGAGACCAGGTCGGTCACCGCGGACTTCCTGGTGCGGGGGTCGACGATGTGCGCGCCCCGCTCGGCCGTGCCGGACGTGGCCACCGCCAGCCGGTCCGCGCCGGCGGCGGTGACGACGGCCGCGAGCCCCCCGGGGCGCAGGGGGTCCGCCACGCCGACGCGCCACGGCCGCTCCGGGCCGGGGACGCCGTACAACTGGACGTCTCCGCCCCCGTTCAGGTTCACCCCGGTCGCCCCGGCGTCGACCAGCAGCCGGGCCGCCCGTTCGGTGGCCCACCCCTTCACCAGCCCGGTCGGGTCGAAGCGGCCCTCGTACGTGGCGCTGAACCAGCCACCGCTCGACCGCTCGGCCTCGGCGCACAGGTCGAGCACCTCACCGACCTCGGGAGCGCACTCCTCGATCGAGACCTCGCCCCGCGCGAGCCGGGAGATCTGACTGTGTTCGCGGTAGGTGCTGAACACCTCGTCCACGGCGTGGAGCCCGGCCACCGCCTCGTCGAGCGCGGCCCTGACCGCGGCCTGCTCGCCTCCCCGTACGTCGAACGAGAAGACGGTCCCCATGACCTCCTCGGCGTGCCGCAGCTGGGTTGGCGCGGGGGCTCCGACGGGTTCGGCCATCGGGTCAGCCTGCCTGGTCCAGGGCGGACTGGAGGGACTGCTTGTAGCCACCGCTGGTGTATGTGGCGCCCGAGACAGCATCGATGTCAGCGCTCCCTGCCGAGACGGCGTTCTTGTTGAGCTGGGGGATGGCGGTACCGCTGATCTGGGTGGAACGGCCGCCGGTGGGCTGCTGCAGCGCCTCGGCGTTCGTGATCCTGCCGTCGGTGACCGTGATCCGGACCTGGACCGGCCCGTAGTCCGTCTTGACGGCGGAGCCCGTGAGCACCTGTGTGCCCGTCGCCTGCCCGGCCCCGGACCCCTCGGCGTCGCCGCCCGCGTCCTGCGCGTCGCCGCCCGCCTCGACCTCGGTGCCCGAGCCCTGCGCCTTGCCGGCCTGGTCCAGGGCGGACTGGAGGGATTCCTTGTAGCCGGCGCTGGTGTAGGTGGCGCCGGAGACGGCGTCGATGTCGGCGCTGCCCGCCGCCACGGCCGCCTGGTTCAGCTTCGGCACCGAGTCGCCGGTGATCTGGGTGGAACGGCCGCCGCTCGGCGCCTGTACGGCCTCGGCCTTGGTGATCTTGCCGCCGCTGACCGTGATCCGGACCTGGACCGGCCCGTAGTCCGTCTTGACGGTGGTCCCCGTGAGCACCTGGGCGCCCGAGTCCTGCGCCTTGCCGGCCTGGTCCAGGGCGGACTGGAGGGATTCCTTGTAGCCGGCGCTGGTGTAGGTGGCGCCGGACACCGCGTCGATGTCGGCGCTGCTCGCCGTCACCGCCGCCTGGTTCAGCTTGGGGATGGCGTCGCCGCTGATCTGGGTGGAGCGGCCGCCGCTGGGCTGCTGCACGGCCTCGGCCTTGGTGATCCGGCCGCCGTCGACGGTGATCCGGACCTGGACGGGGCCGTACTCGGTGTCGACGGCGGAACCCGTCAGGGTCTGCGCGCCCGCCGCCACCCCGCCCTGTGCCGAAGGGACGCCCCCGGCCGCCCCGGCCTGTACCGATCCGGCGTCCGAGGCCGGCTTCAGCGACAGCAGCAGCACGATGCCGGACACGGTGGCGGCGGTGGCGAGCAGGGTCCGCCGGATGGGGTGGCTCTTCTTCATCGCTCCTTCAGCTCCTGAGGTGTGAAGTCTCGCGGGGGAGACCCGTGGGGCGAACCCGTGGGGAAACCCATGGCCAGAAAGTCGGGGTGGGCAGGTCCTGGTGACCTGCCGCTGGGACGGTCCCCGGACCTACGGCTGGAACGGTCCGGGGCGGACGGCTGGGACGGCCGGGCGGGCGGGACCCACGCCCGGCCATCCCCTCGCTCACATCTCGAACGACTCGTGGTGGATACGGCGGGTCGGGACGCCCGCACCGCGCAGCGCCTCGTAGACGCCCTGCGCGAAGCCGGGCGGCCCGCACAGGAAGACGTCGTGGGTCTCGATGTCCGGGATCTTGCGGCGCAGGGAGTCCGGCGAGATGTCCGGGCGTTCGCCCTCCGGGCTGTTCACCGCGTACATCAGCCGCGCCCCGCGCTCCTCGGCGATCTGCGCCAGCTCGTCCCACAGGGCGAGGTCCTGGGTGGTGTTGGCCCGGTAGAGCAGGGTCAGGTCACCGGCCGCGCCGGGCAGCGTCTCGAACAGGGCCCGCATCGGGGTGATGCCCACACCGCCGGCCACCAGCAGCACCTTGCCCCGGCTGCGCTTGCCGGCGGTGAGCGCCCCGTACGGGCCCTCCGCCCACACCCGGACGCCGGGCTCCAGGTCGCGCAGGGCCGAGCTGTGGTCGCCGATCGCCTTGACCGTGATGCGTAGCATGTTGGGACGAGGGGCCGCCGACAGCGAGTACGGGTGCGAGCTGAAGCGCATGCCCGGGGCGAGGAAGCGCCAGCGGAAGAACTGTCCGGCCTCCGCGCCCATCCGGTGCAGCTTGCGCCCGCTCATCAGCACCGAGACGATGCCGGGCGACTCCTCGATGACCGCCTCGACCCGCAGCCGGTGCTTCATGTTCAGCTTGATCGGGCTGATGATCCGGTACCAGACCACCAGGGCGGTCACCGATCCGTACAGCGCGTACCAGCCGGTCTTCGCGGCGGGGGTGGCGGCGAACTCGTTGCCGGTGGTGATCTGGTGCCAGAACGTCAGGAACGTGGCCGCGTACGTCAGCAGGTGCGTGTGGTACCAGACGTCGTACGGGATCCGCTTGCGCACCGGGCCGATCGAGATGAGCCCGATGAACACCAGCAGACCGGTGCCGATGGCGGCCTTGCCCATGTCCGGCAGCTGGTTGATCGAGTCGATCGTCTGCTGGAGGATCGCGGTGTGGGTGAGGCCGGCCTGGAGGGCGTACCCGTACATCGTGAGGACGACGTGCGCGACGACCAGGCAGAGCGTGTAGCGGCCGGTCATCGCGTGCCAGCGGGCCACCCGGTCGGAGCCGACCCGCCGTTCCAGCGCGGGCACCCGGGCCATCTGGAGCACCACCAGGGCCATCAGGTATCCGGCGAGCAGACCCGTGATCCGCCCGGCGTTGACCATCTTGCTGCCCTGGTCCGCGATGGACGCGGTGTTGTCCCACCACAGCCACACCACCGCGGCCGCGCCCGCCCAGAAGGCGATCAGCAGCGGGACGGCGGGAGAACGACGAGGTCGGATGCGGCGCATCGTCTGGCGGCGCGCGGCGCGACCTCCGGCGATCGTGGACACGGTTCCTCCGTGGTGGGCTGGACCCTTGGCCCTCACGTACGTGCAGGGAGTGCCGTGTGTTCAACCGTGTGGACAACTCGCCGCGCCGGAGGACCGGTGGCGCGGGGACGGCCGCGCCGCCCGCGCGCCGCCCGCGCGTCAGCCGCCGGAGGGCGGCAGTGGCAGCGGCAGCCCGGGAAGACCGTCCAGGCTGGTCGCGATGTGCTCCTTGGAGCCGAAGTAGGCGCTGAGCGAGTCGTCGTCCTCGCGGGCGAAGCGCCTGCCGTGCAGGTCGCGGTCGTCCTCGTACGCCATGAACGGCACGGCGTAGCCGCAGCTGTCGCGGATGCGCTCGGCGCGGACCACGATGACGGCGCGCAGACCGTGCGGGGCGGGGTCGATGTCGGGGAAGCGGGCGAGGAGCCCGGCGAAGCGCGGATCGTCGCGGAAGACGGCCTCACCCGTGCCGTGCACCCGCACGATGGTGGGCGGGCCCTGGAAGGCACACCACATGAGGGTGATCCGGCCGTTCTCGCGCAGGTGGGCGATCGTCTCCGCGTTGGAGCCCGCGAAGTCCAGGTAGGCGACGGTGAGTTCGTCGAGGACCACGAACGAACCCCGCAGACCCTTGGGGGAGAGGTTGACCGTGCCGTCGGCCGACAGGGGCGCCGAGGCGGTGAAGAAGAGGGGCTGGGCCTCGATGAAGGTACGGAGGCGGCCGTCGATGCGCTCGTAAGTCTTTCCCATGTCTAACGATTATTGACGGAAAAACTTCGCCTGTCTAAGGAATTCTTCGAGGGGCCGGGCACGGAGCCGGGTGTGCGGATCGGGTGCGGGAACGCGAATTCCGGGTGGGTCCCCTTGCGGGGATCCACCCGGAACCGGGTCTTCCGTGGCCGCCCCGGTCGGCGCGCGGGGCGGCCACGGCCCCTGTCGCCCCGATCAGGAGCGCAGGAGGTCACTCCGGCCGAGCCGGAGGACTACTGGTTGAGCTGGCAGGGGGCGAGCTTCTCCAGGCCCTCGGGCTTGGCGGCGGCGCGGCCGATGGCGGTCTCGATGCGGTTCAGCGCGGCGACGCGCTTGTCCTCCAGCGGGCCGAGGATGGCGTTGTCGACGAAGTTCGCGCCGCCCTGGCCGACGGTGTCGATCAGGCGCTGGTTGGCTTCCTGGATCTGGGTGTCGAGGAGGGCGAGGTTGCGGTCGACCTCGGCCTGGGCGGAGGCGGGGATCGCCGGGAGGCTGCCCTCGACGGCCGGGCAGGAGATGGTGCCCGCGGCACCCGCGTTGTCCTCGGCACCGGCGTCGCCGGCGTCGCCGGCCTCGGCGGCGTCCTCACCCGCACCGGCCTCGGCTCCGGCCTCCTCGCCCGCGCCCGCTTCCTCGCCGGCGCCCGCGGCGCCGCCCTGGTCGAGCTGGCAGGGGGCGAGCTTCTCCAGGCCCTCGGGCTTGGCGGCGGCGCGGCCGATGGCGGTCTCGATGCGGTTCAGCGTCGCGACGCGCTTGTCCTCCAGCGGGCCGAGGATGGCGTTGTCGACGAAGTTCGCGCCGCCCTGGCCGACGGTGTCGATCAGGCGCTGGTTGGCTTCCTGGATCTGGGTGTCGAGGAGGGCGAGGTTGCGGTCGACCTCGGCCTGGGCGGAGGCGGGGATCGCCGGGAGGCTGCCCTCGACGGCCGGGCAGGAGATGGTGCCCGCGGCACCCGCGTTGTCCTCGGCACCGGCCTCGCCCGCTCCGGCCCCGGCGTCCGCACCCGCTCCGGCGCCCGCCTGGTCGCCGGCGCCCGCGGCGTCGCCCTGGTCGAGCTGGCAGGGGGCGAGCTTCTCCAGGCCCTCGGGCTTGGCGGCGGCGCGGCCGATGGCGGTCTCGATGCGGTTCAGCGCGGCGACGCGCTTGTCCTCCAGCGGGCCGAGGATGGCGTTCTGGACGAAGTTCGCGCCGCCCTGGCCGACCGTGTCGACGAGGCGCTTGTTGGCTTCCTGGATCTGGGTCTGCAGCTGGGCGAGGTTGCTGTCGACCTCGGCCTGGGCGGAGGCGGGGATCGCCGGAAGGCTGCCCTCGACCGCCGGGCACGAGATGGTGCCGGGGGACGCGGCGGCGTCCTGCCCGTCGTTGTTGGCACCCTCACCGGCGAGAGCGGAACCCGCGATGACCGCTCCGGAGAGCACGACCGCGGCGGCGCCGCCGATGATCCCTACGCGACGCTTGTTGTACTTCGGAAGAGCCCTGGACATGCGGATGCCTCACTCGGGTCGGGTGTGGTCGGTGTGAACTAACGCGGCGCCTGCGTTCGGTGAGAGTTACGAGCAAGCGGTTTCATTTGTTCAAAGCTTTCTCCGCATCTCCCAAAGTTCTCTCGGATTGACGATTCATGCAGAGTTCTGCATACTCATGCATGACAGCGAACAGCGCAGTACGCGGAGATCTAGGAGCAACGCGAGTGAGCAGCAACAGCGGTGACGTACGGCTCTGGGGCGCCCGTTTCGCCGACGGTCCCGCGGAGGCCCTGGCGAAGCTGTCCGCGTCGGTCCACTTCGACTGGCGTCTGGCCCCGTACGACATCGCGGGCTCCCGCGCCCACGCGCGCGTGCTGCACAAGGCCGGCCTGCTCACCGAGGACGAGCTGACCCGGATGATCGCCGGCCTGGACCGGCTCGAAGCGGACGTGGCGTCGGGCGAGTTCCTCGGCACCGTCGCCGACGAGGACGTGCACACCGCCCTGGAGCGCGGCCTCCTGGAGCGTCTGGGCCCCGACCTGGGCGGCAAGCTGCGCGCCGGCCGGTCCCGCAACGACCAGGTCGCGACCCTCTTCCGGATGTACCTGCGCGACCACGCCCGTACGGTCGGCGGTCTGATCGCCGAGCTGCAGGAGGCGCTGATCGGTCTGGCGGAGGCCCACCCGGACGTGGCGATGCCCGGCCGTACGCACCTCCAGCACGCCCAGCCGGTCCTGTTCGCCCACCACGTCCTCGCCCATGTCCAGTCCCTCTCGCGGGACGCGGAGCGGCTGCGCCAGTGGGACGAGCGCACGGCCGTCTCCCCGTACGGATCGGGCGCCCTCGCGGGCAGCAGCCTCGGACTGGACCCGGAGGCGGTTGCCAGGGACCTGGGCTTCGAGCACGGCAGCTCCGCGAACTCCATCGACGGCACGGCCTCCCGTGACTTCGTCGCCGAGTTCGCCTTCATCACCGCGATGATCGGCGTGAACCTCTCCCGGATCGCCGAGGAGGTCATCATCTGGAACACGAAGGAGTTCTCCTTCGTGACCCTCCACGACGCCTTCTCGACGGGCTCGTCGATCATGCCGCAGAAGAAGAACCCGGACATCGCGGAGCTGGCCCGGGGCAAGTCCGGCCGCCTGATCGGCAACCTCACGGGCCTGATGGCGACGCTGAAGGCCCTGCCGCTGGCCTACAACCGCGACCTCCAGGAGGACAAGGAGCCGGTCTTCGACTCCATCGACCAGCTGGAGATCCTGCTCCCCGCCTTCACCGGCATGATGGCCACGCTCACCGTCCACCGCGAGCGCATGGAGGAACTGGCCCCGGCCGGCTTCTCCCTCGCGACCGACGTCGCCGAGTGGCTCGTCAAGCAGGGCGTCCCCTTCCGTGTCGCCCACGAGGTCGCCGGTGAGTGCGTCAAGGTCGCCGAGTCCGAGGACAAGGAGCTGAACGATCTGACGGACGACCAGTTCGCCAAGATCTCCGCCCATCTGACCCCCGAGGTCCGCACGGTCCTCAACGTCCCCGGCGCCCTCGCCTCCCGCAACGGCCGCGGCGGCACGGCCCCGAGCGCGGTGGCGGTCCAGCTGGCCGACATCAAGCGGGACGTCGCGGCCCAGCACGCCTGGGCGACCGCGAAGAAGGGCTGAACGCGAACGCGCCCCGAAAGGGGCGCGGGGACCCCTCCACCCTCGCCCCCGCCCCACGACGAAGGTCATCACGGGTTACGTTGGCTCAGGAACCGCAAGGAGCCGACCCGAACGGAGCCCGCGATGCCCTTCGCCCGACTGGCCGCCGCGACCACCCCGACCTGCCACATCGGCTTCGGGCTGGCCGCGGTCGCCCGCCCCGGCTACATCACCCTCGGCCGTGACACCGACCTCGGACAGACCCGCACCGTCGAAGCCCTCCGCGCCCGCACCCACGAACTCCTCGACGCCGCCTATGCCCAGGGCGTCCGCTACTTCGACGCGGCCCGCTCGTACGGCCGCTCGGAGGAGTTCCTCGCCGACTGGCTGACGGCCCGCCCCGGCCTCGACGACATCGTCGTCGGCAGCAAGTGGGGCTACACCTACACCGCCGACTGGACCACCGACGCCGAGAAGCACGAGGTCAAGGACCACAGCCTCGGGACGTACGAGCGACAGCGCGCCGAGAGCGCCGAACTCCTCGGCGACCGCCTGGACCTCTACCAGATCCACTCGGTGACCCCGGACAGCCCGGCCCTCACCGACAAGGAACTCCACGCCCGGCTGGCGGAGGCCGCCGCCCAGGGTGTCACCATCGGCTTCTCCACCAGCGGCCCGGCCCAGGCGGAGGCCATCCGTACCGCCCTCACGGTCACCGTGGACGGCGAACCCCTGTTCCGTACCGTCCAGTCGACGTACAACGCGCTGGAGACCTCCGCCGCGCCCGCGCTCGCCGAGGCGTACGACGCCGGGCTCACCGTGATCGTCAAGGAGGGCATGGCGAACGGCAGGCTGGCCGGCCCGCACGCCCCGGACGCGCTCCGGGCCGTCGCCGAACAGACGGGTCTCGGCTGCGACGCGGTCGCCCTCGCGGTGGTCCTGCGGCAGCCGTGGGCCGGTGTCGTCCTCTCCGGCGCCGCCACCACCAACCAGCTCGCCTCCAATCTGCACGCGGCGGTCGTCGACCTCGACGACGAGCAGCTGGCCGGGCTCGCCGGTCTGGCCGAGGACCCGCGGACCTACTGGGGCAAGCGCGGACAGCTGCCCTGGCACTGACTGCGTCCCCTTGAGCACGGCCATGAGACACCCATGCCCACGATGAGACAAGAATGTCTCATATGGTTTATCGTTGTCTCATGGCCGTCGATCGTGAACACGTGCTGCGCAGCGCAGCCGCCCTGCTGACCCGCAAGTCCACCGCGACGATGGACGAGGTCGCGAAGGCCGCCGGGATCAGCCGGGCCACGCTGCACCGCCTCTTCGCGGGGCGCGACGCGCTCGTACGGGCGCTGGAGGCGCTCGGCATCGCGGAGTGCGAGGCCGCGCTGGACGCGGCCCGCCCCACCGAGGGCCCCGCACGCGAGGCCGTACGACGGCTCGTGCGGGAGATCGAACCGGCCGCGGGGCTCCTCGCCTTCCTCTACACCGAGGCACAGCTGTTCGAGGGGGAGGCGCAGCACGAGGGCTGGTCCCGGATCGACGACCGCATCGCGGCCCTCTTCGCGCGCGGCCAGGCGGCGGGCGAGTTCCGTATCGACCTCACCCCGGCCTGGCTCACCGAGGCGCTCTACGGCCTGCTGGCCTCCGGCGCCTGGGCGGTCGCGGACGGCCGTGTGGCCGCCAAGGACTTCACCTACATGACCACCGAGCTGCTGCTCGGCGGCGCTCTGCGGCATCCCGGACAACCGAGAGAGGAATCATGACCAGCACCCTGCGGCCGGCCGGCGCGACGGAGACGGAGAAGAGGCCGGGCCGCTGGCTCGCGCTCTCCGTCCTCGTGCTCGCCGTGCTGCTGGTGGCCGTCGACGCGACCGTCCTCGGTCTCGCGACCCCCTACATCAGCGAGGATCTGCAGCCGTCGGGCAACCAGCTCCTGTGGATCGGTGACGTCTACTCCTTCGTCATCGCGGGCCTGCTCGTGTCGGCCGGCAGCCTCGGCGACCGCATCGGCCGCAAGAAGCTGCTGCTCGTCGGGGCCACGGCGTTCGGCGCGATATCCGTGCTCAACGCCTATGCGACGTCGCCCGAGACGATGATCGTCGCGCGGGCCCTGCTCGGTGTCGCGGGCGCCACCCTGATGCCCGCCACCCTCGCCCTGATCCGCAACCTCTTCCACGACCCGCGCGAACGCAGCCTCGCCATCGGCATCTGGGGCGCCACGGCCTCCGCGGGCACGGCGGTCGGCCCGGTCGTCGGCGGGTTCCTGCTGGAGCACTTCTGGTGGGGTTCGGTCTTCCTGATCAACCTGCCGGTGATGGCCGTGCTCGTCCTCGTCGGCATCAAGCTGCTCCCCGAGTCCCGCCATCCGAGCGCGGGCCCCTGGGACATGCTCAGCGTCGGCCTGTCGCTGGTCGGCATGATCGGTGTCGTGTACGCGGTGAAGGAGACCGCCTCCCACGGCCCGGGCGGCAACGCGATCGCCGCGGGCCTGTTCGGCCTCGCCGGACTGTTCTTCTTCGTACGCCGTCAGCTGACCCTGCCGCACCCGCTGCTGGACATGCGCCTGTTCCGCAACCGGGGCTTCTCCGGCGCGGTCCTCGCCGACCTGCTGACCATTCTCGGCCTGTCCGGCCTGGTCTTCTTCCTCTCGCAGTTCCTGCAACTCGTGCAGGGGCGGGGACCGCTGGAGGCGGGACTCGCCGAACTGCCGGCGGCCGTCGGCGCGGTCGCCGCGGGCCTGATCGCCGGAGCCGCCGCCCGCCGCTTCTCGGTCCGTTCCGTGGTCGCGGGCGGTCTGGGAGCCATCGGCGTGGCCCTCGCCCTGCTCACCCTGGTCGACCGCTCCACCGGCTACCCCCTGATCGGTGCCGCGCTGCTGATCGTCGGCGTCGGCGCGGGTCTCTCCTTCACCGTCACCGCCGACGTCATCCTCTCCAGCGTCCCCAAGGAACAGGCGGGCGCGGCCTCGGCCGTCTCGGAGACGGCGTACGAGCTGGGCGCCGCCCTCGGTATCGCGGTCCTGGGTTCGATCGTGACGGGCGTCTACCGCGACTTCACGGCCCCGGCGGGCACCCCGGCCGAGGCCCACGAGTCCCTGGGCGGAGCGGTGGAGGCGGCGGCGAGCATGCCGCCGAACACGGCGCAGCACATGCTCACATCGGCTCAGGAAGCCTTCGTGGACGGCCTGACCATCGCCGCGGGCGCGGGCGCGACAGTCCTCCTGGCGACAGCGGCAACGGCTTGGCTCCTCCTACGCACCCAACACCTGCCCACGACCCCCTGACCCCCAAGGCCCCACGCGAACACCGACGCCCCCCTGAGAGCCCCACCCCGCCCCAGCAAACAATCCGGTCCCAGGGGGCGCAGGGGCACCCGACAACGAACGGGTCCCCTCTCAGGGGCGCGGGGAACGGCGCGAGATCCCCCCACGGTCCGGCACCCGACAACGAACGGGTCCCCTCTCAGGGGCGCGGGGAACGGCGCGAGAACCCCCACCATCCCGCACCCGACAACGAACCGAGCCCCCACGCACCCACCCGCCCAACCAGCGGAGCTACGCCGCTTCCTTGGCCTTCGACGCGTACATGTCCACGTACTCCTGCCCCGACAACCGCATCACCTCAGCCATCACCGAGTCGGTCACCGCCCGCAGCACATACCGGTCCCGGTCCATCCCCTCGTACCGGGAGAACTCCATCGCCTCACCGAACCGCACCGTCACCCGGTGCGGCCGGGGCAGCCCCGCGCCGCCGGGCTGGATCTTGTCCGTCCCGATCATCGCGAAGGGGACGACCGGCGCCCCGGTCATCAGCGTCAGCCGGGCGATGCCCGTACGCCCCCGGTACAGACGGCCGTCGGGCGACCGCGTCCCCTCGGGGTAGATGCCGAACATCCTGCCCTCGTCCAGCACCCGCCGTCCGGTCATCAGCGCCGCGACACCGCCCCGGCCGCCGTCGCGGTCGACGGGGATCATGCCGACGCCGGTGAAGAACCAGGCCATCAGCCGGCCCTTGATCCCCTTGCCGGTGACGTACTCGTCCTTGCCGATGAACACGACCTGCCGGTCGCAGACCAGCGGCAGGATCATCGAGTCGATGAAGGTCAGGTGGTTGCCGGCGAGGATCACCGGACCGTCTCCCGGAATGTGCTCGGCGCCCTCCACCCGGGGGCGGAACATCAGGCGCATGATCGGTCCGAGCACTGCCTTGATGAGCACGAAGCGGGACAACGGGCCCTCCCATGTCAAGCGTTCCGGTACAAGTCTGTGCAGGTGAGGACGATACTCCCGGCTCAGGGGCCGGCGCACACCGGGTTCACCGAGTGGATACCAAGTGTTGACGCTGTTTTACCTGCGGTGACGCCCAGGTGGCGGCGTGTCACGGGTCCGAAACATGTGACGGACATCGCGCCACCGAACGGACGACCCGTCATATTGCGCCTCTCGTGCGACACGAGGCGTCTTCCGCGTGTTCGGTCCCAGGTCTCCCGACGGTCACCTCCGGACACCTACGATCGTCCCGCTTTGACAGGTGCAGGGCATCACGGTGGAGGAGCCGGTCATGGGGACGCAGGAGTCGCGGCAGTCGCAGGACTCGAACGAGCAGGGACGCGGAGCGGGCCGACGGGCACTGCTCGGCGCCGCGATGCTCGGCGCGGGCGGAGCGGTCCTCGGACTGCCGGCCACGGCCACGGCCGGCGAGGCCGCGTCGGGCGCGAAATCGGGCGGCGGGTACCGCAGACTGCCCGTGCCGACGATCATCGGGCACCGCGGCGCCAGCGGCTACCGCCCGGAACACACGCTCGGCTCGTACCAGCTCGCCCTCGACCTGGGCGCGCACGTCATCGAGCAGGACCTCGTGCCCACCAAGGACGGCCACCTCGTGTGCCGTCACGAGAACGACATCACCGCCACGACCGACGTGGCGACGCACTCCGAGTTCGCCGGCCGGAAGACGACGAAGGTCGTCGACGGTGTCACCTACACCGGCTGGTTCACGGAGGACTTCACTCTCGCCGAGCTGAAGACCCTGCGCGCCAAGGAGCGCATCCCGGGCAACCGCCAGGAGAACACCCTCTACGACGGCCGCTGGGAGATCCCCACCTTCGAGGAGGTGCTGCGCTGGGCCGAGAAGGAGGGCAGGAAGCGGGGGGAGCGGGTCTGGCTGCACGTGGAGACCAAGCACCCCACCTACTTCCGCAAGCTGGGCCTCGGCCTGGAGGAGCCGCTCGCCAAGCTGCTGCGCACGTACGACCGGCACAAGAAGAACTCGCCGGTCTTCCTGCAGTCGTTCGAACCGAGCAGCATCCAGCGCCTGAACGGCCTGGTGGACAGCCCCCTCGTCGTCCTGCTCTCCGGCGCCGCCACCCGGCCCTGGGACTTCGTCGAGGCCGGTGACCCGCGCACCGTCGCCGACCTGGTCAAGCCGGCCGGGCTCGCCTGGATCGCCTCCTTCGCCAACGGCATCGGCCCGACGCTCGACCTGGTCATCCCGCGCGACTCGGGCGGCAACCTGACGACCCCCACGACCCTCGTGGCGGACGCGCACGCCGAGGGCCTGATCCTGCACCCGTACACCATGCGCAACGAGAACACCTTCCTGCCCGCGAACTTCCGCAGGGGCACGGACGCCAACGCCTACGGTGACGCCTTCGGCGCGTTCAAGGTGTACTTCGACACCGGCATCGACGGCATCTTCACCGACAACCCCGACACCGGCCTGCTGGCCCACGCGGACTTCGTCGGCGACTGAGCCGACCGGGGGAACTCCGGCCGTCAACACATGAGCCCCCGGCCCCGATTGGGGTGACTCCCGTCCGCCCCGGCAACCCCCTGCCGGGGTGGTGGCGTCCCGGGGCATATGACACACGACATGCTGACCATCCTCCGCCCCCTGCTGGTCGCGGAGGCGTCGGCCGAGGCCCCCGCCGCCGGCACCGAGGCGGGGGACCTGGAACAGGCGGTCTGGCTGCGCCTGCTGGAACGGCTCGACGCCGACGGCCCGCCCGCCGACCCGGAGGGCTGGCTGCGCAGCGCCGTCCGCTTCGAGGCGCGCCTGAGCCGCCGAACGGCCCGGCGCGAACTGCCCTACACCGCCGAGCCCGCCGACGAGCACGCGCCCGGCCCCGAACAGCAGGCCCTGACCGCCGCCCGCCGCCGCGCGCTGTACGCGGCCGTACGCCGGCTCCCCGGGCGCTGCCCCCGGCTGCTCGCGGCCCTGCTGTCCCCGAGCGACCCCACCTATCGCGAGATCGCGGGGGAGTTGGGTATCTCACAGGGCAGCCTGGGTCCGGAACGTTCCAGATGTCTGGGATGTCTTCGACGATTGCTGTCCGCGGAGGTTGCGGCACGCGAACCACGGGGATAGGAGTGAAGGACATCGGGTGAGCAGGTGAGCGGGAGGCGTGCACACATGGGCATGAGCGTGACCATCTCGGTGGCGACCGAGCAGGACGCCGAGCAGATCTTCAGGCTGCAGTACCTGTGCTTCCAGGGCGAGGCGGCCCTGTACGGCAACTACCGCATCGACCCGCTCGTCCAGAGCCTCGACTCCGTCCGCGAGGAGGTCGCCTCGGACTGTGTGTTCGTGGCCAGGCTGGGTGACGAAGTGGTCGGCTCCGTGCGCGGCGCTCTCGACGCCGACGGCACCGCGGCCATCGGCAAGCTCTGCGTCCACCCGCGCCTCCAGGGCCACGGCATCGGCGCGCGGCTCCTGCGCGCCGCCGAGTCGGCCCTCGCAGGGGAGCGCGGCGCCACCAGGTTCCGCCTCAGCGCGGGCCACCGCAGCGAGGGCAACCTGCGGCTGTACCGCCGGGTCGGCTACGAGACCGTGGGCACCAGCCAGGGCCGCGACGGGGTGCCGATGGTGGTGCTGGAGAAGCCGGCGGAGGCGTACGCGACGACAGCGTGACAGGGGCCTCGGAAGGGAGCGGGACGGCGCGCAGGCCGCGACGAGTCCTCGGCCGCCCGACGAACCTCAGGCGGCCGCCTCCCGGCGCGCACCCTTGCGCAGCCAGTACATCGCGGTGACCGGAAGGATCACGGGGATGAACAGGTAACCGATCCCGTAGTCCGACCACACCGTCCTGTCCGGGAACGCCGACGGCTCCACCAGCGTCCACGTGCCCACGATCAGCACGCCCGCCAGCTCCACCGCGCAGCACACCCGCGCCGCCTTCCGGGCGAACTCGCCGCCCCGCACCAGCGAGTACGTGATGAACCCGTAGACGACACCGGCCACCGCGGACAGTGTGTACGCGAGCGGCGCGTGCTCGAACTCGGTGGAGATCTGCACGGCGGACCGCGACACGGCCCCGACGACCATCACGCCGTACAGCCAGACCAGCAGCATCCCCGGTCCGCTGATCAGCCGCGCCCGCTTGGTGTCCTGCGGCACCTCGTTCGTCGCGCTCACGTCAGCCTCCCCAGATGTCGTAGAGCCGCACCTGAAGCACGGCGAGCACCACACCGCCGGCCGCGACGGTCACGCTGCCCCAGCGGGTGCGCTCCGCCAGTGACATGAACCCGGTGACCGGGACGCAGGCGAACGCTCCGAGCAGATAGGAGACGAAGATCGTGGTCCCCTGCTCCGGCTTCTCCCCGCGCGCCAACTGCACGATCCCGACGACCAGTTGCACAAGAGCCAGCACCGACACCACGGCCATGCCGATGAAGTGCCAGTCCTTGGTCGGCTGATCGCGATACGCGGCCCAGCCGCACCAGGCGGCGAGCAGAAGCGCGGCGACGGCGGTCGTCACCGTCAGGGGAACAAACATGCCGCGACCCTATTACGGCGCAAAACCCCGCCGCGCCCGGCCCCGCCCCGGGAAACCCGCAGGCCGCGCATCGTGGCCTTGGCCACAACCACGGATGACCACAGGGTGGATGCCCCCGCACTCCACCTGCAGATATGTATCGCAAGGTCGTCCGTATCGCGGACAGCCCGCTCTCAACTGCCGCATACATCTGTTTTACTGATCTCATGACCACGACGAGCTGCCGCACCCTTGCGACCGAGGCGACGATGACGCCCGGTGCTCGTTGTATGTGTCGAATGTGCGCCTGCTAGAGGACCCCGCTCCCGGCACGTCCGTACGCGCTGAACGCCGTACGTGACCCCTGTGCCCGCGCACGACTTCCCTCCCGTACCCGGGCACACCCATGCCCCGCGTACTCGACAGTGATGGAAACCCCAGTGATCACGACATCAGGCCTGACCAAGGTCTACCGCTCGCGCGGCCGTGAGGTCACCGCCCTCGACGGCGTCGATCTCCACGTCCGCGAGGGCGAGGTGTACGGCGTCGTCGGCCAGTCCGGCGCCGGCAAGTCCTCCCTCATCCGCTGCGTCAACCTGCTGGAGCGCCCCACCGCCGGCACCGTCACGGTCGCCGGCCAGGACCTCACCGCCCTCGCCGGGCGCGGCCCCCGCGCCGGCAAGGAGCTGCGGCAGGCGCGCAGCCGTATCGGCATGGTCTTCCAGCACTTCAACCTGCTGTCCACCCGGACGGTCCAGGACAACGTCGAGCTGCCCCTGGAGATCCTCGGCCGCTCCGGCAAGGAGCGCTCCCGCAAGGCCCTCGAACTCCTCGACCTCGTCGGGCTCGCCGACCGGGCGAAGTCCTACCCCGCCCAGCTCTCCGGTGGTCAGAAGCAGCGCGTCGGCATCGCCCGCGCCCTCGCCGGCGACCCCAAGGTGCTCCTGTCCGACGAGGCCACCAGCGCCCTCGACCCGGAGACCACCCGCTCGATCCTGACGCTGCTGCGCGACCTGAACCGCGAGCTGGGCCTGACCGTCCTGCTGATCACCCACGAGATGGACGTCGTGAAGTCGATCTGCGACTCGGCCGCGCTGATGGAGAACGGGCGCATCGTCGAGTCCGGCACCGTGAGCGAACTGCTCGCGACCCCCGGTTCCGAGCTCGCCCCCGCCCTCTTCCCGGTGACCGGCGACGCCACCGACGAGGACCGCACCGTCGTCGACGTCACCTTCCAGGGCGAGGCGGCCACCCAGCCCGTCGTCTCACGGCTGTCGCGCACCTACAACATCGACATCTCGATCCTCGGTGCCGCCATCGACACCGTCGGCGGCCTCCAGGTCGGCCGGATGCGCATCGAACTGCCCGGCCGCTACGAGGACAACGTGGTGCCGATCGGCTTCCTGCGCGAACAGGGCCTCCAGATCGACGTCGTGGGCCAGGAGCCCGTCCTGGTGAAGGAAGGTGCCAAGTGACCTGGTCCGAGATGCGGCCCCTGCTGGAGCAGGCGTGTGGGGACACCCTCTACATGGTCGGCTGGGCCACGCTCATCGCGGTCGTCGGCGGCCTTCCCCTCGGCATCCTGCTCGTCCTCACGGACCGGGACGGGCTGCTGCGCAACGTCGTCGCCAACAAGGTCATCGGTCAGGTCGTGAACGTCGCCCGCTCGATGCCCTTCATCATCCTGATGGTCGCGCTGATGGGCTTCACCCGCTGGGTCACCGGTTCGACCATCGGCCGCGAGGCGGCCGTCGTGCCGCTCGCCATCGGGGCGATCCCGTTCTTCGCGCGCCTGGTCGAGACGGCCGTCCGCGAAGTGGACCACGGGCTCGTGGAGGCGGTGCAGGCCATGGGCGGCAACACCTGGACCGTCGTCCGCAGGGTCCTCGTTCCGGAGTCCCTGCCCTCGCTGATCTCCTCGGCCACCACGACCGTCGTCGCCCTCATCGGCTACTCCGCCATGGCCGGCACCGTCGGTGCGGGCGGCCTCGGCGACATCGCCATCCGGTACGGCTACCAGCGCTTCGAGACCGAGCTGATGTGGATCACCGTGGTGGTCCTCGCGGTCGTCATCTCCGTCATCCAGTTCGCCGGCGACTACGCGGCCCGGGCCCTGCACCGGCGCGGCGGCCCCTCCGGCACCGCACCCCGGCTCCGGCTGCTGAAGTCCAGGGCCGCCACCGCGGACATCACCAAGTCCTAGCCCGCACTCCGGGCACCCGCAGACGTCCCGTCCCACCCAAGACGGGATGGCTCCACCCAAAAGGAAAGGCACTTTTCGTGCGTAACACCGCCAAGTTCACCACCGCCGTACTCGCCGGGGCCCTCACCCTCGGGCTCACCGCCTGCGGCGCGGACAAGGCCGACAGCGCGTCCGACACGAGCGGTCCCCTCGTCGTCGCGGCCAGCCCCACCCCGCACGCCGACATCCTCAACTTCGTGAAGGACGAGCTGGCGAAGGACGCGGGGCTGGAGCTGGAGGTCAAGGAGTTCAGCGACTACGTCCTGCAGAACCCGGCCACGGAGGACGGGTCCGTCGACGCCAACTACTTCCAGAACCAGCCGTACCTCGACGACTACAACAAGAAGAACGGCACCCACATCGTGCCCGTCGTCACCGTGCACCTGGAGCCCCTCGGCCTCTACTCGAACAAGCTCAAGAGCAAGGACGACCTCAAGAGCGGCGCGACCGTCGCCGTCCCGAACGACACGGTCAACGAGGCGCGCGCCCTCAAGCTCCTCGACTCCGCCGGGATCATCACGCTCAAGGACGGGGCCGGCACCGACGCGACCCCCGCCGACATCACCGCGAACCCGAGGAAGCTGAAGTTCAAGGAGCTGGAGGCGGCCCAGACCCCGCGCTCCCTGGACGACGTCGACGCCGCGGTGATCAACGGCAACTACGCCCTCGAAGCCGACCTCTCGCCCGCCGACGACGCCCTCGCCGTCGAGCCCGCCGAGGACAACCCGAACGGCAACTTCCTCGCCGTCGAGCAGGGCCACGAGGACGACCCGCGCGTGAAGAAGCTCGCCAAGCTCCTCACCTCCGACGAGGTGCGGAAGTTCATCGAGGACAGGTGGAGCAACGGCTCCGTCATCCCGTCCTTCTGACTCGGGTCCCTCCGAGTCGGGTCCCTCCGACCCGCTTCCTTCCCGCTCCGGTCCTTCCGTGCCGACGGCACGTATACGGCGTATCGCCACGCATGGGGTCCGCTCCCGCACGGGGGAGGGCCCCTGGTGCGCTTCGGTGCTTTCATGCTGCATGCTGGGCAGTTCGGCAGGCTCTCAAAGTTTTCGAAGTTTACGGAGCGGCGCATGATGAGCACCTTTCCCGACATCTCCATCAACACGGATCGGTTGGTTCTGCGCCCGTTCGACGAGGACGACATCCAGGCCTTCACCGAGATGATGAACGACGAGCAGGTGATGGCCTGGACCGATGTCCCCCAGCCCTTCACCGAACGCGAGGCGCGTTCCTGGATCACCGGGTACGCGCCCACCGAACGCACGTCGGGACGCGGCCTCGACCTCGCGGTCACCGAGTTCCTCACCCAGCGCCTGGTCGGCGTCATCCAGCTGACCAAGACCGACTGGCACGTACGAGCGACGGAACTGTCGTACGTCGTCGCCCCCTGGGCGCGCGGCGAGGGCTATGCCTCCGAGGCGGCCCTCGCCACCGCCCAATGGCTGTTCCGTGAGCAGAAGTTCGAACGCATCGAGCTGCGCACGGCCGCCGACAACACCGCCTCCCAGCAGGTCGCGCAGAAGATCGGCTGTATCAGCGAGGGAGTGCTGCGCAACGCCTGTATAGCGCGCACCCGCACCGCCGAGGACGGCTGGACCGAGGTCCGCACGGACTTCATCGTCTGGAGCCTCCTCCCGGAGGACATCGAGGGTGTCAGCGAGGAACTGGCCGACAGCGGCGGTTACGGGGCCTACTCGGACTGGAACTGAACCACCCACGGTCATGCGGGGGGCCGCGAACCCGGCCGCCGGGCCCCACCGCGCCACCGGGTAGTCTCAACGGACCCCGTGCGGGCATTCCCGACGACCTGCGAAGACCCTCTGGAGACTGACGAAGATGGCCGACCGGGTCACGGTGATCGGCTGGGACGGCTCCCCCCTGACCGCCGCGGCACGCTCCGCCCTCGCCGCCGCCACGCTGGTGGCCGGCGCGGCCCACCATCTCGCCCTGCCCGAGGTGCCCCCGCGCGCCGAACGCATCCGCCTCGGCAGCGTCGCCCTCGCCGCCCGCCGCATCGCCGGCCACCGGGGCACCGCCGTCGTCCTCGCCGACGGAGACCCGGGCTACTTCGGTGTCGTCCGCACCCTCCGGTCCCCCGAGTTCGGCCTGGAGGTCGAGGTCGTCCCCGGCGTCTCCTCGGTCGCCGCCGCCTTCGCCCGCGCGGGCATGCCCTGGGACGACGCGGAGGTCGTCGTCGCCCACCGCCGTACGCTGCGCCGCGCGGTGAACGTCTGCCGAGCCCACACCAAGGTCGCCGTCCTGACCTCACCGGGCGCCGGACCCGCCGAACTCGGCCTGCTCCTCGACGGAGTCCACCGCACCTTCGTGGTCTGCGAGGAACTCGGCACGGAACGCGAGCGGGTCACCGTCCTCTCCTCCGACAAGGCCGTCGACCGCACCTGGCGCGACCCCAACCTCGTCATCGTCATCGGCGGTCACGCGGGCGCGGCCGAGGGCGGCGGCTGGCTCGCCGGGCGCGACCCCGCCGCCGGACCGCGCGGCTGGGCCCTGCCCTCCGCCGTCTACGGCGGCGCCCTGGGCGAGGGCGAGGCCGAACTGCTGCGCTCCTCCCAACTCGCCTGCCTGGGTCCCCGCGTGGGCGACCTCGTGTGGGACATCGGCTCCGGCAGCGGTGCGTTCGCCACCGAGGCCGCCCGCTGCGGCGCCGCCGTGATCGCCGTCGACCACGACCCCGAGGCCTGCGGCCGGACGACCCTCGCCGCCCGCCGCTTCGGCGTGCAGCTCCAGGTGGTGCACGGCGCCGCCCCGCACGTCCTGGAGAACCTGCCCGAACCCGATGTCGTACGCGTCGGCGGCGGGGGAGCCAGGGTGGTCGCGGCCGTCGCCGACCGCCGCCCGCGGCGCATCGTCACCCACGCCCTGACCCGGCCCGCTGCCGAGCGCGTCGGACGGGACCTGACCGAGCACGGGTACGAGGTCCGCTGCGACTTCGTCCAGTCCGTGGAACTCGACACCAGGGCCTGGACGGAACGGGAGCGGAGCGTCGCGTTCCTGCTCAGCGGGACCTTGCCCGAACGTTCCGTGTGATCCGGTTGTCGTACCGGCGCGGTAGGCTGGCCGACTGTTGTACCGCACTTCGACATCCGGCACTTCGTCGGTCAATGTCCTAAAAGCACGCCCGTTTTGAGGGCGTGTGTGGTACGGCGAAACGGGGAGGACGCGCAACGTGGCGCAGTCCACAGCGGACCGTCGCGGATCAAGCTGTCGCGACGGGGGGACGACCGGGACAATGGCCCTTCGATGGCTTTGTCGACATGCAGCCGGGTCGTCACGTGCCGCTGGGCACGCACGCTCGTTCTCCACAGTGGGGCGGTAGGTGCGCCGTTCCCGGGCCAGCTGGCATGGAGGCACTAACCGATGGGCGAGGGGTACGCATGACCGACACCGGCCAGGTCCCGGGCGAGGGACTGCCGGAGAGCGCAGGCATGGTGGAGCAGCCGGGCGTCCCTGCGCCGGGTGCGTACACCTACCTCTCCGAGACCGCCGCCGAGGACGAAGACCTCCTGCTGCCGGGCGCCCAGGGCGCGTGGGGCAACGAGATGCCGCCGCCCGCCCCCGAGCCCGTCGTCCAGGTCGTCCACGAGCCCCCCGTCCATGAGCCGGGCCCGCACGAGATGTCCGGCCGCGACAGCGGCTCGCACGACCTGAGCGCCGTCCGTACTCCCGTCGCGACTCCCGTCCCGCAGCCGCCGGTGGCCCGCCGCCCGCTGCACCTCGGCCCGCCGACCCCCGACGCCTCCGCCAGCCCGGTCCGCTCCCTCGCCGATCGCGGTCCGGCGGGCGCCCCCGTCCCGCCGAGCGCCGTACGCCACCCCGGCCCGCCCGCCGCCGGCCCGGAGTACCTCGACGTGCCCCAGCAGCCCGTGTCGCAGTGGGTCGGCGCCCCTGCGCAGGCCGCCCCGGGGGTGGCTCCCGGGGGAGCGGCCGCAGAAACGGTCGTGCCGCAGGAGGCACAGCTTTCCGTGACCGTGGCGGAGACGACGCCGACCGAGGAGACGCCGCAGGCCGCGGACGCTGCCGACGAGCTTCAGGACGCCGAGGCTCTCCACCAGGCCCAGGACGCCGCGTACGCCCTGGCGCAGGAGGCCGCGGCCGCCCAGTTCCGGAACCCGGAAGTCGTGGGGACGCCGGTCGCCGCGCAGTTCCAGGCCCCGGAGACGGCCGAGCCGCAGGCGGACGCACCGCAGCCGGACGCCCCGGAGGCCGTGGCGGCTCCGGTCGCCGCCGAGGAGCAGGTGCAGGAGACGGTCGAGGCACCGGTCGCCGAGCAGGCAGCCGTGGTCGCTGAGGCGGCCGAGCCCCAGACACACCCCGCAGAGGCCGAGGAAGCGCCGGTCGCCGTCGAGGCACAGGCGCAGGAGACGGCCGAGGTGCCGGTCGCCGAGCAGACCGGGGTTCCCGGGGCGGCCGAGCCGCAGACGCACGCCCCGGAGACCGGGGAAGCGCCGGTCGCCGTCGAGACACAGATGTCGGAGACGGCCGAAGCGCGGACCGCAGGGCAGGAAGAGGCCCCCGAGGCCGCCGAAGAGCCCTCCGTGCCCGAGACCGCGTCCGGCGTCGAGGCCCAGCAGGCAGTGGCCCGGCAGGCCCCCGAGCCCGTGGAGACGACCCCCGAGGTGCAGGAACCCGCGGCGCGGGTCTCCGAGGAGGCCGCGCCCGTCGATCCGGCCGAGCATCTGCCGGAGGCGGCGGTCTTCCCCCCGGCCGCCGAGGACCCCGAGCCGGTCCCGGCCCAGAGCATCGCCCAGCCCCAGGACGCCCTCCAGGTTCCTCAGGAGCCCGAGGCGGAGGCCCAAGAGGCCCAAGAGGCCCAAGAGGCCCAGGACGCCCCCGAGCCCGCCGACGCGTCCGCTCCGGCCGCGCCCGACGAGGCGGAGGCGCTGCCGCAGGCCTACCCCGCCCTGTCCGAGCAGGCCGACGCGCCTGTCGCGGAGGACGCCGGACAGCCCGCCGCTCCCGAGCAGCAGGCGCAGCCCGACGAGGCCGAGGGGACCGACGAGCAGGCGACCCCCGCCGCACCGGAGCAGGAGAGCACCCCCACCCCCGCGCAGGAGCCTCAGCAGGCGGCGCCGACCCCGGTCGCCGAGCAACCCCGGCCCGCGGAGGCCGAGGCGGACCAGGCCCTGACGCCGGAAACCCCGGCGGAGGCCGCGCCCGCGGTGGAGGCCGTGGAATCCCAGCCGCTGGAGCCCGCGCAGCCGGAAGCCGAGGCCGTCGCGCAGGACCCGCAGGCCACGGAGCCGGTCGACCCCGGCGCGGACGAGGAAGCGGACGAGGAAGAGGAGCAGGTCGGGAACGAGGACGGGGACCGGGCCGCGGCCGAGCAAGCCGCGGCCGAGCAGACCGCCACCTCCGACAACGCTGCTCAGCAGCCGGAGGCCGTACCGTCGCCCGACCCCGCCGAAGCCGTCGTCGAGCCCGAGGGCACCGAGGTGAACACGGCCGGCGAGCCGCCCGCCGACGCGGAGCCCCAGGAGCAGTCCGGGCCCACCGACGAGACGATCGCCGAAGCACCGGCCGACCCGGCAGCCGACCCGTCGACCCTGGACCCCGAGAGCGCCGACCCCGAGAGCGCCACGCCCGCGACCGTGGACGCCGCGACCGCCGAGCCCTCCCCGGCCGAGGCACCGAGCCCCGTGGCCACCGGGATCGCCGCCCCCCAGGGCGCGGTGGTCCGGCCCCCGGCCGAGCCCGCCGCGGACGAACCGCTCGCCGGAACGCCCCAGGAGCCCGCACCCGAGACCGGTGCCGTCCGTCCGCCGGAACCGTTCGTGCCCATCCTCGGCTCCCTGCCGGCCGCCGCCCCGCACACGGCCCCGACCCCGCGCCACGCGGTGACGGTTCCGCCGTCGGCACCCGCCGCCACCGAGTTCCCGCCGGCCGACGGGCAGACGGAAGCGCCGGCCGGGCCCGCCGTCCCCGCCCCTCGGGACTCCGAGGCCGAGACGATCGTCGTACCGCAGCCGCACGCGGCGACCGATGCGGAACCCGGCCTCGTCCAGAACGCCGAGGACCTGGCCACCCGGGCCGCCGACCAGGAGGACGGCGAAGCGGCGCCGGAAGCCGAAGCAGTGGAAGCAGCATCCGACGAGAGCACGGCCCCGGTGGACGAGACGCCCGAAGACGTTCCGGCGCAGGACGTACAGGAGGACGAGGCACGGCAGCCCGCGGGCCCGGCCGCGCCGCCCTACGACGACGCCGAACGCGAGGCCGTCCTCAGGGTCATGCGCGAGCGCCGCGACATCCGCAACGGCTTCCGCAGCGACCCGATCCCGCACGACGTCCTGCTCCGTGTCCTGGAGGCCGCCCACACGGCGCCCTCCGTCGGCCACTCGCAGCCCTGGGACTTCGTCGTCATCCGGTCCGCCGAGACGCGCCGCACGATGCACGAACTCGCCCAGCGCCAGCGCGAGGCGTACGCGAAGTCGCTGCCGAAGGGCCGGGCGAAGCAGTTCAAGGAACTGAAGATCGAGGCGATCCTCGACACTCCGGTGAACATCGTCGTCACCGCCGATCCGACCCGGGGCGGCCGGCACACCCTCGGCCGCCACACCCAGCCGCAGATGGCCCCGTACTCCTCCGCACTCGCGGTCGAGAACCTGTGGCTCGCGGCCCGCGCCGAGGGGCTCGGCGTCGGCTGGGTCAGCTTCTTCGACGAGCGCGAGATGGTCCGCACCCTCGGCCTGCCGGAGCACCTGGAGGTCGTGGCGTACCTGTGCGTCGGCTACGTCGACGAGTTCCCGGCGGAGCCCGAGCTGATGCAGGCGGGCTGGGCCAAGCGCCGCCCGCTCTCCTGGGTCGTCCACGAGGAGACGTACGGCCGCCGCGCCCTGCCCGGTGCCGAGCCGCACGACCTGCTGGCCGAGACCGTCGCCGGTATCCGCCCGCTGGACGCCAAGGCGCTCGGCGAGGCGTGGGAGCGCCAGAAGCGCATGACCAAGCCGGCGGGCGCGCTCGGCATGCTGGAGATCATCTCCGCCCAGCTGTCCGGTCTGTCCCGGCAGTGCCCGCCGCCCATCCCGGAGCCCGCGGCCGTCGCGATCTTCGCGGGCGACCACGGTGTCCACGCCCAGGGCGTCACCCCCTGGCCCCAGGAGGTGACGGCCCAGATGGTCGCCAACTTCCTCGGCGGGGGAGCGGTCTGCAACGCCTTCGCCGCCCAGGTGGGTGCCGAGGTGTGCGTCGTGGACGTGGGCGTGGCGAGCGACCTCCCGGCCACGCCGGGGCTGCTGCCGCGCAAGATCCGTGCCGGTACCTCCGACATGACCACCGGCCCCGCGATGACCCGCGAGGAGGCCAAGCAGGCCATCGAGGTGGGCATCGAGACCGCCCGCGACCTGGTCGCGGCCGGCAACAAGGCGCTGCTCACGGGCGAGATGGGCATCGCCAACACCACGGCGTCCGCCGCCCTGATCGCCGTCTTCACCGGCGCGGACCCCGCCGAGGTCACGGGCCGGGGCACCGGTATCAACGACGAGACCCTCGCCCGCAAGACCGAGGTCGTCCGACGGGCCATCGAGCTGCACCGGCCCGACCCCGCCGACCCCATCGGTGTCCTCGCGGCCATCGGTGGCTTCGAGCACGCCGCCATCGTCGGACTGCTCCTCGGCGGCGCCTCCCTGCGTACGCCGGTGATCCTCGACGGCGTCAGTGCCGGCGCCGCCGCGCTGGTGGCCCGAGCCATCGCCCCCGAGGTCCTCGCCGCCTGCATCGCCGGCCACCGCAGTGCCGAGCCGGGCCATGTGGCCGCCCTGCAGAAGCTGGGCCTGCGCCCCCTGGTCGACCTCGATCTCCGTCTCGGCGAGGGCACCGGCGCCCTCCTCGCCCTCCCGGTCGTCCAGAGCGCGGCCAGGGCGATGCACGAGGTGGCGACGTTCGACTCGGCGGGGGTGACCGAGAAGTAGGGGAGCGGGCGCCGGGTGCGCCACGGACCCCGGAGGGCGCTCGCGCCCACCGGCCCCGCACCCGGCGAGGCCGCTCGGCCCACGCACCTGCTGAGCCGCACCCCTCGCCCGCCCCTTAGAATCCGCACGTCAGGGTCGCTCCACAGTCGCAGCGCGCCCGCCGCACCGCCGCCGCAGGAGGAGCCGCACCCTCATGGCCGAACACCCCGCCTACCCCGTAGGCCTCCGCCTCACCGGCCGCCGAGTGGTCGTCGTCGGCGGCGGCCAGGTCGCCCAACGCCGCCTCCCCGCCCTCATCGCGGCCGGCGCCGACATCGTCCTCGTGTCCCCGAGCGCCACCCCCTCCGTGGAGGCGATGGCGGACGCGGGCGAGCTGACCTGGGAGAGGCGCAGGTACGCGGAGGGCGACCTCGCCGAGGCCTGGTACGTCCTGGTCGCCACCGGCGACCCGGTGGCGAACGCGCGCGCGTCCGCCGAGGCGGAGCGCCATCGCATCTGGTGCGTCCGCTCCGACAGTGCGGAGGAGGCCACCGCCTGGACCCCGGCGACCGGCCACAGCGAGGGCGTCACGGTCGCCGTGCTCACGGCCAACGCCCAGGAGCGCGACCCCCGCCACACCGCCGCGATCCGTGACGCGGTCGTCGAGGGCCTGCGGGACGGCACGCTCGTGGCCCCCCATCACCGCACCCGCACCCCCGGTGTCTCCCTCGTCGGCGGCGGCCCCGGCGACCCGGACCTGATCACCGTGCGCGGCCGCCGTCTCCTCGCCGAGGCCGACGTCGTCATCGCCGACCGTCTCGGCCCCCGCGACCTCCTCGCCGAACTCCCGCCACACGTCGAGGTGATCGACGCGGCGAAGATCCCGTACGGCCGTTTCATGGCCCAGGAGGCCATCAACAACGCGCTGATCGAGCACGCCAAGCAGGGCAAGTCGGTCGTGCGCCTCAAGGGCGGCGACCCGTACGTCTTCGGCCGCGGCATGGAGGAACTGCACGCGCTCGCCGAGGCCGGTATCCCGTGCACGGTCGTGCCCGGCATCTCCAGCTCGATCTCCGTCCCGAGCGCCGCCGGCATCCCGGTCACCCACCGGGGTGTCGCCCATGAGTTCACCGTGGTCAGCGGCCATGTGGCTCCCGACGACGAGCGCTCGCTCGTCGACTGGCCCGCCCTCGCCCGGCTGACCGGCACCCTCGTGATCCTCATGGGTGTCGACAAGATCGGCCGGATCGCCGAGACCCTGGTGGCGCACGGCAAGTCCCCGGACACCCCGGTAGCCCTGGTCCAGGAGGGCACCACGGCCGCCCAGCGCCGGGTGGACGCCACCCTCGCCACGGTCGGCGAGACGGTGCGTACGCAGGGAGTCAAGCCGCCGGCCGTCATCGTGATCGGCGAGGTCGTGAAGGTGGGGCCCGGGACGAACGCGTGACACCCGGGCGGCGAACCCGGACCGTGCGGGAGCGGAACCGTAACCACCGGTAACCCAACCCGTACCCAGCCGTTGGCACCACACCCAGGACAAGGCAGTATCACCCTGTGGCCGATCTCATCACCGTTGACGACCCCGACGACCCGCGCCTGCGCGACTACACCGGCCTGACCGACGTGGAGCTGCGCCGCCGGCGCGAACCCGCCGAGGGCCTGTTCATCGCCGAGGGCGAGAAGGTCATCAGACGGGCCAAGGAAGCCGGCTACGAGATGCGCTCGATGCTGCTCTCCGCGAAGTGGGTCGACGTCATGCGCGACGTCATCGACGAACTCCCGGCGCCCGTCTACGCGGTCAGCCCCGAACTCGCCGAACAGGTCACCGGCTACCACGTGCACCGGGGCGCTCTCGCCTCCATGCAGCGCAAGCCCCTGCCGACGGCCGACCAACTCCTGGGCTCCGCCCGCCGGGTCGTCATCATGGAGTCGGTCAACGACCACACCAACATCGGCGCGATCTTCCGCTCGGCCGCCGCCCTCGGCATGGACGCGGTCCTGCTCTCGCCGGACTGCGCCGACCCGCTCTACCGACGCAGCGTCAAGGTCTCCATGGGCGCGGTCTTCTCCGTGCCCTACGCCCGCCTGGACGCCTGGCCCAAGGGGCTCGACGCGGTCCGCGACGCCGGTTTCACCCTGCTCGCCCTCACTCCGGACGAGAAGGCGAAGTCCCTCGACGAGACCGCCCCGCACCGTATGGACCGGGTCGCCCTCATGCTCGGCGCCGAAGGGGACGGCCTCTCCACCAAGGCCCTGATGTCCGCCGACGAATGGGTCCGCATCCCCATGGCCCACGGAGTCGATTCCCTCAACGTGGGCGCGGCGGCGGCGGTGGCCTTCTACGCGGTGGCGACGGGGCGTCCGCGGAACTGAGCCGGCGCCAGCCTGCTCGTCACGTCGTTCGGGGTCCCCGGGCCGGCGGTCGCCCGCCGACGCTCAGCCGTCGTGCCGCGGCTCCAGGAACGACCGCTCGTGCCGGAGGCCCCCGTCGATGCCGAGCCCCCGCGACGGCCCCTGGCACCCCTGAGCCGTGGCGATCCCCAGCGCGGCCAGCAACGTCACGACGACGAACACGAAGAGACGCTGCCGCAGCAACCGCGGATTGGCGGGCCGCCGCCCGGTCCCGTTGGTCCGCGGGCCCGGCCGTCCCGCACCACTGCGCGGCGCGGGACGCCTGCCGGACCCGGTCGTGTTGCGCGCCGGCGCGGGCCGCGCACCGGGCCGCGACCCGCCACCGGTCCGCGCGCCGCCGGCCCCACCGCCCGTCCGGGAACCGCCCCCGGTCCGCGGCGACGGAGCCCCCGGCTGCGACCGGCGCGTGTCCGGCGGCTGCCGCAGCGTGCGCTGCTCGACGTACTGCTCCGCGAGCCGTCCCGAGGCCCGGTCCGGGTCGGTCCGGGGCGCGGGCGGCCGCAGGTCGGACAGGCCCTGCGCCTCACGGGCGGCGATCTCCTTGAGCCGCAGCGACAGTTGCAGCGTGCTGGGCCGTTCCTCGGGGTCCTTCGCCAGACAGGCGCGGACGAGGGGCGCGAGTGCGTCGGGCACCCCGCGCAGCTGCGCCTCCTCGTGCACCACCCGGTAGAGCATGACTTCCGAACTGCCGTGTCCGAAGGGCGAGTCGGAGGTCGCCGCGTAGGCGAGCGTGGCACCGAGCGAGAAGACGTCCGTGGCCGGCGTGACGGCGGCCCCGCGCACCTGTTCGGGCGCCAGGAAGCCGGGTGATCCCACGGCCGTACCGACATGGGTCAGGGTCGAGGCCCCGGTCGCCCACGCGATACCGAAGTCGATGATCCGCGGCCCCTTCGGGGACAGCAGGATGTTGGACGGCTTCAGGTCCCGGTGGACGACACCGGCCTCGTGCACGGCCACGAGTCCCTCGGAGAGGGCGGCGCCGACGGCGGCCACGTCGGCGGCCGACATGGGCCCCTCCTCGGCGACCTTGTCGTGCAGCGAGGGCCCCGGTACGTACTGGGTGGCGAACCACGGCCGTTCCGCGTCCAGATCGGCGGCGACCAGCCGGGCCGTGCATCCGCCCCTGATCCGCCGCGCCGCCGACACCTCGCGCGCGAACCGCGACCGGAACTCCTGGTCCTCCGCCAGGTCCGGCCGGATGACCTTGAGCGCGACACGCTGTCCACGCCGGTCGGAGCCCAGGTAGACGACGCCCATTCCCCCCGCGCCGAGCCGTCTGTGGATCCTGAACGAGCCGACGACGCGCGGGTCCTCGCGCCTCAGGCGCATCATCGCCATGTTCATCCCCGCTGCCCGTTCCGTCTGACGAGCCACAGCTTACGTTTCCACGGCCGGGCGTGCGCAGAGGCCGCGCCCTCGCGACCCGATGGATTGTCAGTGCCGGGTGAGAAACTTGAAGAGTGGTCAGGGAACAGGAGTTCGGGGCGGTGTTGGGCGCATCTTGATCCCAACCAGCCACCACAGAAGGGGGATTGAGCCCGTGAAGGGTGACCGAGTGGAGATAGTCGTGGACGCCGGGGACACGACGCGCACGTACGAGGTGATCGCGAGCAGGGCGGGCCGCCGGGTGGAGACGGCGGTACGACGAGGAGTGGTGGAAGTGAGCGAAGTCACCCGGAACGGCTCCGTGGTGCGGACGGCCAGGTTCATGGCGAACCGGGTCCTCGCGCTGGTCGAGCAGCCGGTGCCCCGCGAGGACGGCGCGGAGCGGGACGGGTAGCAGACGGGGCAGACCGGACACCCCCTCCGGGAAGACCCCGAGACCTAGGACCTCGTCTCCACCCTGGGGAGTACACCGCGGGTCCTCGCTCATCCTCCGGGAGGCCCGGCAATCGGTACGAGGGCATGACGACCAGGTTCGGTCGCGCGCCTAGATTTGAGGTCAAGCGGCGGGTGCAGCACTCGTCCCCCGAGGTCAGACACCCGCCGCTGCCAACGACAAGCAACACCGACGAGAAGGTCAGAGGAGGGACCATGGCCCACACGGCACCGCGGACCGCGATCCGCACACGGGAGCGCAGGACGTTCACCGCCGACCGCCGTCCGGGGCGTCGCCACCCCTTGGTGGCGACCGCGATGGTCCTCCCTCTGGCGGCCCTGCTCGTGTACGCCTTCGGCGGCTGGGAAGCAGTGGTCACACAAGCGTCGTCCGTGGGTGTGATGCTGGGGCGCTGAGCGGCGACCCCAGGCCCGGAAGAGCGGTCCGGGCGGGGACATCCATCCATGAAACCCCGTGGGGACGGGGGTGCGGCGGACGGCAAAAGACGCCCGCGCAGCTGGGGAGCTGCGCGGGCGTTGTCTTTTCCTGCTCCCCTGCCGGTTCGAAACCTTCTCCCACTGCGGACCGGTCCTGGCGGCGGTCGAGGGCGCGGGCGATGGCGATGGCGGTGGCGCGGCGGGGACGTTGGCGCGGGCAGTGGCGGTGGCACGGCAGGGACGGTGGCGCGGGCGGTGGCACGGCGGCACCTCGTGTCCCGCCGAGCCGTTGAAGCCCCAGCCCGAGCCACCCCCGCAAACCCAGACAGAACCGGGACGATCCACCCCGCACACTCCAGCGGGACGCTCCCGAACCGTAGGCTCACGGGCAGCGCCGCACCCGAGCAGGGGGACCCATGACCACCACAGCCGACGCCGACGTGCTCCCCGCCCTGAGGGCCAAGGTGCGCGGCACGGCCCACCCGGGGGCCGCCCCGTGTTCCCACCCGGACTCGGTCCTCGCGGAACGCGCCGACGGCGTCGTCGTCCGCCATGGCGACACCGTGGCCAAGGCGCACGCCCCCGGCACCGACCCCGCCCACCTGGCCCTCCGCATGACCGTCGCCGCATCCCACCCGGACATCCTGCTCGCCCCGCTCACCCCCACGCCGGCCGCCCTCCACGACCGCCTCGTCACGTTCTGGCCGTACGGAAGGCCGGTCGACCCCGAGGCCCCGGAGGCCGCTCCCTGGGAGGCGGCGGCCACGCTCCTCGCCCGCCTCCACCGGCAGCCGGCACCTGCCGGCCTGCCGCCCATGCGGGGCCCGGCCAAGGCGGCCCAGGCCGTCGCCCGCCTCGGATCCGCCGCACCGCACCACCCCGCCACGCCCTCGGTACTGCGCGCCTGGCACGCTCTCCCCGCCTGGGCCAGGGCCGAGGCCCCCATGACCGGCACGGCCACGGTCTGTCACGGGGATCTGCATCTAGGTCAGCTCGTCCGGCATCCGGCGGGCACGGGCGCCTGGCGTCTCATCGACGTCGACGACCTGGGCGTGGGCGTCGCCGCCTGGGATCTCGCCCGCCCGGCGGCCTGGTACGCCTGCGGCCTCCTCCTGCCCGAGGAGTGGGCCCGCTTCCTGACCGCCTACCGGGCGGCCGAGGGCCCGGCGGTCCCCGCGCACGGCGACCCCTGGCCGGTACTGGACGTACCGGCCCGCGCACTCACCGTGCAGACCGCGGCCCTGGCGATAGCGAAGTGCACGGCGGCCGGCCGGCCCCTCGACGAGGCCCAGCGGTCCGTTGTGGACGCATGTGACCGAATGAGTGGCATCCCGCCGGAGTTGGACGGCCCTTTCCCGAAGTAGGGTGCAACCGACCGCAGCCGGACAGTGTCTGTCCTGGCGTAACGCGAAGCAGGACCGAACGCCGAGGAGTTGACCCGAACCATGCACATGCAGTGTCCCAAGTGCCATGCGCCGATGCACACCTACAACCGCAGTGGCGTCCAGATCGAGCAGTGCAGCGGCTGTCGTGGGATCTTCCTCGACTACGGCGAGCTGGAGGCACTGACCCGCCTGGAGGGCCAGTGGGGCGGCGGCCCGGCCGTTCCCCCGCCGCCGGCCGCTCCGCAGTACCCCGCGGGCGGCGGTCACAACGCTCCCGCGTGGGGCGCCCCGCACGGTGGTCACCACGGGGGTCACGGTCACCACAACCGCGGCTTCGGCCACATGCTGTTCTCCAGCTGACCGAGCCGGGCGTGGGGCGCGTCGCGCCCCTGCGCACGACGAAGCCCCCGGCCGTACGAGACGGCCGGGGGCTCGGTGCGTGTGGACGATACTGGGATTGAACCAGTGACCTCTTCCGTGTCAGGGAAGCGCTCTCCCGCTGAGCTAATCGTCCTCGGGATCACAGCCCGGGGGCGGTGCATCCTGCGTGCGCGATACTGGGATTGAACCAGTGACCTCTTCCGTGTCAGGGAAGCGCTCTCCCGCTGAGCTAATCGCGCGGGTCGAAGCCGTCCGGCTCCGGAAGCCCTCAGGCCTCAGTGGACGATACTGGGATTGAACCAGTGACCTCTTCCGTGTCAGGGAAGCGCTCTCCCGCTGAGCTAATCGTCCTTGGAGGTGGAGACGGGATTTGAACCCGTGTAGACGGCTTTGCAGGCCGTTGCCTCGCCTCTCGGCCACTCCACCAGGAGTGCGGGGGGTCGGGAAGATCCCCCACGTTCCTGCGAGCGGACGACCAGGTTCGAACTGGCGACCTCAACCTTGGCAAGGTTGCGCTCTACCAACTGAGCTACGTCCGCTTGTCGTTTCCGGCCCGCTTGCGCGACCCGGCGACGAGTTGAACTCTAGCGGATTCCGGGGCCAGCACAAAAACGCGTTTGTGCAGCGTGCTGCGGTGCGTCCAGTCCGAGACCCGGCCGGGCCCGCCCGTGGGGCACCCGTCCTAGACTCGACTGCGTGTCCGACCTCCCTCCCCTCGCCCGCTTCGGCGACCTCGTGGCCACCGGTCTCGCCGATGTGACCAGCGACGCCGCCGCCCTGGACTCCTCCGGCTTCTGGGCCGTGTGCGCGGACTACGAGGGCGGTCTGGTGTGCGCGCGCTTCGGTGACGTACGTCGCGAGCCCGCGCCGGCCCCGGTGCCGGGGGAGTGGCGCGGGCCCGGAGCCGGTGACTGGACGACGTCCCTCGACCGCGCCGCGTACACGGCGGGTGTCCGCCGGATCCGCGAGCACATAGCCGTCGGCGAGGTGTACCAGGCGAACCTCTGCCGGGTGCTGTCGGCGCCCGTCGCCCCGGACGCCGACGTGGACACCCTGACCGCGCTGCTGGCCCGTGGCAATCCGGCGCCCTATGCAGGAACGATTCGCCTTCCGGGGCACGGTGTCGAGATCGCCACCGCCTCGCCCGAACTCTTCCTGCGCCGCGACGGCCGGGTCGTCGAGTCGGGCCCGATCAAGGGCACGGGACGCACCGAGGCGGACCTCCTGGAGAAGGACTACGCCGAGAACGTCATGATCGTCGACCTGGTCCGCAACGACATCGGGCAGGTCTGCGCCACCGGGTCGGTGACCGTGCCCGACCTGTGCGTCGTCGAGAAGCATCCGGGGCTCGTGCACCTGGTGTCGACGGTACGCGGCGAACTGCGCGACGGCGCCGGCTGGCCGGAGCTGCTCGCCGCCGCCTTCCCGCCCGGCTCCGTCACCGGCGCGCCGAAGTCGAGCGCCCTGCGCATCATCGACGCCCTGGAGACCGCGCCGCGCGGCCCGTACACCGGCGGCATCGGCTGGGTCGACGCCGACCGGGGGACGGGAGAGCTGGCGGTCGGGATCCGCACCTTCTGGATCGACCGGGCGGCGGGCGAACTGCGCTTCGGCACGGGCGCGGGCATCACCTGGGGGTCGGACCCCGAGGCGGAGTGGCGGGAGACCGAGCTGAAGGCCGCCAGGCTGCTCGCGGTAGCGTCGGGGACGTACGAGGCGAGTGGGAGGACCCTTACGTGAAGATCTGGCTCGACGGCGGACTGCAGGACATCGACTCCGCCCGTGTCTCCGTCCTCGACCACGGACTGACCGTGGGTGACGGCGTCTTCGAGACCGCGAAGACGGTCGACGGCCGGCCGTTCGCGCTGACCCGCCATCTCGACCGTCTGGCTCTCTCGGCACGTGGGCTCGGTCTGCCCGAGCCCGACCTCGACGAGGTGCGCCGCGCCTGCTCGGCCGTCGTGGAGGCCAACCCGGTGGCACTCGGCCGGCTCCGCATCACCTACACCGGAGGCGTCTCCCCGCTCGGCTCCGACCGGGGCGACCACGGACCGACCCTGGTCGTGGCCCTCGGCGAGACCGTCCGCCGTGCCGACTCCACCGCCGCGATCACCGTCCCGTGGACCCGCAACGAGCGCGGTGCCCTCACCGGCCTGAAGACCACCTCGTACGCCGAGAACGTCGTCGCCCTCGCCCGCGCCCACGAACGCGGCGCCACCGAGGCCCTGTTCGCCAACACGGTGGGGCGGCTCTGCGAGGGCACGGGCTCCAACGTCTTCGTCGTCCTCGACGGCGAGATCCACACCCCGCCCATCGCCTCCGGCTGCCTCGCGGGCATCACCCGGGCCCTGGTCGTCGAGTGGACCGGCGCCCGCGAGACCGACCTGCCGCTGGACGTCCTGGACCGCGCCGACGAGATCTTCCTGACGTCCAGCCTGCGCGACGTGCAGGCCGTGCACCGCGTCGACGCCCGTGAACTCTCTCCCGCGCCGGGCCCGGTGACGGCCAAGGCGATGCGGATCTTCGACGAGCGGTCCGGCGACGACCTCGATCCGTGACGGCCGCGGATATTCGGCGGACTCCACCCGCCGCGGCGGGTAGAACACCCCTGATGACCACCACCCTGCGGCCCATCGAGCCGCTTCAGCACGCCGCCGACGGATCCCGTTCGCGCCGCTACCAGGTGTGCGTGAACAGCCGTCCCGCGGGCGAGATCCACCTCGGTACGCGCCCCGGCCCCGGCTCCTCGGCCGCCCGGATCCTGGACCTGCGCATCGACGAACCGGACCGGCGGCGCGGCAGAGCGACGGTGGCCGCGCTCGCCGCCGAGGAGGTGGCCCGGGGCTGGGGCTGCCGGCGGATCGAGGCGTCCGTCCCGGCGGGCGCCGAACCTGCGCTGCGGCTGACCCAGGCGCTCGGCTACGTCCTGCGCAACCGGAGCATGCGCAAGCCCCTCGGCGGCACCCCGCCCGCACTGCCCGAGGGCAGCAGGGGCCGGCCCATGACCGAGGCGGAGTACGAACCCTGGAAGGAGGCCGGGCTGGAGGGGTACGCCCAGGACCTGATCACCCGCGGCGTGCCCGAGGCGGAGGCGTACGCCAGGGCCGCCGAGGACTATGTGCGGTGCCTGCCGCAGGGGGTGGCCTCCGCGAACAACCTGTGCAGCGTGCTGGAGCACGAGGGCACGAGGGTCGGCACGCTGTGGCTGTGGCTGGCCGACGACTCCGCCTTCGTGTACGACGTGGAGGCGGACGCCGCGCACCGGGGCCGGGGCCACGGCCGTTCGCTCATGCTGCTGGCCGAGGCCCAGGCGGTGGCGGCGGGGAAGACCGCCATCGCGCTCAACGTCTTCGCGGGCAACGCCCGGGCCGAATGCCTCTACGACTCCCTCGGCTACGAGACGACGGCACACCACCTGTCCAAGCCCCTGCTCTGACGACCACGCCGGTAGCGGCACGACGGGCGGCGGACGTGACGGCGGCGGCGGACGGGCCGGCGGCGGACGGGCCGGGGCGGAGGCGGGGCGGACGGCCCCCCGCCGCCCGGCGCGCTTCCCCGGAGGTCTCGGAGCCGAACCCGGTCGGGCGCCCGGCCGAGGTCAGGCGCCCTCGGCCAGCAGCCGGTCGGCGATCTCCTCGATCCGCTCGCGCAGCCCTGCCTGGCTCTTGCCGCCGTCGAGCCGCTCGCCGCCGATGACGTACGTGGGCGTGCCCGTCACCCCGATCGCCTTGCCCTCGGCCTGGTCGGCGTCGACGATCAGGATGTGCCGGCCGTCGATGAGCGCGGTGTCGAACTCCTCGGCGTCCAGACCGAGTTCACGGGCGACCTCGACGAGGAAGGGCTCTCCGGTCCGGTCCAGCTCCTCGACCCGGCCGAGCACGGCCTCGACGTACGGCCACGCCCGCCCCTGCTCCGCGGCCTCCTCGGCGGCCTGCGCGGCGGCGAAGGCGTGCTTGTGCTTCTCCAGCGGGAAGTGCCGCAGCCGCACGTCGAGCCGGTCGCCGTAGCGCGCCCGCAGCGCGCGGATGTCGTCGAGGGCGCCGCGGCAGTCGGAGCACTGGAGTTCGCACCAGACGTCCAGGACGACGGCGGTGGGGACGGGGGAGGAGTCGCTCATGGAGATCAGTGTCCCAGCTGTCCGGAGCCGGGGCCGACCCCGAGGTGACCCGGAGATGTCCCTGAGGTCTCCCCGGACCGTGGCATATCGGACGCGTGGCGGTGCAGGATGGAAGGGACGCCACGAGACCGACCCGACCACGCACCGCCTGGAGGACCGGATGATTGCCGAGACCGTGTGTGCCGCCGTCTCCGCGGCAGGCCTGGGCATCGCCGCGATCACGGCGTACCGGAAGCGTTTCCTCAGGGCGACCCGCATCGCGGCCTACTCCCTCGTGCCCCTCGGTCTGGTGATGACGGGGGTCGTCGAATGGCTGGCCGACACCGCGTTCAGCCCGACCGCCTGGGCCGGCTTCGGAGTGCTCGGCGTCGCCTGGTTCCTGTTCACCACCACCCGCGCCGTGGAGCGGCGCCGTGGAGCCCCGGGCAAGGACCGCAAGGAGGCCGAGGCGTCCCGCACCGGAGCGATAGCCCCGGCGGCCTCGGCACCCTCACTGGGCCAGGGTGCACGGCCGTCGGCCCGTCCGGCGGCGGCACCCCGGGCCACCGGTTCGGGTGCGTCGGCGGGGGACGACTTCAGCGACATCGAGGCGATCCTGAAGAAGCACGGCATCTGACCCGGAGAAGCCCGGGGTACCGGCCGCCGGGGCCGCGGACTGAAACGACACAGAAGGTCGGGCGGCGACCGCGAAGTGATCACGTTCGTTCCACACTTTGTGGATATTGGCGAACTCTCCGTCATTCCGGGTGGGTTGATCGCGCGGGGGGTCTTCGCTGCGTCATCATCGCGGCGAGATGCTGGACACAACACAGAGCGACACTGTCGCCCCACCGGAGGAGCGTCGAGGTTGTCTCTTCGCGCTCTCCCAGCCACCGCTGATGATCTTCCTAGCGGTGATCGGCTGCCTGCTGCTCATGGCGTCACTGCACGATCTGCTGATGCTCTGAGCCGTAAACGGAGCCCCTGGCGTCATCCGTCGAGGGCTCCGTCAGTCCCCGTGCCCAGCCTCGACCCTGCACCGGCCTGCTCGCGCGGCCGGCGGCCGGTTCAGCCCGCGGCCTCCTTGCGGCGTGCCCGGTAGGCGGCCACATGCAGGCGGTTTCCGCAGGTGCGGCTGTCGCAGTAGCGACGCGAGCGGTTGCGGGAGAGGTCGACGAAGGCGCGCCGGCAGTCGGGAGCCTCGCAGCGGCGCAGCCGCTCCTGCTCCCCGGCGACCACGAAGAAGGCCAGCGCCATGCCGCAGTCGGCGGAGAGATGGTCGGCGAGCGACGCGCCGGGCGCGAAGTAGTGCACGTGCCAGTCGTAGCCGTCGTGGTCGGTGAGGCGGGGGGTGGTGCCCGCCGCGGCGATCAGCTCGTTGATGACCGAGGCGGCCGAGGCCGCGTCGGCTGCCGCGAAGATCTCGGCGAACCGGCCGCGAACCCGCCGCACGGCCGCGAGGTCGAACTCGGACAGCCCCCTGACATCGCTGATGTCGTGCCTTCGTACGAACTCGGCGAGCGCCGCGACGGTCGCGAGCTCGTCGGTCGCCGTCTCGTCGTCCGGCGCGGTGTTCACCAGATCCACCACGGCATCGAGGGAACACCGGGTGTCGTGGGTGATCAGCACGTTTCGCTCCCTGGCCTGCGTGGGTCGGGCGGGCGCCCGCCGATGCTGGCCGATGGTAATCGCTCGGCGAGGCGGTGGGCCGGTGCCGACCGGCCAGGAGCGCCCTGCCAAGGGCGGAACGGGCCAGGAGAGCCGGCCGCGGAGCGGAGCGGGGACGAAGGGGACCCGGACTTCGTCACGCAGGGTCACGACATGGCGACGCCGTCGCGCGGGGGTCCGCGACGACGGCGCCGTTGGGTCGGCCCGAAGCCGTATTCGGTTGTTCGGGCCCGAGCCGTCTCCCCGAGTGGACGGCGCCGGGCGGCTCTGTGGAGGCCTCGCCCTAGCTCTCGGCGAGGATGTGCGAGAGCTCCTGATCGAGGTCGAAGTGCCGGTGCTCCGTGCCGGGTGGCACGGCGGCGTCTGTGCGCTTCAGGAAGGACTCCAGGGCTCGCGCCGGGGCTTCGAGGAGGGCTTCGCCCTCCGGGGAGCTCAGGGCGATGCACACGACGCCCTGACCGTGGCTGCGGGACGGCCAGACTCGGACGTCGCCGGTGCCGGTGGGCCGGTGCAGGCCCTCGGCGAGGAGGTCGCGGGCGAACACCCATTCGACCGTTTCCTCTGCTCCGGTGTGGAAGGTGGCGTGCACGGCGTAGGGATCGGCCGTGGCATACCGAAGTCCCGCTGGAACGGGCAGTGAGGACTCGCTCGACACAACGAGGCGCAGGTGCAGCTCGCAGCTGACCGTGGTGTTCATAAGCGCCAAGGCCTTTCGCTCAGTGTGCGCTCGGGGATTCGCACGTCGGCGAAATCGACATGCCACCTACGGTGCCGTTGTAAACCCCTCTGGGGGTTTTGCGTCGCTTTTGGTAGCTCATCCGGCCGAGACCGTCTTCGGTGGGTACGACCATTCCAGTGACCGGTTTCTCTCCGGTAGGGTTTGGCCGTATGGACACGGGGAGTCACGGAACGGGGGAGGTCGGTGTGGCGGCCGACGGAACGAAGAGTGACACGGACGTAGCGAACGGTGAGGCCGATATGGCCAAGGACGAAGCGCCGCTCGGATCCCGAGCGCCGGAATTCGTCAAGGCGCGACGGATGCTGCACGTGAGCTGGCAGGTGGCCGTCTTCGTCGTCGGCCTCGCGGTGGTCGTGGCGGGTGTGATCATGCTTCCGCTGCCCGGACCGGGCTGGCTCGTGATCTTCGGCGGCATGGCGATCTGGGCGACGGAGTTCGTCTGGGCCCAGCTGGTGCTCCGCTGGACCAAGCGGAAGGTCTCCGAGGCCACCCAGCGCGCCCTCGACCCGAAGGTCCGGCGCCGCAACATCGTGCTGACGACGATCGGCCTGGTGATCGTGGCCGTTCTGGTCGGTGTCTACGTCTGGAAGTTCGGCTTCGAGATGCCCTGGAACATCAAGGACCAGTGATCCCGGACGGGCCGGCACGGGGCCGGGGAACGTGGTCGAAGGCACCCGCTGACATGGGGTAATGTTCTTCCTGCGTCCGGGCGATTAGCTCAGTGGGAGAGCGCTTCGTTCACACCGAAGAGGTCACTGGTTCGAACCCAGTATCGCCCACCGGATGATGGCGGCCCGGTCCACGGAAACGTGGGCCGGGCCGCTTTTCGCGGTCGTGCGGGTCGGTGCCGGGCGCCGGGCCGGGCCGGGGAAATTCGGGGTCCACGAGCGCCGGGCGGTCTGAGGGTTCGCGACCGATGGGGGCCGGCTGACGGCCGGAGTGCGGGGCGAGTCTCCGGCTCCGCCTCGATTTGGCCGAATCCAGTGCTCTCCCGTCCCTGTGCGAGGGGTGGCTGTCGGCTGGTCCGCCTTGCTCCGCGGGCGGTTCGACGAGGGGCCCCGGGGACCGCCCCACTGACTCCTTTCAGCCTCTTCCGTTCGCGGCTCCTCGGCCGCCCCCGCGTTCGGCCCGTCGACCGCAACTGCCGGACCTGCGCTTTCGGTTGACCAGCCGTCACCTGCGGCCTCTGTGTGCCCGGCCCTCGGGTGACGCCGCTTTCCATCAATTCCTGTCCGAATCATTGACGTCTCCTGAGGCTCTCCGTACCTTGTGCCAGCAAGCGCTTACTTGAAACGATTCACGGCGCGGACGCAACGGCGCGGGGAGGCTCAACCATGCAGCAGAACAGGAACGTTGAGAGGCGGACGGTCCTCAAGGCGGCCGGAGCCTCACTGGCCGTCGCGGGGCTGGGGGCGACCGCCACGGCCTGTGGCGGCGGCAGCGGCGCGGGGGACGGAACGGTGACGATCCGTTACGCCTGGTGGGGCGCCGAGGACCGCGCGGCACGCATCAAGAAGACCATCGCGCTTTTCGAGAAGAAGTACCCGAAGATCAAGGTCAAGACCGACTTCCAGCCCTATCCCGACTTCTGGAAGAAGTTCAACACCCAGGCGTCCGGTGGAAATCCGCCGGACGTGTTCCAGAATGCCATCGGTTTCCTGCGGAAATACGACGCGAAGAATGTGCTGCTCGATCTCGGCCCGCAGGTCGAGGCGGGCCACCTGTCGCTGGAGGGCTTCAGAGCGGGCCTGGAGAAGTTCGGTGAGGTCGACGGAAAGCTGCTCGGAGTGCCGGTCGGGTCCAACTCGATGGCCCTGGTGATCGACAAGCCCGTCTACACCAAGTCCGGGGTGAAGCCCGAGCAGGGCTGGACCTGGGACGACTTCGACGCGGCGATGAAGAAGATCCGCGACAGGACGGGGCGGGCCGGCGACAGCGGCATGTACGGCGTGATGTACCTCTACGACCTCTACCTGCGCCAGAACGGCAAGGCGTTCTTCACCGAGGACGGACTCGGCTTCACCGAGGCGGATCTCGAGCAGTGGTGGGCGAAGGCCAGGAAGGGCATCAAGGAGGGCCTCTACGCCAACCCGAAGAAGGTCGCGCAGATCAAGCCCAAGTCGGCGGTCGCCGCGGAACTCGCCGCCGGTGAGTTCACCTGGGACAACTTCACGGTCCGTTACACCTCCGAGGGCAAGAGCGAGTACGGCCTGGCCCCCATCCCCACCACCGACGGCAAGAAGACCGGCCAGTACCTCGGCTCCCTGATGCTCAGCGCCTCCAAGCGCACCCAGCACCCCAAGGAGGTCGCGCAGTTCATCGACTTCATGGTGCACGAGCCCGAGGTCGCCAAGATCATGGGCTACGACCGCGGGGTGCCCGCGACGCAGGCCCAGTACGACGCGTTCCAGCCGACCGACCCGGTCAACAAGGCGATCGCCGCGTACGAGGAGTCCCTCGTCGCGGCCGGCGTCCTGGAGCCCATCACCCCGCACCCGAACGGCGCGGACATCTGTGAGGCCGCGTTCCTGCGCATCGGCGAGGAACTCGGTCTGGGCACGCGCTCGGTGGACGACGCCGTCAAGCAGTTCTTCACCGAGTCGAAGACGGCTCTCGGCAGCTGATGGGAACCGCCGTGACACACGCCCCTGCGACGGAGGACCTGACCCGGGACTCCGAGCCGCGGCAGCGTCCGGCCAAGGCTCCCCGCCCCGCCGCGCTCAAGCGGCGGGGCCGCCGGGAGAACCTGGCCGGCTATCTCTTCATGTCCCCCTGGATCGCCGGATTCCTGCTGCTCACGGCAGGCCCGATGATCGCCTCGCTCTACTTCGCCTTCACCGACTACAACCTGTTCGACGCACCCAGGTGGATCGGCCTCGACAACTTCTCCGAGATGTTCGCCGACCCGCGCTGGCGCCACTCGGTGCGGGTCACCCTCTGGTACGTCGCCGTGGGCACGCCCCTGAAGCTGATCGCGGCCCTCGGCGTGGCGCTGCTCCTGGCCCAGAAGCGGCGCGGGCAGGCCTTCTACCGCGCCGCCTTCTACGCGCCGTCGCTGATCGGCGCCAGCGTCTCCATCGCGATCGTCTGGAAGGCCATCTTCTCCGACGACGCGATCGTCGACCGTACGCAGAAGATCTTCGGCATCGACGTCGGCGGCTGGACCGGCGACCCGGAGATGATCATCTACAGCCTGGTGGCGCTCACCGTCTGGCAGTTCGGCGCCCCCATGGTCATCTTCCTCGCCGGTCTCAAGCAGGTCCCGCGGGAGCTGTACGAGGCCGCCGAGGTCGACGGGGCGGGCACCTGGCGGCGCTTCTGGAACATCACCCTGCCGATGATCTCCCCGGTCCTCTTCTTCAACGTCCTGCTGGAGACGATCCACTCGTTCCAGATCTTCAGCTCGGCGTACATCGTCGGCGGCGGTGCCGGTGGCAATGCCTGTGGTCCGGCCGACGGCTCGATGGTCTACACCTGTTATCTGTACGTCCAGGGCTTCGAGAACAGCCGGATGGGTCTGGCCTCCGCCATGGCCTGGCTGCTGCTGGTCGCGGTCGCCCTGGTGACGGCCGTGCTGTTCTGGTCCCAGAAGCGCTGGGTGCACTACGAGGAGGGTGCCCGATGAGCGCACAGGCCACCGAGATCACCCCGGCCCCGGCGTCCTCCTCGCGGACGGGCGCCCTGCGCCGCAGGCTGCCCGGCTCCCTCGCCTGGCACCTCGGGTCGCTCGCGATCCTCGCGGTGATCCTCTACCCGGTGATCTGGGTCGTCGGCGGCTCGCTCAAGAAGAGCGAGGACATCGTCGGCAGTCTGGACCTGCTGCCGAGCGACCCGGTCGTCGCCAACTACACACGACTCGCCGACGGTATCGCCGACATCCCGATCTCCACGTTCTTCCTCAACTCGCTCACGCTCGCCGTGGGTTCGGTGATCGGGATCCTGGTCTCCTGCTCGCTGACGGCGTACGCCTTCGCGAAGATCAAGTTCGCCGGACGCAACCTGCTCTTCACGCTGATGATCGGCACGCTCCTGCTGCCGTACCACGTGCTGCTGATCCCGCAGTACGTGCTGTTCCGCAACATGGACCTGATCAACACCTCCACCCCCCTGCTGCTGCCGAAGTACCTGGCCACGGAGGCGTTCTTCGTCTTCCTGATGGTGCAGTTCATGCGGAACCTGCCCAAGGAGCTCGACGAGGCGGCGCGGCTCGACGGCTGCGGGCACTTCCGGATCTACTGGTCGATCGTGCTGCCGCTGTGCCGGCCCGCGCTCATCACCAGCGCGATCTTCACGTTCATCAACTCCTGGAACGACTTCATGGGCCCGCTGATCTATCTGAACGAGCCCGACAAGTACACGGTCTCGCTCGGGCTGAAGATGTTCGTGGACCAGGACGGGGTGGCCAACTACGGCGGCATGATCGCGATGTCGCTGGTGGCCCTGCTGCCGGTGCTCGCCTTCTTCCTCGCCTTCCAGCGCTACCTCATCGACGGCATGGCCACCTCGGGCCTGAAGGGCTGAGGTGAGCTGACCATGGCCCAGGCCCGTGCCCGAGCGAAGACCGCCGCTCCCCGCGAGGAGTCCGTGCTCGCCGAACGGTTCGCGCTGTTCGCCGAGTGTCTGCTCACCGGGGTGTGGATCGCGCTGGCCTCGTTGCCGCTGCTGACCTACCCGGCCGCGTTCGCCGCCGGCTCCCGGCACCTCGGGCGCCGCACGGCCCACGAGGGCGGCGGGTGGCGGGAGTTCTGGGCCGACTTCCGGACGGCGGTGCGCGGCGGCTGGCTGGTCGGGCTCGCCGGTTGGGCGGCGCTCGCGGCGGTGTGGGTGGACGTCCGGGCCGTTCGCGCCGGGATTCCGGGCGGACCGCTGGTCGGCGCGGTCGGTGTCCTCGCGCTGATCGGCGCCGTGGTCGCCGGACTGCGCGCGGCGGCGGTCTGGCGGCCCGGCGCCACCTGGCGCGCGCTGCTCGGCGCGGCCGGGCGGCGGACCGTGCTCGACCCCGCCGGGTCGTTTCTGCTCGTCGGCGGAGTGGTCGTGGTGGCCTGTTCCGCCTGGCTCGTCGCGCCGCTGGCGATCCCGGTCCTCGGGGCCGTCGCGGCGGCGGCCGTAGCCGTGGAGGAGCGGTACCGCCGCCGCTGACCGCGGCGGGCGGTGCCGCCCGTTCAGGTCGGCGCCCGGAGGCGCCGTACCTCTCTCTGTCATGCCCCTGACTGCCAGCACGCAAGACGTCCCGTACGGAAAGGAAAGGCCATGTCCCCGATCGACCGCAGGTCCCTTCTCAAGGCGGCCGCCGTCGCAGGAGCCGCCGCGCAGTTCAGCTGGGCGCTGGGGAGCGCGGACGCGCAGGCCGCCCCCCTGGCCGAGGCGGCGAAGGCGGATCCGGTGACCCTGGACTGGCTGGAGGACGGTGGGCTCGGCGCCGCTCCCGGTTCGACCGTGGGTGTGCCGTGGCCCAAGGGGGCGTACGAAAAAGAACAGTCGTTTTCTTTGACCGACGCGGACGGCAAGGACGTCGCCGTACAGTCCTGGCCGATCGGCTACTGGCCCGACGGCTCCGTGAAGTGGACCGCGCACGCGGTGGGCGCGGGCGCCGGCTCCGGCAAGCTCACCCTCGCCGCGGGCACGCCCGCGGCGCCGGCGAAGAAGGTCACCGTCGACGAGCGCGCGACCACCATCGACGTGTCGACCGGTGTCATCACCGCCAAGATCGGCAAGTCCGGCTCCACACTCGTGAAGTCCGTGCTGCGCGGTTCCACCGAGATCGCCCACAGCGGCCGTCTGGTGCTGCTGCGCCAGCCCGAGATCGAGGACGGCGACCAGGGCACGGAGAAGTACCAGCGCTACGAGAGCCTCATCGACGAGGTCGAGGTCGAGCAGGAGGGCCCGGTGCGTGCCGTGGTCCGCATCGACGGAAAGCACCGCAGAGGAAGCCACAGCTGGCTGCCCTTCTCGATCCGCCTCTACTTCTACGCGGGTGCCGAGTCGTTCCGCCTGGTGCACACCATCACCTTCGACGGCGACCAGCAGGCCGGAAAGGCCGGCGGCGACTTCGTCCGGGGCATCGGCGTCCGCTTCGAGGTGCCGATGCGCGACGCCGCGTACGACCGGCACATCCGTATCGGCGGCGAGGGCACGGGCCTGCTGCGCGAGGCGGTCAAGGGTGTCACGGGGCTGCGGCGCGACCCGGGGGCGGCGGTGCGCACGGCCCAGTTCGAGGGGAAGAAGCTGCCCGACCCCTCCACCTGGGACCAGCGTGTCACGACCCGTCTGCAGTACATCCCCGAATGGGGCGACTACACGCTCTCGCAGCTGTCCGCCGACGGCTTCGGCGTCCGCAAGCGCACCAGGAAGGGCCACGGCTGGATCCCGGCCGGCGGCGGTCGGCGGGCCAGCGGCTTCGGGTACGTCGGTGGCGCGTCCGGCGGGTTCGCCTTCGGACTGCGGGACTTCTGGGAGAAGTTCCCCGCCCAGCTCGACATCCGCGACGCGCAGACCGACACCGCCGAGGTCACCCTCTGGCTCTGGTCGCCCGAGGCACGGCCGATGGACCTGCGCTTCTACCACGACGGCATGGGCCAGGACACCTACGCCGAGCAGCTCGAAGGACTCAACATCACCTACGAGGACTACGAGCCCGGTTTCGGCACCCCGTACGGCATCGCCCGTACCAGCGAACTCCTCTTCTGGGCCCATGAGTCCACGCCGGGCGCCGAGGCCATGGCCCAGCAGGTCGAGGCCGTCCGCACACCCCCGCAGCTCGCCGCCCCGCCCCGGCAGCTCGTCGAGGCGGGCGTCTTCGGCAGGCTGTTCGCCGAGCCCGACCGGTCCACCGCCGCCAAGGCGAAGATCGAGGACCACCTCGACTTCCTCTTCACCTACTACAAGGACCAGGTGGAGATGCGCCGGTGGTACGGCTTCTGGGACTACGGCGACATCATGCACAGCTACGACCCCAGCCGTCACCAGTGGTGCTACGACATCGGCGGCTACGCCTGGGACAACTCCGAACTCTCACCGGACCTGTGGCTCTGGTTCGCGTACATGCGCTCCGGCCGCGCGGACATCTTCCGCTTCGCCGAGGCCATGACCCGGCACACCGGCGAGGTCGACGTCTACCACCTGGGCAAGTGGGCCGGACTCGGCACCCGCCACGGCGTCCAGCACTACGCCGACAGCGCCAAGCAGCAGCGGATCGCCAACACCACCTACCGCCGCTACTACTACTTCCTCACCGCCGACGAACGCGTCGGCGACCTCATGCACGCCAACGTCGACTCCGACGAGACGTTCCTCGTCCTCGACCCCATCCGCAAGATCCGCACCGAGCCCTACACCCCCGACCGCAACGCCCTGTCGATCGGCTTCGGCACCGACTGGTCCGGGCTCGTGTCCGCGTGGCTGACCGAGTGGGAGCGGCGCGGCCCCAAGTGGGAGAAGGCCAGGGCGCGCGTGCTGTCGACCATGGAGACGATCGCGGCCCAGCCCAACGGCTTCGTCCAGGGCACCGGCCTGTACGACCTGGACACGGGCAAGTTCGCCGTCGCGGACAAGCCGGTGGTCGGGGTGTCGCATCTGTCGGCCATGTTCGGGCTGGTCGAGATGTGCGCGGAACTCCTCGACCAGATCGACATGCCCAAGTTCAAGGAGGCGTGGCTCGACTACTGCCGCTACTTCAACGCGACGAAGGCGGAGCAGGCCGCGCGGTACGGCTCCAACTTCGGCACCCTGCTGCTCTTCCAGGGCCACTCGCGGCAGGACGCGTACGCCGCCGTGCAGTTGAAGGACGACAAGCTCGCGGCCCGTGCGTGGCGGCAGTTCTACAACAGCGCCGACACCTGGGACTACAAGGAGTCGACCGACTGGACCACCAAGAAGATCGAGGGGCCGACGGCGCTCGTGCCGGGCAGCGAGGCGGCGTGGGTGTCGACCAACGCGACCGCGCTGTACGGGCTGGCGGCGATCCAGAACCTGGCGTTGGTGGGCGACAAGATGCCGTAGCGCTCCGCTGGGTCGAGCGGGGGGCCTGGGGCGGCTGGGGTGGGTGGGGAACTGCGGGATCGTCGTGGCTGGTCGCGCAGTTTCCCGCGCCCCTGACGGGGCGCGCGCCTCAGGTCAGTCTGCCCAGTGCGTCCCGTACGCGGCGGGCGTCGCGCAGGCGTTGTTCGTAGGTGGCGCCCGCTGCCAGCAGGACCAGGCCCGCCAGTGCGGGAGGCGCCCAGCGGGGGAGGGCGTCCACGACCTGGGCGATGTACGGCGCGAGTTCGTGGAGGGTGACCAGGGTGAGCGTGCCGCCGCCGAGGAGCAGGGGCGCCTGGAGACGGTGGCGGGCACCCAGCAGGGTGACGGCCAGGGCCGCGGCGCCCAGCAGCAGGGGGCGGAGCCAGTGCGCGTCGCCCCAGGCCGCCACGAGGCTCGGAACGAGCGTGACGGCGAGTCCCGGGCCGTACGCAGTCCAGGACGAGGCGGTCGGGTCCCGGCGCCGGCGCAGATGGCCGACGAGCAGGGCCGGGACGGTCACCGGCAGGGTGTACGCCTCCGGGGAGCCGACATCCCAGGCTGCCAGCCGTACCCAGGAGGCCAGGACGAAGAGGGCGGTCGCCGCGTAACCGAGCCCGCGGCGGTCCGGTCGTACGGCTGTGCCCATGGTGATGACTCCGCAGAGCGCGAGGGTCAGGGCCAGCAGCGGCGGGTGCGTGGCGGAGAGGCCGATGGTCAGGAGGCCGGCGACGGCTCCGGTCGCCTCGACGGGGATGGTCAGGGGCGAGTCGCCGAGGCGGGCCGCGAGTAGGGCCGCGACGGCCGGGACGGTGAGGACGAGCAGCGCCGTGTGGTGCGGCTCCCAGTCGGCGGAGGCGCCGATCGCGCAGGTCAGGGCGGTGGCGTGGACGAGTGCGGCGGGCGCCGTGAGGAGCCCGGGGCCGGTGCGCCCGTACCGTGCGGCCGCCGCGAACAGGATGGCCGAGGCGCCGAGGACGGTGAGGGTCGCCGCCTCGGTGGCCAGGGAGTGCAGGGCCAGGTTCACGGAGGTGACGAGGGCCAGTACGGCACCCGTGAGGGGCAGCGGGACCCGGAGGCGCCCGGGCTCCGCCGACCGGACGGACACGGCGAGGCCCAGTGCGGCCACGACCAGCAGGCCCTGCGCCACCAGCCCCGCCGTGAAGGGCAGTCGGAGGACCGGAGGGAGCACCAGGGCCGTCGCCCAGGTGAGGATCAGCGCGCCGACCAGGGCCGGGGTGCGCCAGGAGACGGTGCGCGCGGCCACGGCCAGCACCCCGGCGACGACGACGAGCACGAGGGGCACGGTGGCCGTGTTCGGCGGCCAGGGCACGTCGAGCGTCACCGCGGCGCGGGCGTCGGCGGGGGCGCCCGACCAGACCCGCTCGATCCGGCCGACCGGGCCGAGCAGCGCGACGGACACGGTGGGCAGCGCGGTGGCCACGGCGAGGCCCTGCACGACGGAGGAAGCATGCACGAGGCCCCGGCGGACGGGCTCGGGGGCCCGCGTCCGAACGACGGCCAACAGGGCGATTCCGCACAGGAGATGGGCCGGGACCGTCCACACCTCGGGCAGGACCGAGCGGGCGATTCCGCCGGCGCCGAGGACCACGAGGAGCCCACCCGTCAGTGCGGTCCCGAGGGCCGGGGCGCGGTTCGGGGTGAACCGGGCGGTCGTCAGGGCGATCGCCGCGGCGAGGGCGAGCAGCGCCGCCGCACGGACGGCGGCGCCCGGGCCGGCGGCGGCCCACGAGAGCCACCCGGCCGTCACCACACCCCCGGCGCCCCAGCCGAACGCGCCGACCACGGCGACGATCCGTACCGGCTTCGGGGACACCCGGAGCGCGATCGCGGTGTCGGCCGCCGCTGTCACCAGCAGTACGGCCGCGACCGTCTCGACATCCGCGCCGCTTGCGAACGCCCCGAGGAGAAGCGGGAGTTGCGCGGCGACCAGGGCGAGGGGGAGGGGCAGGGCGAGAGCGGGGCGGGGCAGTGCCGGCCTGGTGTCCGCCGCCTCGGGCGCCGGGGCGCGCAGGATGAGCCCGTACGCCGCCCACGTCACCGCCAGCACCGCGGCCGCGACGGCCGCGTATCCCGTACCGTCCGCGCCGGCGAACGCGACCTCGTGCAACGCGTACGCGTCCAGGACGGTGAGGGCGAGGCCGAGGCCCGAGACCGCCTCGGCGGTCGAGCGCAGGCCACGGCGCAGGAGCGCCCACGGCGCGCCCAGCGCGGCCACCGTCACCCCGCCGAGCACCAGGGCCCGGCCGCCGATCCCCAGGTGTCCCCAGCTGACCAGCGTGAACGCGATCGCCGCGACGGTCAGCAGGACGCCGCCGAGGACCAGCAGCACGTTCTGCACGTTCGGCGCCGTCGCCTCTGGGCGCCGCGCGGGCGGGGCGGTGGGCGCGCCGGGTGCCGACGCCGACGCGTAGAGGGCGTTGACCAGCCAGGCGCGGCGCGTCAGCAGGAACACGCGGCGGGCGTCGAGCTGCCGCAGTTCGGCGTCGAGGACCCGCAGCTCCTCGGCCGGGGACGGAAAAGGCGTCATGCCACGGAGTGTGGTCGGCGTCACGCCGCACGACATGAGTCCACGTACTCAAGGCGGTACTCAGATCCCGCACGCAGGGCCTCCGCGCAGGCACAATCCGACCATGGACTGGTGCCACTACCGCTTCCGCAGCCGCTGGAGCCTGCCCGCCCCGCCCGCCGCCGTCTACGACGCGCTCCGGCGCCCGGAGGACTATCCGCGCTGGTGGCCCCAGGTCCGCGAGGTGACCCGGATCGACGACACCACCGGCACCCTCCGGATCCGCTCGGTCGTGCCGTACGAACTCGTCCTCACCGCGCGGGCGGTACGGCGCGACGCGGCGACCGGCGTCCTGGAGATCGCGATGACCGGCGACCTGAACGGCTGGGCCCGCTGGACGGTCACCGCCGAGGGACCCGGCACCCTCGCCCTCTACGACCAGGAGGTCGACGTCACCAAGCCCCTGCTGCGACGCCTCGCCGTACCGGGACGGCCCGTGTTCCGCGCCAACCACACCCTGATGATGCGGGCGGGACGACACGGACTCCTCGCCCACCTCAGATCGCACGGCCAAGCGGTTTGAACCAGACCCGCCGGGACCTGTATTGTTCAGTCCGTTCCCGGGCGATTAGCTCAGTGGGAGAGCGCTTCGTTCACACCGAAGAGGTCACTGGTTCGAACCCAGTATCGCCCACCGGGTAGAGCCGGTCCGCGGACGCGGACCGGCTTTTTTCATGCCGCCGCCGGCATGTCCGGACGCAGCGGCCACGCCGGGTCCACCGCCTCCTCCGTGCCGCTGCGCGCGAACCAGGCCTGCAGGCCGCGGGCCTGCGCCGCGTGCCACACGGCCTGCAGCGTGTGCAGTTCGGCGGGGGAGAGACGGGCCAGCCGGGTCGCGAAACGGCGCCCCACCGCGCGGACGACGTCCATCGCCGCCTGGGCGTCGGCTCCCGCGTCGTGCGCGCCGTCCAGCACGACCTCGTAGTGCGCGCACAGGTCGGTGAGCGTGCGCCGGCCCTTGCGGTAGCGGTCCAGATGCTTGTCCAGGACCCGAGGATCGAGGACCCGCAACGGCGTCGCCTCGAACCAGTGGTCCAGCGACGAGGCGCGGTGCCGCCGCAACTCACGGTCCAGCAGCGTCAGATCGAACGGCGCGTTCATGACGACCAGCGGGCGGCCGCGCACCGCCTGCTCCGCCAGCGCCCTGGCTATCTCCTCCATCACCGGCGCCGGCCAGCGGCCGTCGCGCTGCAACCGTTCGTCCGTCAGCCCGTGCACCGCCGTCGCCGCGGCGGGCACCGGCACACCCGGGTTCACCAGCCACCGGGTCACCCGGGGGCGGGTGCCGGGCGCGTCCTGGACGACCACGGCGGCCGACACGATCCGGTCGGTCTCGACGTCCACACCCGTGGTCTCCGTGTCGAACGCCGCCAAGGGCCCCTCGTACCAACACGTCATGTGTCCACAACTCCTCGTTCACCCACGGCAGCTGACGTCCCGTCTTCTGCCAGTTTGGTGATACCCGGGCTGTTTGCGCCGTACGCCGGAAGGAGACAACAGAAGTACGGGTCGGCGCAGTTCAGCGGCCCGGTACGGGGAAACACCAGCACTGGAAGGCTGTTGGTCATGGCCATTGCGCAGCCCGAGCGGGGCGGGCTGCTGCCCGAGCACGCGGCACCGCTCCGCGGCTCCCTCGCCACCACCGCCTGCATGGAGACCCTGCAGGTGGGCTATCTGCACGCGGTGGCCGCGGCGGCGGGCTGCTCGCTCTCCCAGCCCTTTCCGGACAACGGCATCGACTGGCACGTCAGCCACGGCTCGCCCGGTCACACGGTCGACGACGAGGTCACCATCAAGGTGCAACTCAAGGCCACCTACCAGCTCGCGCCGAACCCGGCGGGCCGGTTCTTCTCCTTCACCCTCGACAACCAGCACCTGGCGAAGCTGGCCCGCACCCCCGTCTCGGTGCACAAGATCCTGGTCGTGATGATCGTCCCCCGCTCGCAGGAGCAGTGGCTGCGGGCCGGCCACGACCGGCTCGACCTGCGGCACTGCTGCTACTGGATCAACCTCGCCGGACACCCGATCACCGGCCGGCGGCGCACCACCGTGCGCATACCGACCTCGCGCATCTTCGACGACCGAGCGCTCTGCGAGATCATGACGCGGGTCGGAACGGGAGGCAGACCGTGACCCACGGCCCCATCGACGACGACGGCCCCGGCGCGCGCCGCTACGACGAGGGACCCGGCCGACGGCCCTACGACGACGCGTCCGCCCGGCACCCACACCGTGCGGACACCTCCGGCCGACGTCCCTACGCCGACGACGGGACACCGGGCCGTCCGCAGGGCGAGGACGGCCGGACGCCCCGTCCCCACGAGGAGGGCGCGTCCGTACGCCGTCCCATCGGGGAGCCCGTTCGCGCGGTGCGCCCGCATCCCGACGAGCCCACCTGGACCCGGCCGCCCGACCCCGACCAGGTCGACCCCGCCGTCCTCGGCGCCCTGCTGCGCCGGCACGGCTGGCAGCGGCGCGGCGGAGCCGCGGGCCGGTACGGCCGCTGGACCCCGCCGGGGCCGGCCGGGCGGGGCATGAGCCTGCTCGTGCCCGAGAACCGGGCCTTTCCCGACAGCGACGACCTGCTCGGCGAGGCCCTCACGGCCCTGTCCCGCAGCGGCTCGCCCGCCGCGCGGGACGTTCTGGTCGCCCTCACCGTGCCCAGCGACGAGATCCACTGGTGGCGGGACGTGCCGACCGGCGCCCTGGGCACCGCCTCCTGGGGGGTCGAGGACCAACTGCGGTCGGCCGCCCGCCAGATGCTCCTCGCTGCTGCGCTGGCCACCCGCGCGCGTGCCGGGTACTACGGAGCCCGGCACCGGCTGCCCGCCGCCGCCTGTCTGGACAGCGTCCTCGTCGGTGCCGCACCCGGCGGCCGCCGCCTCACCGCCTTCGTCCCCGTGGCCACCGGCCGCCCCCTCGCCCTGCGCCTGCACCAGGCCCTCTACGCCGCCCGCGAGGCCATCGACTACCGGCGCGCCACCGGTGGCATGGAGGCCTTCGACGGCGCCGTCGAGGCCGGGGTCAGCCATGAGCTGACCGAGGCGCTCGTCGCCCTCGTCCGGGGCACCGAGGGCGCCCGGGTCGCCGTCGACTGGGCGCCGGCCGCCGGGGTCCCCGAGGGCGGCGCGTCACCGGCCGAGCCCGTCGAGTTCTCACCGGGCGACCTGCCCGTGCTGCGTGAGGCCGGGGCCCGCTATCTGCGGGAGGAGCCCTCGATGCCGGTGCGGATCACCGGGGCCGTGGTGCGGATGCGCCGGTCCGCCGGGCGCGGCGAGGGCACCGTACGACTGCGGGTCCTCGCGGGCGCCGAGGTGCCGCACGTCCGCATGACCCTGGACGAGGAGTCGTACCGGATCGCGGGGCAGGCCCATCTCGTGGGACTGCCGGTCCGGGTGCGGGGGAGGCTGGAGAGCCGCGGAGGGTTCCGGCGGCTCACGGACGCCGACGGGATCGCCCCCGTGCAGGTCGACGAGGCGGAGCGGGACCGGCTGATGAAGTCGCTGCAGGAGACCGCGGAGATCACGGCCTTCTTCGAGGAGGCCTGCGGAGGGGACTGAGGTATCTGTTTCGCGAGGAGCACCCCGGGCTCGGTACGATCCTTCCCAATGGCCCAGGCCGCAGCAGACCGCCCGGGCCGCCCCTTCAGGTAGGAGAAACCGGTGTCCGACGTCCGTGTGATCATCCAACGCGATTCCGAGCGGGACGAGCGCGTGGTGACGACGGGCACTACGGCCGCCGACCTCTTCGCCGGCGAGCGCACCGTCGTCGCCGCCCGCGTGGCCGGAGAGCTGAAGGACCTCGCCTACGAGGTGCGCGACGGCGAGACCGTCGAGCCCGTGGAGATCTCCTCCGAGGACGGCCTCAACATCCTGCGCCACTCCACCGCGCACGTCATGGCCCAGGCGGTGCAGGAGCTGTTCCCGGAGGCGAAGCTGGGCATCGGCCCGCCGGTGCGGGACGGCTTCTACTACGACTTCGACGTCGAGAAGCCGTTCACCCCCGAGGATCTCAAGGCCGTCGAGAAGAAGATGCAGGAGATCCAGAAGCGCGGCCAGCGCTTCTCGCGCCGCGTCGTCACCGACGAGGCCGCCCGCGAGGAGCTGGCGGACGAGCCGTACAAGCTGGAGCTGATCGGCCTCAAGGGCTCCGCCTCCTCCGACGACGGCGCGGACGTCGAGGTCGGCGCCGGTGAGCTGACGATCTACGACAACCTGGACGCCAAGACCGGTGACCTGTGCTGGAAGGACCTCTGCCGAGGCCCCCACCTGCCCACCACCCGGAACATCCCGGCGTTCAAGCTGATGCGCAACGCCGCCGCGTACTGGCGCGGCAGCGAGAAGAACCCGATGCTCCAGCGCATCTACGGCACCGCCTGGCCCTCCAAGGAGGAGCTGAAGGCACACCTCGACTTCCTCGCCGAGGCCGAGAAGCGCGACCACCGCAAGCTGGGCAACGAACTCGACCTGTTCTCCATCCCGGACGAGATCGGCTCCGGCCTCGCCGTCTTCCACCCCCGGGGCGGCATCATCCGCCGCGTCATGGAGGACTACTCGCGCCGCCGGCACGAGGAGGAGGGGTACGAGTTCGTCTACACCCCGCACGCCACGAAGGGGAAGCTCTTCGAGGTCTCGGGCCACCTGGACTGGTACGCCGACGGCATGTACCCGCCCATGCAGCTCGACGAGGGCGTGGACTACTACCTCAAGCCCATGAACTGCCCGATGCACAACCTGATCTTCGACGCGCGTGGCCGCTCGTACCGTGAACTGCCGCTGCGCCTCTTCGAGTTCGGGACCGTGTACCGGTACGAGAAGTCCGGCGTCGTGCACGGCCTGACCCGGGCCCGCGGCTTCACCCAGGACGACGCGCACATCTACTGCACCCGCGAGCAGATGGCGGACGAGCTGGACAAGACGCTCACCTTCGTCCTGAACCTGCTGCGCGACTACGGTCTCACCGACTTCTACCTGGAGCTGTCCACCAAGGACCCGGAGAAGTTCGTCGGCTCGGACGAGGCGTGGGAAGAGGCCACCGAGACGCTCCGCCAGGTGGCCGAGAAGCAGGGCCTTCCGCTCGTCCCGGACCCGGGCGGCGCCGCGTTCTACGGGCCGAAGATCTCCGTCCAGGCGAAGGACGCCATCGGCCGTACCTGGCAGATGTCCACGGTCCAGCTCGACTTCAACCTGCCCGAGCGCTTCGACCTGGAGTACACCGGCCCGGACGGCTCCAAGCAGCGCCCGGTCATGATCCACCGCGCGCTGTTCGGCTCGATCGAGCGCTTCTTCGCCGTCCTCCTGGAGCACTACGCGGGCGCGTTCCCGGCCTGGCTGGCGCCCGTCCAGGCGGTCGGTATCCCGATCGGCGACGCACACGTGGAGTACCTGCAGAAGTTCGCTGCCGAAGCGAAGAGGAAGGGCCTGCGCGTCGACGTCGACGCCTCCTCCGACCGCATGCAGAAGAAGATCCGCAACGCCCAGAAGGCCAAGGTGCCGTTCATGGTCATCGCCGGTGATGAGGACATGGCGGCCGGTGCCGTCTCCTTCCGCTACCGCGACGGCTCGCAGGAGAACGGCATTCCCGTCGAGGAGGCCATCGCGAAGATCGCGCAGGTCGTGGCGGACCGCGTCCAGATCTGAGGCGTAACCCGCGCCGAGGCCGAGGCGAGGCCCCCGGAGAGTTCAGCTCTCCGGGGGCCTCGCCTCGTCCTCCCGCGCGAACACCTGGATCAGCCACGACCCGAACGACCCCGTCACCGTGCCGAGCAGGGCGAGGCCGCACGCCATCAGGAACACGGCGATCGTCCGGCCCATCGAGGTCACGGGGGTGACGTCCCCGTACCCGACCGTGGCGAGCGTCGAGCAGGTCCACCACACGGAGTCCCCGAAGGTCAGGATCGTCGCGCCCGGTGCGTCGTGCTCCTGCTGGTAGACGGCGAGGGCGCCGGTGAAGCCGAGCAGGGTCACCGACAGGCCCGCGTAGACGGCCACGCGCGCGTGCAGGGAGAGCCGGGGCCGCTGGTGGCGACGCTGTACGGCGTCGTGGATCTGCACGACGCGCAGCGGCCGCAGCAGCGGCAGCACGAGCACGACGGTGTCCAGCCAGTGGACGCGTACGAACCTCGGGCCCAGCCCGCTCAGCCGCCAGCGCACCCCGTAGTCGAGGGCGAAGATCGCCCAGCACGCCATGGTCACCGCGAGACAGAGGTCGAGCCAGACCTGGGGAAGGCCGTGGGCGAGCACCCGTACCGCGTACGAGGAGAGGAAGAGGGCCGACGCGCCGGCGAGGACGCGTCCGGTGCGCCGTTCCCAGCGGAGCGTGCGGCTGTCGAGGTCCATCGCCTCAGCTTGGCCCCGCGGGTCACGCCCGGGTACCCGCCGACACGCCGCGAACGGGCGAAGCAATATGCTGCACTGCATGACGAGTGAGCCGGAGCAGCAGATCGGAGTGGGAACGCAGGACGCGTTCCAGCGCCTGTGGACGCCCCACCGGATGGCGTACATCCAGGGTGAGAACAAGCCGACCGGTCCTGGGGCCGACGACGGCTGTCCGTTCTGCTCGATCCCGGCGAAATCGGACGAGGACGGCCTGATCATCAGGCGCGGCGAGCATGTGTACGCGGTGCTCAACCTCTATCCGTACAACGGCGGCCACCTCATGGTCGTGCCCTACCGTCACGTCGCCGACTACACGGACCTCACCGGGCCGGAGACCGCAGAGCTGGCCGAGCTGACCAAGCAGTCCGTGACCGCCCTGCGTGCCGCGTCCGGCGCGCACGGCTTCAACATCGGCATGAACCAGGGCACGGTCGCGGGTGCCGGTATCGCGGCCCACCTCCACCAGCACATCGTTCCCCGCTGGGGCGGCGACACCAACTTCATGCCGGTCGTCGGCCACACGCGGATCCTGCCCCAACTCCTGGCCGACACCCGGAAGATGCTGGCGGAAGCCTGGCCGTCCGCCTGAGCCGGACACCGGACGGTCGCGGGCGGGTGGACCGAGAGGGTGAGGGGCTCAAGACGCCTTCTCGGTCCGGAGAAGCAGCGGGCGCAGCCCCTGCTTCCCGGGGGCGCGGGGAACTGCGCGAGAAGTCCCACCGGACCCGCACCCGCAGTCAGCCCCCGCCCGCACCCCCCGGCCCAGGCCGAGCGCAGCGCTCACGCGTCGTAGAGGTCAGCCTTCCGCGGGGACGCGTCCTGTACCGCCCCGCTGAGGAATCCGGCCCTTGAGCCGAACTTCTCGGTGTCCACACCGTTGTCCTTCAGGACCTTGATCGCGGCGTTGTGCACCACGCGGAGCACCGGCGTGGCGGCGCGCAGCGCGTCGTCGGCCATGAAGCGGTGCCGCCAGGGCTGGTCGGCCCAGGCGTGCCGCAGGCCGAACGGCTCGGGCAGGCCGATGGAACCGCCGAGCCAGTTGAGCAGCGGCGGGTACCAGGTCAGCGGGGCGCGCGCGGCGAGCCGTACGACCTCGTCCGCGTCGACGAGGGGGAGCTTCACCTTGCGGGTCTCCCAGAACCTCAGCGACTTCTGGACCTCTTTCTCCTTGGCCGCCGGCCCGGTCGTGAACAGCCCGTGCACCGGGCCCAGGGCGTGTCCGGTCACCTCGATGCGGAGCGTGTGGTGCAGCACGGTGACCGTGACCATCATGGTGATGATCAACTGGCCGTCCCAGAGCGTCCACTGGACCCCCAGGTAGTGCCGGTTGCCGCTGCCGAAGTGCTGCTTGTTGCAGATCTCCTGTATGGCGTGGGACTTGTACTGGTAGGCGTCCACGTCCGTGCCCTCGGGCCGGGCCACGGCGGCGGCGCCCTCGCCGATGGGGCTGACGACCCAGTGCTTGATGGAGGGCGCCGTGAAACCACCGGTGTTGAGGGGGGTGCGCTCCAGCATGCGCAGCTGGTCGTGGATGGCGCGTATGACGTCCCAGCTGCGGAACGGGTGGATCTCCTTGCCGGACTCGGCCGGTACGAGATCCTCGGCGAGCTGCCAGGCGCCCCAGCGGGTGCCCATGCCGAGGATGCCCTTGGGGCCGGCGTAGAAGACGAGGTTGGACCGCTGTTCGGCGCTGAGCCGGGCCAGCTCCTTGCGCAGCTGCTCGGCCTTGGTCTCGTTGGGGCTGCCGGGCACGGCCTCGGGGATCTTGGCGCCGACCCCGCCGCCGGCCAGCAGGCCGGACCAGCGGTCCCGCAGGTCCGCGGCGGCGCGCTCGCAGATCTGCTTGGCCCAGAACCAGCCCACCACGGGCAGCACCACGCAGGCCCGTGCGTACCAGGCCCAGATGCCGTCGAACGGCATCCTGAACAGGAAGATCACGGCGAGGGCGCCCACGGCGACCAGCAGGGTGGTGCCGAGGGCACCGGCGCGCTTGTCACGCTTGGCGACCGTCGTACGGATCTGGAAGACGAGCAGCCAGAGCAGCAGGCCGGGCAGGAAGAGCAGGCCGCACAGGACCATCACCGCCGAGAGCCAGTTGTCGCGCTCCCGGCGGATGTTGTTCGCCGCGAGGCAGTGCTCGACGACGACCTGCGGTTCCATGCCGAAGGACTGGATGAGGGGTTTGCGGCCCGCGCCGACCATCCGGTCCCGCACCGCGAGGGAGAACGCCTCCCCGAGGTTCGGCCGGAAGATGGTCGCCCACTTGCGCCCCGGTTTGACCGCGGACTTGTGCCAGTCGTTGTTGGCCTTGAGGATCTCCGCGATCTCGTTGTCCCGGTAGGCCGCGGACGCCAGGGCGTACGTGGCCGCCGTCTGGCCCGCGGTGCCCATCAGCGGCACCTGTGCCCCGGGAGTGAAATCGAAACTGTCCGCCACCGCCGCCGCCCCCATCGCCGCACACTCGCTCCTGCGGCTCTTCCCGACTTCCGTGCTCCGCACACCTGTTGATCAGGTCATAACCCGATCCGGGCCCGATCGAGCCATACTTGTCGATCAGGTGATCAGCGTATCCGCAGCGACGGACACCGCGTGGTGCGAAGAACGGACATTCACGGAACCCGCCGTCCGTGGACCGGCGTTGAGCCGTCCTCGGCCTGTGCTCGCCCCGCCACCCTTCGCCGGCGGTGTGCCCGCGAAACGGCCGGAACCGTTCGCCGGCACACCGCCGGGGGACCGGAACCTTCCGCCCGCCCCGGACCGTCAGTGCTCCTTGACCTGTTCGCGGACCTTCTCGGCCACGTGGGAGGGCATCGGCTCGTGCCGTGTGTACCGGCGGCCGAAGCGCGCGGTGCCGTGGGAGAGGGAACGCAGATCGACGGCGTACCGGTCGATCTCGATCTCCGGTACCTCCGCCCGGACCAGGGTGCGCCCGCCGCCCGCCTGCTCGGTCCCGACGACGCGGCCGCGCCGCCCCGACAGATCGCTCATCACGGGGCCCACGTACGAGTCGCCGACCAGGACCGACACCTCGGCCACCGGCTCCAGGAGATGGATCTTCGCGTCCGTCGCGGCCTCGCGCAGCGCCAGCGCGCCCGCCGTCTGGAACGCGGCGTCCGAGGAGTCCACCGAGTGGGCCTTGCCGTCCCGCAGCGTGATCCGGACGTCGATGAGCGGATAGCCGGCCACGACGCCCTTGGCGGCCTGCGCCCGCACCCCCTTCTCGACGGACGGGATGAACTGCCTCGGCACGGCTCCGCCGACGACCTTGTCGACGAACTCGATGCCGGAGCCACCGGGCAGCGGCTCCACCTCGATCTCGCAGATCGCGTACTGCCCGTGCCCGCCGGACTGCTTCACATGCCGGCCGCGCCCCGCCGACCTGTCGGCGAACGTCTCCCGCAGGGAGACCCGGTGCGGTACGACGTCGACCTGGACGCCGTACCGGCTGCGCAGCCGTTCCAGCGCGACGTCGGCGTGCGCCTCGCCCAGGCACCACAGCACGACCTGGTGGGTGTCCTGGTTCTGTTCGAGCCGCATGGTCGGGTCCTCGGCGACGAGCCGGGCCAGCCCCTGGGAGAGCTTGTCCTCGTCGGCCTTGCTGTGCGCCTGGATGGCGAGCGGGAGCAGCGGGTCGGGCATCTCCCACGGCTCCATGAGCAGCGGGTCGTCCTTGGCCGACAGCGTGTCCCCGGTCTCGGCGCGGCTCAGCTTCGCGACACAGGCCAGGTCGCCCGCGATGCAGTGCGTGAGCGTCCGCTGCTGCTTGCCGAAGGGCGTGGACAGGGCGCCGATCCGCTCGTCTGCTTCGTGGAGGGCACGGCCCTCGTGTCCCCGGTCGGCGAGGCCGTGCCCGGACACGTGCACCGTCGCGTCGGGTCGCAGGGTGCCGGAGAAGACCCGTACCAGCGAGATACGGCCCACGTAGGGGTCACTGGCGGTCTTGACGACCTCGGCGACCAGCGGTCCGTCGGGGTCGCAGGCCGCCTTGATCTCCCGGGGCGTGCCCTCGGGGGTGGTGAGGGCGGGCGTCTCGCGCTCCAGGGGGGTGGGGAAGCCGCCGGTGACCAGTTCGAGGAGCTCGACCGTGCCGAGACCCTGTCTCGCGCCGTCGGCGGCGGGGGCCGCGGCCAGCACGGGGTGGAAGACCCCACGGGCGACGGCCCGTTCCAGGTCGTCGACGAGGGTCGTGACGTCGATCTCCTCGCCGCCGAGATAGCGGTCCATGAGGGTCTCGTCCTCGCTCTCCGCGATGATCCCCTCGATGAGCCGGTTGCGGGCCTCCTCGATCGCCGGCAGCTGCTCGGGGCCCGGCTCGGACTCCTTGCGCTCACCGGAGGAGTAGTCGAACAGTTTCCGCGACAGCAGCCCGGTCAGCCCGGTCACGGGCGCGTGCCCGTCCGGCCCCTGCGGGCCGTGCAGCGGCAGATAGAGCGGCAGCACGGCGTCGGGGTCGTCCCCGCCGAACGTCTCCGCGCAGATACGGGTCATCTCCTCGAAGTCCGCCCGCGCGGCCTCCAGGTGGGTCACCACGATCGCCCGGGGCATGCCGACCGCCGCGCACTCCTCCCACACCATGCGGGTGGAGCCGTCCACGCCGTCGGAGGCCGAGACGACGAAAAGGGCCGCGTCCGCCGCTCGCAGACCGGCCCTGAGTTCCCCGACGAAGTCGGCGTATCCGGGGGTGTCCAGCAGATTGATCTTGTACTCGCCCCATTCGACGGGGACGAGGGAGAGCTGCACCGAGCGCTGCTGCCGGTGTTCGATCTCGTCGTAGTCGGAGACGGTGCCGCCGTTCTCCACGCGGCCCGCCCGGTTCACCGCTCCCGCCGTCAGCGCGAGAGCCTCCACCAGAGTCGTCTTGCCCGAACCGGAGTGGCCGACCAGCACCACATTCCGTACGGACGCGGGGTGGTCGGCCGCCGTAGCCCTGCCGGCGGCTCCGGGATGTGCGTTCGCCTTGTCGCCCATGGTCCTGCCTCCCGTGCACGGTGAGGTCACTGTGGGCGCGGACACGCGGATCCGCGTGCGGTGGCGGCTCCGGCGACGCCCGCGGTGCCTTCGAGCTTTCCACTCGCGTCACCGCGCGTCCATACGAGGGACGGGATCGCTCCCCACGGCCCCGGGACACGGCGGGCTGGTGCCCGACGGTCGTACACGCGCGCGCGTGGCTACGATGGGCCAGCCGGATGGCCAGCAGGGGCCACGCGGCGACACCGACCCTCGGGAAGGCCATGCTGAACAAGTACGCGCGTGCATTCTTCACGCGTGTCCTCACACCGTTCGCCGCGTTTCTGATCCGCAGGGGGGTCAGCCCCGACACGGTCACCCTCATCGGCACCGCCGGAGTGATCGCGGGCGCGTTGGTCTTCTATCCCCGGGGCGAGTTCTTCTGGGGCACGATCGTCATCACGCTCTTCGTCTTCTCGGACCTCGTCGACGGCAACATGGCCCGTCAGATGGGCCGCTCCAGCCGCTGGGGCGCCTTCCTCGACTCCACGCTCGACCGGGTCGCCGACGGCGCGATCTTCGGGGGGTTCGCCCTCTGGTACGCGGGCAAGGGCGACGACCTCGCCCTGTGCGCCGTCTCGATCTTCTGCCTGGCGAGCGGCCAGGTCGTGTCGTACACCAAGGCGCGCGGTGAGTCGATCGGTCTGCCGGTGGCGGTCAACGGACTCGTGGAGCGTGCCGAGCGTCTGGTGATCTCGCTGGTCGCGGCCGGTCTCTCCGGACTGCACGCGTTCGGTGTGCCGGGTATCGAGGTCCTGCTGCCGATCGCCCTGTGGATCGTCGCCGTCGGCAGTCTCGTCACCCTGATCCAGCGCGTCGTCACCGTCCGTCGCGAGTCCGCCGAAGCCGAGGCGGAGGCGGCCGCCGCGACCACGCCGGAGTCGCCGGACGCCGCCCGCAACAGCGAGGCGACCCCGTGAGCGCTCTGCGGGATCGGGCGACCGACGGGCTGTACGGCCTCGGCTGGGCCACCGTCAAGATGCTCCCGGAGCCCGTCGCCGTACGCCTCGGCCGGACGATCGCCGACGCCACCTGGAAGCGGCGCGGCCCTCTCGTGCGCCGCCTGGAGGCCAACTACGCGCGCGTGGTGCCGGGCGCGAGCCCCGAACGCCTCGCCGAGCTGTCCCGTGCGGGCATGCGCTCCTACCTGCGCTACTGGATGGAGTCCTTCCGCCTGCCGGCCTGGAGCGAGGAGCGCGTCCGGACCGGTTTCACGCCCAAGGACCTGCACCACCTCACCGACGGTCTCGCCTCCGGCCGGGGCGTCGTCCTCGCCCTGCCGCACCTCGCCAACTGGGACCTGGCCGGCGCCTGGGTCACCACCGAGCTGAAGACCCCGTTCACCACGGTCGCCGAACGCCTCAAGCCCGAGACGCTCTACGACCGCTTCGTCGCCTACCGCGAGGGCCTCGGCATGGAGGTCCTGCCGCACAGCGGCGGCTCCGCCTTCGGCACCCTCGCGCGGCGGCTGCGCGACGGCGGCCTGGTCTGCCTGGTCGCCGACCGCGACCTGTCCGCGTCCGGCGTCCAGGTCGACTTCTTCGGCGAGCCCACGCGGATGCCCGCCGGACCGGCCCTCCTCGCCCAGCAGACCGGCGCGCTGCTGCTGCCGGCGACACTCTGGTACGACGACTCGCCGGTGATGCGGGGACAGGTGCACGCACCGGTCGAGGTACCCGGGTCAGGTACCCGCGCCGAGAAGACGTCTGTCATGACACAGGCGCTGGCTGACGCCTTCGCCACCGGCATCGCCGAACACCCGGAGGACTGGCACATGCTGCAGCGCTTGTGGCTCGCGGACCTGGACCCCGCGAAGAGCCCCGAGGCCGGTTTCGAGAAGGGGCGCCCGTGAGGATCGGGATCGTCTGCCCGTACTCCTGGGACGTACCCGGGGGAGTCCAGTTCCACATCCGTGACCTGGCCGACCACCTCATCAGACTCGGCCACGAGGTGTCGGTCCTCGCCCCCGCCGACGACGACACACCGCTGCCGCCGTACGTCGTCTCGGCGGGCCGGGCGGTCCCGGTGCCCTACAACGGCTCGGTGGCCCGCCTGAACTTCGGCTTCCTGTCGGCGGCGCGCGTACGGCGCTGGCTGCACGACGGCACCTTCGACGTGATCCACATCCACGAGCCGGCCTCCCCGTCGCTCGGCCTGCTGGCCTGCTGGGCCGCGCAGGGCCCGATCGTCGCCACCTTCCACACCTCCAACCCGCGCTCCCGGGCGATGATCGCGGCGTACCCGATCCTGCAGCCCGCGCTGGAGAAGATCAGCGCGCGGATCGCGGTGAGCGAGTACGCCCGCCGCACCCTGGTCGAACACCTGGGCGGCGACGCGGTGGTCATCCCGAACGGCGTCGACGTCGACTTCTTCGCCCGCGCCAAGCCCCGCCCCGAGTGGCAGGGCGACACCCTGGGCTTCGTCGGCCGCATCGACGAACCCCGCAAGGGGCTGCCGGTACTGATGAAGGCCCTCCCGCGGATCGTCGCCGAGCGCCCGAAGACCCGGCTGCTGGTCGCCGGGCGGGGGGACGAGGAGGAGGCGGTGGAGACGCTGCCGAAGGAGCTGCGCTCCCGCGTCGAGTTCCTCGGCATGGTCAGCGACGAGGACAAGGCCCGCTTCCTGCGCAGCGTCGACCTCTACGTCGCCCCCAACACCGGGGGCGAGAGCTTCGGCATCATCCTCGTCGAGGCCATGTCCGCGGGCGCCCCGGTCCTCGCCTCCGACCTCGACGCCTTCGCCCAGGTCCTCGACCAGGGCGGCGCGGGCGAACTCTTCGCCAACGAGGACGCGGACGACCTCGCGGCGGCCGCCGTACGCCTGCTCGGCGACCCGGACCGCCGCGCCGAACTCCGCGCCCGCGGCAGCGCGCACGTCCGGCGCTTCGACTGGTCCACCGTCGGGGCCGACATCCTCGGCGTCTACGAGACGGTCACGGAGGGAGCGGCCTCGGTGGCGGCGGACGAACGAGGGGGGCTGCGGGCGCGGTTGGGGCTGGCCCGGGACTGAGCGCGTGGCGGTCGCGGCGCCCCCGCGGGGGCGCCGACGTCGTACGTGGCGGTGACGGGCGCCGGTAGTAGCCTTGCCGCCCGTGACTTCGACACTCATCTGGATCGCCGTCGTCCTCTTCGCGATCGGTCTCTATCTGAGCTGGACCGCGGGACGACTCGACCGACTGCACGCGCGCATCGACGCCGCCCGCGCCGCGCTCGACGCGCAGCTGCTGCGCCGTGCGTCGGTGGCCCAGGAGCTGGCCACCGCCGGGGTGCTTGACCCGGCCGCCTCGATCGTCCTCTACGAGGCGGCGCACGCGGCCCGGCAGGCCGAGGAGGAGCAGCGCGAGGTCGCCGAGAGCGAGCTGAGCCAGGCGCTGCGGGCCGTGTTCGCGGACGCGCAGCAGGTGGAGGTGGTGCGGGAGGCGCCGGGCGGGGAGGACGCCGCGAACGAACTGGCCCAGGCCGTGCGCCGGGTGCCGATGGCCCGGCGCTTCCACAACGACGCGGTGCGCGCGGCGCGTGCGCTGCGCCGGCATCGCACGGTGCGGTGGTTCCGGCTCGCCGGTCACGCCCCGTTCCCGCTCGCCTTCGAGATGGACGACGAGCCGCCGGGCGCGTTGGCCGACCGCGCCACGACCTGACGTCCGGGCGCCTGACAGCTCGGGGGTGCCGGGTTCGTCGGCGGGCGCGGGTCCGGTGGGCTTCTCGCGCACTTTCAGGCCCGCAGGACCTGATGCTTTCAGGGGCGCGGGGAACCGCGCGAGAAGCCCCGCGCACCCGCACCCGGCGACGCACCCCCACAAAACGATCCACCGCCTCCTCATTGGCCCTTGCAGTGGCCTGTTCCCCTCGCGTTTCCTCGGGGATTGCAGAAACCCTTCTTCCCCGAGCTTCCCCCGAGCGAGGTCAAACCCGTGTCCAGCACGCTCTCCAACTCCGCCCAGACCCCCGAGACCGGCACCGCCCGCGTGAAGCGCGGCATGGCCGAGCAGCTCAAGGGTGGTGTGATCATGGACGTCGTCACCCCGGAGCAGGCCAAGATCGCCGAGGACGCGGGCGCCGTCGCCGTCATGGCCCTGGAGCGGGTCCCCGCCGACATCCGCAAGGACGGCGGCGTGGCCCGGATGTCCGACCCCGACATGATCGAGGGCATCATCGAGGCCGTCTCCATCCCGGTCATGGCCAAGTCCCGCATCGGCCACTTCGTCGAGGCCCAGGTCCTGCAGTCCCTCGGCGTGGACTACATCGACGAGTCCGAGGTCCTCACCCCGGCCGACGAGGTCAACCACAGTGACAAGTTCGCGTTCACGACCCCGTTCGTGTGCGGCGCCACCAACCTGGGCGAGGCCCTGCGCCGTATCGCCGAGGGCGCCGCGATGATCCGTTCCAAGGGCGAGGCCGGCACCGGCAACGTCGTCGAGGCCGTTCGCCACCTGCGCCAGATCAAGAACGAGATCGCCCGCCTGCGCGGCTACGACAACAACGAGCTGTACGCCGCCGCCAAGGAGCTGCGCGCCCCGTACGAGCTGGTCAAGGAGGTCTCCGAGCTGGGCAAGCTGCCGGTGGTCCTCTTCTCCGCCGGTGGTGTGGCGACCCCCGCCGACGCCGCGCTGATGCGCCAGCTCGGCGCCGAGGGCGTCTTCGTCGGCTCCGGCATCTTCAAGTCCGGCGACCCGGCCAAGCGCGCCGCCGCCATCGTGAAGGCCACCACCTTCTACGACGACCCGAAGATCATCGCCGACGCCTCCCGCAACCTGGGCGAGGCCATGGTCGGCATCAACTGCGACACCCTCCCCGAGGCCGAGCGCTACGCGAACCGGGGCTGGTAAGCACCTATGAGCGACACCCCCGTCATAGGCGTCCTGGCCCTCCAGGGCGACGTACGGGAGCACCTCGTCGCCCTGGCCGCGGCAGACGCCGTGGCCAGGGCGGTGCGGCGCCCCGAGGAACTCGCCGAGGTGGACGGCCTCGTCGTCCCCGGCGGCGAGTCCACCACCATCTCCAAGCTGGCCGTGCTGTTCGGCGTGATGGAGCCGCTCCGCGCGCGCGTGCGCGACGGCATGCCCGTCTACGGGACCTGCGCCGGACTGATCATGCTCGCCGACAAGATCCTCGACCCGCGCTCGGGCCAGGAGACGATCGGTGGCATCGACATGATCGTGCGCCGCAACGCCTTCGGCCGTCAGAACGAGTCCTTCGAGGCGGCGGTCGACGTCAAGGGTGTGGAGGGCGCCCCCGTGGAGGGCGTCTTCATCCGGGCCCCCTGGGTCGAGTCCGTGGGCGCCCGGACGGAGGTGCTGGCCGAGCACGAGGGCCACATCGTCGCCGTGCGCCAGGGCAACGCCCTCGCCACGTCGTTCCACCCGGAGCTGACCGGCGACCACCGGCTGCACGCGCTGTTCGTGGACATGGTGCGCGCGAACAGGGCGGCGGACTCCTTGTAGGATCTCTGGGGTTCGTTGCAGAGATGGGTTACGCGAAGGAGACAGGCAGATGTCCGGCCACTCTAAATGGGCTACGACGAAGCACAAGAAGGCCGTGATCGACGCCAAGCGCGGCAAGCTCTTCGCGAAGCTGATCAAGAACATCGAGGTCGCGGCCCGGATGGGCGGCGTCGACATCGAGGGCAACCCGACTCTCTACGACGCCATCCAGAAGGCGAAGAAGCAGTCGGTCCCGAACAAGAACATCGACTCCGCGGTCAAGCGCGGTGGCGGCCTCGAAGCCGGCGGCGCCGACTACGAGACGATCATGTACGAGGGCTACGGTCCCAACGGTGTCGCGGTGCTCATCGAGTGCCTCACCGACAACCGCAACCGCGCCGCCTCCGACGTCCGCGTCGCCATGACCCGCAACGGCGGTTCGATGGCCGACCCGGGCTCCGTGTCGTACCTCTTCAACCGCAAGGGCGTCGTCATCGTCCCCAAGGGCGAGCTGTCCGAGGACGACGTCCTGGAGGTCGTGCTCGACGCGGGCGCCGAGGAGGTCAACGACCTGGGCGAGTCCTTCGAGGTGCTCAGCGAGGCCACCGACATGGTCGCGGTCCGCACCTCCCTCCAGGAGGCCGGCATCGACTACGACTCCGCCGAGGCCAACTTCGTCCCGACCATGCAGGTCGAGCTGGACGAGGAGGGCGCCCGGAAGATCTTCAAGCTGATCGACGCCCTGGAGGACAGCGACGACGTCCAGAACGTCTTCGCCAACTTCGACGTGAGCGACGACGTCATGGCCAAGGTCGACGCGTAGCACTGCCGCGAACCGAGCGAATCCGGCGGGCCGGTGGGGACACACCCACCGGCCCGCCGCCGTTGTCGGTGGCAGCAGATAGCCTGCACAAACTGGGGGCACCTCCCAGCGGCAGCTGGGGGAGATCGAGTGGAGGGGGCGCGGTGCGCGTACTCGGGGTGGACCCCGGACTCACGCGGTGTGGCGTGGGCGTCGTCGAGGGAGTCGCGGGCCGGCCTCTCACCATGCTCGGTGTCGGAGTCGTACGGACGCCCGCCGACGCCGAGTTGGGGCGGCGCCTCGTCGCGATCGAGCAGGGCATCGAGCAGTGGCTCGACGAGCACCGCCCCGAATTCGTCGCCGTGGAACGGGTGTTCAGCCAGCACAACGTCCGGACGGTCATGGGCACCGCCCAGGCCAGTGCCGTCGCCATGCTGTGCGCCGCCCGCCGCGGCATCCCCGTCGCCCTGCACACCCCCAGCGAGGTCAAGGCCGCCGTCACCGGCAGCGGCCGGGCCGACAAGGCCCAGGTCGGCGCCATGGTCACCCGCCTCCTCCGGCTCGACGCGCCACCGAAACCGGCGGACGCCGCCGACGCCCTCGCCCTCGCCATCTGTCACATCTGGCGGGCCCCCGCGCAGAACCGCCTCCAGCAGGCCGTCGCCCTGCACGCTTCGAAAGGCCGTACGGCATGATCGCTTTCGTCTCCGGCCCGGTCGCCGCCCTCGCCCCCGACTCCGCGGTGGTCGAGGTGGGCGGGATCGGCATCGCGGTCCAGTGCACGCCCAACACCCTCTCCGGGCTGCGCATGGGAAAGCCGGCCAAGCTGGCCACGTCCCTGGTGGTCCGTGAGGACTCGCTCACCCTCTACGGCTTCGTGGACGACGACGAGCGCCAGGTCTTCGAACTGCTGCAGACCGCCAGCGGCGTCGGACCGCGCCTGGCCCAGGCGATGCTGGCCGTGCACGCCCCCGACGCGCTGCGCCGGGCGGTCGCCACCGGTGACGAGAAGGCACTGATCGCCGTCCCCGGCATCGGCAAGAAGGGCGCCCAGAAACTGCTGCTGGAACTGAAGGACCGTCTCGGCGAGCCCGTCGGCGCCCCCGCGATCGGCGCCCCGGTCACCCAGGGCTGGCGCGACCAGCTGCACGCCGCCCTGATCGGCCTCGGCTACGCCACCCGCGAGGCCGACGAGGCCGTGGCGGCCGTGGCCCCCCAGGCGGAGGCCGCCCAGGCAACGCCCCAGGTCGGCCAGTTGCTGAAGGCCGCCCTCCAGACCCTCAACAGAACGCGCTGAACATCCCCTACCGGGCCCGCCGACCCGCGCACCGCAGCTCCGCCCATCCGACCGCGACCACGAGGCACACGCAATGAACTGGGACGACACGACCGACGACACCGCCGCCGAGAGGCTGGTGGGCTCTGTCGCCGACCGTGAGGACCAGGCCGTCGAGGCCGCCCTGCGCCCGAAGGACCTGGGCGAGTTCATCGGTCAGGAGAAGGTCCGTGAACAGCTCGACCTGGTCCTGCGGGCCGCACGCGCGCGGGGTGCCACCGCCGACCACGTGCTGCTCTCCGGAGCCCCCGGCCTCGGCAAGACCACCCTCTCGATGATCATCGCGGCCGAGATGGGCGCCCCCATCCGGATCACCTCCGGTCCCGCCATCCAGCACGCCGGCGACCTCGCCGCGATCCTCTCCTCCCTCCAGGAGGGCGAGGTCCTCTTCCTCGACGAGATCCACCGCATGTCCCGGCCCGCCGAGGAGATGCTCTACATGGCGATGGAGGACTTCCGCGTCGACGTGATCGTCGGCAAGGGCCCCGGCGCCACCGCCATCCCTCTCGAACTGCCGCCCTTCACCCTGGTCGGCGCCACCACACGCGCGGGACTGCTGCCGCCGCCGCTGCGCGACCGTTTCGGCTTCACCGCGCACATGGAGTTCTACGAGCCCGCCGAGCTGGAGCGGGTCGTCCACCGCTCGGCGAACCTCCTCGACGTCGAGATCGACACGGACGGTGCCGCCGAGATCGCGGGCCGCTCCCGCGGCACCCCCCGTATCGCCAACCGTCTGCTGCGACGCGTACGGGACTACGCGCAGGTCAAGGCCGACGGCTTCATCACCCGCGACATCGCCGGGGCCGCTCTCGCCGTCTACGAGGTGGACGCCCGGGGTCTCGACCGCCTCGACCGGGGCGTCCTCGAAGCCCTGCTCAAGCTCTTCGGTGGCGGACCGGTCGGCCTCTCCACGCTCGCGGTCGCGGTGGGGGAGGAGCGCGAGACCGTGGAGGAGGTGGCCGAGCCCTTCCTCGTCCGGGAGGGACTGCTCGCCCGGACCCCCCGCGGCCGGGTCGCGACCCCCGCCGCCTGGGCCCACCTAGGACTCACCCCGCCACGCGGTACGACCGGGGGTAACGGACAACAGGACCTGTTCGGGGCGTGACCCTCTCGTGACGGCGCGGTACTCGCCCGGCATGGAACCCCGGTGACATGCTGTGCGTTGTTCCATCGCGGTGGACTCGCTTAGACTCCGCCGATGCCGCCCTTGCCGGCAGCGCACATACCCCCAACCATCAGGCCGCTCGCCATCGCGGTCGTGTGAAGGAAGTTCCGACCCGTGAGTCTCGTGACCCTCCTCCCGTTCATCGTGCTCATCGGGGCCATGATCCTGATGACCCGATCGGCCAAGAAGAAGCAGCAGCAGGCCGCCGACATGCGGAACCAGATGCAGCCCGGTTCCGGCGTCCGCACGATCGGGGGCATGTACGCGACGGTCAAGGAGGTCAGCGAGGACACGGTCCTCCTCGACGCCGGGCCGGGCGTCGACCTGCTGTTCGCGAAGAACGCCATCGGTGCCGTCCTCAGCGACGAGGAGTACAACCGCATCGTCCACGGCATCGAGCACGACCTGAAGTCCGACGTCGTCCCGGACGACGCCTCCTCCCTCACCGAGACCGACGAGCCCTCCGACGACGCTTCCGCCGCTTCCGACGACAAGCCCATCGACCTCGGCAAGAAGGACGCGTCCGACGACGCGGCCGACGAGACCGCCGAGGCGAAGGACGACGACGCCAAGTCCGTCGAAGCAGAGCCGAAGAAGACCGACGGCGAGTCCGACGCGAAGTAGTCACGTCCCGGGAGTGCGAGCGAGAACCGCCCGCGCCCCGGGAACGTGCCGTTTTCGCCCGGATTCCCGACACCAGTCATGGCCGCCGCCGCGCTGACCCCGCACGGCGGCCCGAGAGGGAGTACGAGAAGGTGGCAGCACCGAAGAAGGGCCGGAGCGCGAGCGCCCAGGGCAAGCCTGGGCGCGCGCTGGCCCTCATCCTGATCGCCCTAGTGGCGCTCACCGGGGGAATGTTCGCCTCCGGACACACCACTCCGCGTCTCGGCATCGACCTCGCCGGTGGTACGAGCATCACGCTCGAGGCGAGGAGCGGCCAGGAATCGGCGATCAACAAGACCAACATGGACACCGCGGTCGAGATCATGAACCGCCGTGTCAATGGTCTGGGTGTCTCCGAGGCCGAGGTCCAGACCCAGGGCGATCGCAACATCATCGTCAACATCCCCAAGGGCACGAACTCCGAGGAGGCCCGGGACCAGGTCGGCACCACCGCGAAGCTGTACTTCCGGCCGGTCCTGCAGAGCCAGGTCGGCACCGGCGCGACCCAGGAGCCGAGCACCTCGGCGAGCCCCAGCGGCAAGAGCAGCGGATCGCCCAGCCCGTCGGGCTCCGACGGCAAGGACGAGGCCACCGAGCCCGGATCCGGTGACTCCGCCAGTCCGTCGTCCTCCGCCACGTCCCAGGGACGTGCGGTCACCGACGCGCTGAAGGCCGACCCCACACCCTCCGGCAGCGGCTCCGCGTCCGCCAAGGCCACCGGCAGCGCCTCGCCGTCGGCGAGTCCGAGCGTCGACCCCGCGATCCAGGCGGTCCAGGCCAAGTTCACCGCCCTGGACTGCAACGATCCCAAGCAGCGCGCCAAGGCCGGCAAGGGCAAGACCACCGACGTCGTCGTGGCCTGTGGTCAGGACAACGGCTCCTGGAGCAAGTTCGTGCTCGGCCCGGTCGGGGTCGACGGCACCGAGGTCGACAAGGCCCAGGCGCTGCTCGACACGCAGAACGGCACCGGCTGGCAGGTCGTCATGGACTTCAACTCCAAGGGAGAGAAGAAGTTCGCCGACATCACCGGCCAGCTGGCGACCCAGACCTCCCCGCAGAACGAGTTCGCGATCGTCCTGGACGACGAGGTCGTCTCCCACCCCTACGTGCGCTCTGCGGTCACCGGCGGCAAGGCCGAGATCTCCGGCAGCTTCACGCAGGAGGAGGCCCAGAACCTCGCGAACATGCTGTCGTACGGTGCCCTCCCGCTCACCTTCAAGACGGCGAGTGTCACCACCGTCAGCCCCGCGCTCGGCGGTGATCAGCTGCACGCGGGCCTGATCGCCGGCGCGATCGGTCTGGCCCTGGTCATGATCTACCTGATCGTCTACTACCGCGGCCTGTCGCTGATCGCCATCGCCTCCCTGCTCGTCTCGGCGGCCCTGACCTATGTGCTCATGGCGTTGCTCGGCCCGGCGATCGGCTTCGCGCTGAACCTGCCCGCGGTCTGTGGCGCGATCGTCGCCATCGGTATCACCGCGGACTCGTTCATCGTGTACTTCGAACGCGTGCGGGACGAGATCCGCGAGGGCCGCACGCTGCGTCCCGCAGTCGAGCGGGCCTGGCCGCGTGCCCGGCGCACCATCCTGGTCTCCGACTTCGTGTCGTTCCTCTCCGCCGCGGTGCTCTTCGTGGTCACGGTCGGCAAGGTGCAGGGCTTCGCGTTCACGCTCGGCCTGACCACGTTGCTCGACGTCGTCGTGGTCTTCTTCTTCACCAAGCCGCTGCTGACACTGCTGGCCCGTACGAAGTTCTTCGGCGGCGGCCACAAGTGGTCCGGCCTCGACCCGAAGCGACTGGGCGCCCAGCCCCCGCTGCGCCGTACCCGCCGCCCCGCCGTCCCCGCCGACCCGAAGGAGGCCTGAGATGTCGAAACTCGGCGACCTCGGAGCCCGTCTCCACCGCGGCGAGGTCGGTTACGACTTCGTCGGCAACCGCAAGATCTGGTACGGCGTATCCATTCTGATCACCATCGCGGCCATCGCCGGCCTGGCGATCCGCGGTCTGACGATGGGTATCGAGTTCCAGGGCGGTGCCGTCTTCACCACGCCGAGTACGAGCGTGTCGGTCGCCCAGGCCGAGGAGTACGCGGAGTCGGCGTCCGACCACGACGCGATCGTGCAGAAGCTCGGCAACGGCAGCCTCCGTATCCAGATCTCGGGCATCGAGACGGCCCAGGCCGACAAGGTCTCCGCGCAGCTGGCCGACGACCTGGACATGAAGCCGGAGGATGTCGCCGGTGAACTGGTCGGCCCCAGCTGGGGTGACCAGATCGCCGCCAAGGCATGGCAGGGTCTGGCCATCTTCCTGGTCCTCGTGGTGATCTATCTGGCGATCGCCTTCGAGTGGCGTATGGCCATCGCCGCGTTCGTCGCCCTGATCCACGACATCACCATCACGATCGGCATCTACGCCCTCGTCGGCTTCGAGGTGACCCCGGGCACGGTGATCGGTCTGCTCACGATCCTCGGTTACTCGCTCTACGACACGGTCGTCGTCTTCGACAGCCTCAAGGAGCAGACCAAGGACATCACCAAGCAGACCCGCTGGACGTACGCCGAGATCGCCAACCGTTCGATCAACAGCACCCTGGTGCGGTCGATCAACACCACGGTGGTCGCGCTGCTGCCGGTCGCCGGTCTGCTGTTCATCGGTGGCGGTGTCCTCGGCGCGGGCATGCTCAACGACATCTCGCTGTCCCTGTTCGTCGGCCTCGCGGCCGGCGCGTACTCGTCGATCTTCATCGCCACGCCGCTCGTCGCCGACCTCAAGGAGCGCGAGCCGCAGCTGAAGGCCCTCAAGAAGCGCGTCCTCGCCAAGCGGGCCCAGGCCGGCCAGAACGGCCCGGAGCCGACGGCCGACGGCCCGTACGGCGACGAGCCGGCGGAGGCCACCCCCGCGGTGGTCGGGCCGCGTGCCCAGTCCGGGGGCCGCAGCCGCGGCCGGGGCGGTAAGCGGCGATGACCGACATCAAGGAGCTGCTGCTCAGCCGTATCCGTGACGTCGCCGACCACCCCGAGCCGGGCGTGATGTTCAAGGACATCACTCCGCTGCTCGCCGACCCTGCGGCGTTCACCGCGCTGACGGACGCGCTGGCGGAGCTGACCGTCCGGCACGGCGCCACGAAGATCGTCGGCCTGGAGGCCCGGGGCTTCATCCTGGGCGCCCCGGCCGCCGTCCGCGCCGGTGTCGGCTTCATCCCCGTACGCAAGGCCGGCAAGCTCCCCGGGGCCACGCTCAGCCAGGCGTACGACCTGGAGTACGGTTCCGCCGAGATCGAGGTGCACGCCGAGGACCTGATCGAGGGCGACCGCGTGATGGTCATCGACGACGTCCTCGCGACCGGCGGTACGGCCGAGGCGTCTTTGCAGCTCATCCGACGGGCGGGCGCCGAGGTCGCGGGCGTGGCGGTGCTGATGGAGCTGTCCTTCCTGGCGGGCCGGCAGCGGCTGGAGGCCGTACTGGACGGTGCCCCGCTGGAGTCGCTGATCCAGATCTGAACCGGCCCGGACGAACGGGTTCGGTCCTCACGGGTCGGATCCCCTCGGGTTCGAAAGCGTGTCCACGGTGCCTCCCGCCGTGCGCCGATCGCGGCGCACGGCGGGAGGCACCGTTCGCCGTCTCCCCTCCCGGTCCCCCGCGGCCGGCGCCCCGCCGCCGACCGAGATCACTTCAGATCCAGGTTGACATGCGCTGGTCATTAGGGTCAGATGATCACGCGCCACATCGACCACTTGACCACTGGTCCGGGCGCAGGGGGAACGGCCGACCATGCGCAGTGCGCCTCGCCGAGGCGTGCCTTCGTGCTCCCCCGACGGACTGGTGGCCACGGAACACAGGGGGATTTTCATGCGTCTGCGCACTCTGCCGATCATCACCGCCATCGCCGCCGCCACCTTCGTCGGTGCCGCGGCGAGCCCCGCACAGGCGGGCACGGGGCTGCTCCTCGCCGTGCAGATCAACAACTTCCAGGACTGGGGCAACTTCAACCAGGACCCGGTGGACCACCCCGGCAGCAGCCAGGACGTCCCCGGCGACGCCATCCGCGCCTGTGACTTCACCGCGGACCGGTGGGGCGTGACGGTCTGGCTGGACGTCAACCGCAACGGCACCTGGGACCGTACCTCCACGACCGCCGGCAACCCGTCGGACTACTGCAGCGAGTGGGCGACCGGCAACCTCGCGGAGGGGACCCGGGTGACCCTCAAGGCCTGCAACACGAAGGCCGGGTTCGCGCCGAAGAACTGCAAGGAGGACGACACCGTCGCCTGACCGGCGGCGGTGCAGGGTGACACGGTCGTCGCCACCGGGCCCGTCGGGCCCGATCGGCACCCGTGACGACCCTGACGTCGTACCGAGGCGGGCCCCCGAGGAATCGGGGGCCCGCCTCTGGTGTTTCACCAGTACACAGCCCTCCCGGTGGCCTGAAGGCGATCCCGGGACGCGGGATCGCTACCATGGGTGCTCCGGAGCCTGACCGGGGGACCCGGATCGCGCACGAGGAGCCCTCTTGGCAGACGAGGCCCAGCACCTGACCGCCGCCAAGCCCGAGTCCGCCTCGGGCTCCGCGGCCAAGCCCGCGCAGGACGAGACGAAGCCCGCGAACCCCGCGACGGCGAAGTCCGCGCAGAGCCCGGTCGAGCACGCCCAGTCCGCGCCCGCAGACAAGGCCGCCGGCCCCTCGCGCCCCAAGCCGGACCCGGCCGACAGCCCCGCTCCGGCGCCCGCACCCCGCCCCGCGGCCACGGGCCAGCCCGCGCGCTCCGGCTCCTCCAACCGCGTGCGCGCCCGCCTCGCCCGTCTCGGCGTGCAGCGCTCCAACCCGTACAACCCGGTCCTGGAGCCGCTGCTGCGGATCGTGCGCGGCAACGACCCGAAGATCGAGACGGCGACGCTGCGCCAGATCGAGAAGGCCTACCAGGTCGCCGAGCGCTGGCACCGCGGCCAGAAGCGCAAGAGCGGCGACCCGTACATCACGCACCCCCTCGCGGTGACCACGATCCTCGCCGAGCTGGGTATGGATCCGGCCACCCTGATGGCCGGTCTGCTGCACGACACGGTCGAGGACACCGAGTACGGCCTCGACCAGCTCCGCCGTGACTTCGGCGACTCCGTCGCTCTCCTCGTCGACGGCGTCACCAAGCTGGACAAGGTCAAGTTCGGCGAGGCCGCCCAGGCCGAGACCGTGCGCAAGATGGTCGTCGCCATGGCCAAGGACCCCCGCGTCCTGGTCATCAAGCTCGCCGACCGCCTGCACAACATGCGCACCATGCGCTATCTCAAGCGCGAGAAGCAGGAGAAGAAGGCGCGCGAGACCCTGGAGATCTACGCGCCCCTCGCCCACCGCCTGGGCATGAACACCATCAAGTGGGAACTGGAGGACCTCGCCTTCGCGATCCTCTACCCCAAGATGTACGACGAGATCGTCCGGCTGGTGGCCGAGCGGGCACCGAAGCGCGACGAGTACCTCGCCATAGTGACCGACGAGGTCCAGCAGGACCTGCGGGCCGCCCGTATCAAGGCCACCGTCACCGGCCGTCCGAAGCACTACTACAGCGTCTACCAGAAGATGATCGTCCGCGGCCGTGACTTCGCGGAGATCTACGACCTGGTCGGCATCCGCGTCCTGGTGGACACCGTCCGCGACTGCTACGCGGCCCTGGGGACGGTCCACGCCCGCTGGAACCCGGTTCCGGGGCGGTTCAAGGACTACATCGCGATGCCCAAGTTCAACATGTACCAGTCGCTGCACACGACGGTCATCGGGCCCAACGGCAAGCCGGTCGAACTCCAGATCCGGACGTTCGACATGCACCGCCGCGCCGAGTACGGCATCGCCGCGCACTGGAAGTACAAGCAGGAGGCCGTCGCCGGCGCCTCCAAGGTGCGCTCGGACCAGCCGCGGACCACCGGCAAGGACGACCACCTCAACGACATGGCCTGGCTGCGTCAGCTGCTGGACTGGCAGAAGGAGACCGAGGACCCCGGCGAGTTCCTGGAGTCCCTGCGCTTCGACCTGTCCCGCAACGAGGTCTTCGTCTTCACGCCGAAGGGTGACGTGATAGCGCTGCCGGCCGGTGCCACGCCCGTGGACTTCTCGTACGCGGTGCACACCGAGGTCGGCCACCGCACCATAGGGGCCCGGGTCAACGGACGGCTCGTCCCGCTGGAATCCACCCTGGACAACGGCGACCTCGTGGAGGTCTTCACGTCCAAGGCGGCCGGAGCCGGACCGTCCCGGGACTGGCTGAACTTCGTCAAGTCCCCGAGGGCCCGCAACAAGATCCGCGGCTGGTTCTCCAAGGAGCGGCGCGACGAGGCCATCGAGCAGGGCAAGGACGCCATCGTCCGCGCGATGCGCAAGCAGAACCTGCCGATCCAGCGCATCCTGACCGGCGACTCGCTCGTCACCCTCGCCCATGAGATGCGCTACCCGGACATCTCCGCCCTCTACGCGGCCATCGGCGAGGGCCATGTCTCCGCGCAGAGCGTGGTGCAGAAGCTCGTCCAGGCGCTCGGCGGCGAGGAGGCGGCCACCGAGGAGATCGACGAGTCCGTACCGCCCACCCACGGCCGCAGCCGCAAGCGCCGCGGCAGCAACGACCCCGGTGTCGTGGTCAAGGGCGTCGACGACGTCTGGGTCAAGCTCGCCCGCTGCTGCACTCCCGTCCCCGGCGACCCCATCATCGGCTTCGTCACCCGCGGCAGCGGCGTCTCGGTCCACCGCAACGACTGCGTCAACGTCGAGTCGCTCTCCCGGGAGCCGGAGCGGATCCTGGAGGTCGAGTGGGCGCCCACCCAGTCCTCGGTCTTCCTGGTGGCCATACAGGTCGAGGCCCTGGACCGCAGCCGGCTGCTGTCGGACGTCACCCGCGTCCTGTCCGACCAGCACGTCAACATCCTGTCCGCCGCCGTCCAGACCTCCCGCGACCGCGTCGCCACCTCCCGCTTCACCTTCGAGATGGGCGACCCGAAGCACCTGGGCCACGTCCTGAAGGCCGTACGCGGCGTCGAGGGCGTCTACGACGTGTACCGGGTGACATCGGCGCGGCGGCCGTAGGCACGACACCGGACACATGAGAGGGGCTCCCGTACGGACCGTACGGGAGCCCCTCTCATGTGTCTGCCGCGGGAAGCGTCAGCCGCCGAACTCCTGCAGACCCTTCAGCGCCTGGTCCAGCAGGGCCTGACGGCCGTCCAGCTCACGCTGGAGCTTGTCGGCCTTGGCGTTGTTGCCCTGGGCGCGGGCCGCCTCGATCTGGCCGCGCAGCTTGTCCACGGCGGCCTGGAGCTGGCCCGTGAGACCGGCGGCACGGGCGCGGGCCTCCGGGTTGGTCCGGCGCCACTCCGCCTCCTCGGCCTCCTGGATGGCCCGCTCCACGGCGTGCATCCGGCCCTCGACCTTCGGGCGGGCATCGCGCGGGACATGGCCGATGGCCTCCCAGCGCTCGTTGAGCGAGCGGAACGCGGCACGAGCCGACTTCAGATCCGTCACCGGAAGGATCTTCTCCGCCTCCCCGGCCAGCTCCTCCTTGAGCTTCAGGTTCTCGGACTGCTCCGCGTCCCGCTCGGCGAACACCGAGCTGCGGGCGGCGAAGAAGACGTCCTGGGCGCCGCGGAAGCGGTTCCACAGGTCGTCCTCGTGCTCACGCTGGGCGCGGCCCGCGGCCTTCCAGTCGGCCATCAGCTCGCGGTAGCGCGCCGCCGTGGGACCCCAGTCGGTCGAGTTCGACAGACCCTCGGCCTCCGCGACCAGCTTCTCCTTGGTCTTGCGGGCGTCCTCGCGCTGCGCGTCGAGCTGCGCGAAGTGGGCCTTGCGACGCTTGGAGAACGCCGAGCGGGCGTGCGAGAAGCGGTGCCAGAGCTCGTCGTCGGACTTGCGGTCCAGCCGGGGCAGACCCTTCCAGGTGTCCACCAGCGCCCGCAGCCGCTCACCGGCGGAGCGCCACTGGTCGGACTGGGCCAGCTCCTCCGCCTCGGTGACCAGGGCCTCCTTGGCGTGCCGGGCCTCGTCGGACTGCTTCGCCCGCTGCTGCTTGCGCTCCTCGCGGCGCGCGTCGACCGTCTCGACCAGCTTGTCCAGCCGGACCTTGAGCGCGTCCAGGTCGCCGACCGCGTGATGCGCGTCCACCTGCTCGCGAATGTGGTCGATCGCGACCGATGCGTCCTTCGCCGACAGATCGGTGGTCTTCACCCGCTTCTCGAGGAGGCCGATTTCGACGACCAAGCCCTCGTACTTGCGCTCGAAGTAGGCCAGGGCTTCCTCGGGGGATCCGGCCTGCCAGGAACCGACGACCTGCTCGCCGTCGGCCGTACGCACGTACACGGTCCCCGTCTCGTCGACGCGGCCCCACGGGTCGCTGCTCACAGCGCCTCCTCCACATGATGCCTGCAAGGGGCCTCGGTGCCCCCGGGCATCGTCCACAGTTTCGTCACGGCCAACATAGGCGACCGGCGGGTTGCCTGTCCGCATCCCGCGCGACCGAAATTTCACTGTTGAGGGTCAGGACTTCCTGACAGTCGCCTTGTTGATCACGACGGTCGCATTGGGCGTCCCATCACCCATGCCGGTGTTCTCCCCGGCCTTGGCGATCTTCGTCAGGACCTTCATCCCCGCCTTGGAGATCGTGCCGAACGGTGTGTAGTTGGCCGGAAGCGGACTGTCCTGGAACACGAGGAAGAACTGGCTGCCGCCGCTGTTCTTGCCCTCGCCCGTCTGCGCGTTGAACTGGTTGGCCATCGCGACCGTGCCCGCCGGGTACACATCGCCCTTCAGACGCGAGTCCTTGAGGTTCTCGTCCGGGATCGTGTAGCCGGGGCCGCCCATACCGGTGCCCTGCGGGTCACCGCACTGCAGGACGTAGATGCCCTGCGTCGTCAGGCGGTGGCACTTGGTGTGGTCCAGGTAACCCTTGTTCACCAGGAAGTCGAACGAGTTGACCGTGTGCGGGGCCTTCGCCGCGTCCATCGTTATGGGGATGGAACCGCAGGTCGTCCGCAGATCCATCGTGTACGTCGCGGTCTTGTCGATGGTGATCGCGGGTTCCTTCTTGAAGGTGAGCTTCTCCACCTTGCCCGCGGCCGGCTTCTCGCACGGATCCGGCGCCTTGCTGGCGCTGGGCGAGGCGCTCGGCGACACCTCCGCGCCCGCGTTGTCCTTCTTGTCGTCGCCCTTCAGCACGTCGGTCGTGTACAGCGCCACGCTGCCCACCAGGATCACACCGAGCACCGAGGCGATCACGGCGTTGCGGACATGGGCCTTGCGCCGCGCGGACGTACGCCGCTGCTGCTGCCGCAAGAACTTCTCCCGGGCGAGCTGACGCCGCCGCTGATCCTGGCTGACCACGGGGTTCTCTCCTCATACGTCTCGTCCGCCGACGGGTGTGTCGCGCGTCCGTCGAGTCGACTGATTGCGTGTGACCCGTACCGTATATGGGTTCGCTGAGGAAACGGCAGCGCCGGTAGGCTCTGATCCACAGCAACCCACCACCCTCGTAGGCCACAAGAAGGACGATCGTGCTCATTGCCGGGTTCCCCGCCGGGGCCTGGGGGACCAACTGTTATCTGGTCGCCCCCGCCGCCGGTGAGGAGTGCGTGATCATCGACCCGGGCCACCAGGCCACCCAGGGAGTCGAGGAGACGCTGAAGAAGCATCGGCTCAAGCCCGTCGCCGTCGTCCTCACGCACGGCCACATCGACCATGTGGCCTCGGTCGTCCCGGTGTGCGGCGCGCACGACGTGCCGGCCTGGATCCACCCCGAGGACCGCTACATGATGAGCGACCCCGAGAAGGCGCTCGGCCGTTCCATCGGCATGCCGCTCATGGGCGAGCTGACCGTGGGGGAGCCCGGTGACGTCAGGGAGCTGACCGACGGCGCGAAGCTGGAGCTGGCCGGTCTGGAACTGGCCGTCTCGCACGCGCCGGGCCATACCAAGGGGTCGGTGACCTTCCGGATGCCCGAGAACACGGAGATCCCCTCGGTGTTCTTCTCCGGGGATCTGCTGTTCGCCGGCTCCATCGGACGCACCGACCTGCCCGGCGGTGACATGGCCGAGATGCTCGATTCGCTGGCCCGCGTGTGCCTGCCGCTCGACGACTCGACCGTGGTGCTGTCCGGCCACGGCCCCCAGACGACCATCGGCCAGGAGCGCGCCACCAACCCGTATCTGCGGCAGATGGTGGCCGCAGGCCGCCAAGAACGAGGTGCGGGTCCGACGACCCCTCCCCGACGAGGAATGTGACGAGACCTTCCGTGAGCACCTTTCAGGCCCCCAAGGGCACGTACGACCTGCTGCCCCCGGACAGCGCCAAGTACCTGGCCGTCCGCGAGGCCATCGCCGCGCCGCTGCGCGACTCCGGCTACGGCTACATCGAGACGCCCGGCTTCGAGAGCGTCGAACTGTTCGCGCGCGGTGTCGGTGAGTCCACCGACATCGTGACCAAGGAGATGTACGCCTTCGAGACCAAGGGCGGCGACCGGCTGGCCCTGCGTCCCGAGGGCACCGCCTCCGTCCTGCGCGCCGCTCTGGAGGCCAACCTCCACAAGGCCGGCAACCTGCCGGTCAAGCTCTGGTACTCCGGCTCGTACTACCGCTACGAACGCCCCCAGAAGGGCCGTTACCGCCACTTCTCCCAGGTGGGCGCCGAGGCGATCGGCGCCGAGGACCCGGCCCTGGACGCCGAGTTGATCATCCTGGCGGACCAGGCGTACCGCTCGCTGGGGCTGCGCGACTTCCGCATCCTGCTCAACAGCCTGGGGGACAAGGAGTGCCGTCCCGTCTACCGGGCCGCCCTGCAGGAGTTCCTGCGCGGCCTCGACCTGGACGAGGACACGCTCCGCCGCGCGGAGATCAACCCGCTGCGGGTCCTGGACGACAAGCGTGAGTCGGTCCAGAAGCAGCTCGGTGACGCCCCGCTGCTGCGTGACTACCTCTGCGACGCCTGCAAGGCGTACCACGAGGAGGTGCGCGAGCTGATCACGGCGGCCGGCGTCGCCTTCGAGGACGACCTCAAGCTGGTGCGCGGGCTGGACTACTACACCCGGACGACCTTCGAGTTCGTCCACGACGGTCTCGGCTCCCAGTCCGCGGTGGGCGGCGGCGGTCGCTACGACGGCCTCTCCGAGATGATCGGCGGTCCCGCCCTGCCGTCGGTCGGCTGGGCCCTCGGCGTCGACCGCACCGTCCTCGCCCTGGAGGCGGAGGGCGTCGAACTCGAACTCCCCGCCGCCACCAGCGTGTTCGCCGTCCCGCTCGGCGAGGAGGCGCGCCGCCTGCTGTTCGCCAAGGTCACCGAACTGCGCAAGGTGGGCATCGCGGCCGACTTCGCCTACGGCGGCAAGGGCCTCAAGGGCGCGATGAAGAACGCCAACCGCAGCGGCGCGCGCTACACGGTCGTGGCCGGGGAGCGCGACCTCGCCGAGGGCGTCGTCCAGCTCAAGGACATGGAGTCCGGTGATCAGGTCGCCGTCGGCGTGAACGAGATCGTGGCCGAACTGGAGGCCCGGCTCGGCTGAGTCGAACCCTTGTCGCCCCTGCCGCCCTGTACGGGTGGCAGGGGCGACTTTTATGTCCGGCGAACGGCCCGGGCGCGAGGGTGTACGGCACAATGACCGTGCCCCAGCGGCCCCTTCGACGCTACGGAATCGACGGAATCGACGTGATGAGCAAGACGACAGTCAGGGACGTCTCGACCACCGATCGCGAACACACCGAGGCCCCGCGCACGGTGGGCGGCAGCCGGGCCCTCGCGATCCTGCTGCTGATCACCGGCGCGGCCGGACTGCTCGCGTCCTGGGTCATCACGATCGACAAGTTCAAGCTGCTGGAGGACCCGAACTTCACGCCGGGCTGCAGCCTCAACCCGGTGGTCTCCTGCGGCAACATCATGAAGAGCGACCAGGCGTCCGTCTTCGGGTTCCCCAACCCGATGCTCGGGCTCGTCGCGTACGGCATCGTCGTCTGCGTCGGTGTGAGCCTGCTCGCCCGTGCCACCTACCCGCGCTGGTACTGGCTGACCTTCAACGCGGGCACCGCCTTCGGCGTCGGCTTCGTGACCTGGCTGCAGTACCAGTCGCTGTACAACATCAACTCGCTCTGCCTGTGGTGCTGCCTCGCCTGGGTCGCCACGATCCTGATGTTCTGGTACGTCACGTCCTCCAACATCCGCAGCGGCTTCCTGCCCGCTCCCGGCTGGCTGAAGGGCTTCTTCGGCGAGTTCACCTGGGTCCTGCCCGTGATGCACATCGGCATCATCGGCATGCTGATCCTGACCCGCTGGTGGGACTTCTGGACCAGCTGACGCAGGCGGCGGCCCGGAGCCGGGCCGACCGGACTGTCAGTGCGGTGGCATAGGGTTTCGGCGTGGAGCCCGATCTGTTCACCGCCGCCGCAGAAGAACGCCAGGAGAAGGACCCGGCCGCCAGCCCCCTGGCCGTACGGATGCGTCCGCGCACCCTCGACGAGGTCGTGGGCCAGCAGCATCTGCTGAAGCCCGGCTCGCCCCTGCGCCGACTGGTGGGCGAGTCCGGCGGCGGACCGGCCGGCCCCTCCTCGGTGATCCTCTGGGGCCCGCCCGGCACGGGCAAGACCACCCTGGCGTACGTCGTCTCCAAGGCCACCAACAAGCGTTTCGTGGAGCTCTCCGCGATCACCGCCGGAGTCAAGGAGGTCCGCGCGGTGATCGAGGGCGCCCGCCGCGCCACCGGCGGGTTCGGCAAGGAGACCGTCCTCTTCCTCGACGAGATCCACCGCTTCAGCAAGGCCCAGCAGGACTCCCTCCTCCCGGCCGTCGAGAACCGCTGGGTCACCCTGATCGCGGCGACCACGGAGAACCCGTACTTCTCGGTGATCTCCCCCCTGCTGTCCCGCTCCCTCCTCCTCACCCTCGAACCCCTCACCGACGACGACCTGCGCGGCCTGCTGCGGCGCGCGCTGACCGACGAGCGCGGCCTCAAGGGCGCCGTCACCCTCCCCGAGGACACCGAGGCCCACCTGCTGAGGATCGCGGGCGGCGACGCCCGCCGGGCCCTCACCGCGCTGGAGGCGGCCGCCGGAGCCGCCCTGGACAAGGGGGAGGGCGAGATCGGTCTCCAGACCCTGGAGGAGACCGTCGACCGCGCCGCCGTGAAGTACGACCGCGACGGCGACCAGCACTACGACGTGGCCAGCGCCCTCATCAAGTCCATCCGGGGCTCCGACGTCGACGCCGCGCTGCACTACCTGGCCCGCATGATCGAGGCCGGTGAGGACCCCCGTTTTATCGCCCGCCGCCTGATGATCTCCGCCAGCGAGGACATCGGCCTGGCCGATCCGAACGCCCTGCCCATCGCCGTCGCCGCCGCCCAGGCCGTCGCCATGATCGGCTTCCCCGAGGCCGCGCTCACCCTCAGCCACGCCACGATCGCCCTCGCCCTGGCCCCGAAGTCGAACGCCGCGACGACCGCCATCGGCGCCGCGATGGAGGACGTGCGCAAGGGCCTGGCCGGTCCCGTGCCCCTGCACCTGCGGGACGGGCACTACAAGGGCGCGGCCAAGCTCGGGCACGCCCAGGGGTACGTGTACCCGCACGACCTCCCCGAGGGGATCGCCGCCCAGCAGTACGCGCCGGACGAGATCCAGGGGCGGGAGTACTACGCCCCGACCAGGCACGGAGCCGAGGCCCGCTACGCCGACGCGGTGGAGTGGACCAGGAAGAACCTCGGTCGGAAGCAGTCCTGAACCCCCTGTAGACTCCTTCCAGTGCTGCGTCCCGTGTCCGGCTCCGGTCGGCGCCTCAGGCGGGACAACCAGCCGGATCTTCATGATCCAGGAGCGTCGCGCACCGTCGTAGGTGTCGCGGGCAGCCCACCACCACTCGGAGTCCCGGGACCGGTCGGTGGGCCGTTCGTGTGCTGCACGTATGTGCCCAGACCAGGGGAGCGGCTACCCGACAGGTCCCGAGCGGACCCGACGGGATTCCCCGGCTGCGGATGCGACCTCCCGTAACCCTGAGGCAGCCGAATTGAAGGAAAAGGAAAAGAAGTGGCGAACCAGTCCCGCCCCAAGGTCAAGAAGTCGCGTGCCCTCGGCATCGCGCTGACCCCGAAGGCCGTCAAGTACTTCGAGGCCCGCCCCTACCCGCCGGGTGAGCACGGCCGCGGCCGCAAGCAGAACTCGGACTACAAGGTCCGTCTGCTGGAGAAGCAGCGTCTGCGCGCGCAGTACGACGTGTCCGAGCGTCAGCTCGTCCGCGCCTACGAGCGTGCCTCCAAGGTCCAGGGCAAGACCGGTGAGGCCCTGATCATCGAGCTGGAGCGTCGTCTCGACGCGCTGGTCCTGCGTTCGGGCATCGCCCGCACGATCTACCAGGCCCGCCAGATGGTCGTCCACGGCCACATCGAGGTCAACGGCCACAAGGTCGACAAGCCGTCCTTCCGCGTCAAGCCGGACGACGTCGTCATGGTCCGTGAGCGCAGCCGCCAGAAGCCGCTGTTCGAGGTCGCCCGCGAGGGTGGCTTCGCCGCGGACGGTGAGACCCCCCGCTACCTGCAGGTGAACCTCAAGGCCCTGGCGTTCCGCCTGGACCGCGAGCCCAACCGCAAGGAAGTTCCGGTCATCTGCGACGAGCAGCTCGTCGTCGAGTACTACGCTCGCTGATCCCTTCCCAGGGTCTTCGACGGTCGTAGGACACACGCACCGAGCGTCAGCCCGTCGTTCCCCCGCCCTCGTGGCGGGCGGGGCGGCGGGCTCTCGCCTTCCCGCGGCCGGCCGGCACCGCGGGCCGGCCGGACAGGCATTAATGCGGTACTGGGCGATCGCTCCGGCGCGATAGGCTCGGGACACGAGTTTTCGACGTTCAGGCATGTTCCAGGGAGCGGGTGCAGACAGTGTCCGGTGGAGAGGTGGCCGGGATCCTGGTGGCCGTCTTCTGGGCGATCCTGGTCTCCTTCCTCGCCGTCGCGCTGGCGAGGCTGGCCCAGACGCTCAAGGCGACCACCAAGCTCGTCGCGGACGTGACCGACCAGGCCGTCCCGCTCCTCGCCGACGCGTCCACCGCGGTGCGCTCCGCGCAGACCCAGATCGAGCGGGTCGACGCCATCGCGTCGGACGTCCAGGAGGTCACGTCGAACGCCTCGGCGCTCTCCACGACCGTCGCGTCCACCTTCGGCGGCCCCCTCGTCAAGGTCGCCGCCTTCGGCTACGGCGTACGCCGGGCCCTGGGCGGCCGCCGGGAGGGCGAGCAGCCCGCCGAGGAGCGGCGTCGTACCGTGATCGTGGGACGCACCGTCGCGGGCCCCCGCCGGAGCAGGCGTGACACCCGTGGAAAGAAGGACTGACCGAGCGATGTTCCGCCGTACGTTCTGGTTCACCACAGGGGTCGCCGCCGGAGTGTGGGCCACCACCAAGGTCAACCGCAAACTGAAGCAGCTCACCCCGGAGCACCTCGCCGGCCAGGCCGCGCACAAGGCGGTCGAGGCGGGCCACAAGCTGAAGGAACGGGCGGTCGGCTTCGCGCTCGACGTCCGCGACAACATGGCCCAGCGGGAGGCCGAACTGGGCGAGGCACTCGGCATCGAGGCCGACCCCGGCCGTCACCCGGAGTTGCCCGCCCCGAGGCGTGTCGTCGCCATCGAGAACAGCAACACCCCGAAGTACAGCAGGAATCCGAGGTACGTCGAAAGCTCGTCGTACCCGCACAACCGGAATGAGGACCACTGATGGAGTCGGCCGAGATTCGTCGCCGCTGGTTGAGCTTCTTCGAGGAGCGCGGTCACACCGTTGTCCCTTCGGCGTCGCTCATCGCGGACGACCCGACTCTGCTCCTGGTCAACGCCGGCATGGTCCCTTTCAAGCCGTACTTCCTCGGTGAGGTCAAGCCCCCCTTCGACCGCGCCACCAGCGTGCAGAAGTGCGTCCGGACGCCGGACATCGAAGAGGTCGGCAAGACCACCCGGCACGGCACGTTCTTCCAGATGTGCGGCAACTTCTCCTTCGGCGACTACTTCAAGGAAGGCGCCATCAAGCACGCCTGGGAGCTGCTCACCAGCCCCCAGGACAAGGGTGGTTACGGCCTGGAGCCGGAGAAGCTCTGGATCACCGTCTACAAGGACGACGACGAGGCCGAGCGCATCTGGCACGAGCAGATCGGCGTGCCCAAGGAGCGCATCCAGCGCCTCGGCAAGAAGGACAACTACTGGTCCATGGGCGTCCCCGGCCCGTGCGGCCCGTGTTCCGAGATCAACTACGACCGCGGCCCCGAGTTCGGCGTCGAGGGCGGCCCGGCCGTCAACGACGAGCGGTACGTGGAGATCTGGAACCTGGTCTTCATGCAGTACGAGCGCGGCGAGGGCACTTCCAAGGAGGACTTCGAGATCCTCGGTGAGCTGCCCAGCAAGAACATCGACACGGGCCTCGGCCTGGAGCGCCTCGCCATGATTCTGCAGGGCGTGCAGAACATGTACGAGATCGACACCTCCATGGCCGTCATCGACAAGGCCACCGAACTGACCGGTGTCCGCTACGGCGACGCCCACGCGTCCGACGTCTCCCTGCGCGTGGTCACCGACCACATCCGCACCGCCGTGATGCTCATCGGCGACGGCGTCACCCCGGGCAACGAGGGCCGTGGCTACGTCCTGCGCCGCATCATGCGCCGAGCCATCCGCAACATGCGCCTGCTCGGCGCCACCGGCCAGGTCGTCCAGGACCTCATCGACGTCGTCATCGGCATGATGGGCCAGCAGTACCCCGAGCTGATCACCGACCGCGAGCGCATCGAGAAGGTCGCCCTCGCCGAGGAGAACGCCTTCCTCAAGACGCTGAAGGCCGGCACCAACATCCTCGACACCGCCGTGACGGAGACCAAGGCCACCGGTGGCCAGGTCCTCGCCGGTGACAAGGCGTTCCTGCTCCACGACACCTGGGGCTTCCCGATCGACCTCACCCTGGAGATGGCCGCCGAACAGGGCCTCTCCGTGGACGAGGACGGCTTCCGCCGCCTGATGAAGGAGCAGCGGGACCGCGCCAAGGCCGACGCCCGCGCCAAGAAGACCGGCCACGCCGACCTCGGCGCCTACCGCGAGATCGCCGACGCCGCCGGGGAGACCGAGTTCATCGGCTACTCGGACACCGAGGGCGAGTCCACGGTCGTCGGCATCCTCGTCGACGGGCTCTCCTCGCCCGCCGCCACCGAGGGCGACGAGGTCGAGATCGTCCTCGACCGCACCCCGTTCTACGCCGAGGGCGGTGGCCAGATCGGCGACACCGGCCGGATCAAGGTCGACTCCGGTGCCGTCATCGAGATCCGCGACTGCCAGAAGCCGGTTCCGGGCGTGTACGTGCACAAGGGCGTCGTCCAGGTCGGTGAGGTGACGGTCGGCGCGAAGGCCCAGGCCTCGATCGACCGCCGCCGCCGTACGGCCATCGCCCGCGCCCACTCGGCCACCCACCTCACCCACCAGGCCCTGCGCGACGCCCTCGGCCCGACCGCTGCCCAGGCCGGTTCCGAGAACCAGCCCGGCCGCTTCCGCTTCGACTTCGGTTCCCCGTCCGCCGTTCCGACGGCCGTGATGACCGATGTCGAGCAGAAGATCAACGAGGTGCTCTCCCGCGACCTGGACGTCCACGCGGAGATCCTGAGCCTCGACGAGGCCAAGAAGCAGGGCGCCATCGCCGAGTTCGGCGAGAAGTACGGCGAGCGGGTCCGTGTCGTCACCATCGGCGACTTCTCCAAGGAGCTGTGCGGCGGCACGCACGTCCACAACACTTCGCAGCTGGGCCTGGTCAAGCTGCTCGGCGAGTCCTCGATCGGCTCCGGTGTGCGCCGTATCGAGGCTCTGGTCGGCGTGGACGCCTACAACTTCCTCGCCCGTGAGCACACGGTCGTCGCCCAGCTCCAGGAGCTGATCAAGGGCCGTCCGGAGGAGCTCCCGGAGAAGGTCTCCGCCATGCTCGGCAAGCTGAAGGACGCCGAGAAGGAGATCGAGAAGTTCCGCGCCGAGAAGGTGCTGCAGGCCGCCGCCGGTCTCGCCGACTCCGCCAAGGACGTGTCCGGCGTCGCCGTGGTGACCGGTCGGGTCCCGGACGGCACCACCGCCGACGACCTCCGCAAGCTGGTGCTGGACGTGCGCGGACGCATCCAGGGAGGCCGGGCCGCCGTGGTCGCTCTCTTCACCGCCGTGAACGGCAAGCCGCTGACGGTCATCGCCACCAACGAGGCCGCCCGCGAGCGCGGACTGAAGGCCGGCGACCTGGTCCGTACGGCCGCCAAGACCCTCGGCGGCGGCGGTGGCGGCAAGCCGGACGTCGCCCAGGGCGGTGGCCAGAACCCGGCCGCCATCGGCGAGGCCGTGGACGCGGTCGAACGCCTGGTCGCCGAGACGGCCAAGTGAGCACGACGGATCACACGAGCGAAGGCGACGGCCCGGCCATGCGCCGTGGCCGTCGGCTCGCGCTCGACGTCGGGGACGCCCGCATCGGGGTCGCCTCCTGCGACCCCGACGGGATCCTCGCCACCCCGGTCGAGACCGTTCCCGGACGCGACGTCCCCGCAGCCCAGCGGCGATTGAGACAACTGGTCGACGAGTACGTACCCATGGAGGTGATCGTCGGACTTCCGCGCTCCCTCAAGGGGGGTGAGGGACCGGCGGCAGTCAAGGTGCGGGGATTCGCCCAGGAACTGGCGCGCATGATCGCGCCGGTTCCGGTCAGACTCCTCGACGAGAGGATGACCACGGTGACGGCCGGTCAAGGACTGCGTGCCTCGGGTGTGAAATCCAAAAAAGGCAGGTCGGTCATCGACCAGGCAGCGGCTGTGATCATCCTGCAACAGGCGTTGGAATCCGAACGGATGTCAGGTAAAGCTCCGGGCGAGGGCGTCGAAGTGGTCATCTGATCGCGATACGGTAACGTTCCGCGCGATGCGGTGGCCTTCGAACAGCCACCGCACAAAAAGAGGCGGGGACGAACGCCGAGTCACAGGCCCCGCGTGACCGCCGCCTCGCGGCTCTAGGGGATCGATGACTGAGTATGGCCGGGGCCCGGGCTCCGAACCGTGGCATCCGGACGACCCGTTGTACGGGGACGCCGGATGGGACGGACAGCAGGCCCAGGGCCAGCAGTCCCCTTACGGCGGCCAGCCGCAGCAGCACTACCCGGAGCAGCAGCAGTACGACAACGGCAACGGCGCCTGGCACAACGGCCATCAGGGCCACCCGGACGCCTACGCCCAGCAGCAGTACCAGCAGGAGTACGGCGATCCCGCGCAGCACTACGCCGGCCAGAACCAGCATCAGCAGCAGTACGCCGGCCAGGGCCAGCAGCAGTACGACCACACGGGTGCCAACGGCTGGAACGACGGAACACACCAGCATGCGCAGGGCCCTTACGTAGCCGACCCGGCCGACCCCTACGGGGCACAGCAGCAGGCGATGGCCTACGGCGACGGCCGGCAGGACTTCTACGGCACGCCCGACGCGTATCCGCCGCCGGAGCCGCCCTCACGCCGCGGCACGGAATCCGCGGCCGCGCCCGCGCCCGTTCCGGAGCCCGCCCCCGAACCCGAGAAGCAGCCGGCCGCCGAGCGGACGGACTGGGATCCCGGGCCGGACCAGGGTGAGCACGCGTTCTTCGCCGGTGGCGGTGACGACGACGATGACGACGAGGCCGAGGGACGGTCGAGCCGGGCGGACCGGAAAGGCCGCGGCGGGAAGTCCGGCAAAGGCGGGAAGTCGGGCAAGGGCGGGAAGAAGCGTCGCAGCGGCTGCGCCTGCCTGGTGGTCGTCATGGTCTTCGGCGGCGGTTTCGCCGGCGTCAGCTACTTCGGTTACCAGTTCTACCAGAGCCGTTTCGGCGAGACTCCCGACTACGAGGGCGACGGTACGAACGAGACCGTCACCATCACGGTCGCCAAGGGTGAATTCGGCTCGGTGATCGGGCAGAAGCTGAAGGCGGCCGGGGTCGTCAAGAGCGTGGACGCTTTCACGGCCGCTCTGGCGAAGCTTCCCGAGAAGGACCAGATCCAGGCGGGCGTCTATCTCCTCAAGAAGGAGATGTCGGCCCAGAAGGCCATCGCTCTGATGCTCGATCCGAAGAGCCAGAGCAATTTCACTGTCGCCGAAGGCGAGCGGAACAACGATATCTACGTCAAGATCGACAAGGAATTGGGTCTTGACAGGGGTACGACTCGGGATGTCGCCGAGAAGAAGTGGGAGAGCCTCGGCCTTCCCGAGTGGGCGAACGACAACAAGGACATCAAGGATCCGCTGGAAGGATTCCTCTACCCGTCCACCTATCCGGTCGCCAAGGGCATGAAGCCTGAAGCCGTCCTGAAGGAAATGGTCGACCTCGCCAAGGCGAAGTACGAGGCGTACGACCTGGAGGGCAAGGCCGATGGTCTGAAGCTGGAGAACCCCCTCCAGGTGCTCACGGTGGCGAGCCTCGTGCAGGCGGAAGGGTTCAGCAAGAAGGACTTCGAGAAGGTCGCGAGGGTCGTCTACAACCGGCTCGGCAAGAACAACACCGAGACCTACGGACTGCTCGACTTCGACTCCACGGTGAATTACCTGCGCGGCGAGTCCAAGCTGGCCACGGGATCGGTGAACTCGCTCCGGCAGATCAACGATCCGTACAACACCTACAAGATCAAGGGCCTGCCGCCCGGCCCGATCGACAACCCCGGTGACGTGGCCATCAAGGCGGCGCTCAAGCCCGCCAAGGGCAACTGGTACTACTTCGTGTCGATCAGCAAGGACGAGACGCTGTTCGCCGTGACCAACGAAGAGCACAACAGGAACCGCGCGAAGTACGAGAAAGCCCAGAACGGACAATGAGCCGCACCGCCACCAAGTCCCGGGCCGCCGTGCTCGGTTCGCCGATCGCCCACTCGCTGTCCCCGGTGCTGCACCGGGCCGCGTACGCCGAACTCGGGCTCACCGACTGGACGTACGACCGTTTCGAGGTCGACGAGGAGGCGCTGCCCGGCTTCGTCGAGCAACTCGGGCCGCAGTGGGCCGGGCTGTCGCTGACGATGCCGTTGAAGCGGGCGGTCATTCCGCTGCTGGACGAGATCAGCGAGACGGCGGCCTCCGTCGAGACCGTCAACACGCTGGTGTTCGAGGAGGACGGGCGGCGGGTCGGCGACAACACCGACATCCCCGGGATGGTCGCCGCCCTGCGCGAGCGGGGCATCGAGCAGGTGGAGTCGGCGGCCGTTCTCGGCGCGGGAGCGACCGCCTCCTCCGCCCTCGCCGCGCTCGCCCGGATCTGCACCGGTGAGGTCGTGGCGTACGTCCGCAGCGAGGCCCGGGCCGCCGAGATGCGGCAGTGGGGCGAGCGGCTGGAGGTCGAGGTGCGTACGGCGGACTGGGCGGACGCCGAACGCGCGCTCAGCGCCCCCCTCGTCATCGCCACGACCCCGGCCGGGGCGACGGACGCGCTGTCCGGTGCGGTGCCGGAGATGCCGACGACCTTGTTCGACGTCCTGTACCACCCCTGGCCCACGGAGCTGGCCGCGCGGTGGTCCGCGTACGGCGGGGCGGTGGTCGGCGGACTCGATCTGCTGGTGCACCAGGCCGTGCTGCAGGTCGAGCAGATGACCGGGTGCAAGACGGCTCCCGTGAGCGCGATGAGGCGGGCGGGGGAGCGGGCGCTGGCCGAGCGCGGCTGAGCGTTCCGGGCGGGCGCAGGCGGGCCGGTCCGAGGGGGCCGGCCGGTGGCGAGGAACCGCCGTTCGCGCCGTCCGCCTGATGGACCTGCGACCAGGGCCCCGCCCCGGACGTGGGAGGATCGGAGGTGGCGGGCCGGGGCCGCGCACCCGGCAGCCGTCGCCGTACGCGAGGACGCGCGTACACGCAGGCAGGATCCAGTACCGGACGCGAGCATAGGAGCACCGTTGAGCAGGTTGCGCTGGCTGACCGCGGGGGAGTCCCACGGTCCCGCACTCGTCGCGACGCTGGAGGGTCTTCCCGCCGGCGTGCCGATCACCACTGAGCTGGTGGCGGACCACCTGGCCCGGCGACGCCTGGGCTATGGGCGCGGTGCGCGGATGAAGTTCGAGCGCGACGAGGTCACCTTCCTCGGCGGTGTGCGGCACGGTCTGTCCATGGGCTCGCCGGTGGCGATCATGGTGGGCAACACCGAGTGGCCGAAGTGGGAGCAGGTCATGTCGGCCGACCCGGTCGACCCGGAGATCCTCGCCGGCCTCGCCCGTAACGCCCCGCTGACCCGGCCCCGCCCGGGACACGCCGACCTGGCGGGCATGCAGAAGTACGGCTTCGACGAGGCCCGGCCGATCCTGGAGCGGGCCTCCGCCCGGGAGACCGCCGCCCGGGTCGCCCTCGGAGCGGTCGCCCGGTCGTACCTGAAGGAGACGACCGGCATCGAGATCGTCAGCCACGTGGTGGAGCTGGCGGCCGCGAAGGCCCCGCAGGGCGTCTACCCGACACCCGCCGACGTGGAGAAGCTGGACGCGGACCCCGTGCGCTGCCTGGACGCGGACGCGTCGAAGGCGATGGTCGCGGAGATCGACCAGGCCCACAAGGACGGCGACACCCTCGGCGGCGTCGTCGAGATCCTGGCGTACGGCGTGCCCGTGGGCCTCGGCTCGCACGTCCACTGGGACCGCAAGCTGGACGCCCGCCTCGCAGGCGCGCTGATGGGCATCCAGGCGATCAAGGGCGTGGAGATCGGTGACGGCTTCGAGCTGGCGCGGGTGCCGGGCTCCAAGGCGCACGACGAGATCGTGAACACCCCCGAGGGCATCCGGCGCGTCTCCGGCCGTTCCGGTGGCACCGAGGGCGGCCTCACCACCGGTGAGCTGCTGCGGGTCCGGGCGGCGATGAAGCCGATCGCGACCGTGCCGCGCGCCCTGCAGACCGTGGACGTCACCACCGGTGAGGCCACGCAGGCCCACCACCAGCGCTCCGACGTCTCCGCCGTGCCGGCGGCCGGCATCGTCGCCGAGGCGATGGTGGCCCTGGTGCTGGCGGACGCGGTGGCCGAGAAGTTCGGCGGCGACAACGTCACCGAGACCGCCCGCAACGTCCGTTCCTACCTCGACCACCTCGCGATCCGGTGAGCCCGGTGCCTCTGGTCGTCCTCGTCGGCCCCATGGGTGTCGGCAAGTCCACCGTCGGACAGTTGCTCGCCGAGCGGCTCGGTGTCGCCTACCGCGACACCGACGACGACATCGTGGCCGAGCAGGGCCGCGAGATCGCGGAGATCTTCGTCGACGAGGGCGAGGCCGCCTTCCGCGCCATCGAGAAGGAGGCCGTGCGCGCCGCGCTGGCCGGACACGACGGCGTCCTCGCCCTCGGTGGCGGCGCGATCCTCGACGCCGACACACGCGCCCTGCTCGCCGGGCAGCGGGTCGTCTACCTCTCCATGGACGTCGAGGAGGCGGTCAAGCGCACCGGTCTCAACGCCGCCCGCCCGCTGCTGGCCGTCAACCCCCGCAAGCAGTGGCGGGAGTTGATGGACGCCCGGCGGTATCTGTACGAGGAAGTCGCCACGGCCGTCGTCGCCACCGACGGCCGGACGCCCGAGGAAGTCACCCGAGCGGCGCTGGACGCACTGGAGTTGAAGGAAGCATGAGCGAGACAGTGACCCGTATCCAGGTCGGCGGTACGGCGGGCACCGAGCCGTACGAGGTCCTGGTGGGGCGTCAACTCCTCGGTGAGCTGGGCGGGTTGATCGGCAACCGGGCCAAGCGGGTGGCCGTGATCCACCCAGAGGCGCTGGAGGGCACGGGGGAGGCCCTGCGGGCCGATCTGGCCGGGCAGGGCTTCGAGGCCGTGGCCATCCAGGTGCCGAACGCGGAGGAGGCCAAGACCGCCGAGGTCGCCGCGTACTGCTGGAAGGCGCTGGGGCAGTCCGGGTTCACCCGCACCGATGTGATCGTCGGCGTCGGCGGCGGAGCCACCACCGACCTCGCCGGGTTCGTCGCGGCGACCTGGCTGCGCGGGGTCCGCTGGATCGCCATCCCCACCACCGTCCTGGCCATGGTGGACGCGGCCGTAGGCGGCAAGACCGGCATCAACACCGCCGAGGGCAAGAACCTGGTCGGCTCCTTCCACCCGCCGGCCGGTGTCCTGTGCGACCTGGCCGCGCTGGACTCGCTGCCGGTCAACGACTACGTCTCCGGGCTCGCCGAGATCATCAAGGCCGGGTTCATCGCGGACCCGGTGATCCTGGACCTGGTCGAGTCCGACCCGCAGGCGGCCCGCACGCCGGCCGGGCCGCACACCTCGGAGCTGATCGAGCGATCGATCCGGGTCAAGGCCGAGGTCGTCTCGGGCGACCTGAAGGAATCCGGTCGCCGCGAGATCCTCAACTACGGTCACACGCTGGCGCATGCGATCGAGAAGAACGAGCGCTACCAGTGGCGGCACGGCGCGGCCGTGTCCGTGGGCATGCACTTCGCGGCCGAACTGGGCCGACTCGCGGGCCGGTTGGACGACGCGACCGCCGACCGCCACCGCACGGTCCTCGAAGCGGTCGGTCTGCCGCTGCACTACCGCTACGACCAGTGGCCGAAGCTCCTGGAGACCATGAAGGTCGACAAGAAGTCGCGGGGGGACCTGCTGCGCTTCATCGTCCTGGACGGCCTGGCCAAGCCCACCGTCCTGGAAGGACCCGACCCGGCGATCCTCCTCGCCGCCTACGGCGAAGTGGGCCAGTAACGCCCACTCGGGCAGCTCTTGCCCGATTCGCCTTGTGTCCCTTGCCACTTGGGCACTTCGGGCTGTCCCCGGCCGTTCACCAAACGACGGCCGGGGACGGTACCGTTCGGTAGGGGTGGGGTCGACAGGCCCCGCCCGCCAGTGTCGATGTGACTGTACGAGACGGAGTGGCACCGGATGCAGGACGCAGTGGGAGCTCCGCTGCCGCCGCCCCACCGGCCGGGGCAGGACCCGGCGGCCCCGTGGCCGCCGACCGCGAACCAGCAGGGACACCCGGCCCCCCATCACCCGGGAGCGCCCGGCACGCACCCGCCCGGGCACCCGATGCCCCCGGGCGGTCACCCGGGCCCCGTGCCACCACCCCCACCCGCGCCCATGGCCCCGCCACCGGCCGCACCCCCCGGACCCGCCGCCCCGCCCGCACCGGGCTTCACCGGCAGCCCCGGCGTCCCGCGTGACACCACCGGACACGTGCCACTGCCGCCCGGCGGCCCGGTCACCATGCCGCCGGCCGCCACCGGCGCGCCCGATGTCACCAGCACCACGCTCGCGGTCCTGCTCATCGGCCCCGCCGGAGCCGGCAAGACCAGCGTCGCCAAGTACTGGGCGGACCACCGCCGGGTGCCCACCGCGCACATCAGCCTGGACGACGTACGCGAGTGGGTGCGCTCGGGCTTCGCGGACCCCCAGTCCGGCTGGAACGACAACTCCGAGGCGCAGTACCGCCTCGCCCGCCGCACCTGCGGCTTCTCCGCCCGGAACTTCCTGGCCAACGGGATCTCCTGCATCCTCGACGACGCGGTCTTCCCCGACCGCCCGGTCGTCGGCCTCGGCGGCTGGAAGCGGCACGTCGGCCCCGGGCTGCTGCCCGTCGTCCTCCTGCCGGGCCTGGAGATTGTCCTGGAACGCAACGCCGAGCGCTCGGGAAACCGCCGCCTCACCGACGAGGAGGTCGCCCGCATCCACGGCCGAATGGCGGGCTGGTACGGCTCGGGCCTCCCGATCATCGACAACTCCCAGCTCGACGTCCCGGCCACGGCCCGTGTCCTGGACGAGGTCCTGGCCAGATCGATAGCGAGCCCACCGAAGTGGTAGCCGACTGAGCGACGGCGCACGGCACCCCCGAAACCCACCGGGGCGGACCCGCCCCACCAGGGGCGCGGGGAACTGCGCGACAGGCTCCACCGGCTCGAGCCGGCCCTTCAGGGGCGCGGGGAACTGCGCGAACGCCCCCACCGGCCTGCAGCCGCCTGTCGACCCCTTCGGCCCGAGCCGACCCTTCAGGGGCGCGGGGAACTGCGCGAACGACCCCCACCGGCCCGCGGCCGACACACTGCCGCACCTGGCCCCCTCATCTGGCGCCCCCGTCCCCCGCTCATCCGCACGGCCACTAGCCGAGGTGGTGGCCGACCGAGCGACGGCGCACGGCACCCTCGAAACCCGCCAGGGCGGACCCGCCCCACCAGGGGCGCGGGGAACTGCGCGAACGCCCCCCACCGGCCCCCAGCCGCCTGTCGACCCCTTCGGCCCGAGCCGACCCTTCAGGGGCGCGGGGAACTGCGCGAACAACCCCCACCGACTCGCGGACGGCACACAACCTCCCCCCGCACCCACGAACCCCGGCCCCGCCCCGCCCCCCGTGCCCCCACTCGGCCCCGCCCGACCGGCGCCCGCCCAGCGGAGCTCATACGCTCGGCACATGTCTGAGGTCTACGCGGCCCGCAGAGCCCGGCTGAGAGAACGCTGCCAGGCCGGCGGCAGCCCCACCGCACTCGTGACCCGCCCGGCCAACGTGCGCTACCTCGCGGGAGCGGCACCGCGGGGCGCGGTGCTGCTGCTCGGGAGGAGCGAGGACGTCCTCCTCTGCGAGGCACCGCCGAGCGGGCAGATCGGCGAGGGCCGGCCCGACGACGCCGTACGCGTGCAGGTGCTGCCGCGGCCCGGCGGCGATCCGGCGGTCGCGGCCGCCGACCTGGCCACCGCCCTGGGCGCCGACTGCCTGGCCGTGGAGGAACACCACCTCACCATGGCCCGGCACAGAGCCATCCGCTCCGTCGCGCCCCGGCTGCGGCTCGCCGACCTCGGCGGCGCGGTGGAGCAGCTGAGAGTGATCAAGGACGAGGAGGAGATCTCCTGTCTGCGCATCGGCGCGGAGATCGCCGACCAGGCACTGGGCGAACTGCTCGAATCGATCCTCGTCGGCCGCACCGAGCGTCATCTCGCCCTGGAACTGGAGCGCCGTCTGGTCGACCACGGCGCCGACGGTCCGGCCTTCGCCACCTCCGTCGCCGCCGGCCCGAACTCCGGCCGACCCGGTCACCGCCCCACCGACCGCCGGGTCGAGGAGGGCGACTTCCTCTCCGTCTGTCTCGGGGCGACCTACCGCGGCTACCGCTGCGAGATCGGCCGTACGTTCGTGATCGGCACCTCTCCGGCCGACTGGCAGATCGAGCTGTACGACCTGGTCTTCGCAGCCCAGCGCGCCGGACGAGAAGCCCTGATGCCCGGTGCGGCCTACCGCGCCGTGGACCGCGCGGCCCGCCAGGTCCTGGACTCCGCGGGGTACGGAGAAGGGCTGCCGGTGATGACGGGGCACGGGGTCGGACTCGAAATCGACGAGGACCCGCAGTTGGCCCCCGCGGCCATGGGTAAACTGGACGCTTGCGTGCCGGTCACCGTCGAACCGGGGGTCCACCTCCCGGGACGGGGCGGAGTCCGGATCGATGACACGCTCGTCGTACGCCCCGAGGCGGACGGCGGACCCGAGCTACTCACCATCACGACCAAGGAGCTGCTCGCGCTCTAGCTCATCGGCTGCGCGCGTGGCCCGGGGTCGTCCACGTCAGTCCAGGAGATTCCGCAACCGTGGCTTCCACGAACGACCTCAAGAACGGCCTGGTGCTCAAGCTCGAAGGCGGCCAGCTCTGGTCCGTCGTCGAGTTCCAGCACGTCAAGCCCGGCAAGGGCCCGGCCTTCGTGCGCACCAAGCTCAAGAACGTGCTCTCCGGCAAGGTCGTCGACAAGACGTTCAACGCCGGCGTCAAGGTCGAGACGGCCACTGTCGACAAGCGCGACATGCAGTTCTCCTACATGGACGGCGAGTACTTCGTCTTCATGGACATGGAGACCTACGACCAGCTCATGGTCGACCGCAAGGCCGTCGGCGACGCCGCCAACTTCCTGATCGAGGGCTTCACCGCCACCGTCGCGCAGCACGAGGGCGAGGTGCTCTTCGTCGAGCTGCCGGCCGCCGTCGAGCTCGTGATCCAGGAGACCGAGCCGGGCGTCCAGGGCGACCGCTCCACCGGTGGCACCAAGCCCGCCACCCTGGAGACCGGTCACCAGATCCAGGTGCCGCTCTTCATCACCACCGGCGAGAAGATCAAGGTCGACACCCGCACCAGCGACTACCTCGGCCGGGTGAACAGCTAACCGTGGCTGCCCGTAACACGGCCCGCAAGCGTGCCTTCCAGATCCTCTTCGAGGGCGACCAGCGCGGGGTCGACGTCCTGACCGTCCTCGCGGACTGGATCCGGCACGCCCACAGCGACACCCGGCAGCCTCCGGTCAGCGAGTACACCATGCAGCTGGTCGAGGGGTACTCGGAGCACGCCAAGCGGATCGACGAATTGATCGCGCAGTACTCGGTGGGGTGGACGCTCGACCGGATGCCGGTCGTGGACCGCAACATCCTGCGGCTCGGGGCGTACGAGCTGATCTGGGTCGACGCGACCCCGGACGCGGTGGTGCTCGACGAGATGGTGCAGCTGGCGAAGGAGTTCTCCACGGACGACTCGCCGTCCTTCGTGAACGGTCTGCTCGGCCGGCTGAAGGACCTCAAGCCCTCGCTCCGCCGGGAAGCCGAGTAGGCAGGCGAACAGGCAGGAAGAGCGGGGAGAGCGAAAAGCCGCCGGGGTGGCCCGAACCAACTGGTTCGAGCCACCCCGGCGGCACGTTTCTGCTGGGATCCGCCCGAAGTGTCAGGCGTCCTCGTGGGTGACCGCGCGGCGCGCGTCCGCGTCCAGGACGCCCCAGCTGATCAGCTGCTCGGTGAGGACCGAGGGGGACTGGTCGTAGATCACGGCGAGTGTGCGCAGGTCGTCCTGGCGGATCGAGAGCACCTTGCCGTTGTAGTCGCCGCGCTGGGACTGGATCGTGGCCGCGTAACGCTGCAGCGGGCCCGCCTTCTCGGCCGGCACGTGGGCCAGGCGCTCAAGGTCCAGCACGAGCTTCGGCGGCGGCTCGGCGGCGCCGCCCGGGGTCGTACCGGGAAGCAGTTCCTGCACGGGAACCCCGTAGAAGTCCGCCAGCTCCGCGAGGCGCTGCACGGTGACGGCGCGGTCGCCGCGCTCGTACGAACCGACCACGACCGCCTTCCAGCGTCCCTGGGACTTCTCCTCGACACCGTGGAGGGAAAGGCCCTGCTGGGTGCGGATGGCCCGGAGCTTGGCCCCGAGCTGTTTGGCGTATTCGCTGGACATATAGCTCCCCGGACGAAGGCTGGTGACTCACTGTGAGGTTACGCAGCGTGACTCTGCCCCGTCAAGCCGAATGGTCCGTACCGACTCTTCCGTGGTAACCGAGATCCATTGGGCCAGGGGGGTGATCTGGGGCGTTGCCGGGGCCTGCTACCGTGGATGGCGCAATTCCGACGTCCTTTAAGATCCGTCCCGTGAGGCGGAGAAGGAGGTCCGTTTCATATGGACACGCAAGAAACTCCGCAAGGAGACCCGCACCAGGATGCGCAGGCGTCCGATGCCAGGCCCGTGCTCGAAGGCCCCGACATCGCGCGCGTACTGACCCGCATCGCCCACGAGATCGTCGAACGCGCCAAGGGCGCCGACGACGTGGTGCTCCTCGGCATTCCGACCCGGGGCGTCTTCCTCGCCCAGCGGCTCGCCGCCAAGCTGGAGGAGATCACCGGCCGCAAGATCCCGGTCGGTTCGCTCGACATCACCATGTACCGCGACGACCTGCGCATGCACCCGCCGCGTGCGCTGGCCCGCACCGAGATCCCCGGTGACGGCATCGACGGCCGGCTGGTCGTCCTCGTCGACGACGTGCTCTTCTCCGGCCGCACGATCCGCGCGGCACTCGACGCGCTGAACGACATCGGCCGTCCGCGCGCCGTCCAGCTCGCGGTCCTCGTCGACCGCGGCCACCGCGAACTGCCCATCCGTGCCGACTACGTCGGCAAGAACCTCCCCACGTCGCTGCGGGAGACGGTCAAGGTCCAGCTCGCCGAGGAAGACGGTCGGGACACCGTCCTGCTCGGTGCGAAGCGGACCGCCCAGCAGTAGCACGCGCGCGTGCGGCCCTGTGCCGTACGTCCATTCGTGATGCCCATGCCTGCCCGGAATCTCCCGAACCGCCTTACGGAGCCTGAAAGATGCAGCGTCATCTCATCTCGGCCGCCGACCTCACCCGCGACGACGCCGTCCTGATCCTCGACACCGCCGAGGAGATGGCCCGGGTCGCGGACCGGCCGATCAAGAAACTGCCGACCCTGCGCGGCCGCACGATCGTCAACCTCTTCTTCGAGGACTCCACCCGCACCCGGATCTCCTTCGAGGCCGCCGAGAAGCGCCTGTCCGCGGACGTCATCAACTTCACCGCCAAGGGATCGAGCGTGTCGAAGGGCGAGTCCCTCAAGGACACCGCCCAGACCCTCGAAGCCATGGGCGTCGACGCCGTCGTCATCCGGCACGGCGCCTCGGGGGCCCCGTACCGCCTGGCGACCTCCGGCTGGATCGACGCCGCCGTGATCAACGCGGGCGACGGCACCCACCAGCACCCCACCCAGGCCCTGCTGGACGCGTTCACCATGCGCCGCCGCCTCGTCGGCCGGGACGCCGGACTCGGCCAGGACCTCTCCGGCAAGCGCATCACGCTCGTCGGCGACGTCCTGCACAGCCGCGTCGCACGGTCCAACGTCGACCTGCTGCACACCCTCGGCGCCCAGGTCACCCTCGTCGCCCCGCCCACCCTGGTGCCGGTCGGTGTCCACACCTGGCCCTGCGAGGTCAGCTACGACCTGGACAGCACGCTCGCCAAGTCCGACGCGGTGATGATGCTGCGCGTGCAGCGGGAGCGGATGAACGCGGCGTTCTTCCCCACCGAGCGCGAGTACTCCCGGCGCTACGGCCTCGACGGCGACCGCATGGCGCGGATGCCCGAGCACGCCATCGTGATGCACCCCGGCCCGATGGTCCGCGGCATGGAGATCACCGCCGAGGTCGCCGACTCCGACCGCTGCACCGTCGTCGAGCAGGTCGCCAACGGCGTCTCCATCCGGATGGCCGTGCTGTACCTGCTCCTCGGCGGCAACGAGCCCGCCGTCACCCACACCCGCACCACCGAGGAGAAGTAAGACCATGAGCAAGATCCTGATCCGTGGTGCGAAGGTGCTGGGCGGCGAGCCGCAGGACGTGCTGATCGACGGCGAGACCATCGCCGAGGTGGGAGCCGGTCTGTCCGCCGAGGACGCCCAGGTCGTCGAGGCCGAGGGCAAGGTGCTCCTGCCGGGCCTGGTCGACCTGCACACCCATCTGCGCGAGCCCGGCCGTGAGGACTCCGAGACCGTGCTCACCGGCACGCGCGCGGCGGCCTCCGGCGGCTACACGGCCGTCTTCGCCATGGCCAACACCTTCCCCGTCGCCGACACCGCCGGTGTGGTCGAGCAGGTCTACCGGCTCGGCCAGGAACACGGCTACTGCGACGTCCAGCCCATCGGCGCCGTCACCGTCGGCCTGGAGGGCAGGAAGCTCGCCGAGCTGGGCGCGATGCACGAGTCGGCCGCCGGGGTCACCGTCTTCTCGGACGACGGCAAGTGCGTCGACGACGCGGTGATCATGCGCCGGGCCCTGGAGTACGTGAAGGCGTTCGGCGGGGTCGTCGCCCAGCACGCGCAGGAGCCCCGGCTGACCGAGGGCGCCCAGATGAACGAGGGCGTCGTCTCCGCCGAGCTGGGCCTCGGCGGCTGGCCCGCGGTGGCCGAAGAATCGATCATCGCCCGGGATGTCCTGCTCGCCGAGCACGTCGGCTCCCGCGTCCACATCTGCCACCTGTCGACCGCCGGGTCCGTCGAGATCGTCCGCTGGGCCAAGTCCCGCGGCATCGACGTCACCGCCGAGGTCACCCCGCACCACCTCCTCCTCACCGACGAGCTGGTGCGCTCCTACAACCCGGTCTACAAGGTCAACCCGCCGCTGCGCACCGAGCGCGACGTGCTGGCCCTGCGTGAGGCGCTCGCCGACGGCACGATCGACATCGTCGCCACCGACCACGCCCCGCACCCCCACGAGGACAAGGACTGCGAGTGGGCCGCGGCGGCCATGGGCATGGTCGGCCTGGAGACCGCGCTGTCCGTGGTCCAGGAGACGATGGTCGCCACCGGTCTGCTCGACTGGGCGGGCGTCGCGGACCGTATGTCGGTCAAGCCCGCGAAGATCGGGCAGGCCGCCGGTCACGGACGTCCCGTCTCGGCAGGTGAGCCCGCCAACCTCACGCTCGTCGACACGGCATACCGTGGGTCGGTGGATCCCGCGGGCTTCGCCTCGCGCAGCCGCAACACCCCCTACGAGGGCCGCGAGCTGCCGGGCCGTGTCACGCACACATGGCTGCGGGGCAAGGCCACGCTCGTCGACGGGAAGCTCACGTGACACCTGTAATTCTGCTGGCCGCCGAGAAGGAATCGGCTGAGGTCACCGACTGGGCCGCGCGCATCGGCTGGGTCGTCGGACTCGCCCTGTTCGTCGCGCTCGTCTACTGGCTGATGCGCGAGGGGTGGAGGTGGCGCGGCACGCTCCAGGGCGATCTGCCGGAGCTGCTCACCGCGCCGGACGAGCAGGGCGAGGCCAGACTGAGCATGAGCGGCCGGTACCACGGCTCCACCACCGCAGGGCAGTGGCTCGACCGCATCGTGGCGCACGGCCTGGGCGCCCGCAGCCGGGTCGAGCTGACGCTGACGGACGCCGGCCTGGACGTCGTACGCCCCGGAGCGAGCGACTTCTTCGTGCCGGTCGGTGCCCTGCGCGAGGCCCGGCTCGACAAGGGCATCGCCGGCAAGGTCCTCACCGAGGGCGGGCTGCTGGTGGTCACCTGGGAGCACGGCGGCAAGCTGCTCGACTCCGGGTTCCGCTCCGACCGCGCGGCCGAGCACAACGAGTGGGTCCAGGCCCTGAACCAGATGATCAACAAGACGGAAACGGAAGGCGCACGATGACGACCTCCACCCAGGGGAACGCCTCGCAGAGGAAAGGGGCGCTTCCCGCCGTACTCGTCCTGGAGGACGGCCGGATCTTCCGCGGCCGTGCCTACGGGGCCGTGGGGGTGACCTTCGGCGAGGCCGTGTTCTCCACCGGGATGACCGGCTACCAGGAGACCCTCACGGACCCGTCGTACCACCGCCAGGTCGTCGTCATGACCGCCCCGCACGTCGGCAACACCGGCGTCAACGACGAGGACCCCGAGTCGAAGAAGATCTGGGTCTCCGGCTACGTCGTCCGCGACCCCGCGCGCGTGCCCTCCAACTGGCGCTCCCGGCGCTCCCTGGACGACGAACTGCGCGCCCAGGGCGTCGTCGGCATCTCCGGCATCGACACCCGGGCCCTCACCCGCCACCTCCGTGAGCGCGGCGCCATGCGCGTCGGCATCTTCTCCGGCAACGCGCTGCCCGACGAGGGAGTCATGCTCACCGAGGTCCGTGAGGCACCCGAGATGAAGGGCGCGAACCTCTCCGCGGAGGTCGCCACCAAGGAGACGTACGTCGTCCCGGCGATCGGCACCAAGAAGTTCACCGTCGCCGCCGTCGACCTCGGCATCAAGGGCATGACCCCGCACCGCATGGCCGAGCGCGGCATCGAGGTGCACGTCCTGCCCGCCACGGCGACCGCCGAGGACGTGTACGCCGTCGATCCCGACGGCGTGTTCTTCTCCAACGGCCCCGGCGACCCGGCCACCGCCGACCACCCGGTCTCCGTCATGCGGGCGGTCCTGGAGCGCGGCACCCCGCTCTTCGGCATCTGCTTCGGCAACCAGATCCTCGGCCGCGCGCTCGGCTTCGGCACCTACAAGCTGAAGTACGGCCACCGCGGCATCAACCAGCCGGTGCAGGACCGAACGACCGGCAAGGTCGAGGTCACCGCGCACAACCACGGCTTCGCCGTCGACGCCCCGCTCGACCAGGTCTCCGAGACCCCCTTCGGCCGCGCCGAGGTATCCCACGTGTGCCTCAACGACAACGTGGTGGAGGGGCTCCAGCTCCTCGACCGCCCGGCCTTCAGCGTCCAGTACCACCCCGAAGCGGCAGCGGGCCCGCACGACGCCGCCTACCTGTTCGACCGCTTCGTATCCCTGATGGAGGGCCAGCGTGCCTAAGCGCACCGATATCCAGTCCGTCCTGGTCATCGGCTCCGGCCCGATCGTCATCGGCCAGGCCGCCGAGTTCGACTACTCCGGCACCCAGGCGTGCCGCGTGCTCAAGGCCGAGGGCCTGCGCGTCGTCCTGGTCAACTCCAACCCGGCGACGATCATGACCGACCCGGAGATCGCCGACGCCACCTACGTCGAGCCGATCACCCCGGAGTTCGTCGAGAAGATCATCGCCAAGGAGCGTCCCGACGCCCTCCTGCCCACCCTCGGCGGCCAGACGGCCCTCAACACGGCCATCTCGCTGCACGAGGCCGGGACGCTGGAGAAGTACGGCGTCGAACTGATCGGCGCCAACGTCGAGGCCATCAACAAGGGCGAGGACCGCGACCTCTTCAAGGACGTCGTCGAGGCCGTACGCGCCAAGATCGGTCACGGCGAGTCCGCCCGCTCGGTCATCTGCCACTCCATGGACGACGTGCTGGGGGGCGTCGAGACGCTCGGCGGCTACCCGGTCGTCGTCCGCCCCTCCTTCACCATGGGCGGCGCCGGATCCGGCTTCGCGCACGACGAGGAGGAGCTGCGCCGCATCGCCGGCCAGGGCCTCACCCTCTCGCCGACCACCGAGGTGCTCCTGGAGGAGTCCATCCTCGGCTGGAAGGAGTACGAGCTGGAGCTGATGCGCGACAAGAACGACAACGTCGTGGTCGTCTGCTCCATCGAGAACTTCGACCCCATGGGCGTGCACACCGGCGACTCGATCACGGTCGCGCCCGCGATGACCCTGACCGACCGCGAGTACCAGGTGTTGCGTGACGTCGGCATCGCGATCATCCGCGAGGTCGGCGTCGACACCGGCGGCTGCAACATCCAGTTCGCGGTGAACCCCGAGGACGGCCGGGTCATCGTCATCGAGATGAACCCGCGCGTGTCGCGGTCCTCGGCCCTCGCCTCCAAGGCGACCGGTTTCCCGATCGCCAAGATCGCCGCGAAGCTCGCCGTCGGGTACACGCTGGACGAGATCCCGAACGACATCACCGAGCAGACCCCGGCCTCCTTCGAGCCGACGCTCGACTACGTCGTCGTCAAGGCCCCGCGATTCGCCTTCGAGAAGTTCCCCTCCGCCGACTCCTCCCTGACCACGACCATGAAGTCGGTCGGCGAGGCCATGGCGATCGGCCGCAACTTCACCGAGGCGCTGCAGAAGGCGCTGCGGTCGCTGGAGAAGAAGGGCAGCCAGTTCACCTTCGTCGGCGAGACCGGCGACAAGGCGCTCCTCCTCGAAGAGGCCGTCCGGCCGACCGACGGCCGGATCAACACCGTCATGCAGGCCATCCGCGCGGGCGCCACGCCCGAGGAGGTCTTCGAGGCCACGAAGATCGACCCGTGGTTCGTCGACCAGCTCTTCCTGATCAAGGAGATCGCCGACGAGCTGGCCGAGGCCGACAAGCTCGACCCGGACCTTCTGGCGGAGGCCAAGCGGCACGGTTTCTCCGACCAGCAGATCGCCGAGATCCGCGGGCTGCGCGAGGACGTCGTGCGCGAGGTGCGGCACGCGCTGGGCGTGCGCCCGGTCTACAAGACGGTCGACACGTGCGCCGCCGAGTTCGCCGCCAAGACCCCGTACTTCTACTCCTCGTACGACGAGGAGACCGAGGTCGCCCCGCGCGAGAAGCCGGCCGTGATCATCCTCGGCTCGGGCCCGAACCGCATCGGCCAGGGCATCGAGTTCGACTACTCCTGCGTCCACGCCTCCTTCGCGCTGAGCGACGCGGGCTACGAGACCGTGATGGTCAACTGCAACCCGGAGACCGTCTCCACGGACTACGACACCTCCGACCGCCTGTACTTCGAGCCGCTGACGCTGGAGGACGTGCTGGAGATCGTGCACGCCGAGTCGCTGGCAGGTCCGATCGCCGGCGTCGTCGTCCAGCTGGGCGGGCAGACGCCGCTGGGTCTGGCGCAGGCGCTCAAGGACAACGGCGTACCGATCGTGGGCACCTCTCCCGAGGCCATCCACGCCGCCGAGGACCGCGGCGCCTTCGGCCAGGTGCTCGCCGAGGCCGGCCTGCCCGCGCCGAAGCACGGCACGGCCACCACCTTCACCGGCGCCAAGGCCATCGCCGACGAGATCGGCTACCCGGTCCTCGTCCGCCCGTCCTACGTGCTCGGCGGACGCGGCATGGAGATCGTGTACGACGAGGCCCGCCTGGAGGCGTACATCGCCGAGTCGACCGAGATCAGCCCCTCCCGGCCGGTCCTGGTCGACCGCTTCCTCGACGACGCGATCGAGATCGACGTCGACGCGCTGTACGACGGCCACGAGCTGTACCTCGGCGGCGTGATGGAGCACATCGAGGAGGCCGGCATCCACTCCGGCGACTCGGCGTGCGCCCTGCCCCCGATCACCCTCGGCGGCTTCGACATCAAGCGCCTGCGGGCCTCCACCGAGGCCATCGCCAAGGGCGTCGGCGTGCGCGGTCTGATCAACATCCAGTTCGCGATGGCCGGGGACATCCTCTACGTCCTCGAAGCCAACCCGCGCGCCTCCCGCACGGTCCCCTTCACCTCGAAGGCGACCGCGGTGCCGCTGGCCAAGGCGGCCGCCCGGATCTCGCTGGGCGCGACCATCGCCGAGTTGCGGGCGGAGGGACTGCTTCCGGCCAACGGCGACGGCGGCGAGCTGCCGCTCGACGCGCCGATCTCCGTCAAGGAGGCCGTCATGCCGTGGTCGCGCTTCCGTGACATCCACGGGCGCGGAGTCGACACCATCCTCGGCCCGGAGATGCGCTCCACCGGCGAGGTCATGGGCATCGACTCGGTCTTCGGCACGGCGTACGCCAAGTCGCAGGCCGGCGCGTACGGGCCGCTGCCCACCAAGGGCCGCGCGTTCATCTCGGTCGCCAACCGCGACAAGCGTTCGATGATCTTCCCGGCGCGCGAGCTGGTCGCCCACGGCTTCGAACTGCTCGCCACGTCCGGCACGGCCGAGGTGCTCAGGCGCAACGGCATCAACGCCACCGTCGTGCGCAAGCAGTCCGAGGGCACCGGCCCGAACGGCGAGAAGACGATCGTCCAGCTCATCCACGACGGCGAGGTCGACCTCATCGTCAACACCCCGTACGGCACCGGCGGCCGCCTCGACGGCTACGACATCCGTACGGCGGCCGTGGCCCGGTCCGTACCCTGCCTGACGACCGTCCAGGCGCTCGCCGCGGCCGTCCAGGGCATCGACGCGCTCAACCACGGCGACGTGGGCGTGCGCTCGCTCCAGGAACACGCCGAACACCTGATCGCGGCCCGCGACTAGCAGCCCTGAGGGGGACACCGGAAACGGTGTCCCCCTCTTCGTGAGACCTCTTCGTGAGGCGCTCCTTCGAGGACATGAACATGTACAAGCTTTTCTTCCGTCTGGTCTTCACACGGATGGACCCGGAGGCGGCCCATCACCTGGCCTTCCGCTGGATCCGTCTCGCCGTCCGCGTCCCCGTCCTGCGTACCTTCGTCGCCGCCGCGCTCGCGCCGCGCTACCGGGAACTGCGCACCGAGGCATTCGGACTGCGCATGCACGGCCCGTTCGGGCTCGCCGCCGGCTTCGACAAGAACGCCGTCGCGATCGACGGGATGTCGATGCTCGGCTTCGACCACGTCGAGATCGGCACGGTGACGGGCGAGGCGCAGTCCGGCAACCCCAAGAAGCGGCTGTTCCGCCTGGTCGCCGACCGCGCCCTGATCAACCGCATGGGCTTCAACAACGAGGGCTCGCTCGCCGTCGCCGCGCGCCTGGCCTCCCGTACGCCCGTGTTCAGGACGGTCGTGGGCGTCAACATCGGCAAGACCAAGGTCGTCCCGGAGGAGGAGGCCGCGGAGGACTACGTGAAGTCCACCGAGCGCCTCGCGCCCCACGCCGACTACCTCGTCGTCAACGTCTCCTCGCCCAACACGCCCGGCCTGCGCAACCTCCAGGCCACCGAGGCGCTGCGGCCCCTGCTCACCGCCGTGCGCGAGGCCGCCGACCGCACGGTCCGCACCCGTCGCGTCCCGCTGCTGGTGAAGATCGCGCCGGACCTCGCCGACGAGGACGTCGACGCCGTCGCCGACCTTGCCGTGGAACTCGGCCTGGACGGAATCATCGCCACGAACACCACCATCGCGCGCGAGGGCCTCGGGCTCACCTCCGAGCCCTCCCTGGTGAAGGAGGCCGGCGGTCTCTCCGGCGCGCCCGTCAAGGCCCGCTCCCTCGCGGTCCTGCGCCGCCTCTACGCGCGCGTGGGCGACCGGATCACCCTGGTGGGCGTCGGCGGCGTCGAGAACGCCGAGGACGCCTGGCAGCGCATCCTGGCGGGCGCCACGCTGGTCCAGGGCTACAGCGCCTTCGTCTACGAGGGCCCCCTCTGGGCCCGCGCCGTCCACAAGGGCCTGGCCGCCCGCCTGCGGACCAGCCCGTACGCCACTCTCGCCGACGCGGTCGGCGCCGACGTGAGGAAGACCGTATGACCGAGCCCTTCGGCGCACGGCTGCGCCGGTCCATGGACGAGCGCGGGCCGCTCTGCGTGGGCATCGACCCGCACGCCTCCCTGCTCGCCGACTGGGGCCTGAACGACGACATCGCGGGCCTGGAGCGCTTCAGCCGCACGGTCGTCGAGGCGCTGGCGGACCGGGTGGCCGTCCTCAAGCCGCAGAGCGCGTTCTTCGAACGCTTCGGGTCCCGGGGCGTCGCCGTGCTGGAGAGGTCCGTCCAGGAGGCACGGGCCGCCGGCGCGCTGGTCGTCATGGACGCCAAGCGCGGCGACATCGGCTCCACCATGGCCGCGTACGCCGAGACCTTCCTGCACAAGGACGCGCCCCTGTTCTCGGACGCGCTGACGGTCTCGCCGTACCTGGGCTACGGCTCCCTGAAACCCGCCGTGGCCCTGGCGCGCGAGAACGGGGCCGGACTGTTCGTGCTGGCGCTCACCTCGAACCCGGAGGGCGGCGAGGTCCAGCACGCGGTGCGCGGCGACGGACGGAACGTCGGCGCGACCATGCTGGCGCATCTGGCGGCCGAGAACGCGGGCGAGGCGCCGCTGGGCTCCTTCGGCGCCGTCGTCGGCGCCACGCTCGGTGACCTCTCGTCCTACGACCTGAACATCGGCGGTCCCCTCCTGGCACCCGGGATCGGGGCCCAGGGAGCCACTCCGGCCGATCTTCCGGCGGTCTTCGGGAGCGCCGTGCGTCAGGTCGTCCCGAACGTCAGCCGGGGTGTCCTTCGTCACGGTCCCGCAATCGTCGCTCTGCGTGACGCCTCGGATCGTTTCGCGGACGAGATCCGCACCGCGACGACCGCCGCCCGAGACCTCCGATGAGTGCCCGGAGGCGGTTCCCGGACGACTTGAGTCTGAATACATTCTCAAATCCGGGGCATTATGCGGCTTATATCCGACTCCATGGAGGCTGACCAGGACTTTTCCGCTGTTCTCGCTGACTCCGGCGGACTTGGCCGCTAGTCTCCGATCAGGGTCGACGGGCAAGCGTGTTGCTCGTGGCACCCCAGGTGAGGGGCGACTAGGTTCCTCACCGGTCCGTATCCGACAGTTCGACATCCGAGGTGACGTAGGCGTGGCTCTTCCGCCCCTTACCCCTGAACAGCGCGCAGCCGCGCTCGAAAAGGCCGCCGCGGCTCGCCGGGAGCGGGCCGAGGTCAAGAATCGACTCAAGCACTCCGGCGCCTCCCTGCACGAGGTCATCAAGCAGGGCCAGGAGAACGACGTCATCGGCAAGATGAAGGTCTCCGCCCTGCTCGAGTCCCTGCCGGGCGTGGGCAAGGTCCGCGCCAAGCAGATCATGGAGCGACTGGGTATCTCCGAGAGCCGTCGTGTACGCGGCCTCGGTTCCAACCAGATCGCCTCCCTGGAGCGTGAGTTCGGCAGCACCGGTTCCTGATCCCGGGCACTGACGGGCAGGGAGTCCCGGGCACTCCGGGATTGCTGGAATAATCGCTGCATGGCTGCAACATTCCGGGGGACGACCCCCGAGCCCCCGGACGTACGTCCGCGGCTGACCGTGCTCTCCGGCCCCTCCGGGGTCGGCAAGAGCACGGTCGTCGCCCATATGCGCAAGGCGCACCCCGAGGTCTGGCTCTCGGTGTCGGCGACGACCCGCAAGCCGCGCCCCGGTGAACAGAACGGAGTCCACTACTTCTTCGTCACCGACGAGGAGATGGACAAGCTGATCGCCAACGGCGAACTGCTGGAGTGGGCCGAGTTCGCCGGCAACCGCTACGGCACCCCCCGGGCCGCCGTGCTCGAACGCCTGGAGCGGGGCGAGCCCGTCCTGCTGGAGATCGACCTCCAGGGCGCGCGGCAGGTCCGCGAGACCATGCCGGACGCCCAGCTGGTGTTCCTGGCTCCCCCTTCCTGGGATGAGCTGGTGCGCCGGCTCACCGGGCGGGGCACCGAACCGCCCGAGGTGATCGAACGCCGCCTGGAGGCGGCCAAGATCGAGCTGGCGGCCGAGCCGGAGTTCGACGTCACCCTGGTCAACACCTCCGTCGAGGACGTGGCCCGCGAGCTGCTAGCCTTGATGGATGTTGTGTGATCACGGGTTCTGTCCGTTTTCTGTGATCACGACCGATCTTTTCCCATCCATCGGAAGGTAGAGCGTGTCCTCTTCCATCTCCGCGCCCGAGGGCATCATCAACCCGCCGATCGACGAGCTCCTCGAGGCAACCGACTCGAAGTACAGCCTCGTGATCTACGCGGCCAAGCGTGCTCGCCAGATCAACGCGTACTACTCGCAGCTCGGCGAGGGTCTCCTCGAGTACGTCGGTCCTCTCGTCGACACTCACGTGCACGAGAAGCCGCTCTCGATCGCCCTGCGCGAGATCAACGCGGGTCTGCTGACGTCCGAGGCCGTCGAGGGCCCCGCGTAAGTCGTATCAGCAGATCGCGGTAGGTTTTTCCACAGGCCCGGCAGTGCGACTGTCGGGCCTGTGGTGTGTCATGGAGCGCGTACACATCCGAGTGCGGGGAGGCACGGTGGGCAAGCCGAAGGTCGTTCTGGGGGTCAGCGGTGGGATCGCCGCCTACAAGGCGTGCGAGCTGCTGCGCCGGCTGACCGAGTCCGGGCATGACGTCCGGGTCGTGCCGACCGACTCCGCGCTGCACTTCGTGGGCGCCGCCACCTGGTCCGCGCTCTCCGGCAACCCGGTCTCCACCGAGGTCTGGGAGAGCGTCCACGAGGTGCCGCACGTCCGCATCGGCCAGGCCGCCGACCTGGTGGTCGTCGCCCCGGCGACCGCCGACATGCTGGCCAAGGCCGCCCACGGCCTCGCCGACGACCTCCTCACCAACACCCTGCTCACCGCCCGTTGCCCCGTCGTCTTCGCCCCCGCCATGCACACCGAGATGTGGGAACACCCGGCCACCCAGGAGAACGTGGCGACGCTGCGCCGCCGGGGCGCTCTCGTCATCGACCCCGCCGTGGGCCGGCTGACCGGCGCCGACACCGGCAAGGGCCGGCTCCCGGACCCCGGGGAGATCTTCGAGGTCTGCCGCCGGGTGCTGGCCAGGGGCGTCACCGAGCCGGACCTCGTCGGCCGGCACGTCGTCGTCACCGCGGGCGGCACCCGCGAGCCCCTCGACCCGGTCCGCTTCCTCGGCAACCGCTCCTCCGGCAAACAGGGCTACGCCCTGGCCCGTACGGCCGCCGCGCGGGGCGCCCGCGTCACCCTCATCGAGGCCAACACCGGACTGCCGGACCCCGCGGGCGTGGACGTCGTACGGATCGGCACGGCCGTCCAGCTGCGCGAGGCGGTGCTCAAGGCGGCACCGGACGCCGACGTCGTGGTGATGGCGGCGGCGGTCGCCGACTTCCGCCCCGACACCTACGCGGCCGGGAAGATCAAGAAGAAGGACGGCCAGGAGCCCGCGCCCATCGTCCTGGTGCGTAATCCGGACATCCTCGCGGAGATCTCGGCGGACCGCCCCCGCCCCGGCCAGGTGGTCGTCGGCTTCGCCGCGGAGACCGACGACGTCCTCGCCAACGGCCGCGCCAAGCTGGCACGCAAGGGGTGCGACCTGCTGGTGGTGAACGAGGTGGGGGAGCGCAAGACCTTCGGCTCCGAGGAGAACGAGGCCGTGGTGCTGGGAGCCGACGGCAGTGAGACCCCGGTGCCGTACGGCCCGAAGGAGGCCCTGGCCGAAACGGTGTGGGACCTGGTCGCGGAGCGCCTCGACTGACAGTGCCATTCGCGTCACGTCGCACTCGAACCTCGCACATTGGGGCGTGGCGACCCTGGCGGACAGCTACGGGCATTGGGCAGAATGCACGTGCCGCAGGTCACAAGGCTCCCGAGAGGCGAGACAGGTGGGCCGGTGGCCGAGCCCGACCGATAAACTGTTCTCGGACGACGCCGGGCGCAGCCCCCGAGCACGTCCGCCAATGATCAGCCAGCAGCCGCTGCAACCCCAGGGAGCGTTGTGTCCCGTCGTCTGTTCACCTCGGAGTCAGTGACCGAGGGTCACCCCGACAAGATCGCTGACCAGATCAGCGATGCCATTCTCGATGCGCTGCTGCGTGAGGACCCCACGTCCCGTGTAGCGGTGGAGACGCTCATCACGACCGGCCTGGTGCACGTGGCCGGCGAGGTCACGACCAAGGCGTACGCGCCGATCGCCCAGCTGGTGCGCGACACCATCCTGGACATCGGCTACGACTCGTCGAAGAAGGGCTTCGACGGCGCCTCCTGCGGTGTGTCGGTGTCGATCGGAGCGCAGTCCCCGGACATCGCGCAGGGTGTGGACACGGCGTACGAGTCGCGTGTCGAGGGCGATGAGGACGAGCTGGACAAGCAGGGTGCGGGCGACCAGGGCCTGATGTTCGGCTACGCGTCGGACGAGACGCCGACGCTGATGCCGCTGCCGATCTTCCTGGCGCACCGACTGTCGAAGCGCCTGTCCGACGTCCGCAAGAACGGCACGATCCCCTACCTCCGTCCCGACGGAAAGACCCAGGTCACCATCGAGTACGACGGTGACAAGGCGGTCCGCCTGGACACGGTCGTCGTCTCCTCGCAGCACGCGAGCGACATCGACCTGGAGTCGCTGCTGGCCCCCGACATCCGCGAGTTCGTGGTGGAGCCGGAGCTGAAGGCCCTGCTGGACGACGGCATCAAGCTGGAGACCGAGGGCTACCGCCTGCTGGTGAACCCGACCGGCCGCTTCGAGATCGGCGGCCCGATGGGCGACGCCGGCCTCACCGGCCGCAAGATCATCATCGACACCTACGGCGGCATGGCCCGCCACGGTGGCGGCGCCTTCTCCGGCAAGGACCCGTCCAAGGTCGACCGCTCCGCCGCGTACGCGATGCGCTGGGTCGCCAAGAACGTCGTCGCGGCGGGCCTCGCCTCCCGCTGCGAGGTCCAGGTGGCGTACGCCATCGGCAAGGCCGAGCCCGTCGGTCTCTTCGTCGAGACCTTCGGCACCGCCAAGGTCGACACCGACCGGATCGAGAAGGCCATCGACGAGGTCTTCGACCTCCGCCCGGCCGCCATCATCCGCGACCTCGACCTGCTGCGCCCGATCTACGGTCAGACCGCCGCGTACGGCCACTTCGGCCGTGAGCTGCCCGAGTTCACCTGGGAGCGCACGGACCGGGTCGAGGCGCTGCGCACGGCCGCGGGACTGTAGGTCTCACGGTTCCTCCGCATCCCGGCGAGGCCCGGTGTCCCTTCGGGGACGCCGGGCCTCGCCGTGTGCGATCGCGCTTCGACGATCGTGGGCGGCGCCGGTTGTCAGTGGCGTTTGGAAGAATGCGGATGTGAGCGGCGAGGACGGGACGAGGGGCGGCGGCGCGGCGGGGGACGCGGGGCCGGAGCAGCTCGCGCTGGTCCGGGAGGCCGTGCGCAAGGCCAAGGCGCCGCGCGCCAAGCCGCGGACCTGGCGGGGCGCGGCGCTGGCGAAGGAGCTGCCCGTCGCCCGTGTGCTGGTCGACAAGGGAGTGCTGCATCTCGACCGGTACTTCGACTACGCGGTGCCGGAGGAGCTGGACGAGGTCGCCCGGCCCGGGGTCCGGGTCCGGGTGAGGTTCGGGGCCGGGGGGCGCAATGTCCGGGAAGGGCGGCGTGAGGGCGGCTCGCTGATCGACGGGTTCCTCGTCGAGCGGGTCGCCGAGTCGGACTATCCCGGGGCCCTGGCCGCGCTCGCCCAGGTCGTCTCCCCGGAGCCGGTGCTGAGCCCGGAGCTGCTGGGGCTCGCACGGGCCGTGGCGGACCGGTACGCGGGAAGCCTCGCGGACGTGCTGCAGCTGGCCGTCCCGCCTCGGCACGCCCGGGCCGAGGCGGTGGAGTCGGGCGAACCGCCAGGGCCCCCGGCCGCGCCCGAACCCGGGACGTGGGCGCGGTACGAGCGAGGCGCGGAGTTTCTCCGGTCCCTGGCGGGCGGGGGCGCGCCCCGGGCGGTGTGGACCGCGCTGCCGGGGCCGGAGTGGGCCGAGGAGATCGCCCGGGCCGTGCAGGCGACGCTGGCCTCCGGGCGGGGGGCGCTCGTCGTCGTACCGGCGGGGCGGCCCGCGGCTCGGGTGGACGAGGCGCTCGGGGCGCTGCTGGGGGAGGGGCGGCACGCGCTGCTGACGGCCGAGGCCGGGCAGGAGCGGCGGTACCGGGAGTGGCTGGCCGTGCGGCGGGGGGCCGTGCGGGCGGTGGTCGGGACCCGGGCGGCCATGTTCGCGCCGGTGCGCGATCTGGGGCTGGTCGTGGTCTGGGACGACGGCGACAGCGGCCACAGCGACGACAACGCTCCCTTCCCGCATGTGCGCGAGGTGCTGGAACTGCGGGCCTCACGGGACAGGTGCGCCTTTCTGCTGGGGAGCTGGAGCTGCACGGTCGAGGCCGCCCAGCTCGTCGAGAGCGGGTGGGCCGCGCCGATCGTGGCCGGGCGGGAGCAGGTGCGGGCCGCCGCGCCGCTGGTGCGGACCGTGGGGGACGGCGATCTCGCGCGGGACGAGGCGGCCCGGGCGGCCCGGCTGCCCAGCCTCGCCTGGCAGGTCGCGCGGGACGGCCTCAGGGACGGTCCCGTCCTCGTGCAGGTCCCCCGGCGGGGGTATGTGCCGCGGATGGCCTGCGCGCGGTGCCGGGAGCCCGCGCGGTGCCGGCACTGTGCGGGGCCGCTGGAGGCGCGGGACGGTGCCGGGGCCCTGGTGTGCGGGTGGTGCGGGCAGGAGGAGGCGGGCTGGCGGTGCCCCGAGTGCGGCGGCCAACGGCTTCGGGCGCAGGTCGTGGGGGCGCGGCGGACCGCCGAGGAACTGGGGCGCGCCTTTCCGGCCGTACCCGTGCGGACCTCCGGGCGGGAACAGGTGCTGGACACCGTGCCGGGGACGCCCGCGCTGGTCGTGAGTACGCCGGGGGCCGAGCCCGTCGCCGAGGGCGGGTACGCGGCCGCGCTGCTGCTCGACGGATGGGCCATGCTCGGGCGGCCCGATCTGAGGGCCGGGGAGGACGCGCTGCGGCGGTGGATCGGTGCGGCGGCGCTGGTACGGAACCAGGGGGTGGGCGGCACGGTCGTCGTGGTCGCCGAGCCGACCCTGCGGCCGGTCCAGGCGCTCGTGCGGTGGGATCCGGTGGGGCACGCGGTGCGGGAACTAGCCGAGCGGGCCGAGCTGGGGTTCCCGCCGGTCTCCCGGATGGCGGCCGTGTCCGGGACCGCCGAGGCGGTCGTCGATTTTCTGGCCGCGGTCGACCTGCCGTCGGATGCCGAGGTGCTGGGACCCGTGCCGATCGCCGGGCCGCCCTCCGGGGCCGGCGCCGCCTCAGCTGCGGGTACGGAGCCGGGGAGGGCGCGGCGGGCGGGGGCTCCGCCGCCGGGGGAGCGCTGGGAGCGGGCGCTGGTCCGGGTGCCGCCGGGGAGCGGGGCCGCGCTGGCCGCCGCGCTGAAGGGCGCTCAGGCGGCGCGGATGGCGCGTGGCGTGAGCGAGGGTGCGCGGGTGCGGATCCGGGTGGACCCGCCGGACATCGGCTGAGCGGCCCCCGGCGCGCGGCAGGTGACGTGATGCCGCGCGGCATGCTGCTGCCTCCCGGCGGGGCACCGGGAGGCAGCGGGGTCGGTCAGCCGTTGCGCGGGCCGGGGAAGGCCGTGGGTCTGACGTCCTCGCGCAGGGTGGGGCTGCCCGCTGTCGGCTGGGTCGGCATGTGCGCGGGCATCGGGGCCGGGATCGGGGCCGGCATCGAGCGGGCCGCGGGGACCGTGGGGACCGTGGGGATGCCGGAGGCGACGTTGACCGTGCGGGAGCCCTGGGGATCGCCCGTCCGCTCCGCCTCCGCGGCGGCCTGGGCGGCCGCGCGCCGGGCGCCGTAACGGCGGTGCACGGCCTGCTTGGTGACGCCGAGGGCCGAGCCCACCGCGTCCCACGAGAAACCGAGGGAACGGTCGAAGTCCACGGCGGCCGTGACCAGGGTCTCGACACTGTCCCGCAGCTCCTGGGCGAGGCGGACGGTCGGGGCGGGAGCGCGTCCGTAGACGACGAAGCCCGTGGAGGGGCCGGAGCGGCGCGGGCGGTAGACGTTGCCCAACTGGGCGGTGAGGGTGCGCAGTGCGTCCACCTGCCGGCGGACCCGCTCGATGTCCCGCACCAGCAAGTGCAGGCTGGCCCGAGCCTGGGCGTCGTGGGTTGCGTGGTCGGCCATGAACAAGCCTCTCGAACCGGCGTGAAAAGGGGCAGTGCCGCGAATGCGGCCCGTAGTGGTCAACTCTTTCTTGACCAACGCGAATTCGCTCCGCTGGTCACGGTGTGGGGGCGTGGCGGCATATGCGCGGGGCGCGCGGGCGGGGGTGCGCCCCCGCTGCCGCTGGGCCCTGGGAGTGCCCGACCACGTACCGGCTGACAGGTACGGGTCTCCCGAGGAGAGCTCGCCGTCGGCGGGTCGGATGCGGAACATAGACTGGGGCGTTGTCCCGCGTCGTCGTGTGTGCGTCGTCGTGCGGGGCGGACGAATTTCCGTGTGAGAGGCCGTCAGTCATCCATGAAGCTTGTCTTCGCTGGTACCCCAGAGGTCGCTGTTCCCGCACTGGACGCGTTGATCGCGTCGGGGAGGCATGAGGTGGCCGCGGTCGTGACGCGGCCGGACGCGCCCGCGGGGCGGGGGCGTCGGCTGTTCGCGAGCCCGGTGGCGCAGCGGGCGGAGGAGGCGGGCATCGAGGTGCTGAAGCCGGGCCGGCCGCGGGACGAGGACTTCCTCGCGCGGCTGAGGGAGATCGCGCCCGACTGCTGCCCCGTCGTCGCGTACGGTGCCCTGCTGCCCCGGGTCGCCCTCGAGGTGCCCGCCCACGGGTGGGTCAATCTGCACTTCTCCCTGCTGCCCGCCTGGCGGGGCGCCGCCCCCGTGCAGCACTCGATCATGGCAGGGGACGAGATCACCGGGGCCTCCACCTTCCTCATCGAGGAGGGGCTCGACTCCGGACCGGTGTACGGGACGGTCACCGAGGAGATCCGGCCGACGGACACGAGCGGTGATCTGCTGACCCGGCTCGCCTTCGCGGGGTCCGGGCTGCTCGCCGCCACGATGGACGGGATCGAGGACGGCACCCTCAAGGCCGTGCCGCAGCCCGCCGACGGGATCACCCTCGCGCCGAAGATCACCGTGGAGGACGCCCGGATCGACTGGGCCGCGCCCGCGCTGCGCGTCGACCGGGTCGTCCGCGGCTGCACGCCCGCACCGGGTGCCTGGACGACGTTCCGCGGCGAGCGGCTGAAGCTCGTCCAGGTGGCGCCGGTGCCCGAGCGGGCCGGTCTCGCCCCGGGCGCGCTCGACATCGGCAAGAACAGCGTCCATGTCGGGACCGGGTCGTACGCGGTGGAGCTGCTCTGGGTGCAGGCTCAGGGCAAGAAGCCGATGCGGGCCGCCGACTGGGCGCGCGGGGCGCGGATCGACGTCGGCGAGACCGTCGGCGAATGAGGCCCCCGGGCCGGCGACCGGGATCGGCGCCCACCCCCCTGTCCACGGGCCGTGCCCGGCCGACGTCCGGCGGTTCGTCCCCGCGGCGTACGCTGGGCGTGGCATCTCGACCCATATCCGGAGCACCTTTTTCGTGAGTGAGCAGTCCCGTCGTCCGGGCAAGCCGGGCAAGCCGTACCGCCGTCCTCAGAAGGACCCCGTCCGCATGCTGGCCTTCGAGGCGCTCAGGGCGGTCGACGAACGGGACGCGTACGCGAACCTCGTTCTGCCGCCGCTGCTGCGCCGGGCGCGGGAGAAGGAGGGGCCCGGCTCGTTCGACGCGCGGGACGCGGCGCTCGCGACCGAGCTGGTCTACGGGACGCTGCGCCGGCAGGGGACCTACGACGCGGTCATCGCGGAGTGCGTGGACCGGCCCCTGCGAGAGGTCGACCCGCCCGTGCTCGACGTGCTGAGCCTCGGCGCGCACCAGCTGCTGGGGACGCGGATTCCCACCCATGCCGCCGTCTCCGCCTCGGTGGACCTCGCGCGGGTCGTGCTCGGGGACGGGCGGGCCAAGTTCGTGAACGCCGTGCTGCGCAAGATCGCACAGCACGACCTCGACGGCTGGCTGGAGCGCGTCGCGCCGCCCTACGACGAGGATCCCGAGGACCACCTCGCCGTCGTGCACTCGCATCCCCGCTGGGTCGTCTCCGCGCTCTGGGACTCCCTCGGCGGCGGGCGCGCCGGCATCGAGGATCTGTTGGAGGCCGACAACGAGCGGCCCGAGGTCACCCTGGTCGCCCGGCCCGGGCGGGCCACCACCGAGGAACTGCTCCGGGAGGAGGCCGCGGTGGCGGGGCGCTGGTCCCCGTACGCCGTGCGGCTTTCCGAGGGCGGGGAGCCCGGTGCCGTGGACGCCGTACGGGAGGGCCGTGCGGGGGTGCAGGACGAGGGCAGCCAGCTCGTGGCGCTCGCTCTCGCGAACGCACCGCTGAAGGGATCCGACAAGGCGTGGCTCGACGGGTGCGCCGGTCCCGGCGGCAAGGCCGCGCTGCTCGCCGCCCTCGCCGCCGAGCGTGGGGCCGTGCTGCTCGCCTCCGAGAAGCAGCCGCACCGGGCGGGGCTGGTGGCGAAGGCGCTGCACGGCAATCCGGGCCCGTACCAGGTGATCGCCGCCGACGGCACCCGTCCGCCGTGGCGGCCCGGCGCGTTCGACCGGGTGCTGATGGACGTGCCGTGCACGGGACTGGGGGCCCTGCGGCGGCGGCCCGAGGCCCGCTGGCGGCGGCGGCCCGAGGACCTGGAGGGGTTCGCCCCGCTCCAGCGCGCACTGCTGCGGACCGCCCTGGACTCCGTACGGGTCGGCGGGGTCGTCGGCTACGCGACCTGCTCGCCCCACCTCGCGGAGACCCGCGCGGTGGTCGACGACGTGCTCAAGAGCTACGGCGGCGCGGCCGACCTGATCGACGCCCGGCCCCTGCTGGAGGGCGTGCCGGCGCTGGGCGAGGGTCCCGACGTCCAGCTGTGGCCGCATCTGCACGGGACGGACGCCATGTATCTGGCTCTCATCCGCCGGGTCGCGTAGACACCCCGTCCGTCAGCCGCCCGGCCCCGCCGCGCTGCCCGCCGGTTCCTTCGGCGGCGGCGGGGCGCCGCCGTCCTCGTGAGCCAGCCGGTGGGGCCACCACACCTTCGGGCCGACGTCCAGGAACAGGGCGGTGACCAGGACGGATCGTACGACGAAGGTGTCCAGGAGGACGCCCAGGGCCACCGCGAAGCCGATCTCGGCGAAGGCGACCATGGGGAGCGTGCCGAGGGCCGCGAAGGTGCCGGCGAGGACCAGGCCGGCCGAGGTGATCACCGCGCCGGTCGTCGCGAGACCCGTCACCACGGCCTTACGGGTGCCCTGGTGGGCGGCCTCCTCGCGGATGCGGGTGGTCAGGAAGATGTTGTAGTCGATGCCCAGGGCGACCAGGAACACGAAGACGAACAGCGGGAAGTCGGTCGACTCGCCCGCGTAGTCGAAGATGTGTCTGAAGGCGAGCGCGCTGATGCCCAGCGCGGCGGCGAAGGACAGGATCACCGTCCCGATGAGCAGGAGCGGGGCGATCAGGGCGCGGAGCAGGGCACAGAGGATCAGCAGGACCACGAGCAGCACCAACGGGATGATCAGGATGTTGTCGTGGGTCGTCGCCTCGTCCATGTCCAGCAGGGCCGCCGTGCCGCCGCCCACCTGGGCGTCGGCGTCCGGCACCTCGTGGACGGCGTCGCGGACCCGTTCCACGGTCTGCTTCGCGGCCTCGCTGTCGGCGGGATCGGACATGGTGGCCTCGAAGAGGACCTGGCCCTCGTGGGCGGGCTTCGTGCCGGGGGGCAGGCCGAGCGAGTCCGGCACGACCCCTTCCGTGTCGGCGACCACGCGGCCCACCTCCCGGGCCTGCGCCTGGTTGCTGATGATCACCAGGGGGTCGCCGCTGCCCGCCGGGAAGTAGCGTGCCGAGACCTCCTGGCCGACGATCGAGTCCGGTTTCCCGGTGAAGGCGTCCGCGTTGCCGATGCCCTCCGCGCGCAGCTGGATCAGGCCCAGCGAGCACAGGGCCAGGGCGGCAGCCGTGGCGACCCAGACCGTGCGCGGACGGCGCGAGAAACGGCGGCCCATCCGGGCCCATACACCGCTCTCGGTCGGATCGGCGGTGCCGAGGTGCGGGATGACCGGCCAGAAGATCCAGCGGCCGAAGATCACCAGCAGGGCGGGGAACAGCGTCATCATCGCCAGCAGCGCGACCGCGACACCGATGGCCGCCACCGGGCCCAGACCGCTCGTCGAGTTCATCTCGGCGGCCAGCAGCACCAGCATGCTCAGCACGACCGTCGCACCGGACGCCAGCACCGCCGGCCCCGCCCGATGCAGGGCGAGGGCCATCGCCTCGTGGCGGTCCTCGTGACGGCGCAGCTCCTCGCGGTAGCGGGCCACGAGCAGCAGGGCGTAGTCGGTGCCCGCGCCGAAGACGAGGACGGTGAGGATGCCGGCGCTCTGGCCGTTCACGGTCAGACCGGTGTGTTCCGCCAGCAGGTAGATCAGGGCCTGGGCCGTGAACAGGGCGGCGATGACCCCGATCAGGGGGACCAGGATGAGGGTCGGACTGCGGTAGGTGAGCAGCAGCATCACGATGACGACGGCCATGGCGGACATCAGCAGGGTGGAGTCGATGCCCTCGAAGGCCTCGGAGAAGTCGGCCGACGTACCGCCCGGTCCCGTGATGTGCACGGCGAGCCCGTCACCGCCCTCGGCACCCGCGTCCTCGCCGCCCTGCCCCACGGAGTCCCGGATCGAGTCGACCGCGGGTGCGATCCGCTCCCAGCCCTTCTCGTCCATCGTGATCGGGACGAGGACCTGGGCCGCCCTCGGGTCGACGGCCCGGTCGTAGACGGGCCCCCGGGTCTGGTCGCCGATGATCCCGTGAGCGGTGAGCTGCTTGAGTTCCCGTACGTCCGCCTGGATCGCCGCCCGGTCCTCGGCGGTCAGGCCGCTCTCCCGGGCGTAGACGACGACCGCCGGGATCTGTTCGGGCCGGAAGCCCTCGGAGATCTCCAGGACCTGGGTCGACTCGGCCGAGCCGGGCAGCCACGAGGCCGCGTCGTTGTCCTGGGCGTCGGTGAGTTTCGTGGCGAACGGCGCGACCACGAACAGCACCACCAGCCACAGTCCCAGCACGACCCACTTGGCCCGCCGCCCGCAGACGAGGTGCCCGATTCCCCGGTTGTCCGTCATGCCGACCTCCACAACCGCGCCCGGTGAGGGCCGCGGGACAGCGACATATGCGGCTCCGCCGCGTGGGCGCGAGCCGCCGTGGACGGCTCGCGGTCGAGATACCACCGTTCCCACCCGAGACCGATGCCCGCAACCCCCGCGGGACATGGCAGGCTTGGCCCATGGCCGCGCAGATCAACCCAAGCATCCTGTCCGCCGACTTCGCCCGTCTCGCCGACGAGGCGAAGGCGGTCGAAGGCGCCGACTGGCTCCATGTGGACGTGATGGACAACCATTTCGTGCCGAACCTCACGCTCGGTGTGCCGGTCGTAGAGTCCCTGGCCCGTGCGACGGAGACGCCGCTGGACTGTCATCTGATGATCGAGGCCCCCGATCGGTGGGCACCCCAGTACGTGGAAGCGGGTGCGGGTTCCGTCACCTTCCACGTCGAGGCGGCCGCCGCACCGGTGCGGCTCGCCCGTGAGATCCGGGCCAAGGGAGCCAGGGCCTCCATGGCCCTCAGGCCGGCCACGCCGATCGAGCCGTTCGAGGACCTGCTGCCCGAACTCGACATGGTGCTGATCATGACGGTCGAACCGGGCTTCGGAGGCCAGGCCTTTCTCGACATCATGCTCCCCAAGATCCGCCGGACCCGCGAGTTGATCAGCAAGCACGGCCTCGACCTGTGGCTCCAGGTCGACGGTGGCGTCTCCGCCTCCACCGTCGAGCGCTGCGCCGAGGCGGGCGCGGACGTCTTCGTCGCCGGTTCCGCGGTGTACGGGGCGGACGACCCGGCCGAGGCGGTGCGCGCGCTGCGGGCGCAGGCGGAGGCCGCGACGGCGACCGCGGGCTGGGCCTGCGGCCACTGAGCCGCGGGGGCACGGCCGTGCGAACGCCGAGGCGATCGTGGCACGTCGTGCGTATAGAGGGCCAAGGGAACGTGAACGACTTTCCTTCGGGCTGATCGAAAACGTCGGATCTGCAAGGATGAACGGCGTATCCATGTGTGAAGAGCAGTGAGGAGATGACCGTGTCGGGTATGTCGGCGGGCCGGTCAGCCATGCGGATGGGACCCGCTGAGCTGGTTCAGGCGGCGGCCATGGCCCGCCGTTTCTACCTAGAGGGCAAGTCGAAGATCCAGATCGCCGAGGAGTTCGGCGTGAGCCGCTTCAAGGTGGCCCGGGTCCTGGAGACCGCCCTCGAACGGGATCTCGTACGCATCGAGATCCGCGTCCCCGCGGAACTGGACGCCGAGCGGTCCGACGCGCTGCGCGCCCGCTACGGCCTGCGGCACGCCGTGGTCGTCGAGTCCCCGGCCGAGGCCGAGGAGACGACCGACCCGGAGAACCTCGGCGAGGTCGCCGCGGACCTGCTCGGCGAACTGGTGGACGAGGGCGACATCCTCGGCCTCGCCTGGGGCCGCTCCACCATCCACATGGCGGCCGCCCTGGACCGGCTGCCGCCCTGCACGGTGGTGCAGCTGACGGGGGTGTACGACGCCGGAACCGCCGAGCGCGGCTCGGTCGAGGCGGTCCGGCGGGCCGCGCAGGTGTCGGGCGGCGACGCCCATCCCATCTACGCGCCGATGCTGCTGCCCGACGCGGCCACCGCGAGCGCGCTGCGCCACCAGACCGGCATCGCGCGGGCCTTCGAGTACTTCGACAAGGTCACCGTCGCCTGTGTCTCCATCGGCTCGTGGGAGGCGGGCATCTCCACGGTGCACGACATGCTCAGCGACGAGGAGCGCGCCCACTACGCCTCCCTCGGTGTCGCCGCCGAGATGTCCGCGCACCTCTTCGACGCCGAAGGCCGCCGTGTGGGCCGGGACCTGGGCGAACGGTGCATCACGGTCAAGGCCGACCAGCTCCGCCGTATCCCCGAGGTCGTCGCGATCGCGGGCGGGCAGCGCAAGGCGGCCGCGATCGACGCGGTGCTGCGGTCGGGGCTGGTGACCAGCCTCGTCACGGACACCTCGGCGGCGGACTATCTGCTGACGGCCGGCCAGACGCCCCGGCCGGCGCTCAACCGGGCGGATCCCGACGGCGTCTGAACAGCGCCGACCGGGCGCCTCGCCGGAGCCGGGGGCGGGGCGCGCCGCCCGGTCCGGGTGCGTGCGACCGGGGGGGGTACGCGGGAGCCGATCGCGTGGCTCCGGGCGCCCCGGCACCCCAGGGGGCCCGTGATCGGCAGGGGAGCGAGGGGTGTCCGCCGGGCACCGCACCGCTTCCCGCGCCGGCGGCGGGCCGTCGGAACGTGCTCGCTCTCGGAGGATCCTCCTAGGCCGGCCACCGCCGCTCTGGACGATCCGTCGGGGTCGTTCACACCCGCCGACATGGGACAATGAGGTACGTGCTCTTCCCTCTGGCGGTCCTGTCAGGGGGTCACCTCTGATCGACCGGGATGTGCGGCACGTGCGTTTCCTCAATGACATCCAGCCTGCGTACGACCTGACGTACGACGACGTCTTCATGGTCCCGAGCCGCAGCGCCGTCGGATCGCGGCAGGGCGTGGACCTGGCCTCCCCGGACGGCACGGGCACCACCATCCCGCTCGTCGTCGCCAACATGACGGCCATCGCCGGCCGTCGCATGGCCGAGACGGTCGCCCGCCGCGGCGGCCTCGTGGTAGTCCCGCAGGACATCCCCAACGAGGTCGTCATCGACGTCATCTCCTGGGTCAAGAGCCGCCATCTCGTCCTCGACACCCCCATCGTGCTCAACCCGCACCAGACCGTCGCCGACGCGCTGGCCCTGCTGCCCAAGCGGGCGCACAACGCGGGCGTCGTCGTCGACGACGCCCTGAGGCCCGTCGGCGTCGTCACCGACGCGGACCTGACCGGCGTCGACCGCTTCACCCAGCTCGAAGTCGTCATGTCCCGGGACCTGTTGCTCCTGGACGCCGACATCGACCCGCGCGAGGCGTTCAACCGCCTCGACGCCGCCAACCGCCGGTACGCGCCCGCCGTCGACAAGGACGGCCGCCTCGCCGGCATCCTCACCCGCAAGGGCGCGCTCCGCGCCACGCTCTACACCCCCGCCGTCGACGCGCACGGCAAGCTGCGCGTCGCCGCCGCCATCGGGGTCAACGGCGACTTCGTCGGCAAGGCCAAGCAGCTGCTCGACGCGGGCGTCGACACGCTCGTCATCGACACCGCGCACGGCCACCAGGAGTCGATGATCAACGCGATCAAGCTGGTCCGCGACCTCGACCCCCGGGTGCCGATCGTGGCCGGCAACATCGTCGCCGCCGAGGGCGTGCGGGACCTGATCGAGGCCGGCGCGGACATCGTCAAGGTCGGTGTCGGCCCCGGCGCGATGTGCACCACCCGCATGATGACCGGCGTCGGGCGGCCGCAGTTCTCCGCGGTCTTGGAGTGCGCCGCCGAGGCGAAGAAGTACGGCAAGCACGTGTGGGCCGACGGGGGCGTGCGGCACCCGCGCGATGTCGCCATGGCCCTGGCGGCGGGCGCGTCCAACGTGATGATCGGGTCCTGGTTCGCCGGGACGTACGAGTCGCCGGGCGACCTGCAGCAGGACGCGAACGGGCGGCTCTACAAGGAGTCGTTCGGCATGGCGTCGGCGCGGGCGGTGCGCAACCGTACGAGCGAGGAGTCGGCCTACGACCGGGCGCGCAAGGCGCTGTTCGAGGAGGGCATCTCGACGTCGCGGATGTTCCTGGATCCGGCCCGGCCCGGGGTCGAGGACCTGATCGACTCGGTGATCGCGGGGGTGCGGTCTTCCTGCACGTACGCGGGGGCCGGGTCGCTGGAGGAGTTCGCGGAGCGGGCCGTGGTGGGGGTGCAGAGCGCTGCCGGCTATGCGGAGGGCAAGCCCCTGCACGCGAGCTGGAGCCAGTGACCCGAGTCGGAGATTCACCGCCCACCGCCGGCGGATCTCCGACTCACCTCACTGGGGGCGCCCGACCGCTCGGGGGGAGCGTCGACCGGCGGGATGCGGGTGCGGGTTCGTCGTGGGCGTTCGCGCCCACGCGGCGCAGCCGTACCTCGCGGGCAGCCCCGCGCCCCTGACCGTGGTGCCGTTCCCCCTTTCCCGACAGCGCGCGCAACGGTCCGAACGAGCTGCGCAACGAAGCTACGCGCACCCGCGAGTAACGCAATGATCTTGCGTCGGCGCGCAAGGTTGCCGCATTACGCTCGTGAAGCTCTGGCTCATAGGGTCAGGCGCTGTACGTGGCGTGGCGGGGACCTCCTGCTCGGTGGCCCCTGCTGTCCGGTGCTGTCGGTCCTCACCCGCCCTGACCGGCAGCGATGAAGGAGCCACGCGTGCTCGACCAAGGCGCACCCCCGCAGCATCAGGATCAGCCGTCCCCGCCGTCCGGTGGCGTCGGGGCGCGGCTGATGCGCCGCAAGCCCGTGGAACGCCTGGTCGCGGAGGGCGGCCAGGGTGAGGGCGGATCGCTGCGGCGGTCCCTCGGACTGTGGCAGCTGACGATGATCAGCATCGGCGCCACCCTCGGCACCGGCATCTTCGTCGTCCTCGGCGAGGCCGTGCCCAAGGCGGGGCCCGCCGTCACCCTCTCCTTCGTGATAGCCGGTCTGACCGCGCTGTTCTCCGCCCTGTCGTACGCGGAACTGGCCGGCACCATCCCGGTCTCCGGGTCCTCGTACTCGTACACGTACGCAACGATGGGCGAGCTGGTCGCCTGGGTCTGCGGCTGGTGCCTGGTGCTGGAGTACGGGGTGTCGGTGGCGGCCGTCGCGGTCGGCTGGGGCGAGTACCTCAACGAGCTGCTGGACGGGACGATCGGCGTCACCATCCCGGACGCGCTGTCCGCGCCGCCCGGTGACGGGGGCGTCTTCAACCTGCCCGCGCTGATCGTCGTCCTGCTCGCGATGGCGTTCCTGCTGGGCGGGGCCCGGGAGTCCGCACGCGCCAACACGATCATGGTCGTGGTGAAGATCGCCGCCCTGCTGCTGTTCTGCCTCATCGGTGTGCAGGGCTTCCGGTCCGGCAACTACGAGAACTTCATGCCGCTCGGCATGGCCGGGGTCAGCGCGGCCGGGGCGACGCTGTTCTTCTCGTACATCGGGTTCGACGCGGCGTCGACCGCCGGTGAGGAGGCGAAGGACGCGCAGCGCGACCTGCCGCGCGCGATCATGCTGTCGCTGCTCATCGTCACCGCGCTGTACGTGCTGGTCGCCGCCGTCGCGATCGGCGCGCGGCCCTGGAAGGCGTTCGGCGAGTCGGAGGCCGCGCTCGCCGGGATCATGAAGGACGTCACCGGCGACGCGTTCTGGGGGACGCTGCTGGCGGCCGGGGCCGTCATCGCCATCGCGAGTGTGGTGCTGACCGTGCTGTACGGGCAGACCCGGATCCTGTTCGCCATGTCCCGGGACGGGCTGATGCCCAAGGTGTTCTCCCGCGTGCACCCGAGGACCGGGACGCCACGCGTCAACACCGTGATCGTCTCGCTGTTCTGCGGTGTGCTCGCCGCCGCCATTCCGCTCGGACAGCTCGCGGACGCGACGAGCATAGGGACGCTGTTCGCGTTCGCGCTGGTCAACGTGGCCGTCGTGGTGCTGCGGCGGACCCGGCCGGACATGCCGCGGACGTTCCGTGTGCCGCTGTCGCCGGTGCTGCCCGGGCTCGGACTGGCGTTCTGCGTCTGGATGATGGGCAGCCTCGACACCGTCACCTGGGCCGTCTTCGGCGTCTGGATGGCCGCCGGGCTCGTGTTCTACTTCAGTTACGGCTACCGGCGCTCGCGTCTGGCTGCGGCCCCGGTCCCCTCGAACCCCTCGTCCCCGCCGGCTCCCCCGTCCCCGTCGACTCCAGAGAAGTGATCCACCCGCAGTGCTGAACAATCTCGACGAACGCATCGTGCACGCCCTCGCCGAGGACGCCCGCCGTTCCTTCTCCGACATCGGCCGGATCGTCGGGCTGTCCGCGCCCGCGGTCAAACGGCGGGTGGACCGGCTCCGGGCGACCGGGGCGATCACCGGCTTCACGGTCCGGGTCGACCCCGCCGCGCTCGGGTGGGAGACCGAGGGGTTCGTCGAGATCTACTGCCGGCGGAACACCTCGCCGGAGACGATCCAGCGGGGGCTGGAGCGCTATCAGGAGGTCGTCGCGGCGTCGACCGTCACCGGTGAGGCCGATGCCGTGGTGCAGGTCTTCGCCTCGGACATGCGGCACTTCGAGCGGGTGCTGGAGCGGATCGCCGGGGAGCCGTTCGTCGAGCGGACCAAGTCGGTGCTGGTGCTCTCGCCGCTGCTGCGGCGGTTCTCCTCCGGGGCGCCCGGCTGAGCGGCCCCGCCCGGCCTCTCAGGGGGCCGCGGTCTTCCTCGCCAGGGCGTTGTTCCCTATCGAGTTGTGCACACTGAAGCTCACCGCGTCCGGGCGGTAGCGGTCGTCGGACCACTCCACCGGCCGGCCCTCGCGTGTGGTGGTGACGCGCCGGACCCGCAGCAGGGGGCTCGTGCGGCGCACGGCCAGGAACTCGGCGTCCTGGGCGCCGGCGGCCACGGCGTCGATGACGTGCTCGCCGTAGGCGAAGACCAGGCCCGTGTCGTCGAGCAGGCGCTGGGTGACCGAGGGGCAGTCCGCCTCGATGGTCTCGACGGCGGGGGAGATCCAGTCGGCGTAGACCGTGCGCTCCAGCAGGACGGGCCGGCCGTCGAGCCCGCGCAGGCGCAGCACGTGCAGGACACGGGCGCCGGTGGCGACCTGGAGGCGTACGCGGTCCTCGGCGGTGGCGGTCCGGTACTCCTGGGCGATCACCCGGCCCGTCGCCTCGCGGCCCATCGCGCGCGCCCACTGGGCGAAGCTGCGCAGTTCCGCGAAGCTCTGGCTGCGGCGGCCGGCCAGGACCACGCGGCGGGCTCCCTGGCGTGAGCCGATGAGGCCCTCGGCGGTCAGGGTCGCCACCGCCTGCCGGACGGTGCCGCGCGAGACGCCGTAGCGGGCCGCGAGTTCGGTCTCCGGCGGCAGCAGACTCCCCACCGTGTGGTCCTCACGGTCGATCGCCCGCCGCAGCTCCTCGGCGATCTCCTCGTGTCGCGCCGCCATGGTCCCCCTCCGCTCGTCCTTCGCCCGCTGTGCACAGCGCGCCCAGCCTAGCGAGCGGAGCGGTGAAGCGCCGAACCCCGCCAGAGGGCAGTGGTTGTGCGGGAAAACGTGCACGAGTATTTCGCCGGAGTTTACCTGCGTGATATGAAGCGCGGACGTAATGAGGCCAACTTGTTCAGACAAGTGCTCCACCCAGATCGTCCCGCCGCGCGCACCCCTGGAGAGCTCGTGACCCTCTTCCCGACAAGAACCGCCGTGATCGGGGGCGGTCTTGCCGTCGCCGCCGCACTCACCCTCAGCGCCTGTGGCGCCGCCCCCGAGACCACGACCACCGACGACGGCGTCAACGCGACCACCGCGACCTCGGCCAAGGACTTCGGCGGCATGGACCAGCTGGTCGCGGCGGCCAAGAGGGAAGGCGAGCTCAACGCGATCGCCCTGCCCCGCGACTGGGCCAACTACGGCGCGCTGATCGACGGCTTCCAGAAGAAGTACGGGATCAAGATCGAGGTCGAGAACCCGGACGGAGCCAGCCAGGACGAGATCAACGCCGTCACCTCCCGCAAGGGACAGGACCGGGCGCCCGACGTGCTCGACCTGGGCAGCTCCTTCGCACTGAGCGCCGCCCAGCAGGGGCTGCTCGCGCCCTACCGGGTGGCCTCCTTCGCCGACATCCCCGAGGGCCAGAAGGACCCGAAGGCCCGTTGGTACAACGACTACGGCGGCTACATATCCATCGGCTGCGACGCCAAGCGCGTGAAGCAGTGCCCGCAGACCTTCGCCGACCTGCTGAAGCCGCAGTACAAGGGACAGGTCGCCCTCAACGGCAACCCCACCAAGTCCGGCTCCGCCTTCGGCGGCGTCTGGGCGGCCTCGCTGGCGAGCGGCGGATCCTTCGACGACATCCAGCCCGGCCTCGACTTCTTCGCCAAGCTGAAGAAGAACGGCAACTACACGCCCGTCGAGTCGACGCCGGCCACCGTCGAGAAGGGTGAAACGCCCATCAGTATCGACTGGGACTACCTCAACGCCGGGTACGCCGACGAGTTCAAGTCCAAGGGCGTCGACTGGAAGGTCGTCGTCCCCGAGGACGGCAAGTTCTCCCAGTACTACTCCCAGGCCATCAACAAGGACGCACCCCACCCGGCCGCCGCCCGGCTCTGGCAGGAGTACCTCTACAGCGCCGAGGGCCAGAACCTGTGGCTCGCCGGCTACGCCCGTCCCGCCCTGATGATCGCCATGGAGAAGGCGGGCACGCTGGACAAGACCGCCGCGGCCAAGCTGCCCGAGGTGTCCGGCACGCCCGAGTTCCCGACCGAGGACCAGCAGACCAAGGCCAAGGACGTGCTCGGACAGGGCTGGGCCAAGGCGGTCTCCGGGTGACCGCCGTCGCCACTGGGGCCGACCCGGCACTGGTGGCCGCCGCTTCCCCGAAGCGGCGGCCCCGCGCCGGCGGATGGCTCGCCGTGCTGCCGCTGCTGGTCTTCGTCGCGATCGCCTTCGGACTGCCGGCGCTCGCCATGCTGAACGGCGCCTTCACCGTCAAGGACCAGACGACGGGCGCCTCCTCGTACAGCACGGCGAACATGACGGCCTCCGTGCAGGGGGCCTACCTCACGGCCATGCTCGGCAGCGTGAAGCTGTCCGCCGTCTCGGCCGGCATCGCGGCCGTCCTCGGGCTGCCGCTCGCCCAGGCCGTGGTGACCTCCCGCTTCCCGGCGCTGCGCGAGGCCGTGCTCACCGCCTCCGGGGTGCTCGCCAACTTCGGCGGGGTCCCGCTCGCCTTCGCCTTCGTCGCCACCCTCGGCAACGCCGGTGTGCTGACCAGGCGGCTGGGTCTGACCGACAAGGGCTGGGACCTCTACAGCTTCTGGGGCCTGGTCATCGTCTACCTGTACTTCCTCATCCCCCTCATGGTTCTCACCATCACCCCCGCCCTCGACGGACTGCGCGTCCAGTGGCGGGAGGCCGCGCAGAACAACGGCGCCACCGGTCCGCAGTACTGGATCCATGTCGCCCTGCCCGTCCTCGCGCCCTCGCTGCTCGGCGGACTCGTGCTGCTGTTCGGCAGCGCCTTCGCCGCGTACGCCACCGCCGCGGCCATGGTGGGCAGTTCCATCCCGCTGGTCACCCTGCAGATCGCCGACGCCATCTCCGGCAACGTCCTCGTCGGCCAGGAGAACGTGGCGCTCGCCCTCAGCCTCGACATGGTCCTGATCGCCGGGCTGGTCATGGCCGTGTACCTGCCCCTGCAACGACGGAGTGCGCGATGGCTGGCCTGAACCCCGGGCGCCCGGCCCCGCGGTGCCCCGCCCTCTGGCGCCCGCTCGTCCTCGTCCTCGCCGGGCTCTACTTCCTCGTCCCGCTCGCCGCCTCCGTCGTCTTCACCGTCGACGTGCCGGGCGAGGGCATCACCTTCGACGCGTACGGCCAGATCCTCGGCACCGACGGCTTCGTGAGCAGCCTGCTGCTCTCGCTGGAGCTGGCCGCCGTGACCATCGCCGTCGTCCTGCTGCTGATGGTGCCCGCCATGGTCGCGCTGCGGCTCGGCGCGCCGAAGCTGCGGCCCGTCGTTGAGGTGGTGTGCTCCCTGCCCCTGGTGGTGCCGCCGATCGCGTTCGTCGCCGGGCTCGGCACCGTGCTCAAGTGGGGGCCCGAACACCTCTCCCGGACCCCGCTGTTCCAGACCTTCGTGGCGATCCAGAACCCCGACTTTCCCGTGGTGCTGGTCCTCGCCTACGTCGTGATGGCGCTGCCCTTCGTGTACCGGGCGCTGGACGCGGGCCTGCGCGCCATGGACGTACCCACCCTCGTGGAGGCCGCCCGCAGCTGCGGGGCGAGCTGGCCGCAGGCGCTGGTGCGGGCCGTCCTGCCCAATCTGCGCGGGGCGCTGCTCAACTCCGCGTTCCTCACCCTGGCGCTCGTGCTCGGCGAGTTCACCGTCGCCCAGCTGCTGGGCTTCCGGCCGTTCGCCGTGTGGATCGTCAACGTCAGCGGCTCGCAGGCCCAGCTCTCCGTCGCCGTCTCGGTGCTCAGCCTGCTCGTCACCTGGGCCATGCTCCTCGCGCTCGCCTCCTTCGGCGGCCGTACCCCAACCGCCTCCGCCTCCCGGGGATGAACGATGACCGTGCTTGAGAAAACAGCGACCGACACCGCCGCCACCGTCGAGTTCCGGGGCCTGCGCCGGCAGTTCGGCCCGACCGTGGCCCTCGACGGCCTCGACCTGGCCGTCCGGCCCGGGGAACTGCTCGCGCTGCTCGGCCCGTCCGGCTGCGGCAAGACCACCGCACTGCGGATGCTCGCCGGCTTCGAACACCCCGACTCCGGCGAGGTGCTCGTCGACGGGGAGGACGTCACCCGCGTCCCGGCCCACCGGCGCGACGCCGGGATGGTCTTCCAGTCGTACAGTCTCTTCCCGCACCTCAGCGCCCTCGACAACGTGGCCTTCGGGCTGCGCATGCGCAAGGTGCGTACATCCGAACGACGGTCCCGCGCGGCGGAGTTGCTCGACCTGGTGGGCCTCGCCGACAAGGGCTCCCAGTACCCCCATCAGCTCTCCGGCGGGCAGCAGCAGCGCGTCGCCCTCGCCCGGGCGCTCGCCCTGCGGCCCCGGGTGCTGCTGCTCGACGAACCGCTCTCCGCCCTCGACGCCAAGGTGCGGCTCACCCTCCGCGAGGAGATCCGCCGCCTCCAGCAGGAGCTGGGCATCACCACCCTGTTCGTGACGCACGACCAGGAGGAGGCGCTGTCCATGGCCGACCGGGTCGCCGTGATGCACGCCGGACGGCTCGAACAGTGCGCCGCCCCCGTCGAGTTGTACGGCCGTCCCGCCACCGCGTTCGTCGCCGAGTTCGTCGGCACGATGAGCCGGATCCCGGGTCGGCTGGACGGCACGACGGTCGAGGTGCTGGGCCGGAGGCTGCCCGTGGACGGGGCGGCGCCGGCCACCACGGAGGTCGACGTGCTCCTGCGGCCCGAGGCGGTCGGAGTGCGGGCGGACGACACCGGTGACGCCCGGGTGGTCGCCACCGCGTTCCTCGGCGCCGCCACCCGTCTCACCGTGCGGCTCGCCGACGGCACCGAGGTCAAGGCCGACCTGCCCACGCACGAGGCGGCCACCGTGGGCGCCGGCGCGGCCGTCACCGTGAGCCTCCCCGAGCGGCCGGTGCTGGTCGCCGCCCGAGCCACCCGCTGACCGGCCCCGCCCGGCCCCCACGGCCGGGCGACACCCCGACACCCCCACGGAAAGGGAGACCCTTGTCCCGACTGCCGCTCCAGGCCGCCCTGTTCGACATGGACGGCACGCTCGTCGACACCGAGCGGCTCTGGTGGGACGCGGTGGAGGAGGTGGCGGCCGGCCTCGGGCGCGCGCTGACCGAGGCCGACCAGCCGGACGTCCTCGGCCGTCCGGTCGAACACACCGCCGCCTGGCTCGCCCGGATCACCGGCGCACCGCCGGACCGGCTCGCCGCCGAGCTGCACCGGGAGTTCGCCGATCGCGTCCGCACCGGCATCGTGCCCCGTCCGGGCGCGCTGGAACTGCTGCGGGCCCTGGCCCGCGAGGGCGTCCCCACCGCCCTGGTCACCGCCTCCCCGCGGGCCGTCGCCGACACCGTCCTCGACGCCCTCGGCCGCGACCTGTTCGCCGTCTCCGTCACCGCCGACGACACCGAGCACACCAAGCCGGCCCCCGACCCCTACCTCGCCGCCTGCCGCGCCCTCGGTGTCGAGCCCGCCGCCTGTGTGGCGGTCGAGGACACCGGCACCGGCGTCACCTCGGCCGAGGCGGCGGGCTGCGTGGTCCTCGCCGTGCCCTCGCTCGCGCCGATCGACGAGGCCCCCGGACGGACCGTACGAGAGAGCCTGGAGTCCGTGACCCCGGCGAGCCTGCGCCGGCTGGTCGACCCCGGCGGACCCACCCTGCGCGTGATGACCTGGAACCTCTGGCACGGCGGCACCAGGGTCCGCGACCACCGCGCCAAACAGCTCAAGGTCATCACCGGGACCGGCGCCGACGTGGTCGGCCTCCAGGAGACGTACGGCACCGCCGCGCGCGAACTCGCCGACGCCCTCGGCTGGTACCACCACCAGGCGGGCGACAACCTCGGCATCATCAGCCGCCACCCGATCACGGCCCGCTTCGGAGACCCGGACGTCGGCTTCTACGGGGCGGCCGGCGTCCGCGTCCGCACCGGCTCCGGCGCCGAGGTGGACATCTGGACGGTCCACCTCGACTACAAGCCCTACGGCCCCTACGAGGCCGCCTTCGACGGGCTGGGGGCCGCCGAGCTGATCGCGCACGAGGAGGTGCGGCTCGCCCAGCTGCGGGACTGTCTGCGCCGGATCGACGGCAGCGTGCCGGTCGTCCTCGTGGGCGACTTCAACAGCCCGTCCCACCTGGACCGGCCGGACGCCGACTGGCCGGTCACCCTCGCCGCCGAGACGGCCGGCCTGCGCGACTCCTACCGGGAGGCCCACCCCGACCCCGTACGGGAGCCGGGCCACACCTGGTCACCGATCCACGTCGAGCACGAGGACGGCAGCGGCCGGCCGGAGCCCCAGGACCGCATCGACTTCGTCCTGCACCGGGGCCTCGCCGTCCTCGACTCCCGGACCTGTGTCAGCGGCACGCCCCGCCCCTGGCCGGACGTCGAGGACAACGACTGGCCCTCGGACCACGCGGCGGTGATCACCACGTTCGCGCCGGTCACGGCCGCCGGGACGTGACCCCCCGAAATCCGATGCGTCGGACGGGCACACCGGACTAGCATCGGTGCCATGACCTGGCGACATTGATCCACCAGCCGTGCCCGCTCCCGAGGGCCGCCTCGGACGCCGTACCGACGACGTCCGATCCGCCCCCTCGGGAAGGCCTCATGACTCTCTCACCCGCGCGCGTGCCCGGTGCCCGGACCAGTGGTGTCCGCCGGCTCACGGCCACGCTGTACGGATACGCGTTCCTGGACGAGTTCGTCCTGCTCTACCCGGTGTACGCGCTGCTGTTCAGCGACGCCGGACTGTCCATCTGGCAGATCTCCTCGCTGTTCGCCCTGTGGTCGATCACCGCGATCGTGCTGGAGGTCCCGTCCGGCGCCTGGGCCGACACCGTCTCCCGACGGCTGCTGCTGTGGCTCGGCCCGCTGCTCACCGCCGTCGGCTTCACCCTGTGGGTGGCCGTCCCGTCGTACGGGGCCTTCGCCGCAGGCTTCGTCCTGTGGGGCGTGCGCGGAGCACTCGGCTCCGGTGCGCTGGAGGCGCTGGTCTACGACGAACTGGACCGGCTCGGCGCGGCCGACCGGTACGCGCGTGTCATCGGCCGGGCCCAGGCGGTCGGCATGGTCGCCGTGATGGCGGCGATGGGTCTGGCGGGAGGGGTCCTCGACCTCGGCGGCCATCCGGCCGTGGGCGCGGCGAGCGTGCTGGTCTGCGTGCTGACGTCGGTGATGGCCACACGGCTCCCGGAGCACCGGCCGGCCGTGGCACGCGGCGGTGACCGGGTCTCCACCCTCACGACCCTGCGGACCGGGCTCGCCCAGGCCCGCAGGGACCGGTCGGTGCGCGGGGCGCTGCTGCTCGTGCCGGCCGTCGGCGCGGTGTGGGGCGCCCTCGACGAGTACACGCCGCTGCTGGTCCGGGACACCGGGGTGGCCGAGGCGACGGTTCCGTATCTGCTGCTGGTGATCTGGGTGGGGCCGGCCGTCGGCAGCCTGCTCACCGGGGTGGGGGAGCGGTTGAGCGGGACCGGGCTGGGGCTGGTCCTGGCGGGTTCGGCGCTCGCGCTGGCGGTGGGCGCGCTGATGGGGACGCCGGCCGGCATCGGGCTGGTGGCCGTCGCCTTCGGGGGCTTCCAGCTGGTGAACGTGCTGGTCGACGCGCGGCTCCAGGACCGGATCGAGGGGGCCCGGCGGGCGACGCTGACGTCCGTGGCGAGCATGGGGACGGAGGTGGCGACGGTCGCCGTGTTCGCCGCCTACGCCATGATCGGCGCGGGGCACGCGCACGGGACCGCGTTCGCCGTGTTCGCGGTGCCGTATCTGGTGACGGCGGGGGTGCTGATGGTGCGAAGGCGCGCGTAGCGGGTGGGGCGTGGGGTTCATGGGCGGCTGCGGATCCGGTGTGGCTGTCGCGCAGTTCCCCACACCCCTGGAGAACGCCGGTGGTGACCCCTTTCAGGTGCGCAACGAATCGTCGTCGACCCCGTCCCGCACGCAACGAATCACCCATCGGTGCGCAATGGCCGCCGCTTGTCCGGCTCGGCGCGCCGACCGTACGGTCTAGGTGGCCCCCGAACCGTCCAGGTGGCCCCGACTCCCCCCTTCGTCCCGGTGAGGAACACGCATGCGTACCGCCCTGCTCCAGAGCTCCGGTCGACCCGGCTCGGTCGTCGGGAACCTGAAGGTGCTCGACGAGGCGGCGGGGCGGGCCGCAGCCGCCGGGGCGGGGCTGGTGGTGGCGCCGGAGATGTTCCTCACCGGGTACGCCATCGGTGACGACATCGCGCGGCTCGCCGTGACGGCCGACGGGGACTCGGCCGACGCGGTCGCCGAGATCGCGGGGCGGCACGGGGTCGCGATCGTGTACGGGTATCCGGAGCGTGCCGGTGACGTGGTCTTCAACTCGGCGCAGCTCGTCTCCGCCGACGGCGAGAGGCTGGCGAACTACCGCAAGACCCATCTCTTCGGCTGCTTCGAGCGCGACCACTTCGTGCCCGGTGAGCGGTCCGTCGTCCAGGCCGAGCTGAACGGACTCCGCGTCGGGCTCCTGATCTGCTACGACGTGGAGTTCCCGGAGAACGTCCGCGCCCACGCCCTCGCCGGGACCGACCTGCTGGTGGTGCCGACGGCCCAGATGCATCCGTTCCAGTTCGTCGCCGAGTCCATGATCCCGGTGCGGGCCTTCGAGAACCAGATGTACGTCGCCTACGTCAACCGGGTCGGCCGCGAAGGGGAGTTCGAGTTCGTCGGGCTGTCCACGCTGGCCGGGCCCGACGGGGTCGCGCGCACCCGCGCCGGGCGCGAGGACGACCTCGTCCTCGCCGACGCCGACCCCGCCTTCCTCGCGGCCTCGCGCGCGGCGAACCCCTACCTCCAGGACCGGCGCCCCGCTCTCTACGGGTCCCTCGTCTGAGATCCGCCCCACCCCGCACACCCCTTTTCCGCTAGGAGTCCGTACCCCATGACGTCCACCGTGCCCAACGCCATCGAGCACGCAGACGAGCAGCAGCCGCCGATCACCATGTTCGGCCCGGACTTCCCGTACGCGTACGACGACTTCCTGGCCCACCCGGCCGGTCTCGGCCAGATCCCGGCCGCCGAGCACGGCACCGAGGTCGCGGTCATCGGCGGCGGGCTGTCCGGCATCGTGGCGGCGTACGAGCTGATGAAGATGGGGCTCAAGCCGGTCGTGTACGAGGCCGACCGGATCGGCGGGCGCCTGAGGACCGTCGGTTTCGACGGGTGCGACCCCTCGCTCACCGCCGAGATGGGGGCGATGCGCTTCCCGCCGTCCTCCACCGCGCTCCAGCACTACATCGATCTGGCCGGCCTGGAGACCCGTCCCTTCCCCAACCCGCTGGCCGAGGCCACGCCCTCGACCGTCGTCGACCTCAAGGGCGAGTCCCACTACGCCGAGACGATCGACGACCTGCCGCAGGTCTACCGGGACGTCGCCGCCGCCTGGAACGCCTGTCTCGAAGAGGGCGCCGACTTCTCCGACATGAACCGCGCCCTGCGCGAGCGTGACGTGCCGCGCATCCGGGAGATCTGGGCCGGGCTCGTCGAGCGGCTCGACAACCAGACCTTCTACGGGTTCCTCTGCGACTCCGAGGCGTTCAAGTCCTTCCGCCACCGAGAGATCTTCGGCCAGGTCGGCTTCGGCACGGGCGGCTGGGACACCGACTTCCCCAACTCCATCCTGGAGATCCTGCGGGTCGTCTACACCGAGGCCGACGACCACCACCGCGGCATCGTCGGCGGCAGCCAGCAACTCCCGCTGCGCCTCTGGGAGCGCGAACCCGAGAAGATCGTGCACTGGCCGTACGGGACGTCCCTGCGGTCCCTGCACGTCGACGGTGAGCCGCGGCCCGCCGTGACCCGGCTGCACCGGACCGCCGGCAACCGGATCACGGTGACGGACTCGAACGGCGACATCCGCACCTACCAGGCGGCGATCTTCACCGCCCAGTCCTGGATGCTGCTGTCGAAGATCGCCTGCGACGACTCGCTCTTCCCGATCGACCACTGGACGGCGATCGAGCGGACCCACTACATGGAGTCCAGCAAGCTGTTCGTGCCGGTCGACCGGCCGTTCTGGCTGGACAAGGACGAGGACACCGGCCGGGACGTCATGTCGATGACGCTCACCGACCGCATGACCCGCGGGACGTACCTGCTCGACGACGGCCCGGACAGGCCCGCCGTCATCTGCCTCTCCTACACCTGGTGCGACGACAGCCTCAAGTGGCTGCCGCTGTCCGCGAACGAGCGGATGGAGGTCATGCTGAAGTCGCTCGGCGAGATCTACCCGAAGGTCGACATCCGCAGCCACGTCATCGGCAGCCCGGTGACCGTCTCCTGGGAGAACGAGCCCTACTTCATGGGCGCCTTCAAGGCGAACCTGCCCGGCCACTACCGCTACCAGCGGCGCCTGTTCACGCACTTCATGCAGGACCGGCTGCCCGAGGACAAGCGGGGCATCTTCCTCGCCGGCGACGACATCTCCTGGACGGCCGGCTGGGCCGAGGGCGCGATCCAGACCGCGCTCAACGCGGTCTGGGGGGTCATGCACCACTTCGGCGGCGCCACCGACGCCACCAACCCCGGGCCCGGAGACGTCTACGACGCGATCGCGCCCGTCGAACTCCCGGAGGACTAGGGCCTGTCGGAGGCCCCCTGGTACGGGCAGTGGGGCAACGGGGTCAGCAGCATGCGGCCCGTCAGGCCCACCGCCGCGTCCAGACGCCGGGCGGACTCCTCGGCGAGATCGGGGAGCCCACGCAGTGCCCACAGAGCGCGCGCCGCCGACCAGGTGGCCTCGCGGGCGCGTTCCAGGCTCCACGCGCCGAGCAGGTGGGTGAGCGGATCGGCGATCTGGAGCAGGTCCGGCCCCGGCATCAGCTCCTCGCGCACGCGCTCCTCCAGCGACACGAGGACATCGCCGACGTGCTCGAACTCGTCCTCCAGATCGGCGGGTTCGCAGCCGAGCGTGCGGCAGGTGTCCACGACGGCCAGCGCGAGGTCGTGCCCGATGTGGGCGTTGATGCCGCACAGGGCGAACTGCAGCGGCCGCACGCCGGGATGGCGCCGGAACTGCAACAACGGCCGCCAGCAGGCGGGCGCGTGCTCGCCCTCGGCGACCCGCAGATAGCGTTCGGCGAAGAGCACGCCCAGGGTGACCGCGGCCTCCGCGTCCGGGAAGTGACCGGAGTCCAGCCGCCGGTCGATGTCCTCCGTGACGGTGAGGTAGACCCGGTTGAAGACGGCGACCCCGTCCCGCTCGGGGAGGACCGCGTCCAGGGCGCGCATACGGGAGACGACCGTGTCCACTGCGTCCACGGGAGGGGGGAACTGTTCCGGCTGCGCCATAGGGGGCAGGGTCCCAGGCCAGGCCCGCCTCCGCCGCCGCCGTGCCCGGCGCGTCCCCGGAACGGGGTAACGCGGCGCGCCGGTGGCGTCTTCGTCCGCGACTGATCCGACCGCTCGGGCGGCGGCCTCGACAGCGACGGTGCCGGGGCGCCCCGGGCCTCGGGGGCCGGGCGTCCGCGTCAGGGCTTCGGGTCGAGGACCGCCGAGTCCGTACGAGGCACCCGGGGGCGGTGCCGCTCGCCGGCCCGCAGCACCCCCGCGAAGGCGACCAGCCCGCACGCCAGCACGGTGACCAGGCCGAACGACACGCCCAGACTGGTCAGTTCCGCCAGACCACCGATCGCGCTCGGCGCGATCAGACCGGAGGTGTACGTGATGGTCGCGACGCCCGCGATGGCCAGACTGGGGTTGGGTCCGCTGCGGCCGGCCGCGGCGAAGCAGAGCGGGACGACGACCGCGATGCCGAGGCCCATCAGGGCGAAGCCGCCCATCGCGACCGCCGGCTGGTTCGAGACGACGATCAGGACCCCGCCGAGCACGGCCAGGGCGCCGCTCACCCGTACCGTGCGGACGGCGCCGAAGCGGTTGACGACCGCGTCGCCCGCGAGCCGGGCCACCGCCATGGTCAGCATGAAACCCGTGGTGCATGCCGCCGCGAGTCCGGCCGATGTCTCCAGCCGGTCCCGCAGGTAGACCGCCGACCAGTCCAGCGCCGCCCCTTCCGCGAACACCGCGCAGAACCCGACCGCGCCGATCAGCAGGGCCGACTTCGGAGGCAGCGCGAACCGGGGCGGCGGCTCCTCGTCCTCGGTGGGCCGGAGGTCCAGTACCCAGCGGCAGGCGACCAGGCCGAGGAGGGTGAGCGTGGCCGCCGCCAGCGCGTGGTGCAGCCGGGCGTCCGAGCCCAGATGGGCGGCGAGGGTGCCGCCCGCCGAGCCCACGAGGGCGCCCGCGCTCCACATGCCGTGCAGACCCGACATGATCGACTTGCCGAGACGGCTCTCGACCTCGACGCCGAGCGCGTTCATCGCCACGTCCGCCATGCCCGCCGACGCGCCGTACACGAACAGCGTGAAGCAGAGCGTCCAGAGGTTCGGCGACAGGGACGGCAGGACCAGGGCGAGCGTCCACAGGGAGATCAGCCCGCGCAGCGCCGTCCGGGCGCCGAACCGGTGACTGATCCGGCCCGCGAGCGGCATCGCCAGCGACGCGCCGATCGCCGGAAAGGCGAGGGCGAGGCCCAGCTGGCCCGCGCCGACCCCCGCGTGGTCCTGGATCCACGGCACGCGGGTCGCGAACGAGCCGGTGACGGCGCCGTGCACGGCGAACACGGCCGCCACGGCGTACCGCGCCCGCCTCACCTCGCGCTGCTCGTAGACCACCACGCCCATTCCTCCGCCTCCCTGTGCCCTGATGTGCCGAGCCGTCGGCGACACCCGAGGTCCGTCAGCCCCGTGACCGACTCTCGAACTTCCGGTTTCCCGATGGCCCCGCGCCCACCGCGCTCGTCGCGCGCAGTAAACTATCAGGAACCCTGCCTGATAGATAGGGAGCGGTCGTCGAGGCCACCGGCCGTACGGCGCCGCAGATCTGGGAGGATCCCGGCATGCCCGCATCACCCAGTACCGCCCGAGCCATCAACGACCGGCTCGCCCTGCGGCTGCTGCAGCAGGAAGGGCCGCTGACGGCCGGGCAGTTGAAGCAGCTCACGGGCCTGTCCCGGCCCACGGTCGCCGACCTCGTGGAGCGCCTCGCCGTCGCCGGGCTGATCGGGGTCGTGGGGGAGTCGGGGGAGCAGCGGCGCGGGCCCAATGCCCGCCTCTACGGCATCGTCGCGGACCGTGCGCACCTCGCCGCGCTCGATGTGCGCACCGAGGGCGTCACCGTGGTCGTCGCCGACCTGCTCGGTACGGAGCTGGCGCGGGCGTCGGTCCCGATCGCGGACGACACCGGCACGGGGCCCGCCGTGGAGCAGGCGGTCGCCCTGGTGGAGCGCACCGCGAAGGAGGCGGGCGCCGACCCGCTGCACACGGTGGCGATCGGCGCCCCCGGCCTGATCGACCCGGCCACGGGCGAACTCCGCGACTCCAGCGGCCTGCCCGCATGGCACCGCCGTCTGGTCGCCGCCCTCGGTGAACGGCTGCCGGCCCGTGTCCTCGTCGAGAACGAGACCAACCTCGCCGCTCTCGCCGAGCAGCGGGAGGGCGCCGCCCGTGACCGCGACACCTTCGTCCTGCTCTGGCTCGGCCTCGGCACCGGCGCCGCCGTCGTCCTCGACGGCCACCTCCGCCGGGGCGCCTCCGGCGGCACGGGCGAGATCGGCTTCCTCCCGGTGCCGGGTACGGCCACGGTCCCCTCGGCCACCGACTGCGAGGGCGGCTTCCACTCCCTGGCCGGCGCGGCGGCGGTGGTGGCCCTGGCCGAGGCGCACGGTCTCGCCGCCGAGGCCGTACCGGGCGAGCCGTACGCGGCGACGCTGGTACGGGCGGCGGCCGGGCCCCCGTCGAGCGGTACCGCCGCCCGGTCGGCCGGGCGTGGCCCGTCGGCGCGCCCGGCCGACCCCCGTGCGCCTTTCCTCGACGCCCTGGCCGACCGCGTCGCCCTCGGCGCGGCCTCGGTCGTCGCCGTGCTCGATCCCGGCTGTGTGGTGCTCGGGGGTGAGGTCGGACAGGCCGGCGGGGAGGAACTGGCCGTCCGGGTGGAGCGGCGCCTGGCGGCGATGTCGCCGTTGCCGACCGAGGTGCGCGCGAGCGGGCTCGGCGGGGCGGCCGTGCTGCGCGGCGCGCTGCTCATGGCCCGCGAGGCCGCGCAGGAGGACGTGTTCGCGCCACCCGCCCGGTGACGGCGGCCCGCGCGTGCCCTCGGAGGTGCGTACCCCGCCGCGGGGGAACACCCGAGGGGACCCGGCGACGGGGCAAGGGCCGTCGTCACCGTCGCCGGGCCGTTCCGGGCGGGTACCGCGACCGCAGACTTTAAAAGGACTAGACCAAGCCGGTCAAGGGGTATCGTCCGCTTCGAGTGGGTTCGTCGGCGCGGAAGTTGACTCCTGGTCAGGGGGAGCGGGAGTCGTGCGGGTGTTGCTGAAGAAGTCCAGTGACGCGACCTGTGAGCCACCCCACAGTTCTCACCCGCATGGGTGCCTACCGGGCGTGGCACACTGGCTCTGTACCAGAAGCAGCGCACTCCGGGGTCGGTGAAAGTCCGAACCGGCGGTTACAGTCCGCGACCCGGTCGCTTCCAGCGGCCGGTTGACCAGGTGAAATTCCTGGACCGACGGTTAAAGTCCGGATGGGAGGCAGTGCGCGGCGGGCGGGCATTCGTGCGCGCCGCCGTCTGTTTTTGGCCTACTCCGACAGGGGTGGGTCTTCACACGGCGTCGCTCTCTGTGCCGCTGTCCGCTCATGTCTGTCGTCTTCGACAGCCCCGGAGTCCGTGCCCTACGAGGCAGGAGGACCCGGGAAGTGTTCACCGGAATCGTCGAAGAGCTGGGTGAGGTCACCGCCGTCGAGAAGCTCGGCGACTCCTCCCGCTTCCGTCTGCGCGGCCCCGTCGTCACCGAGGGCGCGCGCCACGGCGACTCCATCGCCGTCAACGGCGTCTGTCTCACGGTCGTGGAGCACGAGGACGACTGGTTCACCGCCGACGTCATGGCGGAGAGCCTGCAGCGCTCCAGCCTCGGCGCCCTCACCGTCGGCTCCCGCGTCAACCTCGAACGCCCCATGGCCGTCGGCGACCGCCTCGGCGGGCACATCGTCCAGGGCCACGTCGACGGCACGGGCGAGGTCATCGAGCGCAAGCCGTCCGAGAACTGGGAGATCGTCAAGATCTCGCTCCCCGCGGACCTCACCCGGTACGTCGTCGAGAAGGGCTCCATCACCGTCGACGGCATCAGCCTCACCGTCGTCGACGCCGGCCCGGACTACTTCACCGTCAGCCTCATCCCGACCACGCTCGACCTGACCACGCTCGGCCGCAAGCAGCCCGGCGACCCGGTCAACCTGGAGGTCGACGTCATCGCCAAGTACGTCGAGCGCCTGCTGGGCGCGCGGGGCACGGACACTCAGGGGACCGGGATCGAGGAGACGCGGCGGTGAACGCGCTGAACACCGTCGCCTTCACCGCCTTCGGCCAGCAGATCCTCTGGTCGGACATGATCGGCAACATCCTCGGTCTGATCGCCCTCGCCCTCGGCGCGATCCGCTCCCTGTGGAACTGGCCCGTGCAGTTCCTCTCCGGCCTCGTCCTCTTCGGCGCCTTCGTCGGCCACCTGACCGGCAGCGCCGGCAAGCAGGTCATCGTCATGATCGTCGCCGCCTACGGTTGGTGGCAGTGGAACCGCACGAAGGGGCAGTCCGCGGACGGCGCCATCACCCCGCGCTTCGCCACCTGGCGCGAGCGCGGGTACCTCATCGCCGGTGCCGTGCTCGGCACCCTCGCCGTCGGCGGCCTCTTCACCGCGTTCCCGACCCTGTCCTGGGACCCCTGGCCGGACGCGTACATCTTCACCGGCACCGTCGTCGCCATGTACGCCCAGGCACGCGGCATGGTCGAGTTCTGGTTCGCCTGGCTGCTGGTCGACCTGGTGGGCGTCCCGCTCAACTTCGCCAACGGCTACGCCTTCTCCGGTTTCGTCTACATCATCTACGGCGCGCTCGTCCTGTGGGGCATGCGCGACTGGTGGCTGCGCTCCCGCAAGCCCCTCCTGGAAGGAGCTCCGGCATGACCACGGCGCCGATCCTCTACAGCACCAGCGACATCGAGAACTTCGCGCTCGACCCCGTCGAGCAGGCCATCGCCGACATCGCGGCGGGCCGCCCGGTCGTCGTCGTCGACGACGAGGACCGCGAGAACGAGGGCGACCTCGTCATCGCCGCGGAGAAGGCCACCCCCGAGATCATCGCCTTCATGATGAGCGAGTGCCGGGGCATGATCTGCGCACCCATGGAGGGGGACGAGCTGGACCGGCTCGAACTGCCGCAGATGGTGCAGCAGAACACCGAGTCCATGCGCACCGCCTTCACCGTCACCGTCGACGCCGCTCCCCGGCACGGCGTCACCACCGGCATCTCCGCCGCCGACCGCGCCACCACCCTCCAGCTCCTGGCGAGCGGCACGGCCGAACCGGGCGACTTCGTCCGCCCCGGCCACATCTTCCCGCTGCGCGCCCGCACCGGCGGCGTGCTCGTGCGCGACGGCCACACGGAGGCGGCCGTCGACCTCGCCCGCCTCGCGGGTCTGCGCCCGGCGGGGGCGATCGTCGAGATCGCCGGCGAGGACGGCCGGATGCTGCGCCTGCCCGAGCTGATCCCGTTCGCCCGCAAGCACGGCCTGACGATCATCTCCATCGAGGACCTCATCGCCTACCGCCGCTCCGCCGAGCCCACCGTCAGGCGCGAGGCGAAGACCCAACTCCCCACCGAGTTCGGCGACTTCACGGCATACGGCTACCGCTCCACCGTCGACGGAGTGGAGCATGTCGCTCTCGTCCACGGTGAGATCGGCGACGGCGAGGACGTCCTCGTGCGCGTCCACTCCGAATGCCTCACCGGCGACATCTTCCACTCGCTGCGCTGCGACTGCGGCCCCCAGCTGGGGACCTCCCTCGAACGCGTCGCCGCCGAGGGCCGGGGCGTCGTCGTCTATCTGCGCGGCCACGAGGGCCGGGGCATCGGACTGCTGTCCAAGCTGCGCGCGTACGAACTCCAGGAGCGGGGCCGTGACACCCTCGACGCCAACCTGGAGCTGGGCCTGCCCGCGGACGCCCGGGACTACGGTGCCGGCGCGCAGATCCTCGTGGACCTGGGCGTACGCAGCCTGCGCCTGATGACCAACAACCCCGAGAAGACCGACGCCCTCGTCCGGCACGGACTGCGCGTCACCGACCGCGAACCCATGCCGGTCCGCGCGGGCGAGCACAACCTCCGCTACCTGCGCACCAAGCGCGACCGGATGGGTCACGACCTGCCCTGGCTGGACACCACCACGGCGTCCACCTGCGGCAACCAGTAACAACCAGTAACAACCAGCGGCAAGATCCACGAACAGCAGTCCCAGGAACCAAGGAGCAACGTGAGCGGCAAGGGCGCACCCGAACTGTCCGTACGCAACTGCGGCGACCTGCGCGTCGCGGTCATCGCGGCCCAGTGGCACGAGAAGGTGATGGACGGCCTCGTCGAAGGCGCCCTGCGCGCCCTGCACGACCTGGGCATCGACGAGCCGACCCTGCTGCGGGTCCCCGGCAGCTGGGAACTCCCGGTCGTCGCCAAGGTCCTCGCGGGCCGCGGCTACGACGCCATCGTGGCCCTCGGCGTCGTCATCCGTGGCGGCACCCCCCACTTCGAGTACGTGTGCCAAGGCGTCACCCAGGGCCTCACCCAGGTCTCCGTCGACACCGGCGTCCCCGTCGGGATGGGCGTACTGACCTGCGACACCGAGGAGCAGGCCCTGGACCGCGCCGGCATCGAGGGCTCGAACGAGGACAAGGGCCACGAGGCGGTGACGGCGGCGGTGGCGACCGCGGCCACCCTCCGCTCAGTATCTGAACCCTGGCGCTGAGGCAGGGCCGGTTGCGCGTAGGCTGAGCCTCACCATGTCCAAGAAGACGTTCGAGGAGCTGTTCGCCGAGCTCCAGCACAAGGCCGCCACCGGCGACCCCGCCACTTCCCGCACCGCAGAACTGGTCGAGAAGGGCGTCCATACCATCGGCAAGAAGGTCGTCGAGGAGGCCGCCGAGGTCTGGATGGCCGCCGAGTACGAGGGCAAGGAAGCCGCCGCCGAGGAGATCTCGCAGCTGCTGTACCACGTCCAGGTGATGATGGTCGCCCGCGGCATCTCCCTGGACGACGTGTACGCCCACCTCTGAACCGCACCGCACACCCCCTCCCGAACGAACGAAGGAAGCTCGCCTCATGCTGCGCATCGCCGTCCCCAACAAGGGTTCCCTGTCCGGACCTGCGGGGGAGATGCTGCATGAGGCCGGCTACCAGCAGCGCCGGGAGTCCAAGGAGCTGCGGATCGTCGACCCGGTCAACGAGGTCGAGTTCTTCTACCTCCGCCCCCGCGACATCGCGATCTACGTCTCCTCCGGCCGCCTCGACATCGGCATCACCGGCCGGGACCTGCTGATCGACTCCGGCGCCAACGCCGAGGAGATCCTCCCGCTCGGCTTCGCCCGCTCCACCTTCCGCTTCGCCTCCAAGCCGGGAACGGCGAACGGCGTCACCGACCTCAAGGGCAAGACGGTCGCCACCTCCTACGAGGGCATCGTCGCCGGACACCTCGCGGACAACGGCATCGACGCCGCCGTGGTCCACCTCGACGGCGCCGTGGAGACCGCCATCGAGCTGGGTGTCGCCGAGGTCATCGCCGACGTCGTCGAGACCGGCACCTCCCTGCGCAACGCCGGCTTGGAGGTCTTCGGCGACCCGATCATGAAGTCCGAGGCGGTCGTCATCCGCCGCGTCGGCGCAGACACGTCCTCGGAGAACGAGTCCAAGGTGCAGCAGTTCCTGCGCCGCCTCCAGGGCGTCCTCGTCGCCCGGACCTACGTGATGATGGACTACGACTGCCGCGTCGAGCAGTTGGAGAAGGCCGTCGCCCTCACGCCGGGCCTGGAGTCCCCGACCGTCTCGCCGCTGCACAACGAGGGCTGGGTCGCCGTGCGCGCCATGGTCCCGGCCAAGGAGGCCCAGCGGATCATGGACGATCTCTACGACATCGGGGCCCGGGCCATCCTGACCACCGCCATCCACGCCTGCCGACTCTGACGGCCGGGGAGTCCTCCACCATGCCGGACCAGTCCGTCCTCCCCGCCCTGCCGGTCACTTTTCGGCCGGGCCGCACCCGTGCCGTGCTGCTGACCGCGGCGGGCGCGATCTTCGTGGTCATCACGGTGGTCGCGCTGCTGCTGCCGACACTCGGTCCGGGGGAGCGCCTCAGCTTCGTCTTCACGGCGGCCCTGCTCGCCGGAGTGCTGGGCCTGCTCTCCCGGCCCCGGGTGGTGGCCGACGAGTCCGGGGTGACCGTGGTCAACATCACCGCCAGGCGCCAGCTGGGCTGGGCGGAGATCGTGCAGGTGAACCTGCGGGTCGGCGACCCCTGGGTCTTCCTCGACCTCACCGACGGCACCAGCCTGCCCGCCCTCGGTATCCAGCCCGGCATCGCCAAGCAGCGCGCCATCGAGGACGCCCGGACCCTCCGGGCCCTGGTGGAGGCCAGGTCGGTCACCGAGCCCGAACAGCGCCGGGGCTGACCCGGCCCCGCTGTCGGGGCGCGGCGGGACCCACCTCGGGGACGGGCCCGGAGCAAGATCAGGGACGACTCGGGGCCGCCGCCCCTGCCACAGTGGGCCCTGTCTTGATTAATCTGTCGGCGGAGGCGTTTTCGTCGCGCCTCCGTCTCTGTCCCTCCACCCCCGGAAGGCAGAGGCTCCCTGCTAGTTCGAGGAGTGACTCCTTCCAGCGATGGACGGATCGTCCTGTAGTACCTGCGCCGCCCCCTCTCGACCCATCGAGGCGGCGGCATGATCATCCCCCTGTTGCTCCTCGGAGCCGCGTTCCTGCTGATCCTCGCCAACGGCTTCTTCGTGGCCGCCGAGTTCGGCCTCGTGACGGTCGAGCGGGCGGAGGCCGAGAAGGCCGCTGCCGAGGGTGACCGCCGGGCCCACAAGGTGGTGGGCGCGCTCAGGGAGCTGTCGTTCCAGCTCTCCGGCACCCAGCTCGGCATCACCATCACCTCCCTCGTCGTCGGCATGCTCGCCGAACCGGCGCTCGCGGAGATACTCCACGGGCCCTTCACCGCCCTCGGCATACCCGAAGGCGCGGTCTCCGGGATCGCCGTGGTCGTCGGCATGCTGCTGGCCTCCGCCGTGCAGATGGTGATCGGCGAGCTGGTGCCCAAGAACTGGGCGGTGTCGAAGCCGATGCAGGTCGCCCGCTTCGTCGCGGGCCCCCAGCACGTCTTCTCCCGCCTCTTCCGCCCGGTCATCGCCGCGCTCAACGCGGTCGCCAACCGGCTGGTCCGCGCCTTCGGCGTCGAACCCGCCGACGAGCTGGCCTCCGCCCGGACCCCCGGCGAGCTGGTCTCCCTCGCCCGGCACTCGGCCCAGGCCGGCGCCCTGGAACAGGACACGGCCGACCTCTTCGTCCGCACCCTCTCCCTGGGCGAGCTGACCGCGGAGAACGTGATGACGCCACGGGTGAAGGTCAGCGCCCTGCAGTCGTCGGCCACCGCCGAGGACGTGGTCAACCTGACCCGGGCCACCGGTCTCTCCCGCTTCCCCGTCTACCGGGAGCGGATCGACGAGATCGTCGGCATGGCCCACCTCAAGGACGCCCTCGCGATCCCGGCCCACGAACGGCTGCACACCCCGGTCGGCCGTATCGCCAAGGCCCCGCTGCTCGTCCCGGAGTCGCTGCCGGTGCAGCCCCTGCTGGCGCGGCTGCGCAGCGAGCAGCCGATCGCCGTCGTCGTCGACGAGTACGGCGGTACGGCCGGGGTGGTGACCCTGGAGGACATCGTCGAGGAACTGGTCGGCGAGGTCCGCGACGAGCACGACGGGCACGAGCGGCCCGAACTCGCCGCCGCCCCGCCCGAGGACGGTCGCCTCGCCTGGGACGTCGACGGCAGCTGCCGGGTCGACGTGCTCCAGCGCATCGGCCTCGACGTCCCGGAGGGCCCGTACGAGACGGTCGCCGGGCTCGTCGCCGACCTCCTCGGCCGCATCCCCGCGCCCGGTGACAGGGCCGAACTGCCCGGCTGGCGCCTCGCGGTACGGCAGGTCGGGCACTACCGGGCCGAGCGCGTACGCCTCGTGCGCACCGCGGCCGCCACGGACTCCGCCCCGCTCGCGAAGGCGGCCCGATGAGCCTGCTCCAACTCCTGTTCGCCCTGCTCCTCGTGCTCGCCAACGGCTTCTTCGTCGGCGCCGAGTTCGCCCTGGTCTCCGTCCGGCGCAGCCAGATCGAACCGCTCGGGACCACCCGGGCCCGCCAGGTGCTCTACGGCCTGGAGAACCTGCCCCAGATGATGGCGGCGGCCCAGTTCGGCATCACCGTCTGCTCGCTGACGCTGGGCGCGGTGGCCGAGCCGACGGTGGCGAAGCTGCTGGAGCCCGTCTTCGAGGCGGTCCGGCTGCCGCACGGCGTGATCCATCCCCTGGGCTATGTGATCGCGCTCGCCGTTGTCGTCTTCCTGCACCTGGTCGTCGGCGAGATGCTGCCGAAGAACCTGGCGATGGCGGCGCCGGAGAAGACGGCGCTGTGGCTGAGCCCGGCGCTGGTGGCCTTCGCGCGGCTCTGCAAGCCGGTCACGGCCGGTCTCGGCGCCTGCGCCCGTCTGGTGCTGAAGCTCTTCCACGTCGAGCCCAAGGACGAGGTCGAGGCGGTCTTCACCAGCGTCCAGCTGGTACGGCTGGTCGAGGACTCCGGCCAGGCCGGGCTGCTCGACCCCGAGGAGCAGGAACGCCTGGAGGACGCGCTGGAGCTGGGTTCCCGCCCGGTGACGGACGTCCTGCTGAAGCGCGACTCCCTGGTGACGGTGGGCCCTTCGGTGACCCCCGCCCAGGTCGTCGCCCTGACCGCCCGCACGGGCTACTCCCGCTTCCCGGTGATCGCGGAGAACGGCGCCTTCATGGGCCGCTACCTGCACGTCAAGGACGTCCTCGATCTGGAGGACTCCGAGCGCGCCGTCCCCCAGCAGGTCTGGCGCCCCATGACCACCCTCCGCGCGGAACTCCCGCTGGACGACGCGCTGACGGTCATGCGGCGGGCCGCCACGCATCTGGCACAGGTGGCGGACGCCTCCGGCCGGGTGCTGGGCCTGGTGGCCCTGGAGGACGTGCTGGAGCTGCTCGTCGGCGAGGTCCGCGATCCCGCCCACCGCGAGGTCCAGCCGGCCCGGGTGACGGAGCCCAGGGGCAGCGAATCCCCGAAGGAGGCCCTCGCCGGCTGATTCCGCGCAGCTCCCCGCGCTCCTTTCAGGCGGCGGGGAACTGCGCGAACGGAGTCCGGGGCGGAGCCCCGAGCCGGTGACGGGGTGGAAGGGGCGCGAGGCGCCCGGAGGACGGGACGGGCAGGGGGCGGCGGGGGCGAGGCAGTCACATCGCCGACGGATCCCCCGGCCCCCGCCCCGACAGGACCTCCCCGTACGCCTGCATGAGATCCGGCAGCCGCAATGTCGACAGATCGTCCCGCGTCGGAATCGTCGGATACCCCGACAGCCGCAGATCCCGGTACGCGCAGCTCTTCTCGTAGAGCGTCCGCAGGAACCGCCCGTTCCCCAGCTCGTCGATCCATCCCTGGTCGACGACGTGCCCGGAGACGGACCGCAACTCGTCGAGTGCCTCCTCGTCCCACACGTCCCCGTTCTCCGCGGCGAGCACCTCCCCGATGGAGGTCAGCTCCAGAGGGCGGTAGGAGGGGAAGTCGACCCGGGTCGTGAACCGGGAGGACAGGCCGGGATTCGCGGCCAGCAGCCGGTCCATGCCCTCCGGATAGCCGGCCAGGATCACGACCAGATGGTCCCGGTTGTCCTCGGCCCGCTTCAGCAGCACCTGCAGCGCCTCGTCGCCGTACGCGTCGCCCTTGCCGTACCCGGAGTTGGACAGGGAGTACGCCTCGTCCACGAACAGCACGCCGCCGATCGCCGAGTCGATCAGCTCGTTGGCCTTCACGGCGGTCTGCCCGAGGTACTCGCCCACGAGGTCCGCCCGCTGCGCCTCGACGAGGTGATCGCCGCCCAGCAGCCCGAGCGCGTAGAAGACCCGGCCCAGTATTCGCGCCACGGTCGTCTTCCCGGTCCCGGACGGCCCGGAGAAGACGAAGTGCCGCTTGGGCGGCTGGACCGGCAACCCCTGGCCCGCCCGCAGCCGCGCCATGTTCAGCTGCGCGGACAACGCCTTGACCTGCCGTTTCACCGGTTCCAGCCCGACCATCCGCTCCAGCTCCGCGAGCGCCTCCTCCAGCAGCTCCGGATCCGTCGGCCCGGCCGGCAGCGACAGCGGCTCCACCGGCACCACGGACTTCTCCCGTACGAAGGTGTCGCCGGCCTCGGGGGGCAGCCCGCCCGACGGCGGGAGCCCGGCGTCGGAGACCTTCAGGTCCCGGCCCTCGGGGTCGAAGAACGGCTCCAGCCCGTCGCCGTCGAGGACGTCCTGTCCGATCCCGGCGAGCGCGATCGCCGCGAAGTCGCTCGCGTCGTCGTCGTACCCGTCGCCCTCGGCGATGGCCGCCAGCCGCGCCGAGGTGTCCATGAAGGCGGGGTCGACGCGGTGCACCGCCCGGTACAGGGGCAGCGCGGCCGCACTGCGCCCCGTGCCCTCGTGGGCACGCGCCAGCCAGTAGCGCAGCTCCTTGCGCTGCGGCTGTTCGCTGCGACAGCGCATCAGCGCGGCGGAGAGCAGCGGCTCGGCCTGGCCGAACGTCTCCAGCCGGACCCGGGCCATCCCGCCGAACAGGCCCGCCTCGATCCCCAGCAGCGGATCGTCGAGCAGCGGATCGGTGTGCCGGACCAACTGCTCCCAGTCCTTGACGAGATAGGCCCGGCAGGCGTGCAGGAAGCGCACCTGGTGGTCCGCGTCGACCGGCGGCAGTCCCGCGAGCGCCCGGTCCAGCTCGGGCACATGGCGGCCGTCCAGCCAGTGCGAGGCGTGCGCGAGGAGCAGATCGCGCGGGCTCTCCAGCACCGGCTGCACCCACCAGCCCAGCCAGTACCAGGAGTTGAGGGTCCGCCGGTGCCGCGAGCGCTGCTCCCCGAAACGCTCCCGGTGGCGGAACATCCTCAGCAGCGCGGTCGTCGTGTCCACCCGCAGCGCGTGCAGACCGAGCCAGCCGTCGGCCATCCCTGGATCCATCCGCACCGCGGCGCGGAACTCCTCCTCCGCCTGCGGATAGGCGCCCATCGTGTAGGCGTCCACGCCTCGCAGCCAGGCGAGGTCGGCCGGAGCCTCGGGGCCCCGCGAGCCGAAGTCCATCACGTCCCCCACAAACCGTGCCCCCGCTGGAAACCGAACGGGCCGGTGCCCGTCGGCAGCCTTCGTCGAACCGCTGTGCAGCGGACGGGAGTTGCGCCTGAGCGTTGCTGCAGCCGTCCGAAGGTCGCACCCTGGGCATCGTACCTGCGGGTCGGTCGCCCATCGAAGGGTGCCGCAGTGCTCGTCCGAGGAGGTGGGAGCGGACGGGGCGCGTCGCGGACGGTGACCGAGGGTGAAGGAATCGTGCCCCCTGGGTTCCGGAAGAGCCGGAAAAGGGCAGAACGAAGCCCCCGATCACGGGGGAACAACCGGGGGCTTCGCGTTTCTGGGCGGTCGCCGAGGACCGCACATTGAGAACGTAAGACCTGTACGGCCCCTGGGTCAAGCCGAGTTGGGGCTCTCGGGGGCACTTCTCGGACAGTCGTCTTCACAGGTTCAGCACATTGCGGATGGTCCGTCACCCTGAGTGAGGGAAGGTCCCGATCCGGGAGTCGTCGCAGGTCCCGGCAACACCTCGTACCCCGTGTCCCCCGGCCGAATCAGCAGACCGGCGAACGGCCGAGAAGGGTCCTCCGCGAAGTGCCGGCGTTCCGCCCTGACCCACCCGGCCCAGAACTCGCTCTGCTCCGCCCCGTCCCGCGCCTGCCCGCGCGCCCAGGCCGCCCCCTGCGGGAACTCCATCCACACCAGTGCCGCGAGATGCGGTCGCAGCGCACGCCGGCCCGCGCCCACCCCCTCGACGACGATCACGGGCGCGGGCGGCAGGACGCGAGCGGGGCCGAACGCCCGCGCACGCCAGTCGTACGGGGCGCAGCGCGCGCTCCGGCCGTGCCGGAGCGGCTCGATCACCTGCTCCAGCAGGCGTCCGGTCCAGGAGAACAGCTCCTCGTGCGTGGCGACGTCGTCGAGGTGCAGCACCGGGGCACCGTCGAGCGCGTCGGCCAGCCGTCCGGCGAAGGTGCTCTTCCCGGAGCCGGCGTGCCCGTCGATCCCGATGAGCCGGACCGGCCCGCAGGAGGGCGGCAGCCGGCGCAGCCGGGCGGCGAGTGCCACGAGGGCCGGGTCCATGGGTGCGGTGGAGGCGTGCATACCCGGATTCAACACCGTGGCGCGAGGTCAGGACCATGCCAGAGGTGTCGACCAATATTGGCGGGCGTGGCGAGGCGCGAGGTGCTGGCAGAAGCCGTCGCCCGCCGTCCATAGTGGGCGAACAGCCGTGCGTCTGAACCGTTCCTTCAGAGATCACTGGGGGTCTCCCGCAGATGACGAGCCTTTCCGAGCCGTCCCGCAGAACCGTCCTGACCGCAGCCGTCACCGTCGCCGCCACCGCCGCGGCGGGCGCATCGCCGGGACAGGCGGTGGCCGACACCACGAGCGGCCGGGGCGACGCCCTCGCCGGCCTCGCACCAGCACCGGAACGCCCGGCGGACTACCACGCCTGGACCACCTACACCGACTGGCGCTCCGGCAGCCACGAGGGCACCCGGGCCAAGGCGGGGGAGCGGCCGGGTCTGGTGATCGAGACCCCGCTCGGCACGGTCGACCACACCGACCCGCACACCGGGCGGACGGCCGCCTGGGAGTACGCGACGTGGACCTCGCCGGTCCACCGGCCCACCGTCCCCGCGACCGAGGTCATCGCGTCCTGGAACGCGGGCACCCCGGCCGGCACCTGGATCGGGATCGAGCTGCGCGGCACGTACTCCGACGGCACGGACACGCCCTGGTACGTGCTGGGCCGGTGGGCGGCCGGCGACCAGGACATCAGGCGCACCTCCGTCGACGGCCAGAAGGACGGCCGGAGCAGCATCTGGACCGACACCTTCGCGATCGACGACCCGGCCACCGGCCTGCGCCTCGCCTCCTACCGGCTGCGTCTGACCCTGTACCGCACGCCCGGCACCCGGCTCACTCCCACGGTGTGGCGGCTCGGCGCGATGGGCTCCGACGTCCCCGACCGCTTCACCGTCCCGGCCTCCGTTCCCGGGGTCGCGCGTGAGCTGAAGGTCCCGCGCTACTCCCAGGAGACCCACAAGGGCCAGTACCCCGAGTACGACAACGGAGGCGAGGCGTGGTGCAGCCCCACCTCCTCGCAGATGATCATAGAGTTCTGGGGCCGGAAGCCCAGCGCCGCGGACCTGGCCTGGGTGAACCCGGAGTACGCGGACCCGCAGGTGTGCCACGCGGCGCGGTTCACCTTCGACTACCAGTACGAGGGCTGTGGCAACTGGCCCTTCAACGCCGCGTACGCCGCCACCTACAAGGACATGCAGGGCGTGGTGACCCGGCTGGGCTCGCTCACCGACCTGGAGACGCTGATCGCGGCGGGCATCCCGGCGATCACCTCCCAGTCCTTCCTCGCGTCGGAACTGACGGGCGCGGGCTACGGCACCGCCGGGCACCTCATGACGGTGATCGGCTTCACCGCCGAGGGCGACGTCGTCGCCAACGACCCGAACTCGCCGACCAACGAGGCGGTGCGCCGCGTCTACCGGCGCCGCGAGTGGGAGAACGTGTGGCTGCGGACCAAGCGGTACAACGCCGCCGGCAAGGTCGTCTCCGGCACGGGCGGCATCTGCTACCTGTACTTCCCGGCGCGGCCCACGCCCCGCCAGCTCGCGGCGCTCACGGCGGTCGGCGTCTGCTGACCCGGGCGTGCTGACGCGGCGCGGCTCCCGGGTGACCGGGGGTCGCGCCGTTCGCTCGCTCAGGCATGTGACCAAGGTCTCGGCCGCGAACCGCCCATCCGGTGGCAAGGTGGACGCAAACGGCGGAAGGCGCACGGCCCTGCGGGCCGAGAAGCACCCGCCGCACACCGATCACTCACCACCGCACCGCCGAGCACCCCAGCGAGCCGCCATGACCGCGACCTCCGTCACCGCCAACCGTGTCCAGACCGGCACGGGCGGCCCCCGCGACGACGCCCCGAAGACCGTCGAACACCTCATGGGCTGGACCCTGGTCGTGGTGCTCGCGATGCTGCTGACCCAGCTGGGTCTGCTGTGACCTGATCCGGCGGTCGATTCTGTCGATCGGAGTCGAACAAGCTGTTGGAGAGGGTCTGCCATACTGCGGTTGTCCCGCTGGCAGTCGGAGACCAGGACCGGAATTGAATAGTAGTCAGCAGCGTGGTGTCGAAGCGCCGCGGGCCCGCGGCACCGACCGTTCGTCGGCGCGCCGCACCGAACTCATCTCCATCGGGCGCAAGTTGTTCGCCGACACGTCGTACGACACGTTGTCCATGGACGACATCGCGCGGCAGGCCCATGTGGCCAAGGGACTGATCTACTACTACTTCAAGTCCAAGCGCGGCTACTACCTCGCGATCGTCGAGGACTCGGTCGCCGATCTGATCACGTTCGCGGCGAGCGGCCTCGAACTGCCGCCCGTGGACCGGGTGCACCGGACCATCGAGGTCTATCTGCGCTACGCCGAGGAGAACCAGGCCGCCTACCGCACGATCGTCAGCGGCGGCGTGGGCTTCGACGCCCAGGTGCACGCCATCCGGGACGGTGTCCGCGAGGCGATGGTCGCCACCATCGCCGAGGGCGCGTACGGAAGGAGCGACATCGAACCGGTGGCTCGCATGGGCCTGTTCGGCTGGGTCTGCGCGGTCGAGGGCGCCACCCTCGACTGGATCGCCCGCCCCGAGCTGCCCCGTGACACCATGCGCGATCTGCTGGTCAGGATGCTGGGCGGCTCGCTGCGCGCCATCGAGGAACTCGCCCCCGCCTACCGCACGCCCGCGCCCGCCCGGCGCGACGCCTGAGCGCGTCGGCACCGCGGCCGGGCCATCGGGGCGGGAGCCCGCCGACCGGCCCCCACCCCGAGTTCCGTGCCGCGAGGGCTACTTGATCGCCCTGATCAGCTCGCCGTCCGGGGTGTCGCCGCTCAGCTCCCAGAAGAAGGTGCCGCCGAGACCCTGTGCGTTCTTGTAGGCCATCTTCCCCTTGATGGTGCGCGGGGTGTCGTAACTCCACCAGTCGTCACCGCACTTGGCGTACGCGGTCCCGCCGACGACCCCGTTGGCCGGGCAGGTCTCCTTGAGCACCTTGTAGTCCTCGTAGCCGGCCTCGTACGTGCCCGCCGCCGGGCCGGTCGCCGTGCCGCCGGGCGCCGACCGGGTGACCCCGGTCCAGCCGCGGCCGTAGAAGCCGATGCCGAGCAGCAGCTTGGAGGACGGGATGCCGAGGCTCTTCAGCTTCCGGATGGTGGCGGCGGTGTTGAAGGACCTGTCGGCGATGCCGGGGTACGGGTACAGCGGTGAGTGCGGGGCGGTGGTCGTGTCCCACGAGCCGAAGTAGTCGTACGTCATCGGGTTGTACCAGTCGACGTACTTGGCGGCGCCCGCGTAGTCGGCCGCGTCGATCTTTCCGCCCTTCTTGGCGTCGGCCGTGATCGCCGCGGTGACCAGCTCTTTCTTGCCGAATCGTTTGCGCAGCGCCGCCATCACGTCCTCGAAGGCTTCCGGGCCGCTGGTGTCACAGGTGAGACCGCAGGCGTTGGGATACTCCCAGTCGATGTCGATACCGTCGAAGACGTCCTTCCACCGGGAGTTCTCGACCAGGTCGTAGCAGGAGTCCGCGAAGGCCGCCGGGTCCTTCGCCGCCTCACCGAAGCCGCCGGACCAGGTCCAGCCGCCGAAGGACCAGACGATCTTGAGGTTCGGGTGCAGCTTCTTCAGCTTGCGCAGCTGGTTGAAGCTGCCGCTCAGCGGCTGGTCCGCGCTGTCGGCGACGCCGTCCACGGACTCCTCGGCGCTGAAGGGCCTGTCGGCGTCCGCCCACGGGTCGCCGAGCGCGCACTTGCCGTCGACGACGTTGCCGAAGGCGTAGTTGATGTGGGTGAGCTTCTTCGCCGAGCCGGACGTCTCGATGTTCTTGACGTAGTACTGCCGGCCGTAGATGCCCCAGTCGATGAAGTAGCCGACGACCTTCGAGTGGGGCGCGCCGGACGCGTGGGCCGACGGGGCGGGCTTCGCGGGCGTGGCGGTCGCGGTGCCCGCTCCGGCGAGGAGTCCGGCGCCGAGAGCGGCGCAACATGTGGCGGCGACGAGCGTCCTGACGGGGACGCGGGAGCTGTGCGGTCTGAGCATCGTGACTCCGGGGGAGGGGAGCGTGACGGGGGAGGTGCTGCTTTGACCTGCTGGGGGCGGCGGGCGAAATCATGGCGCCCGCGCCGGCTGGGGAGACCGTAGAGGACTAGACCACTGGGGTCAATGGTTCGGACCAATTCGGTCCAGGGTGCGGTGAGCGTCGAATGTGTCCGAATGAACGCTCGTTAACCGGTGACTGGCTGCTCCGGATCGGGCATACTCCAAGCGCCACCGCCGCTGATCAGCGGCTTCCGTGATCCGGAGGAGGACCATCGGCTGTGGCACGTGAGACCCGGTGGCACCACGACATCCCCCGTGCGTGACCGCCGCAGTGCCCGACAGGGAGGAGAGCGTCGCCATGCCCGACCGCGCCCCGCAGCCGGTGGATCGGCAATTGCCCACGGAAGAGGCCCGGGATCTGATCTCGCTCGTCCGCGAGATCGCACAGCGGGAGATCGCCCCCCGCGCGGCCGAGGAGGAGGACGCGAGCCGGTTCCCGCGCGAACTCTTCGGCCTGCTCTCGGAGTCGGGACTGCTCGGCCTGCCGTACGACTCGGAGCACGGCGGCGGCGACCAGCCGTACGAGGTCTATCTCCAGGTCCTGGAGGAGCTCGCCACGGCCCGCCTCACCGTGGGCCTCGGCGTGAGCGTCCACACGCTCGCCTGCCACGCCCTCGCCAACTACGGCACCAAGGAGCAGCAGGTCGAGCATCTGCCGGCGATGCTCGGCGGCGGCCTGCTCGGCGCGTACTGCCTCTCCGAGCCCGCCTCGGGCTCCGACGCCGCGTCCCTGCGGACGAAGGCCGTCCGGGAGGGCGACGAGTGGGTGATCACCGGCACCAAGTCCTGGATCACGCACGGCGGCGTCGCCGACTTCTACACGGTCATGGCCCGCACGGGCGGCGAGGGCTCGCGGGGCATCACCGCGTTCCTGGTGCCCGGCGACGCCGAGGGGCTGAGCGCCGCCGCCCCCGAGAAGAAGATGGGCATGAAGGGCTCACCCACCGCGCAGCTCAACTTCGACGGCGTGCGCGTCGGTGACGCCCGGCGCCTCGGCGAGGAGGGCCAGGGCTTCGCGATCGCCCTGTCCGCGCTCGATTCCGGACGGCTCGGCATCGCCGCCTGCGCGATCGGCGTGGCCCAGGCGGCACTGGACGAGGCGGTCGCCTACGCCACCGGGCGGCAGCAGTTCGGGCGGCCGATCTCCGACTTCCAGGGGCTGCGCTTCATGCTCGCGGACATGGCGACGCAGACCGAGGCGGGCCGGGCGCTCTACCTCTCCGCCGCCCGGCTGCGCGACGCGGGCCGTCCGTTCTCCAAGCAGGCGGCCATGGCGAAGCTGCTGTGCACCGACGCCGCGATGAAGGTCACCACGGACGCCGTGCAGATCCTCGGCGGATACGGCTACACCGCGGACTTCCCCGCCGAGCGGTACATGCGCGAGGCGAAGGTGCTCCAGATCGTGGAGGGCACCAACCAGATCCAGCGTATGGTCATCGCCCGCCACCTCGCGGGGCCCGAGTCACGCTGAAGGAGCCACGGAAGAAGTCGGGCGCCCCGAAGGGGTCCACGAGGGTGCGGAACTGGTCTAGGCCGCCCGGCGGTGTCGCCAGCCGCACCCACTCCGGATCGTGACGCCCCGGCAGGGTGCGGCCTCCTTCGGCCCAAGTCCGCAGCAGGTCCCGGTAGATGGGCGGGTCCTGCGGCTGGGCCGGCCCCTGCGGAAGCGATTCTGCCGAAGCCGGCACATAGATGTGACGCCGTTGCCCGGTCACCGGGAAAGTTGGGGTCATACCGTGTCAACGCGCGTGCGTGCCGACTGGTCACCACTTCAGGGAATCGTCTCTGAGTTCGCGGCCGAACCGTACGGGGCAGGACGAGACCTGCCCGCCGGGCGCGCGTACACCGAGAGCCGAACCGGCCCCGGGATCAGGCCGCTTGACGCTGACCGGGCTCCTGACGCCGCATCACCGGCATGCGCATCGGGCGCGAGCCCGGACCGCCGACGTGCGAGAAGGGCTGTGTCCGCCAGTCGAGGCCCTGAGGGAGCGTCAACAGCAGTGCGGTGTCCTGCGCCTGCGGCGCGAAGGACTCGTCCGCGGGCCGGGCCTCGCCGGCCGAACGGCCCGTACCGGCGCAGACCGTGAGCCCGAACGGGTTCCACGGCGACACGACCAGCGCGTGCTCGGGCAGACGGTCCTCGTCGGACAGCAGGGCGATGGGCTGAGCGCAGTCCGGGCACAGCACCCGGTACATCTCGAAGGTGTCGTACGCGTCGAACTCGTCGTCCGGTTCGACGCCCTCCGGCTCGGGATCGACGACCGCCTGGAGCCGCTTGGGTGCGGTACGACCAGGGCGCTTGGGATTCTGCATGGGATTCTCCCCCTCGGGCTGGGCCGTGAAGGCGCTGCGGCCTCCGACCACAGCAAGCATTTCCCTCCCCGTCCCGGTGGTAATCACGAGATCATCACAGAGCCTGTTCGGGTGCTGTGGTCTTCGTCACATGCCGGTCGCAGATGCCCGACACGCCGCGACTGTCACCCGTACGGCTCATGTATGGCCCCGCGCCACATCACGAACCGGGCATGACCTGCGTCGCTCAGGTATCGAAGGAGATCAGCAGCCCTGTAGGTTCTTGCGCCATGGAGGAGCTGGACCGACAGATCGTGCAGCTGCTCGTCGCGGACGGGCGGATGAGCTACACCGACCTGGGCAAGGCCACGGGCCTGTCCACGTCGGCGGTGCATCAGCGTGTGCGCCGACTCGAGCAGCGTGGCGTCATCCGGGGCTATGCCGCGGTCGTCGACCCGGAGGCCGTAGGGCTGCCGCTGACCGCCTTCATCTCGGTCAAACCCTTCGACCCCAGCGCCCCCGACGACATCGCCGAACGCCTCGCGGGCGTCCCGGAGATCGAGGCCTGCCACAGCGTCGCCGGCGACGAGAACTACATCCTCAAGGTCCGGGTGGCGACCCCGCACGAGCTGGAGGAACTGCTCGCCCGGCTGCGCTCCCTGGCAGGGGTCTCCACCCGCACGACGGTCGTCCTGTCGACGCCGTACGAGGCGAGACCGCCGAGGATCTGACGGCCCCGGCCCCGGCCCCGGCCCCGGCCGCCGGGCACCGGCGCGACACTGCCCTGGTGCGGCGCGGCGGCCGGCACGCGCGAGACTGTCCTCATGAGTGATCGCACCGCCCCGTCGAAGACCGTCCTGCTCCGCGGCGGAGAAGTCCACAGCCCCGCCGACCCGTTCGCCACCGCGATGGTCGTGGAGCACGGCCAGATCGCCTGGGTCGGCTCCGAGGGCGCCGCCGACGCCTTCGCGGCCGACGTCGACGAGGTGACCGACCTCGAAGGCGCCCTGGTCACCCCGGCGTTCACCGACGCCCACGTGCACACCACGGCGACCGGCCTCGCCCTCACCGGCCTCGACCTCTCCGCCGCCCCCACCCTGGAGGCCGCCCTCGTTCTCGTACGGGAATTCGCGGCCGCCCGCCCGGCCGACCGCGTCCTGCTCGGCCACGGCTGGGACGCCGCCCGCTGGCCCGGCGGCCGACCGCCGACCCGCGCCGAACTCGACGAGGCCACCGGCGGCCGGCCGCTCTACCTGAGCCGGATCGACGTCCACTCGGCCGTCGTCAGCTCGGCCCTGCTCGACCTGGTGCCGGGCTCCGGAGCCTTCGAGGACGGCCCCCTGACCCGGGACGCCCACCACGCCGTACGCGCCACCGCCCTGGGCGCCGTCACCCCCGCCCAGCGCACCGAGGCCCAGCGGGCCGCCCTCGCCCACGCCGGCTCGCTCGGCATCGGCTCGCTCCACGAGTGCGCGGGCCCCGAGATCTCCTCCGAGGACGACTTCACGGGACTGCTCCGGCTCGCCGCCGAGGAGCCCGGTCCGCGCGTCGTCGGCTACTGGGCGGAGCGCGACGTCGACAAGGCGCGCGCCCTCGGGGCCGTCGGCGCCGCGGGCGACCTCTTCGTCGACGGGGCCCTCGGCTCGCACACCGCGTGTCTGCACGAGCCGTACGCCGACGCCGCGCACACCGGCACCGCCTACCTGGACGCGGACGCCGTCGCCGCCCATGTGGTCGCCTGCACCGAGGCGGGCCTCCAGGCGGGCTTCCACGCCATCGGGGACGCCGCGGTGGCCTCGGTCGTCGAGGGCGTGCGCGCGGCCGCCGACAAGGTCGGCCTGTCCCGTGTGAGGGCGGCCCGCCACCGCGTCGAACACGTCGAGATGCTCACCCCCGAGGCCGTCGCCGCCTTCGCCGAACTCGGCCTCACCGCCTCCGTCCAGCCCGCCTTCGACGCGCTGTGGGGCGGGGAGGAAGGCATGTACGCCGAGCGGCTCGGTCCGGAGCGGGCCCGCACGCTCAACCCGTTCGCGGCCCTGCTGCGCGCCGGCGTGCCCCTGGCCTTCGGCTCCGACAGCCCGGTCACCCCGCTCGATCCGTGGGGCACGGTCCGCGCGGCGGCCTTCCATCGCACGCCGGAGCACCGGGTGTCCGTGCGCGCCGCGTTCACGGCACACACGCGGGGCGGCTGGCGGGCGGTCGGACGGGACGACGCGGGCGTCCTCGTGCCGGGCGCGCCCGCGGACTACGCGGTGTGGCGCACCGGCGAACTCGTCGTCCAGGCCCCCGACGACCGCGTCGCCCGCTGGTCCACCGACCCCCGCTCCGGCACCCCCGGCCTGCCGGACCTGAGCCCCGGCCGCGACCTGCCCGTCTGTCTGCGGACCGTGGTGGCCGGACGAACGGTTTTCGTACGGCCGGGCGAGTGATCTCCCGGGGCGGCACCGGACCGGACCCGGCCGTACGGCGCGCCGCACGACCTGCGGCTCCTGCCCTGCGACCAGGCACGGAAGGAAGACTCCGCAGGTCAGGTAGCGGTTGACAGCCTGCCGCAGGAGACGGGTAGGTTCTGCCGGGTCCACCACCGGACGTCCGACCGGGGAATCTTCCGCGCGGTCGTCGGGGCGCCGCTGGGTCAGGGTTGGTGTGCCGCACCGGCTCACCGCCACCGGCAGCCAGGCCCAGGCTTCGCGCTTCGGCGAGGGAACGTTCCGGCCAGGTCGGGTAGGTGCGACCCGGGTGGGGCCCGGACGCTCAGTAGACAACGGCTTTCGGTCTCGCAGCCAGCGGGCCCCAGGTCGGCCCGAAGGGCGTCGGGCCCCCATCCGCAGTCGGCGCCCCGGTACCACGTCTGTACTCCGTCCCGGGTGGGCGGCACAGTGGTGCCGAGGGGGTGCGGGACTACGCAGAGCGCGCTCCCGCACACCCCCTGTCGAATCGAGGCCCCTGTGGACACCGGCCGACACTCCCGTGCAGGCCGTGGCCACTATGGTGGTCCTCTGCGCACGGAGGAACTGAAGGGGCAGCGGTGAACGACGGCGACGGGACGATCGCGGCGGAAGGCCAGGAGAGGCGGTTCGGCCCGCTCGGCACGGTCTTGGTGATCATTCCGACCTACAACGAGGCGGAGAACATCAAGGCGATCGTCGCCCGGGTACGGAAGGCCGTTCCCGAGGCGCACGTCCTGGTGGCCGACGACAACAGTCCCGACGGCACCGGCAAGCTCGCCGACGAACTGGCCGCCGAGGACGACCGCGTCCAGGTGCTGCACCGCAAGGGCAAGGAAGGGCTGGGCGCCGCCTACCTCGCGGGCTTCCGCTGGGGGATGGAGCACGGCTACGGCGTCCTCGTCGAGATGGACGCCGACGGCTCCCACCAGCCCGAGGAACTGCCCCGGCTGCTGACCGCGCTCAAGGGCGCCGACCTCGTCCTCGGCTCCCGCTGGGTCCCGGGCGGGCGCGTGGTGAACTGGCCCAAGTCGCGCGAGTACATCTCCCGCGGCGGGAGTCTCTACTCCCGCGTCCTGCTCGATGTGCCGGTCCGTGACGTCACCGGCGGCTACCGGGCCTTCCGCCGCGAGACCCTGGAAGGGCTCGGCCTCGACGAGGTCGCCTCCCAGGGCTACTGCTTCCAGGTCGACCTGGCGCGCCGCGCGATCAGGGCCGGCTACCACGTCGTCGAGGTGCCGATCACCTTCGTCGAGCGCGAGCTGGGCGACTCCAAGATGAGCCGCGACATCCTCGTCGAGGCGCTGTGGCGGGTCACGGCGTGGGGCGTGGGGGAGCGGGTCGGCAAGGTGCTGGGCCGGGACGACAAGAAGCCCTGATCGTCCCCTTATCCCGTGCTGAGCCGGTGCCAGGCACACTGGGGGCATGACGACTGGCGTTCCGTCCTCGACGTACCCCGCCCGGCCCCGGCGTTCCCGGCTGCGCACGTTTCTGCCGTTGGGTGTCGCCGCCTGGCTGGTGCTGGAGATCTGGCTGCTCACGGTGGTCGCGGGCGCGGCCGGCGGATTCACGGTGTTCCTGCTTCTCGTCGCCGGCTTCGTCGCGGGTTCCGCGGTGGTCAAGCGGGCCGGCAGGCGGGCGTTCAGGGCCCTGTCCGAGACACTGCAACAGCAGCAGGCGGGTGGGGGCGCGCCCGGCGAGGGTGCGGGGCGGAGCGAGGGCAACGGTTTCCTGATGCTGGGGGGCCTGCTGCTGATGCTGCCCGGCCTGGTGTCCGACGCGGTGGGGCTGGTGCTGCTGATTCCGCCGGTGCAGAAGGCACTCGGGCGCTACACGGAGCGGACGTTCGAGCGGAAGCTGCGGGAGGCGGGCACCGGGAGCTTCGGCGACGCGTTCCAGCAGGCGCGGATGCACCGGCCCGACGGGAAGGTCGTGCAGGGTGAGGTCATCCGGGACGACGCGCCGCCGTCCGGGCCCTTTCCGCCGCTGCACCGCTGAAGGGCTTCTCGCCCCCCTGCCCCTCCCCTCTTCAAGGGGCTGCGCCCCTCTGACCCTGCAGGTGCGGGTGAGTGGGGGCTTCTCGCGCAGTTCCCCGCGCCCCCTCAGGGCCGTGCCCCTTCAGAGGGACCCGCGCCCGGCGACGTGCCGTGGCCGGTCCCGGGCGTACGCCGAAGACCGCGGGCGCCGTACAGGTTCGTACGGCGCCCGCGGTCGTCGGTTGAGCTGTGTGCTTCACCCGGCCCCCGGAGGGGTCAGGCGGACTTGCGGCTGTCTCGCGGATGCACCGCGATGTTCATCGCGCCGGAGCGGAGAACCGCAAGGCGCTCTTCGAGGACCTCTTCGAGTTCCTCACGGGTGCGCCGCTCCATCAGCATGTCCCAATGCGTACGCGCGGGCTTGGCCTTCTTTTCCTCAGGGCCGTCGCCGTCCACGAGGAGTGCCTGGGCCCCGCAGACCTTGCACTCCCACTCCGGCGGAATCTCCGCCTCGACCGAGAAGGGCATCTCGAAGCGGTGCCCCTTCTCGCATGCGTACTCCACGGCCTGGCGCGGAGCCAGGTCGATACCGCGGTCCGTCTCGTAGCTGGTCACCACGAGGCGCGTGCCGCGAAGAGCTCGCTCACTCATGAATCGTGCCTCCCGGGCTTGTCGCCCACAGGACAGGTGTCGCTGTCGTCGTCATCCGGTCAACGTCCGGTCGGCGGTAAAGATTCCCGTCCCGTGTCCCGTTTCGGGTCGTGCGTCGCCGTCGTAGCTGCCCTTGTTGTACCCACCAGCGCCCGGTTTGTCACATCTGACAGCAGATGTCACCCAGCGTTTCGGCATCTTTGACGCGCAGTAACGGTACGCCTGGCAGGCCAAACGCGTACACTACAGCCCTTTCGCTTCCGGCGCTAAATCCTGTCCGGTACGGGATTGCCCGCGTCGCTGATCGCCCGGCGCACCGGAACCCTCGCCAGCAGGGCGAATCCCAGGACGAAGAAGACGACGAGCGAGATGATCGCGTCCCGATAACTTCCGGTCAGCTGGTACGTCACACCGAACAGCAGCGGGCCCAGCCAGCTCATGCCGCGGTCGCTCATCTCGTACGCGGAGAAGTACTCGGCCTCCTTGCCCCGAGGGACGAGGTGGGAGAAGAGCGAGCGGGAGAGGGCCTGGCTGCCGCCGAGGACCAGGCCGATGCCCGAGGCGAGGACGAAGAACCAGACGGGGGCGCGCGCCGGGAGGAAATAGCCGGCGCCGAGGATCAGCGTCCACGCGACCAGGGACCCGAGGATCGTCCGCTTGGCGCCGTAGCGCCGGGAGAGCCGGCCCATGCCGAGGGCGCCGCCCACCGCCAGGATCTGCACCAGCAGCACCGCCACGATGAGCGTGGACTGCTCCAGGCCGAGCTCCTCGGAGCCGTACACCGAGGCCTGGGAGATCACGGTCTGGATGCCGTCGTTGTAGACGAGGTAGGCGAGGAGGAAGCCGAGGGTCAGCGGGTGGCGGCGCATGTCGCGGACGGTCGCCGCGAGCTGGCGCAGGCCGGGGGCGGTCCTCTCCTCGGTGCCCCCGGAGCCGCCCGCGGGGCCGCGGCGGTCGCGCAGACGGCTCAGCGGGATCAGGGTGAAGGCGCCCCACCACAGGCCCGCCGAGGCCAGGCAGATACGGACGGCCATGCCCTCGGAGACGCCGAAGGAGTCGTGGGCGGTGAAGAGGATCAGGTTCCCGACCAGGACCAGCGAGCCGGCCGCGTAGCCGAACGCCCAGCCCCGCGAGGAGACCGCGTCGCGCTCCTGCGGGGGCGCGATCTGCGGGAGATAGGAGTTGTAGAGCATCATCGCCACGGACTGCGCCGCGTTCGCGATGATCAGCAGGACCCCGCCGAGGAGGTAGCGCTCGCCGTCCAGGAAGAACATCCCGGCGGTCGCGCCCGCGCCGACGTACGCGGCCGTGCCCAGAAGGGGCTTCTTGCGGCCCGTGCGGTCGGCGGCCGCACCCACCAGCGGCATGATCACGACGGCGAGGATCACCGACAGGGACACCGAGTAGGCGAAGAAGGACCCCGCGCGCACCGATATGCCCAGAGGATGGACATAACCGTCCCCGTCGGCGGCGGACTTGGCGACCTCGGTCAGATAGGGGCCGAGGAACACGGTCAGGACGCTGGTCGAGTAGACGGAGCAGGCCCAGTCGTAGAAGTACCAGCCGCGTTGTTCGCGCCGCCTGTCCGCGGCCTCGTCGGCCGAGTCCGTCCGCACGGTGTCGGTGCCCACCCGTGCCCCTCGCTTCCCCGTGAACGGGCCGCGTGCCGGGCGTCAGACCCAGGTCCCCCGGTCCTCCAGCACCTTGCGCAGCGTGTCGATGTGATCGGTCATGATGCCATCGACGCCCAGGTCCAGGAGCCGGTGCATACGTTGCGGTTCGTTCACGGTCCAGACATGGACCTGCAGCCCGCGCGCGTGGGCTGCGCGCACGAAACGGTGGTCGACCACGGGCACCCCCGACTGCGCCTCGGGCACCTGCGCGGCGACCGCCGTGCGGCGCAGGGCTGCGGGGATTCCCCAGGACCGCAGCCGGAGTCCCAGGACGCCGCCGGTCCCGTACGAGGTGGCCAGGCGCGGTCCGGCGAGGCGCTGGGCGCGGGCGACCCGGGCCTCGGAGAACGAGCCGACGCAGACGCGGTCGAAGGACCCGGTGCGGGCGATCAGGTTGAGGAACGGGTGGAGTGCGGACTCCGCCTTGAGGTCCACGTTCCAGCGGACCTCGGGGAACTCTTCGAGGAGTTCCTCGAAGAGGGGGACCGGCTCGACGCCCGCCACGCGCGCGTGCCGTATCTCCTTCCACGGCAGGTCCGCTATCCGGCCCGCCCCGTCCGTCATCCGGTCCAGGGTCGAGTCGTGGAAGGCGACCAGCTTGCCGTCGAGGGTGGCGTGGACGTCGGTCTCGATGTAGCGGTAACCCGACTCCACCGCCCGCCGGAACTGGGCCGTGGTGTTCTCCAGACCGTCCGCCGCCCCGCCCCGGTGGGCGAAGGCGATCGGTCCCGGATGGTCGAGGTAGGGGTGGCGTACGCGGTCGGTCACCCGGGCAGTATGGCTCGCTTCGAAGGCCCGGTGGCAACGACCGTGCTGCCGGATTCCGAGGGGACGGCGAACAGGCGCAGGAAGAGCTGGGCCAGCGGGCCGATGGAGAGGGCGTAGAGGGCGGTACCCACCCCGACCGTGCCGCCGAGGGCGAAGCCGGTCGCCAGCACCGCGATCTCCACGGCCGTCCGCATCAGCCGCACCGAGCGTCCCGTGCGGCGGTGCAGTCCCGTCATCAGCCCGTCCCGCGGGCCGGGTCCGAACCGGGCCGCGATGTAGAGGCCGGTCGCCACGCCGTTGAGCACGATTCCCGCGACGAGAAGCGGGACCCGTACGGCCAGGGTGTGCGCCTCGGGCACCAGGGCCAGGGTGGCGTCCATCGCGATGCCGACCACGAAGACGTTGGAGACCGTGCCGAGACCCGGGCGCTGGCGGAGCGGGATCCACAGCAGGAGCACCGTCGCGCCCACGGCGATCGACACCACGCCGATGGTCAGGCCGGTCAGCTCCGCCAGGCCCTGGTGCAGGACGTTCCACGGTTCCAGACCGAGGCCGGCCTCCACGAGGAGGGCTGAGCTGGCGCCGTAGAGGGCGAGTCCGGTGTAGAGCTGGGTCAGCCGTCGGCCGAGTCGGCGGGGCGGTGGACGGTGCCCCTCCGGGGCCCCCGGGTCCGGCTGGGATGTGTGCGGATGCTCGTGCTGTGCGGCGGACAAGGCTTCCCCCTGGTGGTGCCGGTGGCCTGACGCATGACACTCTGTGGCTTGGAGAGTCATGCCATCCATGGCCAATTCGGGGAAGGTGGACTGGAATCATGGCGCAGTGGACTTCGGCGGTGGGAGCGGCCCAGCTCGCGCGGCTGCTCACCTCGCAGCAGGAGCGTCCCGCAGGCCCCGGCACCCGCCGCCCGCCCGCCTACCGGGCGCTGGCCGACGGGATCCGGCTGCTGGTGCTGGAGGGGCGCGTGCCGGTGGCCGCCCGCCTGCCCGCCGAACGGGAGCTGGCGCTGGCCCTCTCCGTCAGCCGTACGACCGTCGCGGCCGCCTATGAGGCGCTGCGCACCGAGGGGTTCCTGGAGTCCCGGCGGGGAGCGGGCAGCTGGACGGCCGTGCCGGCCGGGAAGCCGCTGCCCGCGCGCGGACTGGAACCGCTGCCGCCGGAGGCGCTCGGTTCCATGATCGACCTGGGCTGCGCGGCCCTGCCCGCCCCCGAGCCCTGGCTCACCCGGGCCGTGCAGGGCGCGCTGGAGGAGTTGCCGCCCTACGCCCACACGCACGGCGACTACCCGGCCGGACTGCCCGCGCTGCGTTCCATGCTCGCCGAGCGCTACACCGCGCGCGGCATCCCCACGATGCCCGAGCAGATCATGGTGACGACCGGGGCCATGGGCGCCATGGACGCCATCTGTCATCTCTTCGCGGGGCGCGGGGAGCGGATCGCGGTGGAGTCCCCGTCGTACGCCAACATCCTGCAGCTGATGCGGGAGGCGGGGGCGCGGCTGGTGCCGGTCGCCATGGCCGACGGGCTCGCGGGGTGGGACATGGACCGGTGGCGGCAGGTCCTGCGGGACGCGGCGCCCCGGCTCGCGTACGTCGTCGCCGACTTCCACAACCCGACCGGGGCGCTCGCCGGCGAGGACCGGCGGCGGGGGCTCGTCGACGCGGCACGGGGTGCCGGGACGGTGCTCGTGGCGGACGAGACGATGAGCGAGCTGTGGCTCGACGACGATGTGGAGATGCCCCGGCCCGTCTGCGCGTTCGACCCGGCGGGGTCCACGGTCATCACCGTCGGGTCGGCGAGCAAGGCGTTCTGGGCGGGGATGCGGATCGGGTGGGTGCGGGCCGCGCCGGACGTGATCCGGAGCCTGGTCGCGGCACGGGCGTACGCGGACCTGGGGACGCCCGTGCTGGAGCAGCTGGCCGTGAACTGGCTGATGAGCACGGGGGGGTGGGCGCAGGCCGTGGACATCCGGCGGGAGCAGGCGCGGGGGAACCGGGATGCGCTGGTGGCCGCCGTGCGCCGGGAGCTGCCGGACTGGGAGTTCTCGGAGCCGCGGGGCGGGCTGACCCTGTGGGTCCGGACGGGCGGCCTGTCGGGGTCGCGGCTCGCGGAGGTGGGTGAGCGGGTCGGGGTGCGGGTGCCGTCCGGGCCGCGGTTCGGGGTGGACGGGGCCTTCGAGGGGTATGTGCGGCTGCCGTTCACCGTGGGGGGAGCGGTGGCCGAGGAGGCCGCCGTCCGGCTCGCCGCGGCGGCGCGGCTGGTGCGGGACGGCGCCTCGGGCGGGGGCGAGGGACCGCGGACGTTCGTGGCGTGAGGGGCCTGCCGGGCCTCAGGTCTCGGCCACCGCGGCCTTCGTGAGGGAGTCCGCCGGGGTCGTGCGCGCGGGGAGCAGGTCGAGGATCGTCCGCCGGAGCGCTTCGGGGGCGTTCTCGTCGTGGGGGTCGGGGGTGGCGGGCACCTGGAGCCGGAGGGCGGGGGCGGTGCCGAGGCGGGCGTAGCCGCGGCCCGGGGGGACGTCCGGGGTGGGGGTGGTCGGGGGCGCCGCGCCGAGGACCGACTCCGTCTGCTCGGGGGTGGCGGGGCCGAGGACCACACGCGCGCGGGTGTTCCCGCGTACCGCGTCGGTGAGCGCGTCCAGGTGGTCGAACTGCTCGGTGATCACGACGGTGACATCGACCGCGCGACCGTGGCGCAGGGGGACCTGGAGGAGGGACTGCGGGTCGCGCCGGTCCTCGGCCGCGGCGAGGTGGGTCAGCACGCTCGGGCGGTCGAGGAGGAGCCAGAGGGGACGGCGGACGTCGTCCGGCGCGGGCTGTCCCGCCTGGCGGGCGCGGTTCGTGGCGATCAGCCGGCGTTCGGTCTCCTGGGAGGCCCACTCCAGGCTCGCCAGGGCTCCGGACAGCCCGCTCTCCACGGCGAGGACACCGTCGCGGCCCACGAGGCAGGCGTACTCGCCGCTGCCGCCGCCCTCGACGATCACGACGTCGCCGTGCCGCAGGGCCTGGAGGGCGATGGCGCGCAGGAGGGTCGTCGTGCCGCTGCCCGGTCCGCCCACGGCCAGAAGATGCGGTTCTGTGGAACCCGGGCCGGTGCGCCAGACGACCGGTGGCACATCGCGTAGCTCCTCCTGGCAGGCCAGGGGGAGGGTGCGCTGGACATGGACGGCGTCGGTGAAGCCGAGGACCGTCTCGCCCGGGGCGGTGACGAAGCGCTGGGCGCCGATGTCGCGGGCGAGCGGGGGCATGACATCGACGGTGAGTTCGTTGGCCTCCTCGTCCCAGGTGAAGCGGTACTCACGGCCGCGGCCCGCCTTGGCGTGCAGCAGCTGTTCGATGCGTGCGCGGGCCTCCGGCTCGCCGTCGGTGAAGTAGGCGGGGTACCGGACCAGCAGATGACAGACACGGCCGGTGCCGTCGAACGTGTAGGTGGGGAAGGCGTCCTCCCAGTCGCCCCCGTGCGTGTAGAGGGGCGCGGGGTCCTCGGCGGCCGAGAAGTAGGGGACCAGGGCGTCGTACAGGGACCTCAGGCGCCGGCTCTGCGACTCGTCCGGGCCGGTGGGCTCCGGGACGGCGCCGGCGCGGCCCGCCCAGGCTGCCGCCGCCATCAGGGCGATGACGGCGAGCAGCGGGCCGTACGGCACCAGGGTCACGACCAGGACGACCGAGGCCACCAGGAAGAGCAGTGACCCGCGGCGGTCCTTCGGGGTCTGTGCCCATCTGAGCCGTCCGGCGGCGACCAGCCGGCGCAGTCCACGCGTGATCGTGATCAGCGGGTGGAGGACGTCGGTGGCGCCGTCGGCGGCCGTGCGGGCCAGCTCCCGGCTCCTGGCGAGGTGCGCGCCGCCGCTGCTGAGAATGCGGGGGAGGGGGACCCGGGCCACGGCTGTCTCCTGGGGGTGCGTGCGGATGGGGACGGGGTCAGAACTTGATCCCGCCGAGGAGGCTCGCGAGGCTTTCGCCGCCCGCTGTGATGCTCGGGGCGATGCCCGTGCTGGCGAGGTAGAACCCGAAGAGGGTGACGACGATGCAGTGCGACGCCTTCAGGCCGTCCTTGCGGAAGAACAGGAAGACGATGACGCCGAGCAGGACGACGCCTGAGATGTTCAGGATCATGTGGGTTCTCCTGGTTGATGGGGACAGTCACCATGAGTTCTTCCAGAGTCGCAGCATGTATCCATACGATAAAAGGTGCAAAAGGGTGAAATTCTGAGGATTTCGCCCGAGTGGCGGAATTCGCACTGGTCCGTCCGGGCTGGGCTGTTGCGCGTAACGGGACTCGGTGTGATCTTTGCCTCGGCTCTGTCCGCTCATGTGGGCGGTGAGCCAGTACTCTGGCGATTCACCCGTTCGGCTCGATGCGCGTTTTGTGAGAGGTGGTCCCGGCGATGAGCGAAGCCCCCGACCCGGAGGTCGTGGAGCTGGCGACCAGGATCTTCGATCTGGCCCGGCGGGGTGAGACCGAGGCGCTCGTGGAGTACGTCGACGCGGGGGTTCCGGCCGACCTGACCAACGACCGCGGCGACTCGCTCGTGATGCTCGCCGCCTACCACGGTCACGCCGACGCGGTACGGGCCCTGCTGGCCCGCGGCGGCGAGGCCGACCGCGTCAACGACCGGGGTCAGACTCCCCTCGCCGGGGCGGTTTTCAAGGGTGAGGAGGGGGTTGTCCGGGTGCTCCTGGACGGCGGGGCCGACCCTGCCGCGGGCACTCCCAACGCGATTGACACCGCACGTATGTTCGGTAAGACAGAACTGCTCGAACTGTTCGCAGCGCACTGATCCACATGTTCTGACCAGGCACAACACGAAAGACGGGGGAGGCGGTACGGGGCCGCCGGATATTTCGGTCGCGGCAGCGAGAACCGCCGGGTCATCATGACGTCGTGATTCACGGACATGATGGCTGGGCAGGTGTTGCCGCACCGCGTGGGCCGTGACGCGGTCCGCATGGGCCACCGACGAGAGGCAGAGGAAGATGGTCTACAGCAAGCAAGAGACGGCGGGCGCACCGACGTGTTGTCACGCGGCCAGGTAAAGCGGAATTCCCGGTTGCGTCGACGCTTGATGTGAGGCTGTTTCCCATGTTCGAACCGGTCATAGCGCCCAGCGGTACGCTGCTCGGCCTGCTGCAGCGGGGCCGCGGCGACGGCACCCTGCACGCGCTCACCGCCCCGCGGGCCGAGGCGCTCGCGGCACTGAACCACTGTGTGCTGAGCGACCCCCGCCACGACTGGCAGGTGGAGAACCGCTCCCTGTACTACGCACGTCTCTACCTCGACCTCAGCGGTGAGCTCGACGAGATCGAGCGGCACCTCTTCGACGCCGAGGACGTGCTCGACACCGACGAGTCACGCACCGGGCTGGCCCTCGCGGTCCTCGGGCACCTCGCCTCGTACGGCAGGCGGGACGCGCTGCAGCTGTTGCGCAGATACGCCGCCGTGGGCACCAGCTGGGCCTGGGCCCTCGACGAACTGGCCCTCAGGGACGACGACGAAGGGCTGCGCGCCCTCGCCGAACCCGTGCTGGCCCGCTTCACCACCGACCCGCAGGGCGAGGCCGAACTGGCCGCCACCGTTCGCGACGCCTTCGAGCCGCGCCCCTGGCGGCTGTGGGCCGACGATCCCCGGGAGGCGATCGCCACACGCGTGCGCGCCGCCCAGGAGACCGGCTGTTTCGACCGCTGGCAGCGGCAGATGCGGCCGAGCGGACCCCGGCCGGGGTGGAGCGTCAAGGCCGTGTTCGAGTGGGCCCAGCAGGGCATAGAACGCGGAGCCGTCCTCCACGTGCCGGCCGCCCGGTGTCTCACGGCCGTCGCCGGCCCCGAGGACCGGCCCGAGATCCTCCTCGCGGCCCGGTCCGGCGACGACGGCGCCCGCTGCACCGCCCTGCGCTACCTCGCCGACGGCAACGATCCCGACGCCCTCGACCTGATCGAGGGCGCCGTGACCGACGGGACGACGATGGTCGTGGAGGCCGCCGTCGACGCCTTCGAACGGATGCGCAGTCTGACCGCCGTCGACCGGGCCCGCGGCTGGGTGCACCGACCCGACCCGCTGGGCGCCGCCGCCGGACGGATGCTCGCCTGCCTCGGCGGAGCCAAGGACAGCGACCTGGTGCTGGGCGCGCTGCGCGAGGCCGTCCGGGGCGAAGGGCCCGACGCGCCGACCCTGTGGACGCTCGTCGACGGCACCGGCCGCCTCGGCATCGCCTGCGCCGCGCCCGTCCTGCGCCATATCTACCGCGAGACCGCCTCCTCCCATCTCCGCGGCCGCGCCGCCCGCGCGCTCGCCGCCACCGATCCCTCCTTCCCTGCCGGGTTCGCCGTCGAGTGCCTCTGGGACTGCGAGGAGACCACCCGAGAGATCGCCGCCCGGCACGCCGAGACCGGTGACACCCGGGTCGTCGACCAGCTCCGCCGGCTCGCCGCCGACCCGGCCGAGGAGGACGACGTCCAGACAGCCGTACGCAGCCGGATCGGTCCCGACATGCCCGCAGTGTGAACACCCGGCGACCCGGAGGTCAGGAAGGCATGGACACGGCCTGACCTGGACAGGTGTGCAGCGCAACGCTCATGGGACGTTCCCCGCCCGGAAAGATCCACGTTGACGCGGCCACGTCCGGTACGACGACAACACGGGTATGCGTGTCGTCATCGTGACCGAGTCCTTTCCCCCCGATGTGAACGGCGTGGCCCACTGCGCCCTCCAGACCGCGCGGCACCTCGTCGCGCGGGGGCACTCCCCGCTCGTCGTGGCCCCGGCCACCGCCCAGGGAACCGGGGCCGGAGCCGACCTCCTGGCACCGTGCCCCGTCGTCCGTGTCCCCTCCCTCCCTCTCCCGGGCTACCCCCAGGTCCGCGTCGCCCTGCCCAGCCGCCGGGTCGCCGCGGCGATCGTCGAACACCGGGCCGACATCGTCCACCTGGCCAGCCCCTTCGTCCTCGGCGTGCGGGGCATGGCGGCCGCCGCCCGCCTCGGTGTCCCCGCCGTCGCGATCTACCAGACCGACCTCGCCGGATACGCCCGCACCTACGTCCACGCCGGTGAGGCGGCGGCCTGGCGGCGCATCCGTTCCGTGCACGCCGCCGCCGACCGCACCCTCGCCCCGTCCACCGCGGCGCTGCGCGACCTGGAGACACATGGCGTCCCCCGGGTCAGCCTGTGGCCGCGCGGGGTCGACACCGTCCGGTTCCACCCCCGGCTGCGCGACGAGGCGCTGCGCCGCCGACTGGCGCCCGGCGGCGAACTGATCGTCGGCTACGTGGGCCGCCTCGCCCCCGAGAAGCAGATCGACCTGCTCGCCGGGGTGTGCGGTCTGGACGGTGTGAAGGTCGTCGTGGTGGGCGACGGGCCCAGCGAGCCCGGCCTGCGCGAGGCCCTGCCCGAAGCCGTGTTCCTCGGCCGCCGCACCGGCGACGACCTCGCCCGGATCTTCGCCTCGTTCGACGTCTTCGCCCACACCGGCCCCTTCGAGACCTTCTGCCAGACCGTGCAGGAGGCCATGGCCAGCGGAGTGCCCGTGGTGGCCCCCGCCGCCGGCGGCCCGCTGGACCTCGTCGCCCACGGGCGCACGGGGTTCCTGGTGCCGCCGCGCGACGCGGCCGCCGTACGCGACGCCGTGCGGTCCCTGGCCGGAGATCCCGGGCTCCGGGCCGCGTACGGGGCCGCCGGGCGGGCCATGGTGGAGGGGCGCACCTGGGCGGCCATCGGCGACCAGCTCATCGGGCACTACGCCGATGTGCTCGCGACACGGACGGCGGTGGCCGCGTGAGCGGGGACAGCACGGGCAGGCTGCGGATCGTACGGCTCGCCAACTTCGTCGCGCCCACCTCGGGCGGTCTGCGCACCGCGCTGAGGGAACTGGGCAAGGGGTACGAGGCCGCCGGGCACGAGGCCGTCCTCGTCGTGCCCGGCGAGCGGTACACCGACGACGCGACCGAGCAGGGCCGGGTGATCACCCTGCCCGGGCCGCTGCTGCCGGGGACCGGGGGCTACCGCGTCCTCATGGACAAGCGGCGGGTCGCGGGCCTGCTGGAATCGCTGGGGCCCGACCGGCTGGAGGTCTCCGACCGGACCACGCTGCGCTGGACCGGGGCGTGGGCCCGGCGGGCCAGGGTGCGCGCGGTGATGGTCTCGCACGAGACCGCCGACGGCGTGCTGCGGACCTGGGGCCTGTCCGAGCGGATGGCCCGCCGGGCCTCCGACGCCCTCAACGTCCGCACGGCCCACACCTACGCGCGGGTGGTGTGCACCACCGAGTTCGCCGAACGGGAGTTCGTACGGATCGGGGCCCGGAACGTCGTCCGGGCACCCCTGGGCGTCGACCTCGTGGGACGGCACCCCGCCCTGCGGGACCCGGCGCTGCGCGGTCGGCACGCGCGCGAGGACGACATCCTGCTCGTGATGTGCTCCCGGCTGTCCGTCGAGAAGCGGCCCGGTACGGCCGTCGACGCCCTGGAGGCGCTGCTCCGGCGCGGACGGCGGGCCGTGCTGGTCGTCGCCGGCGACGGGCCGCTGCGCGCCAGGCTCCAACAGCGGGCGAAGGGGCTCCCGGTGACCTTCCTCGGGCACGTCGGTGACCGCGCCACGCTGGGCGCGCTGCAGGCCTCCGCCGACGTGGCCCTGGCTCCCGGCCCCGCCGAGACGTTCGGGCTGGCCGCGCTGGAGGCGATGGCCTGCGGTACGCCCGTGGTGGCCAGCTCGTCGTCCGCGCTGCCCGAGGTGATCGGCTCGGCCGGGGCAGCGGCGGCGGACCGCGGCGAGTCGTTCGCCGACGCCGTCGAGGCACTGCTCGACCGGCCCGAGGGCGACCGCAGGGAGGCGGCACGCGCGCGTGCCGAGTGCTTCGGCTGGCGGACCGCGGTGGACGCGTTCCTCGCCGCGCACGACGCCACCGCCGGGCGCCCGGTGCGGGAGGGCGTCGGATGAGGGCCCGACGGTTCGTGGCCCTCGGCGACTCCCTCACCGAGGGCGTGGGCGACCCCGTGGCGGGCGGCCGGCGGGGCTGGGCCGCGCTGCTCGCCGACGGGCTCGGCCCCGGGACGCGGTTCACCAACCTGGCCGTCAGCGGCTCACAGACCCGCGACGTACGGGACCGGCAACTGGCCGCCGCGCTGGCCCTCCGCCCGGACATCGCCTCCGTCGTCGTCGGCGTCAACGACACCCTGCGCTGCACCTTCGACATCCACGCCGTGGCCGCCCGTCTCGACGAGATCTACGGGGCCTTCCGGGAGCGCGACGTGGTGCTGCTCACCGCGTGCCTGCCCGACCCCGGGGCGATGCTCGGCCTGCCCCGGGCGCTGGCCAGGCCCCTCGCCCGGCGGCAACGGGCCGTCAACACCGTCGTCCACGCCCTGTCCGAGCGGCACGGAGCGGTCCACCTGCACGCCTCGGAGGGCGCCTGGCTGACGGACCGTGCGATGTGGAGCGCGGACCGGCTGCACCCCGGTGAGCGGGGGCACCGGCAGTTCGCCCTGCGCTTCCACGCCCTGCTGGCGGAGGCCGGGATCGCGACCGGTCCCGCGCCGTCCGCCGAGCCCGGGTTCCCGGTGCCCACCCGCGCCGCCGGCCTCAGGTGGCTGGCCACGGCGGGGACGGCCTGGGTGGCCCGGCGCTGCACCGACCTCCTGCCGCAGCTCCTGGCCCTGGCCGCCGCCGAGGTGCGGCACGAGGCCCGCGGCACCAGCGCCCGGCTGGACCTGTCCGCCTCCCACGCGGTGGCGGCGGCACTGGCCGCGCTGACCGTCTCCGACCAGCGGCCGGAGGTGGCGTGAGCGGGCCCCGCAGGACCGGTCAGCGGCGGTGCCGTACGGCGACGAACCGCACCGGTGTGCCGGGCGTGGCCTGGGCGGCGGCGGGCAGGTCCGCCGGGGCGACCACCGCGATCACCGGGTAGCCCCCGGTGGTCGGATGGTCGGCGAGGAAGACGACCGGGCGGCCGTCCGGCGGCACCTGGACCGCGCCCAGCACCATGCCCTCGCTGGGCAGTTCGCCCGCCCGGAAGCGCTCCAGGGCGGGCCCCTCCGTGCGCAGCCCGATGCGGTTGCTCGCCGACGAGACGGCGTAGGGGCGCCCGGTGAGGGTGCGCAGGGCCCCGTCCGTGAACCAGTCGTCGCGCGGACCCAGGGTCACGCGCAGCACGAGTTCGCGGGGCGGCGCCGGGTGCGGAACGACGTCCACGTGCGCGTGCGGCCCGGCCCGGTGGCCCAGCGGCAGCACCGTGCCGGCCGTCAGCGGTGGCGGGCCGAGGCCCGACAGCAGGTCCGTGGAGCGGCTGCCGAGGACCGGCTCCACGCTCACTCCGCCGGAGATGGCGAGATAGCTGCGTACGCCGCAGCGGGCCGCGCCGATGTCGAGGAGCGCCCCGCCGGGCACCCGTACCGGCGCTCCCCACGGAGCCGGACGGCCGTCCAGGGTGACCGCGCAGGGGGCTCCCGTGACGGCCATGACGACCGTCGAGCGGGGGCGCACGGAGCAGCCGTCGAGCGTGGTCTCCAGGACGGCGGCTCCCGGAGGGTTGCCCACCAGCCGCCCGGCCAACTCGGCCGCGGGCGCGTCGAGCGCCCCCGAGCGCGGTACCCCGAGGTGGGCCAGGCCGGGGCGGCCCCGGTCCTGGACGGTGGTCAGCGCGCCCGCGCGGACCACCACGAGGGCGTCGTCGGTCACGGTGCCCCCTCGGGTGTGAAGCGCACCCGGGTGCCCGGCGCCAGCAGAGCGGCCGGCACGCGCGCGGTGTCCCAGAGAACCGCGTCGGTCGTCCCGATCAGCTGCCAGCCGCCCGGGGAGGCGCGCGGGTACACGCCGGTGTACGGGCCGGCGAGCGCGACCGACCCCGCGGGGACCGCCGTGCGCGGAGTGGCCCGGCGCGGGACCTCGCGGGGCAGCCCCGTGAGGTAGCCGAAGCCGGGGGCGAAGCCGCAGAAGGCCACGCGGTACTCGGCCGCCGCGTGGACCCGGGCCACCTCGGCGACGTCGACACCCCAGTGGGCGGCGACGTCCGGCAGATCGGGGCCGTCGTACCGCACCCGGATCTCGACGACGTCCTCCGCGCGCGGGGGGACGGGCGGAATGTCCCAGGAAGCGAGGCGTCCGGCCAGCAGGGAAGGGTCGTCGAGGCCGTCCAGCAGGACCGTACGGGCGGCCGGGACGATCTCGGCCGCCGACAGGTCGCCGGTCGCGCGGCGGCGCAGCAGCTCGGCGTGGAGCGCCGCCGCCTCCTCACCCGTGCCCACCTCGATCAGCAGGGCGCGGTCCCCGACCGGGAGCGCCTTCATACGAACGCCTCCACCCGCACACCGGCCGCCGCCAGCTCGGCCCGCACCCGCCGGGCCAGTTCCACCGCGCCCGGTGTGTCGCCGTGCAGGCACAGGGAGCGGGCCCGGACGGCGATGCGAGCCCCGGAGTGCGCGGTGACCGTGCCGTCGCCGGCGATGCTCACCGAGCGGGCCACCACCGCGTCGGCGTCCGCGATCACGGCGCCCTCCCGGCCGCGCGGCACCAGAGTGCCCAGGTCGGTGTAGGCGCGGTCCGCGAACGCCTCGGTGACGACGGGCAGCCCCGCCGCCTCGGCCAGCGCGAGGAGACGTGAGCCGGGCAGACCGAGGACGGGCAGCGTGGCATCGGCGAGGAGCACCCCGTCGACCACCGCCGCCGCCTGTTCCTCGTCGTGCACGACCCGGTTGTAGAGCGCGCCGTGCGGTTTCACGTACGACACGCGCGTGCCCGCCGCGCGGGCGAATACCTCCAGGGCGCCGATCTGGTAGGCCACCTCGGCCGCCAGTTCGGCGGGCGGCACGTCCATCGCGCGCCGCCCGAAGCCCGCCAGGTCCCGGTACGAGACCTGGGCCCCGACCCGTACGCCGCGCTCGGCCGCCAGTGCACAGACCCGCCGCATGGTGGCCGCGTCCCCGGCGTGGAAACCGCAGGCCACATTGGCGCTGGTGACCACGGACAGCAGCTGCTCGTCGTCGGTCAGCGTCCAGCGGCCGAAGCCCTCGCCGAGGTCGGCGTTGAGATCGATGGAGCTCATGAATGCCATTCTCCTGCTAGTTCGTCACAGGACGCGGTACTGCTCGTCCCGGGCGTCGGTGAGGAACATCCGGCCCGGTGCGTGGGTGATCGCGAAGGGCGGGCGCGAGGCCGTCACCACGGCCTGGGGCGTCACCCCGCAGGCCCAGAACACCGGGATGTCGTCCGGCTCCGCGTCCACCGGGTCGCCGAAGTCCGGGCGGGACAGATCCGCGATGCCGAGGCCCGCCGGATCGCCGCAGTGCACCGGGCCGCCGTGCACGGCCGGCAGGAGGCTGGTCTCCCGGATCGCGGTGGCCAGGTGCTCCGGCGGCACCGGACGCATCGACACCACCATCGGGCCGCGCAGCCGCCCGGCGGGCCGGCACGGGCGGCCGGTGACGTACATGGAGACGTTGCGGCCCTGCTCGATGTGGCGCATCGGCACGCCCGCCCCGGTCAGCGCCGACTCGAAGGTGAAGCTGCAGCCGATCAGGAACGACACCAGGTCCTCCCGCCAGACGTCGACCACGTCCGTCGGCTCCGCCACCAGCTCCCCGTGCTCCCACACCCGGTAGCGCGGCAGATCGGTGCGCAGGTCCGCGCCCGATGCGAGCGGCGTCCTCCACGCCCCGGCGTCCGTCACGTCGAGCACGGGACACGGCTTGGGGTTGCGCTGGCAGAACAGCAGCATGTCGTAGGCCCAGTCGGCGGGCACCGAGATCAGGTTCGCCTGGGTGTGGCCGGCGGCGACCCCGGCGGTGGGGCCGGTGACTCCTGAACGGAACACCGTGCGTGCCTTCTCGGGGGTCCACGCGTGCGCGTGCGGATCGACGGAGGCCACGGGCACGTCGTGCGGGGCGGGGAGTGCGACGGAGGCCAGGGGCACGTCGTGCGGGGCGGGCAGCGCGGGACCGTTCCGGGGGGTGCGGGCCTCGGGGTGGTCCTCGGTCGTCACGGGGTTCACACGAGTTCCTTTCCGCGGGTCTCCGGGAGGCCGAGCAGGGCCACCGCCGCCAGGCCGTAGCCGAGCGCGCCGAAGACCAGCGCGCCGCCCACGCCCCAGCTGTCGGCCAGGAAGCCGACGGTGGTGGGGAACACGGCTCCCACGGCCCGCCCGGTGTTGTAGGTGAAGCCCTGCCCGGTGCCCCGGACGGCCGACGGGTACAGCTCGCTGAGGTACGAGCCGAAGCCGCTGAAGATCGCCGACATGCAGAACCCCAGCGGGAAACCGAGCACCAGGAGGAGGGTGCCCGCGCCGCTCGGGATGTTCGCGTACGCCAGGATGCACAGCGCCGAGAGCACGGCGAACAGCCAGATGTTCCGCCGTCGGCCCAGCAGGTCGGTCAGATAGCCGCCGGTCAGATAGCCGATGAAGGCACCGGATATCAGGAACGTGAGGTAGCCGCCGGTGCCGACGACCGACAGACCCCGCTCCGTCTTGAGATACGTGGGCACCCAGGTCGCCAGCGTGTAGTAGCCGCCCTGGACGCCGGTGGAGAGCAGCACCGCGAAGACCGTGGTGCGCAGCAGACCGGGCGAGGCGGCCGTGCCCCGCCGGAAGATCACGGCGAACGAGCCCTTCTCGGTGCTCCTCTCCCGCGCGGCGGCGGCCTGCGGGGCGTCCTCGACCGAGCGGCGCACCCAGATCACGAGCAGCGCGGGCAGGGCGCCGGTCCAGAACATCACGCGCCAGGCCAGGTCGTCGTCGAGGAGGGAGAAGACCACCGTGTAGACGATCACGGCCAGACCCCAGCCGACCGCCCAGGAGCTCTGGATCGCGCCGAGCGTACGCCCCCGGTGCTTGGCGCTCGCGTACTCGGCGACCAGGATCGCGCCGACCGCCCACTCACCGCCGAAGCCGAGCCCCTGAAGGGCGCGGAAGACCAGCAGGGTCTCGTAGTTGGGCGCGAAGCCGCAGGCCACGGTGAACACCGCGTACGTCACGACGGTGATCATCAGGGCCTTCACCCGGCCCATCCGGTCCGCGAGCACGCCCGCGGCGGCGCCGCCGATCGCCGAGACGACCAGCGTGACGGTGGTGAACAGCCCGGTCTGGCCGTTGTCCAGGCCGAAGTAGGCCGTGAGCGCGACCATGCTCAGCGGCAGCGTGAAGTAGTCGTACGAGTCGAGGGCGTAGCCGCCGAACGCGCCGCCGAAGGCACGGCGGCCACGCGGCCCGAGGGCGCGCAGCCAGCCGAACGCGCCGTCGTCGGAGGCCGGTCGGGCCGGGTCGGGGTGGGGCTCGGTGGTCGGGACCTGGGAGGGAGGGGGCGTACTCATGGGCACCTCGCGGTGAGGGGGGAGAAGTGCGTGAGACAGGAGCCGGGCCGTGCGGGAGCGGCGGCGCCGGGCGGCGAACGAGGGAACCGAGCGTCGAACGGTGGGCCGCCTGTCCAGCAAGGTAGAGGATCGTTGAACGATCCTTCAATACCCGTGTTGTTTCGTTCTCGAGTCTGCGATTGAATTCCGGCATGGCCGCCGAACTGACCGGACTCGCCGACGACCGGGCCCTCCTCGGGCGCACCAGCACCGCCGAGCGGGTCTCGGACATCCTCAGGAGCCGGATCGCCGACGGCTTCTTCCCACCCGGGACCCGGCTGTCCGAGGACAGCATCGGCGGCGCCCTCGGCGTCTCCCGCAACACCCTCCGTGAGGCGTTCCGCCTGCTCACCCACGAACGGCTCCTCGTCCACGAACTCAACCGCGGTGTCTTCGTGCGCGTGCTGACCGTCGAGGACGTCGAGGACATCTACCGCACCCGCCGCCTCGTCGAGTGCGCCGTCGTCCGCGGACTCGGAGCCCCGCCGTACGGCCTCGACCGGCTCGCCGCGGCCGTCGCGGAAGGACAGCGGGAGGCCCACGAGGGCGACTGGAAAGGTGTCTCCACCGCCAACATCCACTTCCACCGCGAACTGGTCGCCCTCGCCGGCAGCGCCCGCACCGACGAGCTGATGCGCAGCGTCTTCGCCGAACTCCGGCTCGCCTTCCACGTGGTGGACGATCCGCGCGAGCTGTACGAGCCGTATCTGGCGCGCAACCTCCTCATCCTGCGGACGCTGGAGCGCGGGGAGCGCGACGAGGCCGAACGGCTGCTCGCGGACTACCTCGACGACTCGCTGCGGAACCTGGTCGCGGTGTACGGGCGGCGGGTCGCCGAGGTCTCCTGAGCCGTCCGGCCCGGGCGCGGCCGCCCCGGTCCCCGCCCGGCGGAACGATTTGGGTCGATGTCAGACCCAGGACCTAGTCTGTGCACCGTGACTTCACCCGCATCGACGGACAGCGTTCCGCCCCAGCTCGGCGCGGGGCCGCGCCCTGCTCCGGGCCCGGCCGCCGACGAGGGACTGGCGCGGCGGCTGCGCGCGCTCGCCTGCACCGCACCGCTGCACGACCTGGACGCGCGCAAGGCGAACCTCGCCGGCGAGTACTCGGTGTACGGCATGGCCGAGGTGGCCCTCGCCGCCATCGACCTGGTCACCCTGAACATGGACTTCGACACGGGCGCGGACCACGACCAGATCGTCGCCCGTCTCATCCCGCGCATCGCCGCCCAGGCCCCCCGACGGCCCGTCGAGGAGCACGAGCGGGTGGCCCGCTGGGTCCTGGAGAACCTGATCAACGTCGGCAGTGTCGACCGCGGCTTCCGTGCCGTGTACGGGACGTTCGCGCCCGACGGCACCTATGTCCGCCGCGACTACGACTTCAAGCTGATCGAGGAGGTCCCCGGCTACGGGGGCGGTGTCTACCTCCGCACGACCGACGAGGCCGTCAACGTCCTCGTGGGCGCCCTCGACACCGATGTCACCAGCGCCCAGATCGCCGCCGAGGTCAAGCTGGAGATCCTGATCAGCCGGGGCCGGCTCGCCGACGCCCAGCTCGCCGCCGAGCAGGCCCGGTACCGGACCGTGCAGTACTCCGAGACGCTGCGCAGGGCACTGGACGCCACCCGGCGCAACGTCCGCGCGGTCGACTGGCTCAGGACCGTGCCCGACATGATCGCCGAGGCACTCGACCACGTCGCCGACCGCTACCGCCACGAGAACGCGATCCTCACCAACATCCGCAAGGCACGCGACGAGTCCGAGGAATCCGAGCACAAGCGGCGTGCCGCCGAACTGGTCGACATCGTCAAGGACTGCATCCGGCGGCACACACAGCTGCAGTCGAGACTGCTGGAGGCCGGGCCGCTGTTCCGTGCGGAGCAGGACCGGCAGGCCTTCGCCACCCCGATGACCACCTCGGGCACGGACCTCTACGGCCACCTGCTGGCGCCGCTGCTTCCGCTGCCCGTGGAGCAGGCACGCCGGGTGACCGACGCGTTCTTCGCTCGCGGGACGGGGCTGCGCACGCCGGGGTCCGTGCGGGTCGGGGACCTCGTCGAGCTGCTGTTCACGCCCCCGGTGGAGCGCGAGCACCTCGGTGCCGAGATGCCCGAGCCGGACCTGATCGCCACACCCGACGACAGCCGCTTCAGCGAGGAACAGCTGGCGGCGGCGAAGGAACTGCTCGACCTGCCGGCGGACGCGCCCCGACGGCTGTCCGGGCTGCTGGCGGACGCCCGGCTCCAGGATCCCGAACTGCCCTATCTGGTCGCCCTCCTGGCCGTGCACGCGGCGAGCCCGCCGGTCGGGACGGCCTACCGGCAGGGGGAGGCGAAGCTGCTGTTCTCCGTGGACGACGGGGTGGAGCTGGACGATCCCGAGTTCGGCGGGGCCGATCTGATCGTGGGCACGGCCCTGCTGGACGCCGCCGGGATGGCGGCGGACCGGGAGGCGGCGTGAGGGCCCCACGGGGGTCGAGCCCGTGGTGCGGCCGCCGGCCGTCCACGGCCTGTCGCACGGTCCCCCGCCCCGCTGATGCCATCGCCCTTCCCCCCGTTCGCCCGACCAAGGAGTTCCGCTGTGAGTGAGCACGTCGAATGGAGTGAGCCGGAGACGGCCGCCGCTCCGGTGGCCGCGCCCCTCACTCCCGCCGACGCCGCCGATGCCGCCAGGCTCGTCGCCTTCGGGCTGCAGCCCAAGCTGCAGCCCGCCCGGGACCAGGAGTACGGCGAACTGCTCCGGCGGTATCGGGAGGATCCGGCCTTCGCGCGGCTCGCCGACGCCGTGGCCGCCGGGCTGGGACTGATCGTGCTGGAGGTGTCACCGCGGGCGGGCATGGCGGTGACGGCGGCCGAGGACTCCGTCTTCGCCGTGCGGATGGGGGACTACGCGCGACGGACGGCGGCCGACTCGGTGGACCGGTTCCTGCACGGGCTGGCGCACCTCGCGGTGGCCGCCATGGCCTTCCCCCGGCCCGAGGACCTCGCGGACGACGGATACATCGGGCGGGTCTCGGTCAACGGTGTCGACGCCTTCGTCCGGCAGGCGTGCCGCCGGCTGGAGGAGCGCGCCGAGGAGCTGGGGGAGAACACCGACCCGGCGACCGACGCCCCGGGCCTGGAGTCGGCCTGGCGGACCTGGGCGAGACGCAGCTCCACCGGCGCCACCAAGGACGCGCGCCGGCTGGCCGGATCCACCACCGGCATCATCGGCAAAGCGGTGGGCTTCCTGACCGACTCGGGCTTCCTGCAGCGCACCGGGGACGACAACGGCGGCACGTACCGGACGACCGCCCGTTACCAGCTCCAGGTGCGGGACATGGCGGGCAGCGCCGCGATGGCCGAACTGCTGGAACTGGGCGTCGTGCCCGTCACCGACGGCTCGGCCACGCTGCTGCCCGCCGAGGACACCGACGACCTGGAGCTGGTGGCCGACGCCGGCCTGCCCTTCCACTCCTGACCACCACCGAACCACGTCCCCCCAGGGGGCACCACGACCGCCCCACGACCCCGCCCGACGGCCCGCCGTCACCACCGCACCGCACGAACCACCCTTACGACCGCGAAAGTCCGCCGCCATGTACGAGCTGTCCCGGGTCCGCCTCTACTCCATCGGGCCGGCCGGTGCGCGCTACGCCGACACCGTGCTGGACCTGCGGGGTGTGGGCGCGTACGTGCCCGACCCCGCGCCGCAGCAGGCGGAGTTCTTCGAGGAGGAACCCACCGGCCCGCCGCGCCGGCCGGCGCCGGCCGGGGTCCTCTTCCTGGAGAACGGCGGCGGCAAGTCCGTCCTGCTCAAGCTGATCTTCTCGGTGATGCTCCCGGGCCACCGCAACACCCTGGGCGGCGCCAGCTCGGGTGTGCTGCGCAAGTTCCTGCTGGCCGACGACTGCGGGCACGTCGCCCTGGAGTGGCAGCACACGCTGACCGGCGAGTGCGTCGTCGTGGGCAAGGTGAGCGAGTGGCGTGGCCGGCAGGTCTCCAGCGACCCGCGCAAGTTCGCCGAGGCCTGGTACTCCTTCCGGCCCGGTCCGGGACTGAGCCTGGACAACCTGCCCGTGGCCGAGTCCACCGCCGTACGCCCGCCCGTCGAGGGCGCGTCCGGCGCCCAGGGACGGCGGAGGACCATGAAGGGCTTCCGGGACGCCCTCACCGAGGCGGGCAAGGCGTATCCGCACCTCGAAGTGCACTGGGAGGAGATCCACGACCGCTGGAACGAGCATCTGACCGATCTCGGCCTCGACCCGGAACTCTTCCGCTACCAGCGGGAGATGAACGCCGACGAGGGCGAGGCCGCGGGACTCTTCGCGGTGAAGAAGGACGCCGACTTCACCGACCTGCTGCTGCGGGCCGTCACCGACACCCGGGACACGGACGGACTCGCCGACCTGGTCGCCGGGTTCGGCAACAAGCTCGGGCGGCGGGCCGAGCTGATCGCCGAGCGGGACTTCACCGCCGGGTCCGTCGATCTGCTCGGCCGGATCGTCGAGGCGGCCGAGGCCCGCTCCCGGGCCCGGGACATCCACGCGGGCGCCGAGCGGCGCACCCGTACCCTGGCCCGCCGCCTCTCCGCGCGGGCCGCCCGGGAGCGGCTGCGGGGCACCGACCTCGCCCAGCGGACCACCGCCGCCGCGTACGCGGTCACCCACTCCGAGGCCGCCCGTGACCGCAGCGCCCAGATCGCGGCCGAACTCGCCTACCGGCACGCCTCGTTGGCGCTGGCCGCCGCGGAGAAGTCGGCCGCCTCGCAGAAACGGGAGCTGGCCGACGCACGCACCCTGCACTCCGCCTGGCAGGCCGCCGAGGCCGTGCTCAGGCACCGGGCCGCCGCCGACCGCGTCGCACGGGTGGCCGCCGCCATCCAGGAAGCCGAACGGGACGCCGCCCCCGCGCTCGCCGCCCGCGCCAAGGCCGCCGTCGACCTCGTCCGCGCCCTGCACGCCGCCGCCGAGAGCGCCGAGAACCTGGCCAACGAGGGGGAGGAGAAGTCGGCGGCGCTGCAGGAGGCCGGCGAGGCCGCCCACCGGGACGCGACCGTCGCCGCCACCGAGGCGCAGCGCGCCCGCAGCGAGGCGGGTCACCTCAGGCAACGCCTCGGCGAGGTCGAGCAGGAGACCGCCGAGGCCGTCCGCGCCGGCTGGCTCGACGACACCGCCCCCGACGCCGATCCGGCCCGCGCCGCCCTCGCCGCCAGCGACGCCGAGAAGACGGCCGTCGCCGCCTGGGACACCGCACGCGAGGCTTCGCGCCGCGCCGCCGAGCACGCCCGGGAGGCGGCCTCCGCCGAGTCCCGTGCGGAGCTGACGGCCGCCCGCGCGGCGGACGCGGCGACCGCCGCCGAGCGCGCCCTCGACGGGGAGCGGCGCACCGCGGAGGCCCTCGCGGCGGAGGAGCGGCTGGCCGAGCTGCTGAGCCTGCCGGGCACCGGCGGCCGGACCCGCCCGGGGGTGCCCGTGCCCCGCAGGGGAGAGCCGTCGGACGGCGCCACGGGGACCGCCGACAGGCCGGCCGACCACGCCCGTACGCCGGCCGGAACCTCCGCCGCCGACGGCTCGCTCACCCCCGAGGAGCTGGACCGCTTCGCCGACGAACTGCGCGAACTGCTCGACGACAACGTGTCGTCCGCCGAGCGTCACCTCTTCGACCTGCGCACCGCCGCCGCCGACGACGCGCGCATCCTGGGCGCCCTCGGCGACGGCGGGCTGCTGCCGCCGGGCCCCGACGTCCTCGCCACGGTCGAGTTCCTCGGCGAGCACGGCATCCCCGCCCTCCCCGGCTGGCGCTACCTGGCCCAGGCAGTCGATCCCGTCGACCACGCGCGCGTGCTGGCCGCGCGCCCGGAGCTGGTCGACGGCGTGATCATCACCGACCCGGACTCGCACGCCCGGGCCCGCGAGGCGCTGAGCGACGCGGCACTGCTCCCGAGGTCCGCCGTGGCCGTCGGCACGGCGGCCGCCCTGCTGGCCCCGACCCCTTCGGCCGGCGCGGGCGACGGCACCTCCTCCGACGTGTTCCTCGTGCCGCCGAACCCGGCCATGCACGACGAGCACGCCGCCGACGAGGAACGGCAGACGCTGCGCGCGCGGGCGGCCGAGCGGGACGAGGAGATCCGGCAGCTGGCGGCCCGGCTCGGCAAGGACCGCGAACTGGCGGCCCGCCTCTCCTCGTGGCGCACGGGGTGCCCCGCGGGGAGACTCACCGAGCTGGCCGGCACCGCGCGGGAGACACGGGCGTTCGCCGAGGAGGCCGAGGCGGAGCTGTCGGAGGCGCGGACCGTCAGGGCCGAGGCCGAGGAGGCGGCGGCCGAGGCGGCCCACGTGCGCGACGAGCGGCAGGAGGCCGCGCAGAAGGCCCGTCGCGCCGCCGACGCCCTCGCCGGGCTCGCCTTCCGGCTGCGCGAGCGGGCCGGCTGGCAGGTCAAGCTCCGTGAACTGGCCGACGAGGCCGCCGAGTCCGAGGCCCGCGCCCAGTCGTGCCTGGAGCGGGCCCGTGCCGCCGACGAGGACCGCCGCGCCACCCAGCGCGCCGCCGACGACGCCCGCCGCACGGCGCGGGCGCTGCGCGCCGAGCGCGCGGAGATCGCCGGCGCCCCCGACGACGTACCGGAGACCGGCCCCGACGCGCCCCAGCACCCCCTGGCAGCCCTGCGCGAGGCATACCGAGCCGCTTCCCAGGTGTACGAGAAGGTGGGTGTCGGCGCCGATCTGCGCGCCGAGCAGGCGCGGGCCGAGAGCGACGAGAGCTCCGCGATCGCGGAACTCGGCCGGCTGACCAACAAGGTCCGCAACCGTGCCGAGCAGCTCCTGCAGTCGCCGGACGGCTCCGACGCGCCCTCCCGGCAGGCCGCCGTCGCCCGCGCCGAGGAACTGGTCCAGCTCCTCGAGAGCCGGGTGTCCCTGTCGAGCGAACAGCTCGGGCGGCTGCGCGGCGAGGCCGAGCGGCACGCCCCCGAGGACGGCGACACGCACACCGAGCTGCCGGAGGAGCTGCTCCCGCGCGACGCCGAGCACGCCCAGGGCCTGCTGCGCACCGCCACCGCCGAACTCGCCTCCCGGGCCGAGGCACTGACCCGGGCCCGCGAGGCCCACGCCGAGCTGCTGGAGTCCCACCGCGCCGCCGAGGACGCCGCCGGCGGCTTCGACGAGACCGCCGCCCTGCTCCGGGACCTCCTGCGCGACCACTCCGCGGACGACGACCGGGAGGAGACCGAGCCCTACCCCGGCGGCCCCGAGGAGGCGCGCAGGGCCGCCGCCGAGGCCCGCCGCTCCCTGCGTGGCTGCGCCGCCGACCTGTCCGCCGCCGAGGGGGCCGTACGCGAGGCCAGTGACATCCTCGTGCGCCACGCCAACTCCACCCGCTACGAGCAGGTCCGCACACCCGCCCGCCAGCAGATCCGCGAGCTGCCGGCGGCCTCGCTCCCCGAGCACGCCCAGAAGTGGGCCGACGCCTTCGCGCCCCGGCTCCGGGTCCTCACGGACGAGCTGGCCCAGCTGGAGCGCAACCGGGACTCGATCGTCGACCGGCTGCGGGGCCTGGTGGAGTCGGCCCTCGCCACGCTCCGCTCCGCCCAGCGGCTGTCCAGGCTCCCCGAGGGCCTGGGGGAGTGGTCCGGCCAGGAGTTCCTGCGCATCCGCTTCGAGGAGCCCGACCAGGCCACCCTCACCGAACGGCTCGGCGAGGTCGTCGACGAGGCGACCCGCGCGGCGGTGAAGAAGAACTCCGACATGCGCCGCGACGGAATGTCCCTGCTGTTGCGGGGGGTCGGCGCCGCGCTCCAGCCCAAGGGCATCGCCGTGGAGATCCTCAAGCCGGACGCCGTGCTGAGGGCCGAGCGCGTCCCCGTCGGACAGATGGGCGACGTCTTCTCCGGCGGCCAGCTGCTCACCGCCGCCATCGCCCTCTACTGCACGATGGCCGCGCTCCGCAGCAACGACCGGGGGCGGGACAGGCACCGCCACGCCGGCACGCTGTTCCTGGACAATCCCATCGGCCGTGCCAACGCGACGTACCTGCTGGAACTCCAGCGAGCGGTCTCGGACGCCCTGGGTGTCCAGCTTCTCTACACCACCGGCCTCTTCGACACGACCGCGCTGGCGGAGTTCCCGCTCGTGATCCGACTGCGCAACGACGCCGACCTGCGGGCGGGCCTGAAGTACATCAGTGTGGAGGAACACCTCCGCCCGGGACTGCCCAAGCAGCCCCAGGCGGGGGAGGCGGTGCACACGGAGATCACGGCGACGAGGATGTACAAGAGGCCGACCACAGCGGCCCCTTGAGGGGCGTGGGGAACCCGCGCGACCGCCACGGCGGCCCCGCGGGTTCCCCACCGCCTCGCCTACGCGGCGCCTACGCGTCGGCTTTCAGGAGATCCGCGCACTTCTCGCCGATCATCATCGTCGTGATGCAGGGATTCACCGTCACCAGGTCCGGCATCACCGACCCGTCGGCCACCCGCAGCCCCGCGATCCCCTTCACGCGAAGCCGCGCGTCCAGCGGGGCGGAGGCGTCGTCGTCCGCGCCCATCTTCACGGTGCAGGCCGGGTGGTAGACGGTGTTGTGGGTCTTCTGGATGTAGTCGAGGAGTTCCTCGTCGCTCCGCACGTCGGGGCCGGGCGCCAGCTCGGCCCCCGCCCAGCCGCTCAGCGCCGGCTGCGCCGCGATCTGCCGGGCCAGACGAAGGCCGTACGTCATCACGCGCACGTCGTGTTCGTGCGTGAAGTAACGCGGGTCGACCTTCGGCTTGTCCCGGTAGTCCCGGGTGCGCAGCCGCACGGTGCCCCGGGACTTCGCCCGCGTCACGTTGGGCGTCAGACAGAACGCGTTCTCGGAGGTCGGGTAGCCGTACCGGGCCGTGTTCATGTCGAACGGCACGGACCCGTAGTGGAACATCAGGTCGGGCCGGTCCAGGCCCGGTTCGGTGTCGTAGAAGATGCCCGCCTCCCACCACTGGTTGGACTCGGTGGGCATCGGCTGCGCGGCCTCCCACATGATGACGCCCTCGGGGTGGTCCTGGAGGTTCTCGCCGACGCCCGCCGAGTCCACGACCACGTCCACACCGACCTCGCGCAGCTGTTCGGCCGGGCCGATGCCGGAGAGCATGAGGATCTTCGGGGTGTCGATGGCGCCGCAGGAGACCACGACCTCACGCCGGGCGCGCACCGTCCGGGTGTGGATGAGGTCCGGGTCCAGATACTCGGCGCCGACGCAGCGACGCCCCTCCAGCACCAGCTTCTTGGCGCGGACCCCGGTGCGTACCTCCAGGTTGGGGCGCTTGCCCATGATCGGGTGGAGGTACGCCACCGAGGAGGACTGCCGGATGTTGTTCTCGTCGGAGTTGATCTGGAACCAGTTGGCGCCCCGCACCACCGTCGTCCCCGCGTTGAACGGGGTCGTCGGAATGCCCGCCTGGACGCACGCCTCCAGCAGGGCGTTGCCGCACGGGTCCTCGCTCTTGATCGTGCGGAGCTTCACCGGCCCGGAGCGGCCGTGGTGGTCGCCCGGCGCGTCGTTGCTCTCCAGGCGCCGGTAGAGAGGGAAGAGGTCGGCCGCGGACCAGCCCGTACAGCCCGCGGCCGCCCAGTCGTCGAGGTCCTCCGCGGGTGCCCAGAAGGCGATGCACGAGTTGTGGGAGGAGCAGCCGCCGAGCACCTTCGCCCGCGCGTGCCGCATGAAGCTGTTGCCGCTGGTCTGCGGCTCGACCGGGTAGTCCCAGTCGTAGCCGGACTCCAGCAGGCCCATCCAGCGTTCCAGCCTCAGGACGTCGTCGTCGCCGACGTCACTGGGGCCCGCCTCCAGGACGCACACCGTGACGGACGGATCCTCGGAGAGTCTGGCCGCGACCACGTTTCCCGCGGTGCCGCCGCCGACCACGACGTAGTCGAATTCGTCTGCCTTCATGGGGGGTCGACCTCCTGCGTTGCTGTGCTGCCGTGCTGTGCCGAGTCGGACTGTGGGGGTGGGTAGGCCGGTCCTTCAGTCGGCGGCCGGGGAACCGACGGACGGAGCGGGCGGCGACACGGGCCCGGCCTCGGCGACCACACGGTGCTCGGCGAGCACGCCGGTCTTGTGCCGCTGGACGAACCAGTAGTAGGCGAAGCCGCCGCCGGCGATGACCCCGACGAAGAGGACCGCGCCCCACTGCAGGTACCAGTGGAACGGGGCGGCCGCGTTGTAGACCGCGGCGCGCGGCCAGATCAGGTTGAGGGTCATGCCCCCGCCCCACAGCACGGCGAGGATGTTCACGGGCAGACCCCAGCGGCCCAGCGAGAACCGGCCGTCCCCGGCGGGCTGCCACGTGCCGCGCAGACGCGCCACCAGCATCGGCACGGTGACGCCCAGATAGGCCAGGTAGATCATGATGATGCCGATGCTGGTCACCACGGTGAAGATCTGCGGCTGACGGATGTTGACCACGAGGATGCCCAGCGCCAGCACCCCGATGATCACGGTCGGCAGCACCGGCGTCTGGAAACGCGGGTGGATCTTGGCGAGCTTCGACGAGGCGGGCAGGTTGTTGTCCCGGGCCATGGCGAAGGTCAGCCGGACGGCGGCGGTGTGCACGGCCAGGGCGCACACGGTGACCGCGATCAGGACGCACCACAGCATCGCCTTGCCGGCCGTGGGGCCCAGCACGTTGAGCACGATGTACTGCAGTCCGTCCGTGGACAACCGCTCGCCCTTCAGGCTGGAGACGCTCATCAGTGCCAGCAGCAGGATCAGACCGCCGAGGAGGAAGGAGGCGACGATCGCCCGGATGATGGCGCGGGGCGCGTTGCGGGTCGGGTCCAGCGACTCCTCACCGAGCGAGGCGGCGGTGTCGAAGCCGTACATGACGTACGCGGACGCCAGCGAGGCCACGAGGAACGCGCCCAGGTACCCGTTGCCGTACGCGCTGCCGGTGCCGTTGGTGTCCATCACCACCTGCGGGCCACGGGTGATGTGCACGGCGAACAGCACGATCAGCACGACGGTGGCGATCAGCTCGATGAACACGCCCGCCGTGTTGATCCGGGCCATGAGTTTGACGCCGACGGCGTTCACCACGGTGGTGAACAGGATCAGCACCGCGGCCAGGACGACCGCGTTGGTCGCCACGTCGTACTTCCCGGTGCCGTCCCCGACGAACTGGAACACGTCGGAGATCTGGGGCAGCGTCAGCTGGTAGGCCAGCGCGACGGCCGCGATGGACACGATGGAGGCGGTCAGCATCATCCAGCCGGCGAGCCAGCCCAGATGCGGATTGCCTATCTTCTTCGACCAGTTGTAGACCGAGCCCGCCACCGGGTAGCGGGCCGCCAGTTCGGCGAAGCAGAGCGCGACCATGAACTGGCCGACGAACACCATGGGCCATGACCACCAGTAGGCGGGGCCGCCGCTGGCGAAGCCGAAGTAGAACAGCTGGAACGTGCCGGTGAGGATCGAGATGTAGCTGATCCCGGCGGCGAAGGTGTGGAAGTTGCCGAGGGTGCGCTTGAGTTCGGGTCTGTAGCCGAACTCGGTCAGCTCGGTGTCGTCGGAGGTGTTCTTGGGGCCTGTGGGTTGCTCGATGGTCGTCATGAGCGGACTCCTGGTGGGCCTTGGGGAGGAGGGGGAGCGGCTCTTGCGGGTGCCGAGAACGATGCGGGCGTGCGGGCGAGGGAGGTGGGGGAGTGCCCGGGCAGGGCGAGAGGGGCCGGGAGTGCGGGCCGGGTGCGGGGGAGCGGAGAAGCTACGCGAACCAACCCTGCGGTGCGGGGGCCGTGTTGCGCCAGATGTGCTTCGCCTCGCGGTACTCGGCGAGTCCCGCGGGTCCGAGTTCACGGCCGAAACCGGACTGCTTGTAACCGCCCCACTCGGCCTGCGGCACATACGGGTGGTAGTCGTTGATCCAGACCGTGCCGAGCCGCAGCCGGGCCGCGACCCGCTGTGCCCTGGCCTCGTCGGTCGTCCACACGGCACCGGCCAGACCGTAGATCGTGTCGTTGGCCAGCCGGACCGCCTCGTCCTCGGTGCTGAACCGTTCCACCGTCAGCACCGGCCCGAACGACTCGTCCTGGACCACCGACATCGCGCTCGTGCACTCGTCGAGGACGGTCGGCAGATAGTAGAAACCCTGGTCGTAGGCGTCGCCGCCGGGCCGCTCGCCGCCGCAGCGCAGTACCGCGCCCTCCTCGACGCCCCGGGCGACGTACTCCTCGACCTTGGCGCGATGCGCGGCCGAGATCAGCGGGCCGGTCTGCGCCCGCTCGTCGAAGGGGCCCCCGAGGCGGATCTCCCGCGCCCGGCGGACGACCTCGTCGACGAACCGGTCGTGCAGCGAGTCCTCCACCAGCAGGCGGGCGCCCGCCGAGCAGACCTGTCCCGAGTGCAGGAACACCGCGGTCAGCGCCATGTCGACGGCCGTGTCGAAGTCGGCGTCGGCGAAGACGATGTTCGGGTTCTTGCCGCCCAGTTCCAGGGCGACCTTCTTCACGCTCGCGGCGGCGTTGGCCATGAGCCGGCGCCCGGTCTGCAGCCCGCCGGTGAAGGAGACCAGGTCCACGTCCGGGTGGTCGGAGAGCGGGGCGCCGGCCTCCGGGCCCGCGCCGAGGACCAGGTTCGCCACACCCGCCGGCACCCCGGCCTCCTCCAGGAGGCGCATCAGATGGATCGCGGTGTGCGGGGTCAGCTCGCTCGGCTTGAGCACGAAGGTGTTGCCGGCCGCGAGCGCCGGGGCGACCTTCCAGGCCGTCTGCAGGAGGGGGTAGTTCCAGGGAGTGATCAGCGCGCACACCCCGACCGGCTCGTACACGACCCGGCTGTCGACGCCGGCCTGACCGGTGTCGACGACCCGGCCGGTCTCGGCCGTGGCGGCCCTCCCGAAGTAGCGGAAGCAGTTCGCGATGTCGTCGATGTCGTACTCGCTCTCCACCAGCCTCTTGCCGGTGTCGAGGGACTCGGCGCGGGCGAGCGCGTCCTTGTCGCGTACGAGGAGGTCGGCCACCCGCAGCAGCAGGTCACCGCGGTCGGCGGGTGAGGTGGCGGGCCAGGGGCCCTCGTCGAAGGCACGGCGCGCGGCCGTGATCGCCTCCACGGTGTCCTTGCCGCCGGCCTCGTCGACGACGGCGACCAGGCTGCCGTCGGCGGGACAGCGGATCTCGCGCGTCCGCCCGTCGAGCGCGGAGCGCCACGCTCCGCCGATGAAAAGTTCGGGCATGTCTCTCGTTCCTCCTGGTCAGCGCCGTGAGGCCGACGCTCTCGCGGCTGAGCGCCTAACCGGAAGACCGCGTTCTATGCCTGAAAACAGGTTGAATGTGACGGTCGACACGCCTGGTCGGAAACCTTGACATCCGAGGAACCGGTCTGCTGGGACCAGCACACCATCCTTCCGGCGCAGCCGCGACGCCATGACCGGACGCGGATGTTCACAGGTTTCGGGTCCCGGATCTCCGGAGCGGGCCACGGCTGCGACACGCGCACCGGGCCGGGCGCCACGATGCGTGCGGGGGTCAGGAGGAGGCGTGGCGCGGATGGTCAGGAGAAGCGGATGGTGAGGAGAGCGGGTGGGAGGACATGCGAGGGGGCCCACGCGCGGCGTGGGCCCCCTCTTCGTCGTCCTACGGGTGCGACAGTTGCCCGGCGCCACCCCGGCGGCGTATCCGGGCCTGCGCGCGCTCCGTGGCCCGCGCCTCCCGGTGGGCCCGGCGCCGCTCACGGCGCAACGCGCGCGCCGTGCTGCTGGGCGCCGAGATCACGCCGTTGCGCTGCTTCCACACCTGGCGGGTCACCCAGACGTCCAGCACGCTCCAGGTCGCCGCGATCGTGCTCGCCAAGGTGCTCAGCACCATGGGGAACGCCGGCCACGCGTCCGCCAGCGTGCACAGGACCGCCACCATCGCCTGGACCAGTGTCGCCGCGATGATGAGGACCGCACGCACCGCCGCCGTCCGCACCGGGTCGGGCAGCCGCCGCCTGCGCGCCGGTTCCTCGATCCACAACGGCCGGTAATGCACCCGTTCTTCGTCGCCACGGGCGGAGAGCCTCCGTTCCTTCACCGCGACGCTCTCCCCCGTCAGCAGGCCGTGCCCTGGTTCCCGAGCGCTTCGCTCCGCCCTCTCGGGCGTCACCGCTCCGTCCCCGTGCGCCGTGCGCCGCTCCGCCGTGCCCATCAAGTCGTCACTCCCCACCGCCGGTGGACCAACAGATCCGGGTCGCGAGACCCGGCCCCCCACTGGTGCCCGACTTCCTCTGGTTTACGCCGCCTGGGAGCGGCATGCATGGCCTGTGGCCCATTCCGCCCCCCATTCCCGTACAGAAAGACGATCGACGTGCGCCGAAGATTCCCACGGAACGCAAAAATCCGGCCAACCGGCCAACTTCCCCGACGGGATGCCACGGGTTCAACTGCCTGACGGGGGAGGCAATCTCCCCCAAAGGACGGACAACTCCCCATGTCTGGTTCACCTTGGGTGCGGAGTGGGTGCGTCCGGCGCTTCGAGATACGTGTGAGTCGGTAGTAGGCTCACGCCGTTTGTTGACGCACATGTGTACCCCCGGATCTGGCGGGGGTCGAGCTGGGGGAGGCCATGCGCTTTCGCGGGAAATCGATCCGCCGGAAGATCGTGGCGCTGCTGCTCGTGCCCCTGGTGGCGCTGACCGGCGTCTGGACGTTCGCCACGGTGCTGACGGGCCGTGAGGCGAGCGACCTCTTCAGGGTCGCGGACATCGTGGAGGAGGTCGGCTTCCCGACCGAGGACACCATCCGGGTGCTCCAGCAGGAACGCCGCCAAACCCTCGTCTACCTCGCCGACCCCCGGGCCTCCGGGGCGCAGAAGGCCCTCGACCGCAGCCGGTCCGCCACGGACGCGGCCGTCGAGGAGTTCCGCGAGCACGCCCGGAAGTCCGATCTGCGGGAAGAGATGGGCGAGACCACCTCGCTGCGGCTCACGGCCATCCTGGACGCCCTCGACGGCCTGCCGTCGCTGCGGACGACCGTCGAGAGCGGCACGGTCAGCCCCGCCAAGGCCCTCGGTCACTACAACGACCTCGTCGACCCCTGCTTCACCCTGCTGTCCAACCTCCCCGCCCTCGACAGCGTGGAGATGGACAAGCAGGGCCGCGCCCTGATCAACGTCGGCCGGGCCCGTGAACTCCTCTCCCGCGAGGACGCGTTGCTCAGCTCCGTGCTCGTGGCGAACCGGATCACCAAGGACGAGATCCGCGACTTCTCCGACCTCGTGGCCCAGCGCACGCTGCTGTACGAGATCAGCCTGCCGCAGCTGCCCGCCGCCGAGCGCGACCGCTTCCACCGCTACTGGAGGAACGCGAACACCGCGCCCCTGCGCACGGTGGAGCAGGGCGTCATCGCCTCCGACCCCGGCCGGCCGAGCGGCGTCACCGCGAAGACCTGGGACAGCGCCGTCGAGCCCGTCCTCTCCGATCTCCGCGACCTCAGCGTCGAGGCGGGCGACCGCTACCAGGACCGCGTCAGCCCGCTGGCCACCACCGTCATCCTCAAGGCGGCCGTCGCCGGCGTCCTCGGCCTCTTCGCCCTGCTCGGCTCGCTCTTCATGTCCGTACGCATCGGCCGGGTCCTCATCCGCGACCTGCGCCGGCTCCGCCAGGAGGCCCACGAGACCGCCGGAGTGCGGCTGCCCAGCGTGATGCGCAGGCTCGCCGCGGGCGAACAGGTCGACGTGGAGACCGAGGTCCCGCACCTGGAGTACGACAAGAACGAGATAGGCGAGGTCAGCCAGGCCCTCAACACCCTGCAACGGGCGGCCGTCGAGGCCGCCGTCAAGCAGTCCGAACTCCGCAGCGGCATCTCCGAGGTCTTCGTCAACCTCGCCCGCCGCAGCCAGGTCCTGCTGCACAAGCAGCTCACGCTCCTCGACACCATGGAACGCCGGACCGAGGACACCGACGAACTGGCCGACCTGTTCCGCCTGGACCACCTGACGACCCGTATGCGCCGGCACGCCGAGGGCCTGGTCATCCTCTCCGGAGCGGCCCCCTCCCGGCAGTGGCGCAAGCCCATCCAGCTGATGGACGTCGTCCGCGCGGCGGTCGCCGAGGTCGAGGACTACGAGCGGATCGAGGTACGCCGGCTGCCCCGGGTCGCCGTGACCGGCCCCGCGGTCGCCGACCTCACCCACCTCGTGGCCGAACTCCTGGAGAACGCCACGGTGTTCTCGCCCCCGCACACCGCCGTGCAGGTGCTCGGTGAGCGCGTCGCCAACGGTTTCACCCTGGAGATCCACGACCGGGGTCTCGGCATGTCGGCCGAGGCGCTCCTCGACGCCAACCTGAAGCTCGCCGAGACCCCCGACTTCGAGCTGTCCGACACCGACCGCCTCGGCCTCTTCGTGGTCAGCCGGCTCGCCCAGCGGCAGAAGGTCCGCGTCTCCCTCCAGCCCTCCCCGTACGGCGGCACCACGGCCGTGCTGTTCATCCCCGACGCGCTGCTCACCGACGACGTCCCCGACACCAACGGCATCGGCTTCCGCCTCGACCGCGCCCACCCCACCCGGGAGGCCGAGCTGGAGGACGAACGCAACGAGGCGCTCTCCCAGGTACCGGTCCGGCTCCCGGGGATCTCCGCCGCCATCCTGGACGGCCCGGTGGAGCTGGAGGCACCGGTCGACCGGGACCCGCTGGCCGGCTTCCCGGCCGCCCTCGGCGACGAGGACGCCGAGCGGGGTGGACTCTTCCGCCCCCGTCACTCCCTCACCGGCGTCGCCGACGAGCACCAGCAGCCGGCGCGCGACGGCGAGGCACGGCAGGCCCCGCTCACCGACCCCGACCCGACGCTCGGTCCGGTACCGCTGCCGCAGCGCCGCACCCCGCATCTCGTCAGCTCGCACGGCCGTTCGGTGGCCGGGGCCAGGCAGCCGAGGCACCCCGAGGACGAGTCCGGGCAGGGCCGTACGGCGGGCCCCGACCCGGTCGCCGACTCCCGGCCGTTCACCGCCCTGCGCGGCGACCGCGCCGAACCGCCGGCCCGCCCCGGAGCCGACCGCCCCGGACCCGCCGGCCTGCCCGGCGGACACCGCGCCGACCTGCTGCCCCCGGGCAGGTTCGACGGTCCCGCTCTGCCCCAGCGACGCCGTACGACGCCCGAGGGCGGCGCGGCACCGATGACCTCGCGGTACGGCTCCGACGAGCCGACCCCGCGTGCGGACACGACGACCGACCAGGCAGAATCGGCACCGAGCCCGCTGCCCCGTCGCGTCCGACAGGCCAACCTGGCACCGCAGTTGAAGGACGGCCCCGACCGGCGCGCCGAACGCGAGAGGTCACGCTCCGGCGGCCGCCCGGAGCCGACCGAACGCGACGCCGACGAGGTACGCAGCCGTATGGCCTCGCTCCAGCACGGTTGGCGGCGCGGCCGCGAGGAGAACGCCGAGGGCGACGACGCCCAGGACGTCTCAGCACCACGAGGAACGACTAAGGGGGACGGTCGATGACCGCACCGAAGGCCGATGGGCACACCGCGACCGGCACGTCCGGCGAGCTGAACTGGCTCCTGGACGACCTGGTCCAGCGCGTCGCCAGCATCCGCAAGGCACTCGTGCTCTCCAGCGACGGACTGCCCACGGGCGTCTCCGCGGACCTCACCAGGGAGGACAGCGAGCACCTGGCCGCCGTCTCCTCCGGGTTCCACAGCCTCGCCAAGGGCGTCGGCCGCCACTTCGAGGCGGGCAGCGTCCGGCAGACGGTCGTGGAGCTCGACGAGGCGTTCCTGTTCGTCACGGCCGCCGGCGACGGCAGCTGCCTCGCCGTCCTCGCCGACGCCGACGCCGACATCGGGCAGGTGGCCTATGAGATGACCCTCCTGGTCAAGCGGGTCGGCGTGCATCTGGGCTCCGCCCCGCGCGCCGATGTGCCCCACGGCGGGTAGTGGAACGGCATGAGCCGAGACGGTCAGGGAAGAAGCCACTGGTTCGACGACGAGGCCGGACCAGTGGTGCGTCCGTACGCGATGACCCGCGGCCGGACCAATCACGCGATCCAGCACCGCCTCGACCTGATCGCCGTGGTCGTCACGGAACCGCACGTCGACGACCCGGAAGAGGACCACTCCCTCTCCCCTGAGCACGTCCGTATCGTCGAGCTCTGCCGTGACAACCCCCAGTCGGTGGCCGAACTGGCCGCCGACCTGGATCTTCCCGTCGGGGTCGTCCGCGTCCTCGTCGGAGACCTCGTGGACGAGGAACTCGTCCACGTCACCCGTCCCGTCCCGCCCGCCGAGCTGGTGGACGAGAGCATCCTGCGTGACGTGATCAACGGCCTCCGGGCGCTGTGAACACGCCGGAGAGCGGAGTGGACATGTGGCAGCCAACCATCCAGCAGGAGAAGGACCGATGATCCTCGGGCGCTCTGAGCGCGGCACACCTCCGGTCGAGCCCGTCACGCTCAAGATCCTCGTGGCCGGCGGTTTCGGCGTGGGCAAGACCACCTGCGTCGGCGCGGTCAGTGAGATCAAACCGCTGCGCACCGAGGAGGTGCTCACCGAGGCGGGCCGCCCGGTCGACGACACCAGCGGTGTGGAGAACAAGACGACCACCACCGTCGCCATGGACTTCGGACGCATCACCCTCCGCGAGGACCTGGTCCTCTACCTGTTCGGCACCCCCGGCCAGGACCGCTTCTGGTTCCTCTGGGACGAACTGGCCTCCGGCGCCCTCGGCGCGGTGGTACTGGTGGACACACGCCGCCTGGAGGACTGCTTCGCCGCCGTCGACTACTTCGAGCGGCGCTCCATACCCTTCGTGATCGGTGTCAACTGCTTCGACGACGCCGCGCGTTACCCCGCCGAGACCGTCCGGCAGGCCCTCGACCTCGACCCGGACGTGCCGATCGTGCTCTGCGACGCCCGTCGACGGGACTCGGTCAAGGACGTCCTGGTCTCCGTGGTCCGGCACGCGATGACGTTCGCCACGGACCACCGCGAGCCGGCCGCCACCTGAACACGGCCCGTACCCCCGCCGACCGGGGTACGAGCCGTGGCCTCATGACACGCACGCGGGGCCCCGGGTACCGCGTGCCGCCCGGACGGACGCCCACGCGCGCGTGCCCCGATCCGTGTGCCCGCGCATGGCGTCAGCGCACGTCGTCAGCGCACGTCGTCCTCGTGCCAGCCCAGACTCTTCTCCACCGCCTTGCGCCAGTTGTGGTACTCGCGGTCACGCACGGACGCCTCCATGGAGGGTGTCCACTCGACGTCCTTGCGCCAGTGCGACTTCAGCTCGTCGAGGTCGTTCCACACCCCGGTCGCGAGCCCGGCCGCGTACGCGGCACCCAGGCAGGTCGTCTCCGAGACCCGCGGCCGGATTACCGGTACGTCCAGCACGTCCGCCTGGTGCTGCATCAGCAGGTTGTTCCGCGTCATGCCGCCGTCCACCTTGAGGGTCGTGATGCGCACCCCCGAGTCCTGGAACATGGCGTCCACGACCTCCCGCGTCTGCCAGCTCGTCGCCTCCAGCACCGCACGCGCGAGATGTCCCTTGGTGACGTACCTGGTCAGCCCGGTGACGACCCCGCGCGCGTCCGACCGCCAGTAGGGCGCGAACAGACCGGAGAACGCGGGCACGATGTACGCCCCGCCGTTGTCGTCGACGCTCGCCGCCAGGGACTCGATCTCGTCGGCGCTGCGGATGATGCCGAGCTGGTCGCGGAACCACTGCACCAGGGCGCCCGTGATCGCGATCGACCCCTCCAGGCAGTACACCGGCGCCTCGTCGCCGATCTTGTACCCCATGGTGGTGAGCAGCCCGCTCTTCGACGCGACGGGCCGGTTCCCGGTGTTGAGCAGCAGGAAACTGCCGGTGCCGTACGTGTTCTTCGCCGTGCCCACGTCGTAGCAGGCCTGACCGAACACCGCCGCCTGCTGGTCGCCGAGCGCCGAGGCCACCGGCACCCCGGCGAGCGGGCCCACGGCGGTGCCGTAGACCTCGGCCGAGGACCTGATCTCCGGGAGGATCGCCTCCGGGACGTTCATCGCGGAGAGGATCGAGGGGTCCCACCGGAGCGTCTGAAGGTTCATCAGCATGGTGCGCCCGGCGTTGGTGACGTCGGTGACGTGCCGGCCGCCGTCCGTGCCGCCCGTCAGGTTCCAGATCAGCCAGGAGTCGATGGTGCCGAACGCGATCTCGCCGCGTTCGGCCCGGGCCCGGAGGCCGGGTACGTTGTCCAGCAGCCAGGCGGCCTTCGGGCCGGAGAAGTAGCTGGCCAGCGGCAGACCGGTCTGCTCGCGGAACCGGTCCTGGCCGTCCGTGCCCCCGAGTTCGGTGCAGAGCGCCGAGGTGCGCGTGTCCTGCCAGACGATCGCGTTGTGCACCGGCCTGCCCGTCGCGCGATCCCACAGGACCGTCGTCTCACGCTGGTTGGTGATACCGAGCGCGCTGATCTGCTCGGCGCGCAGCCCCGCCTTGGCGATCGCCCCGGCGACCACCGCCTGCACCTTCGACCAGATCTCGGTGGCGTCGTGCTCCACCCACCCCGGCTTGGGGAAGATCTGCCGGTGCTCGCGCTGGTCCACGGCGACGATGGCGCCGCCGTGGTCGAAGACGATGCAGCGGCTCGAAGTGGTGCCCTGGTCGATGGCGGCGACGTACTTCTGGGCGTTGTCCGGCATGACATCCCCTCACATCTTGCGTCGATTCACGTCGTGCGCCGACTCGTGTACCGCGTCGGTGCGTCAGAAGGCTGCGTTGTAGACGAGGCCCGCGAGGGCGCCGCCGACCAGGGGGCCGACGACCGGGATCCAGGCGTAGCCCCAGTCCGAGGTGCCCTTGTGGGGGATCGGCAGGAAGGTGTGCACGATGCGCGGACCGAGGTCACGGGCGGGGTTGATGGCGTAGCCGGTGGGCCCGCCGAGGGAGAGACCGATACCGACGACCAGGAAGGACACCAGCAGGACCGAGATGCCGGAGCCGTAGATCCCGGCCTCTTCGCCGGGGATCTGGCCGATGCCGATGCCGGTGTTCCGGCCGAACGCGAGGATCGGCAGGACGAGCGCGACCGTCGCGATGATCTCCGTGATCAGGTTGGCCACCGGGTTCCGGATCTCCGGGATGGTGGAGAAGATCCCGAGGGTGGGCGTCGGCTCGTGCGCCGTGCCCTCGGTGGTGCCCTCCTCGCGGACGTTCGCCCGGAACTGCGCGAGATAGACGAGGTAGGCGAGGACCGCGCCGAGCATCGCTCCGACCAGCTGACCGAGCAGGTACACCCAGACGCTGTCCCAGGTCCCGGTGTCGACCGCGATCCCTATCGTCACCGCCGGGTTGAGGTGCCCGCCCGACAGGGGCGCGGCGGTGTAGGCGCCCGCCAGCACGGCGAAGCCCCAGCCGAACGCGATGACGATCCAGCCCGACGCCCTCGCCTTCGAGAACCTGAGGGTGACGGCGGCGCACACACCGGCGCCGAAGAGAATCAGGATCGCCGTACCGATGACCTCACCGACGAAGATGTCTCCGTTGCTCATGGCGGCTCCTTGGCCCCGGCCCGGGGTGATCCACCCCGGACCTTCCGTGCAGGGTGCGTTCCCATGGCTACGTCAGCCGAGGGCAGGGAGGTCCCGCGCCCCGTCCGGCGTCCGTGACGAGCGTGCCGGCGTGGCGGAATCGCCCGTGGGGAGCGGCCCGTTGCGCGGGTGCGAAGCCCTGGCGGCGCTGGTGGCGGGCAGTACGCGAAGAGGCCCGAATGCGGCGATGCCGACCGACACCCGGAAGTGTTCACCGGCACCCAGGGGGCGTCAAGAACACGGACGGCACCGGTTGGGAGCGGCTCCGGGGGCGCACGCCCCGGCGCGGAGCCGGAAGCCGGCCCCGGACGGCCCGCCCGCCCATGGCCCGCCCGCCCATGGCCCGGCTGCACATGGACCGGCCGCCCGACGGCACGCCGAACCGGCGGTCGCGTCACAGCGGCCGTGACGAGGCGGGCGGGCCCGCCGCGGGCCCGGGGTTCACCGAACGGCGATCACCGCCGACCCGTGCCCGAACAACCCCTGGTTGGCACTGACGCCCACCCGGGCACCCTCGACCTGCCGGTCCGTCGCCTCGCCCCGCAACTGCCACACCAGCTCGCACACCTGAGCGATCGCCTGTGCCGGTACCGCCTCCCCGAAGGAGGCCAGCCCTCCGCTGGCGTTCACGGGGGTGCGCCCGCCCAGCGCCGTCACGCCGTCCCGCAGCAGCTTCGCCGCCTCTCCCTCGCCGCACAGCGCCAGATCCTCGTACCACTGCAACTCCAGCGCCGTGGACAGGTCGTAGACCTCCGCGAACGAGAGGTCCTCGGGCCCGATCCCCGCCTCCTCGTACGCCGCCCGCGCGATCGACGCCCGGAACGTCTCCTCCGGAGCGGCCACCGCGACCGCCGAGTCCGTGGCGATGTCCGGCAGGTCAAGCACGGTGTTGGGGTAGCGGGGCGTCACCGTGGACACCGCCCGTATCCGCACCGGCTCGCGCACCCCGTGCCGCCGCGCGAACTCCATGCTGGACAGCACCAGCGCCGCACCCCCGTCCGAGGTCGCGCAGATGTCCAGCAGCCGCAGCGGATCGGCGACGACCGCAGAGGCCGCCACCTCCTCGGCCGTGACCCGCTTGCGGTAGCGCGCGTACGGATTGAGCGCCCCGAGCGCGGAGTTCTTCACCTTGACCCGCGCGAAGTCCTCCGGCGTGTCCCCGTGCACCGCCATCCGCCGCCGCGCGTACAGCCCGAAGTACGTCGGATTGGTGGCCCCGAGGATCCGGAACCGCAGCCAGTCCGGATCGTCCGCCCGATCCCCGCCGGCCGGCCGGAAGAACCCCTTCGGAGCCGAGTCCGCCCCCACGACGAGCACCACGTCGGCGAGGCCCGCGAGGATCTGGGCCCGCGCGGCGCCGACCGCCTGCGCCCCCGACGCACAGGCCGCGTACACGCTCGTGACCCGGGCGCCCTGCCAGCCCAGCGCCTTCGCGAAGGTCGCCCCCGCCACATAGCCCGGATAGCCCCCACGCACCGTGTCCGCGCCGACGATCGAGCCGACGTCCCGCCAGTCGACCCCCGCGTCGGTCAGCGCCGCGCGCGCCGCCACCGTCCCGTACTCGACGAAGCTCCGCCCCCATTTGCCCCACGGGTGCAAGCCCGCGCCCAGAACCGCCACCTCGCCCGTCATGCCCCCGCCCCCGTCGGCCTCCAGTGCCAGGTCGTCCAGGTCGCCTCCGCGTCCTCGTGCAGCACACCGGGGACGACCTCCACCTCCATGCCCACCGCCAGATCGGCGACGGTGACCCCGGGAACGGCCTGCCCCAGCACCACGAGGCGCTCCTCGGCCAGTTCCACCGCGATCAACGCGTACGGCTCCCAGGTAAGTTCCGGATCGGACACGTAGGGTGACGGAGGCCGGTACCGGCCGTCGGTGTACGACCACACACGGCCCCGGCGCGACAACGGGACCTCGCGCAGATCGCCGCCGGGACAGTGCGGGTTGCGGCAGTGGACGTCCTCGCGGGGGAAGAACACCGAGGCGCACGCCGAACAGCGCGTACCGAGCAGCCGGAAGCCCTCGCCCTCCCCGGCGAACCAGCCGGCCACCACAGGTGTGCGAATTCGCGACAAAATCCCTCCCCGGCGAGCTGATCTGATGGTCCGTCAGAATTCTCCCACGGCCATCCTGAATTGGGCAGGTCGCGGGAGAACCAACGAGCCCCGCCCGGCGTCGCAGTATCGGGAGGGCCGGCCGGGGCCCACGGGGGTGGTTCCGGCCGGCCCTCACCCCTGTCCACGGGTGATCTCCTGGTGCCGACGGGAGACCCGAGGGGCACGGCGGCATGGCGCATTGCGCCGCCCCCGCAAGACGACGAGCGGATGATCGGATACAGTCCGCCGCGTGTCCCCGAACCAACACCCAGCCGCCAACTCCGCACCCGACTCTCACTGTTCGAGATGCGGAGCGCCCTACGGAGAGGGCGTGTCCGGCTGGCCCCGCACCTGCGCGGCCTGCCACACAGTGGCCTACCGCAATCCGCTTCCCGTCGCGGTGGCTCTCCAGCCCGTGTACGACACCAAGGGCACGGCCCTCGTCGTGATCACACGGACCATCGCCCCCGCGCGCGGGGGCACCGCCCTGCCCGGCGGGTTCATCGACCACCGGGAGGACTGGCGGCACGCCGTCGTCCGTGAGCTGAAGGAGGAGACGGGCATCTGCGTGGCCGACCGCGACGTACGCCTCGCCGACGCCATGAGCTCGCCCGACGGCCACCTGCTGCTGTTCGGGCTCCTCCCGGAACGCCCGGCCGCCACGCTGCCGGCGCCCGTCGCCACGGACGAGACGGAGGGCTGGCACCTGCTGCGCAGGCCCACCGAACTCGCCTTCCCCCTGCACACCCTGGCCGTCCGGGCGTTCTTCGACGGCCGCTACATCTGAGCCCGGCCCCACACCCGAGCCGAGCCGGCTCAGCCCCGGCCGAGCCCTCGTACCCGCACCGGATACGCGGGCTCGGCCGGACCCTCGTCCCCGTCCCGCTCCACCACCACACGCGACCCCTGCCGGCGCGCCGTGTACCGCTCGACCTCCGGCTCGTCCCAGCCGTCGCCCGCGTCCGGCACCACGAGCCCGCTCCCCGTCCGCCCGCGCGCGGGTGCCCACACCTCCAGCTCCAGGCCGCCGTCGGCGCCCCGGACCGGCAGCACGGCACCCGCGCGCGCGAGTACCGGGATCCGCGACACGGGCGCGTCGAGCAGCACCTGCCCCGGCCCTTCGTACGCCTGCTCGGTCACCGTGTCGTACCAGCGCCCCCGCGGCAGCCGCACCGCACGCCGCTCCACGCCCGGCTCCAGCACCGGCGCCACCAGCAGACCGTCACCCAGCAGGAACGCGTCCTCGCAGTCCCTCAGCGTCCGGTCCTCGGGCGCACCCCACCACAGCGGACGCACATAGGGTGCCCCCGTACGACGTGCCAGATGGGCCAGCGTCATGAAGTACGGCAGCAGCCGCCGCCGCTCGACGAGCGCCGCGCGCGCGTGCCCGACGACCCCCTCCCCGGACTCCCACGGCTCCCGCCGCCCCGCCCCCGCGCGCGTGCGGAACAGCGGCAGATGGGCGCCGAGCTGGAACCACCGCAGGTACAGCTCCTCCGACGGGCTCCCGTCGGACCCGCCCACGTCCGGACCGGCGTACGGCACCCCGCACAGACCGAGCCCCAGCACCAGCGCGAGCGACGCCCGCAGCCCGGCCCAGCCGGTCGCCACGTCCCCCGACCACGTCCCCCCGTAGCGCTGGATGCCGGCCCACCCGGAACGCGAGAGCACGAACGGCCGCTCCTGCGGCACCAGCTCGCGCAACCCCTCGTACGCGGCCCGGGCCATGCACAGCGCGTACACGTTGTGCGCCTCGCGATGGTCGCCGCCCCTGCCCTCCAGATCGTGCCGGGCCGACCGGGGCAAGGTGTTCCCACCGAACGCCGAGAACGACGTCGGCTCGTTCCTGTCGTGCCAGAACCCGGCGAACCCGTGCGCCAGACGCTCCTCGTGGAGACCGCCCCACCACGCGCGCGTGGCGGGGCGCGTGAAATCCGGGAAGACCGACTCCCCGGGCCTGACGAGACCCCTCACCACCTGCCCGGCGGCATCCCGTACGAACGCGTCCTCGGCCGTCCCGCCGTCGTACACCGCGTCACCCGGCCGCGCCCTGACCGCCGGGTCGACGACCGACACCAGCCGGATCCCCTCGCGCCGCAGTTCGTCGGCGAGATCCGGCAGCTTGGGGAACCTCTGCGCGTCCACCGTGAACGCCTGACGCCCCTCGTGGTGGTCGGCGTCCAGATGGACCGCGTCGAGCGGCAGACCGTGCTCCCGGTAACCCGCGACGATCCGCCGCACCTCCTGCTCGTCACCGAGGCCCCACCGCGCGTGATGGTGCCCCAACGCCCACGCGGGCGGCAGCGCCGGAGCCCCCGTCAGGGCGGCCCAGGCATGCAGCACACGCGCGGGGGTGCCCACGACCACCCAGCAGCGCAGCGGACCCCCGTCCACCCGCAGCTCCGACGTGCCGGCCCGGTCGTGCCCGGACCCGGCCCCCTCCTCGCCCTCGCGCAGCGTCACCGTCCCGTCCCACGTCGTGTCGTGGAACGCCAGATGTGTGCCCGCGTCGGCCACCACCATCTGCACCGGCATCGTCAGGTGCAGCGGATCGTCACCGGGCGTGAACGGGCGGCCGGGGTCGGTGTTCCACAGCCGGTACGTTCCGCCCCGCAGCCGCGGCCCCGCGGCCCGTCCTCCCAGACCGAAGAACCGCGCGTCCGCCCCCACCTCGGAACGCTGGACCCAGCGCGCCTCGCCCCCACCGACCGGCTCCCACCACCGGGGCGGCAGATCACGCCGCAGCGTCACTCCACCGGGCGTCAGCACCTCGACGGCACCGAGCCGCGACACCACGACCGTCACCCGCTCTCCCACGACCCGCCAGCCACCGTCCTTGTCCGGCTCCAGGACGGCCCGCGGATCCGGCTCCGGGCACCGGCCCGCGAGCGCGTAGGACGGCTCGGGACCGGCCCCGTCCCAGCCCCAGAACACCGCCCCGTTCACATCGACGGTGACCCGCAGCGCCGACCGGCCGAACCGGACGATCCCGCCGCCCGGGCCCGGCTCCGCACCCTCCACCGCCCCGGGCACCCGAGCCCGCTCGGCGCCCCGCGCCGGCAGAGCGGCAGCGTCGGCACGCCTCCTGAGCCACGCGGCCCGCACGGTCCGCAGCCCCTCAGCCACCCCCGCCGAACCGATCGCCTTCACCGAACGCACCAGGTCACGACCGTCCATGCTGCTCACCTTGCCACTGCCCGGCCCATTTGTGTGAGTCGTTCAACTACCGTTCACCCGTGGTGCCTGCACATGTTCACGCGCTCGTCCATCCGCGGCCCACCCTGGTGCGGAAGTCGATCACATGGCATCGTCCGTGTCAGCCGCGTACAGGCGCACCTGCCTGCCCGTACGCGCCCGCCGCACACCACGCGCACAGCCCCGGGAGCGCCCCATGACCTCAGCGAACCCCTCGCCGCTCTGGCAGCCCGACGCTGCCCGCGTCGCCGGGGCCCAGATCACCGCGTTCCAGTCCTGGGCGGCCGAACACCACGGAGCCCCCGCCGAGGGCGGATACCCGGCCCTGCACCGCTGGTCCGTCGACGAACTCGAGACATTCTGGAAAGCCGTCACCGAATGGTTCGGCGTACGGTTCTCCACCCCCTACGCGCGCGTGCTCGGCGACCGCGCCATGCCCGGCGCCCAGTGGTTCCCCGGCGCCACCCTCAACTACGCCGAACACGCCCTGCGCGCCGCCGGCACCCGCGCCGACGAACCGGCCCTGCTCCACGTCGACGAGACCCATGAGCCCCGCCCCGTGACCTGGTCCGAGCTGCGCGGCCAGGTCGGCTCCCTCGCCGCCGAACTGCGGGCCCTCGGCGTACGCCCCGGAGACCGCGTCAGCGGCTACCTCCCGAACATCCCCGAGGCCGTCGTCGCCCTCCTCGCCACGGCCGCCGTCGGCGGCGTGTGGACCTCCTGCGCCCCGGACTTCGGCGCCCGCAGCGTCCTCGACCGCTTCCAACAGGTCGAACCCGTCGTCCTGTTCACCGTCGACGGCTACCGCTACGGCGGCAAGGAGCACGACCGCCGCGACACCGTCGCCGAACTCCGCCGCGAACTGCCCACCCTGCGCGCGGTCGTCCACATCCCCGTCCTCGGCACGCGGGCCCCCGAGGGCGCCCTGGAGTGGTCCGCCCTGACCTCCGCGGACGTCCCGCCGGTCTTCGAACAGGTCCCGTTCGACCACCCGTTGTGGGTGCTCTACTCCTCCGGCACCACCGGCCTGCCCAAGGCCATCGTCCAGTCCCAGGGCGGCATCCTGGTCGAACACCTCAAACAGCTCGGCCTGCACTGCGACCTCGGTCCCGAGGACCGCTTCTTCTGGTACACCTCCACCGGCTGGATGATGTGGAACTTCCTCGTCTCCGGCCTCCTCACCGGCACCACCGTCGTCCTGTACGACGGCAGCCCCGGCTACCCGGACACCGGCGCCCAGTGGAGCGTCGCCGAACGCACCGGCGCCACCCTCTTCGGCACCTCCGCCGCCTACGTCATGGCCTGCCGCAAGGCCGGCGTCCACCCGGGCCGCGACCACGACCTCTCCCGCGTCCGGTGCGTCGGCACCACCGGCTCCCCGCTCCCGCCCGACGGCTTCCGCTGGCTCCACGACGAGGTCCGCGAGGACCTCTGGATCGCCTCCGTCAGCGGCGGCACCGACGTGTGCTCCTGCTTCGCCGGAGCCGTCCCCACCCTCCCCGTCCACATCGGCGAACTCCAGGCCCCCGGCCTCGGCACCGACCTCCAGTCCTGGGACCCCAGCGGCAAACCCCTGATCGACGAGGTCGGCGAACTCGTCGTCACCAACCCCATGCCGTCCATGCCGATCCACTTCTGGAACGACCCCGACGGCAGCCGCTACCACGACAGCTACTTCGACACCTACCCCGGCGTCTGGCGCCATGGCGACTGGATCACCCTCACCTCACGGGGCTCCGTCGTGATCCACGGCCGCTCCGACTCCACCCTCAACCGCCAGGGCGTCCGCATGGGCTCGGCCGACATCTACGAAGCAGTGGAACGTCTCCCCGAGATCAAGGAATCCCTCGTCATCGGCATCGAACAGCCCGACGGCGGCTACTGGATGCCCCTCTTCGTCCAGCTCAACCCGGGCGCGACCCTTGACGAAGCCCTCCTCGGCCGTATCAAGCAGACGATCCGGGAACACCTCTCACCCCGCCACGTCCCCGACGAGGTCATCGAGGTCCCGGGAGTCCCGCACACCCTCACCGGCAAACGCATCGAGGTACCCGTCAAACGCCTTCTCCAGGGCACCCCCCTGGAGAAGGCGGTCAACCCCGGCTCCGTCGACGACCTCGACCTCCTGCGCTTCTACGAGAACCTGGGCCGCGAACGAGCCTGACCACCCTCGCACCACCTCGTTGTCAGTACCCCCGATTACTGTGAGTGAGCATTGATCGACGGCTCGCACAGGGGGAAGCCATGACACGTACCAGCCAACCGAGCACGCGCCAGGCCCTGCGCCGCGAGATCGCGGGCACCATCGGCCTGCTCACCGACGAGCACGACTTCTGCGCGATGCGGCGCTACCGCAGCTTCGCCTTCGACGACCATCCGACCTACCTCCGCCAGGTGGAAGCCCTGCTCAGGACACTCGCCGCGCAGGGCAACCACACCACCGTCGCCCTCTTCGACCCGGAGGAGTACGCCGCGTTCTGCGCCGACACCGGCCTCGAACCCGACACCCCCTCCAGCCGCACCCGCTTCACGGCCGAACTCGCGGCCACCGGCGCCGCCGTCCCCTACGAGGGACAGTCCCTCACCGAACTCGTCCCCGACCTGATCGACGAAGCCGTCCGCCTCGCCACCTGGGAGTACGCCACCACACTCCTCGCCCAGATCGGCGACTGCGCCTCCTGCGGCGAGGACATCGGCCGCGCCGCCTTCACCCGCGCCATGCACCTGCTCCGGCGCGTCCTCGACACCGCCGGCCCCGGCGAACGCCACCTCGTGTGCAGCGTCTCGGCCAAGCCCCAGGCGCTGGCCGCGGTCCTCCGGTCCGACCGCGACGACGCGGGGCCCACCCGGCTCGACGAGTCGGAAGCCCTGGAGTTCGCCACCGTCCTGGCCCTCGGCATCGCCACCCGAAGTCCCGGCGGCCTCGTGATGCGCACCACCGCCCCGGACACGACCGACCGTGTCTACGGCTGGCGTCTACGCGGTGAGCGCCTCGAACCCCTCACCGCGGGAGAGGTCTTCGACGCCTACTGCACCGACGTGGAGTCCGGGGACCTGGTCTCCCCGGAGTCCGGGGTCGACTACTGCACCCCACCCGACCTCGGGGACGACACCGCCGGAGGGGGCCCGGCCGGGGACGGACACACCCACTGAACGGGCGAGGGGCGCCCCACCCACAGGTGGAGCGCCCCTCGGCACCGACAGCTCGTCACGGGCTACTCGCCGGACAGCACCGCCTGCGCCGCGCCGCGCGCCTCCTCGGCCGTGTCCGCCGCACGCGCCGCGGCCGCCGCGCGCTCGCACTGCGCCAGCGTGTACTTCGCCAGCGTCCCCCGCACGTACGGAATCGACGCCGCCCCCATGGACAGGGAGGTGACCCCCAGGCCGGTCAGTACACACGCGAGCAGCGGATCCGAAGCCGCCTCACCGCAGACCCCGCAGCTCTTGCCCTCGGCCCGCGCCGCCTCCGCGGACAGCGCGACCAGGTCGAGCAGCGCGGGCTGCCACGGGTCCTGCAGCCGTGACACCGCGCCGACCTGCCGGTCCGCCGCGAACGTGTACTGCGCGAGGTCGTTCGTCCCCAGGGAGAGGAACTCGACCTCCTGCAGGATCGACCGCGCCCGCAGCGCCGCGGACGGAATCTCCACCATGGCGCCGAACTTGGCGTGCAGCCCCGCCTCACGACACGCGTCGGCGAACGCCCTGGCGTCCGTGCGGTCCGCGACCATCGGCGCCATGACCTCGAGATGGACCGGCAGGCCCTCGGCGGCCCTGGCGAGCGCCCTCAGCTGCGTCCCCAGCACCTCGGGGTGGTCGAGCAGCGTCCGCAGCCCGCGCACACCGAGCGCCGGGTTCGGCTCATCGGCCGGGGTCAGGAACTCCAGCGGCTTGTCGGCACCGGCGTCGAGCACCCGCACGACCACGCGCCCCTCGGGAAAGGCCTCCAGCACCTGCCGGTACGCCAAGACCTGCTTCTCCTCCGACGGCGCCGTCCTGCTGTCGTCCAGGAAGAGGAACTCGGTACGGAACAGCCCGACGCCCTCGGCCCCGGCCTCCACGGCCGCCGGCACGTCGGCCGGGCCGCCCACGTTGGCCAGCAACGGCACCCTGTGTCCGTCGGACGTCGTCCCCGGCCCGCTCGATGCAGCCAGGGCCGCCTTCCGAGCCGCCGCGGCGGCTTCCAGTTCGGCCTTCTTCTCCGCGCCGGGGTTCACGAAGATCTCACCGGTGCTGCCGTCCACGGCGATCACCGTGCCCTCGGCAAGCTCCCCGGCTCCCGGCAGCGCGACCACGGCCGGCACCCCGAGCGCCCGCGCCAGGATGGCGCTGTGACTGGTGGGCCCGCCCTCCTCGGTGACGAACCCGAGCACGAGCGTCGGGTCGAGCAGCGCGGTGTCCGCGGGCGCCAGGTCACGGGCGATGAGGACGTACGGCTCGTCGCTGTCCGGCACACCCGGCATGGGCACCCCGAGCAGCCTGGCGACGATACGATTCCGCACGTCGTCGAGGTCGGCCACACGGCCCGCGAGGTACTCACCGGCCCCCGCCAGCAGCGCGCGGTACGCGGCGAAGGCGTCGTAGACAGCACGCTCCGCCGTGCTCCCCACGGCGACACGGCGTTCCACGTCCGCCATCAGCTCGGGGTCCTGGGCCATCAGGGCCTGGGCCTCCAGCACGGCCTGTGCCTCGCCCCCGGCGAGGTTGCCGCGCGCCGTCAGATCGGCGGCCACCGCGTCCACGGCCTTCCGGGCACGCCCTTGTTCGCGCTCCGCGTCCTCCGGTCGGATCTGCTTGGCGGGCGGCTCCAGCACCGCCGTTCCCATGTGCCGAACCTCGCCGATGGCCACACCGTGACTCACACCGACGCCTCGCAGTGTTGTCTCCATCTCACCTGTCTCCGATAGTGCGGCGGGCCCCGCCACCGCGGTGGTTGTGGAACTTGCGGCCCGGTACGGCCCCGATGTCACCGCCAGCCGAACAGCGGGTCGCCGGACGTGACCTCTCCGTCCTCGCGGAGGTCGGAGAGGGAGTCGGCCGTGGCCTCCAGTGCCACGACGGGACAGATCGGGGACTTGCCCGCAGCCTCGACCGCGGCGGGGTCCCAGCGCACCACGGCCTGGCCTCGCCGTACGGTGTCGCCCTTGTTGACGAGCAGCTCGAAGCCCTCACCGTTGAGCTGAACGGTGTCGATGCCGAGATGGATCAACACTCCATGGCCTTCACCGTCGACCACGACGAACGCGTGCGGGTGCAGCGAGACGATGACCCCGTCCACGGGGGCGAGGGCCTCCCCTGCCTCACGCACGGGGTCGATCGCCGTGCCGGGACCGACCATCGCTCCCGAGAACACGGGGTCCGGTACGGCGGCCAGGCCGATGGCGCGTCCTACAAGAGGGGACGTCACGGTGGTCATGGGAAGCCTCCAGGGTGGAGTGATCGGCAGCGCAGGTCGATGAAGGACCCGTTCCGCACGATAGCTCCGCACGAGAGGTCTAGACCACCCCTGCACGTGATTTGCCCCTGCTCCGGCGCCCCATGTACAGTCGTACTCCTGCCTGGGGGTGAGCGACACATTGTGTCCGGGCCCGGCAGAACCAAACTCGGTCAGATCCTTCTCGGGGTCACCTTCTGCATGTCCGCAGGACGGTGGTCAAGAGGCCGGAAAAACGCTGATAGAGTTTGGAACACCGAAGGGAAGCGCCCGGAGGAAAGCTCGAGAAGAAGTTCTCGGGTGAGTACAAAGGAAGCGTCCGTTCCTTGAGAACTCAACAGCGTGCCAAAAATCAACGCCAGATATGTTGATACCCCGTCTGCCGGACATTGT